>JBEENX010000005.1:0-66586 GCA_041191945.1 Bacteroidota bacterium
TTTCAAAAGCAAGCAATACTTCACCAGCAACTTTGAATTCGAATAAATGGTAAAAACCACTTTTCTTGTTTTGAATTTCGTAAGCCATTTTTTTAAGACCCCAGTCTTCTTTAGCTACCATTTCAGCTCCACGACTAGTAAGAAATTCTTCAAATTTGCTTACTGTTTCCTTTACCTGAACTTCAGATAAAACGGGATTTAAAATGAAAACAGTTTCATAATGATTCATAAATAATACTTTTATTTGTTAAAATTGGGTGCAAAAATAGTCAATTCTTTTTTATATACAAGCTATAATCCACTTTTATTATTACTTATGTAAATATTTACTTTCATTTGTGATTTCCGTTTTAATTTTCACTATCTTTAATACTGATAATCAATAAATTATACTGCTATGAAATTAAACTGCTTGATAATTGAAGATAGTGCTGTCCAAAGAATGATTGTAACACGACTCGTTAATAATCATCCCCAATTAAATCTAATAGGTGACTTTTCTAATGCTATTGAAGCCAGAAACTGTATGAATATCTACTCAGTGGATTTAGTGTTTTTAGATATTGAAATGCCCGTAATCAATGGATTTTCTTTTCTAGAAGGATTAAAAACAAAACCTCAAATCATTTTTGTTACCGCTAAAGCCGAATACGCTTTAAAAGCTTTTGATTACGACGCAACTGACTACATTCAAAAACCCATTGCTCAAAACCGATTTGAAACGGCAGTAAAACGTGCTTTACATCTACATTCTCTTGAACATGAATCCAAAGAAGAAGATGGCGAACATATTTTCATTAAAAGTAATCTCAAAAAAATAAAGATATTCACTTCTAAAATAAAATGGATTGAAGCTTTTGGAGATTATGTAAAGGTTGTAACCGAAGAAGGTAATAATCTTGTACTTTCTACAATGAAATCATTTGAAGGCAACTTGAGTAAAGAAAAATTTGTAAGAGTTCATAAATCCTACATCATTAATATTGACAAGGTAGAACGCTATAACAGTAAGTTTGCTGAAATTGGATCTTCAAAAATTCCGTTGAGCCGACATAAAAAAGAAGACTTAATCAAAGCCCTTGCCTTTGCATAGCTTAATAATAATCTACATTTATTGCCACTTTTATAGCCCTATATTGCGGAACTGCTTCAAAACTATTTAGCATTTTTTGAATTGTTTTTTTAGTATTCCCAATTGAAGTATTTTGAGGAATTTTAATCAAAATAGTTCGAATGTACTCATTTCTTATCCTACTAATAGGTGGTTCTTCGGGACCTAAAACAGGCAGCGCTAAATTCTGGCTCATGACTTGGTACAACCACATCGCTCCCTCTTTCAATTTATCAAAATCACGATGCTTCAAGGTTAGTTTAACTAATCTGAAATATGGTGGGTATTTATAAATTTGGCGGTCATACAGCTGCTCTTTGTACATTCCCATATAGTCATTATTAGTCACCTGCTGAATAGTGTTATGATTCGGATTATAAGTCTGAATTACCACTTTCCCTCGTTTTTCTGAACGACCGGAACGACCAGCAACCTGAGTCATCATTTGGAAACTTCTTTCAAAAGCTCTAAAATCAGGATGGTACAACATCGTATCCGCATTCATTATTCCCACCAAACTTACATTATTGAAATCCAGACCTTTTGCCAACATTTGGGTCCCTACTAAAATCTCTATTTCTTGATTTTTAAAACTATCAATAATTTTCTCAAACCCAAACTTGCTTCTAGTGGTATCTTGATCCATTCGCCCTATTTTAGCATTTGGAAAAATAGTAAGTAATTCTTGTTCAATTTGTTCTGTTCCAAAACCTTTTGTAGCCAAATCAATACCCGAACAACCATGACAATGTGTTGGCTTTGCCATAGAATAGCCACAATAATGACAGCGTAACTGATTTTTGTGTTTATGATACGTCAAACTCACATCACATTGCTGGCATTGAGGTACGTTACCACAGGTTAGACATTCCATAATTGGCGAATAACCTCTTCTGTTTTGAAATAAAATCACTTGTTCTCTTAAGGACAAAGTAGTAGTAATAGCCTCTATTAATGAAGTACTAAAATGTCCCGTCATTTTCTTGCGAAAGTAACTGTCTTTTAAATCCACCAATTCAATTTCTGGCAGTTGTACATTTCCATAACGCTCTGAAATTGCAACTAAACCATATTTATCTGATTGCGCATTAAAATACGATTCAATACTTGGCGTTGCCGAACCCAAAAGGACTTTTGCCTGATGCGCATTCGCCAAAACAATTGCCGCATCTCGAGCGTGGTATCGTGGTGCAGGATCTACTTGTTTAAAAGTTTGTTCGTGTTCTTCATCCACAATAATTAAGCTCAAATTGGAAAAAGGTAAAAACAAAGCCGACCTCGCCCCTATTACAATTTGGGCTTTGGGCGATTGTTCCAAAACTTGTTTCCACAATTCAACACGCTCGTTATTGCTGTATTTTGAATGATACACCCCTACTTTGTCGCCAAAATAAGTTCGTAAACGACCTACTAACTGAGTCGTTAAGGCAATTTCCGGCAAAAGATACAAGACTTGCTTTCCAGTTGTTAGCTGTTCTTCAATTAACTTAATATAAATTTCTGTCTTTCCGCTCGAAGTTACTCCATGTAACAAACATACTTCTTTAGACACAAAAGATGTTTTGATTTGGTCACAAGCCTCCTGTTGCGCTACGCTCAATTGCAAGGCTGTTTCTTGGGCATTCCCTTCAAAATTGACTCTATCTTCTTGAATAAAATACGCTTCTAGTATTTCTTTTTCAATCAAGGCCTTTACGATTGACGATGAAGAATTAGCCGCTTCCACCAATTGTTTTACTGAAATCGGCTTTCTCTCTGCCGCATTCAACTGGAAATAAGTCAACACAATTTCTCTTTGCTTAGAAGCGCTTTTTAGCATTTCCAACAATTCACTTAAGCCCGAATTAGAATCATATTGAGGATGTAATCGCACGTAGCGAACTAATTTTGGTTTATACAATTCCTGAACTTCTTCTTGAAGCACCAAAATATTTTTGTTAATCATTTTTTGAATAACCGGAAAACTATTTTTCTTGTTTAAAATTGCGGTTATGTCTTGAATTCGCAACGAACTTTGTTGCTGTAAGGCTTGATAGATTAAGTACTCCTCATCTGAAAGTAAATTTTCATCCACTATAACCGATTGTTTTTGCGAAATAATAGTTTCACTTTCTAACAATAAAGCACTCGGCATGGCCCCTCGATACACATCGCCAATAGCACACATATAATAGCTAGCAATCCATTGCCAATGAGCAATTTGAATCTCGGTCACAATAGGTGTTTCATCCAGTATTTGGTCAATTTCTTTGGCTTCATATAATGATGGCTCATTTTGATGCTTGCCAATAATTAACGCCGTATACATTTTACTTTTGCCAAAAGGCACCACCACCCTCATCCCATTTTTTACAAAATGAAATTCAGCTTCCGAAACCCTATAGGTAAAGGTTTTAGCAAGTGATAACGGTAAAATGACTTCAACAAAAAACATGTATGGATTTTAAATTAATTCACTCGATGCCAATATTGCGTTCTTCCTAATAACGAAAAACCAATATAGCCACGAACTTTAAGTTTGTCTTTTGATTCCAAGGAAAGGCTGCATTTATACAATTTCCCATTTTTAGGATCTAAAATTTCGCCTGAATTGTATTCAGAACCGTCTTTTGACAATCCTTTAATGATAGTTAAACCTAAAATGGGTTTGTTTTTATCATCACCCGAACACTTTTGGCACAAGCTATTTTTGTGAACTAAATCCAATACTTCGACTACTTTTGCATAAATTTTTCCCGACTTGGAAAATACTTCAACAATGGATTTGGCTTCGCCTGTTTCATCATCAATAGTTTTCCATTTTCCAATAATCGATTGAGAATTCACACTAATCGAAAAAAAGGTAAAAAATAACACACAATAATACTTATTCATAATCAACGATTTAGTTATTCTAATTGGGAGGCGTTTTGTTTTTTTAATTTGGCAATAATAGCGTTCAATTCAAATCCTAACAAAAGAATCATACAGTTAATCCAAATATAAAACATCAAAATCAACAAGGTTCCAATGGACCCGTACAACTCGTTATACTTAGAAAATTTAATAACCCATATTCCGAAAAAATAAGACGAAATAATAATCAAAATAGTAGTAAAAACAGAACCAATACTTATAAATCGGGGTTTGTGAAATTGCTTGGTTCCATAACGCAAAAGGATAGAACTTGTAATTAAAATCATCACAATTACAAAAGCGTAACGCCCCATTTCAATTAACGGAACTTGATCACTTAACACATCTTGAATACTAGTTTGTTGGATAATTACCTCAAAAATTACGATAGCAGCCACTGTTACAATCAATAAAATCGACAATATCATCGAAATTCCTATCGCTACAATATATTGATGTAAAAATCCTCGTTTTACAATAACGTGTTTTGAAGACTCAAAACCGCTAATGATTCCCGAAATCCCATTCGCCATTAAAAAAATCGACAAAACAAATCCTGAAGACAGCAAACCTGAGTGACTGTTGTTCAAGATATCATTGATAATTTTATAAATAGCATCATAGGTATTGGGAGGTACCCCTTCTTTTACAAATTCCAAAAAATCAGCCTGAAAACCTTCAATTGGAATATACGGAATCAAATTCAATATGAATAAAGCAAAAGGAAACAAAGCCATAAAAAAACTAAAAGCGACCGCACTAGCGTGATACGTCAAACCACCCTCTACTATTCCAAGAATATACAATTCCATCAAATCATACAATGACAACCCTTCTAACCAAGGTAATTTGATTCGTTGTAAAACCTGAACTAAATTTCTTAGTATCGGCACTTTTGAAAGTTTGCTTTCTATCGCTTTCGACATATTACAACGCTTTTAAACTTAAGTCCATATTAGCAACAGAATGTGTCAAAGCCCCCGATGAAATATAATCTACACCACAATCTGCATAATTCCGAATCGTAGTTTCATTAATATTTCCAGACGATTCTGTTTGGCATTTATTCCCAATTAAAGCCACTGCTTTTCGAGTATCGTCGTAATTAAAATTATCAATCAAAATACGATGTACCCCATCACTTTTTAAAATTTCTTTAATTTCATCCAAATCTCGGGCTTCTACTATAATTTTTAAATCTAAATTATTGGCTTTAAGATAGTCTTTAGTTTTGGCTATAGCCAAAGTAATTCCGCCCGCAAAATCAATATGATTGTCTTTTAACATAATCATATCGTACAAAGCAAAACGATGATTCTCACCACCACCTATTTTAACTGCCCATTTTTCAGGTGCACGAAACCCTGGAGTTGTTTTACGAGTGTCTAAAATTTTGGTTTTGGTACCTTTTAACAATTGAACATACTCGTTTGTTTTTGTAGCAATGGCCGACATCCGTTGCATTGAATTCAAAACCACTCGCTCTGCTTTTAGAATAGATTGCGAACTTCCTGAAACATAAAAAACCACATCCCCTTTCTTCACATTAGCTCCATCTTCAATACGTATTTCCAACTGCAAATTAGCATCTACATAATGGAATATCATTTTTGCAAAAGCCACACCTGCAATAATTCCGTCCTCTTTTACTAACAATTTTGCCTTTCCTTCCGCAGAAGCTGGAATACAAGCCAATGAACTATAATCACCTGCACCCACATCTTCTCGTATGGCATTGGTAATTAAAAGTTCTAATTCGTTTTTGAATTGGGAATCACTAATCATTTTCTTCATATTTTAGGAATTGCTAAAATAGGATATATTTTGGGGATTAAAAACTTAGTTTTTGTCTTTTTACTAAATCCCTATCTTTGTTCTCTGAAATCCATCCAAAATGAATATCAAACTTATCGCTATTGGCAAAACTGATAATAAAGCATTGCAATCGTTAATTGACGACTACACGAAACGTTTGTCATTTTATATCAAATTTGAATTGGAAATCATTCCCGATATTAAGAACGTAAAAAACTTATCCGAAAGTCAGCAAAAAGAAAAAGAAGGCGAATTGATTTTATCTAAAATAACCTCGACAGACCAACTTATTGTATTGGATGAAAACGGAAAGAATTTCTCGAGTGTTAGTTTTTCAGAAGAATTGCAAAAAAAAATGAACTCCGGAATCAAAACCTTAGTTTTTGTAATTGGCGGGCCTTACGGATTTTCAGATGCCGTGTATGCTAAAGCACAAGGAAAAATAGCGCTTTCGCAAATGACATTTTCACATCAAATGGTACGCTTGTTTTTTATTGAACAACTCTACCGCGGATTTACGATTTTAAGAAACGAACCGTATCATCATCAGTAAATTTACGAGGTACGATTTGCGAGGTACGATTTACGAATTTGACTGTAGAATTAATACACGTATTCTTCCTGAGAAACAGTAGCTAAATGCAAATTTAGAATCGCTATTTTGTACTGAAGATACTTACCAAAACTTATATTTTTATCAAATCCTAAAGCGATTTTACCGGAACTACTTTTTATATTTTGAAGTTGAAATCCATTCTTTGGTACATAAAAAACACCATCATTAGATTTTGCTAATTGATATTTCACTTTTGTAAAAGTCACAAAAGCCAAATTCTTATGCACACTATCCGAATACGAAAAATAATTTTCAGAAGTTTCGCTTTTATGCACACTTCCCTCCTTTTTAGCTTGTAATTTGATGATTTCTGGAACAACCAAACGCAACGGCAAACGCTTATCAATATGAAAAATCCAATTAGTAGAACTAATAGAATTTTTTCTATTCACCTCTATCAAAGTATCTTTTCCCTTCGTTTTAAAAAAGAAATAAATAGGCGAATAATTTTGAACGTCTTTAACGAGAGTGACGTCTGATTGAGGCAACAAAATTGTTTCTTTGTTTCCACAAGAAAACAGAACTAAAAACAATAGTAAACTTATATACTTCATTCGTTCATTGCATTAAATAAAGTGACACATTCTAAAGCTTCTTTTACATCGTGAACACGAAGAATATTGGCTCCCTTCAACAATGAAAATGAATTTAAAGCAGTAGTTCCGTTAAGTGAATCTTGTGCTTTGTTATTCAGTTTTTTATAAATCATTGATTTTCTTGAAATACCAACTAAAATAGGTAATTCTAATTGTTGAAACAATTCCATTTTTTGAAGTAGCTCATAATTCTGTTCTAGCGTTTTGGCAAAGCCAAATCCAGGATCTACAATCAAATCATTAATTCCTAAAGTTCGAGCAGCAACTATTCGTTCGGAGAAATACAAAAGCACTTCTTTAACCATATCGTCATATCGTGTAAGGGTTGACATCGTTTGGGGCGTACCTCGCATGTGCATCATGATATAAGGCACCTTGTATTTGGCTATAACTCCCAACATTGCATCATCTAGTTTTCCTGCCGAAATATCATTGATTAAAGCCGCTCCTTTTTGGATGCAAATTTCAGCAACTTCAGAGCGGAAGGTGTCAATAGAAATCAGAATGTTAGGAAATTGTTGTACCAACAAATCAACAACAGGAGCAATTCGGGCAATTTCCTCCTCTACCGAAACATATTCAGCATTCGGTTTACTTGAATAGGCACCAATATCAATAAAAGTAGCGCCTTCAGAGAGCATTTTTTGAACCTGAGCTACAATTTCTTCCTCATTAGAATACTTTCCACCATCAAAAAACGAATTAGGGGTTATATTCAAAATTCCCATTACTTTAGGCTTTGACAAATCGATAAGCTGTCCTTTGCAATTAATCGTCATTTCAATCTGGTTTTAAAGAGGCTGTTTTTCTTCTTTCAGAAAAATTATTCTTATTTTTGAAAAATTTTGAATACAAATATACATCAATAATGAAGAATACTTCACAAGAATATGATGCCGTTGTTGCGGTATGTCGCTCTTTATTTATTAATAAAATGAAAGATTACGGAAGTGCTTGGCGCATTTTGCGTTTGCCATCACTTACTGACCAAATATTTATTAAAGCCCAACGCATTCGAAGTTTACAAGAAAATGAGGTTCGAAAAGTAAACGAAGATGAGTCGGGAGAATTCATTGGAATCATCAACTATTCTATTATGGCTTTAATCCAATTGGAATTAGGAATTGCAGACCAACCTGATTTAGATGTAGCTAAAGCCACCGAATTGTACGATGCTAAAATCAAGGAAACCAAAGAATTAATGGAAAATAAAAACCATGATTATGGCGAAGCTTGGCGCGATATGCGTGTGAGTTCTTTAACTGACTTGATTTTACAAAAATTACTTCGCGTAAAGCAAATTGAGGACAACAAAGGAAAAACATTAGTATCTGAAGGTATTGATGCCAATTACCAAGACATGATTAATTATGCTGTTTTTGCATTAATTTTAATGAAATAAAACATTCGTATCTCAAATTCTAAAATTATGACAACGTTGAAAAACATTCTTACCCAATTTTCTCGAATTTTCGTAGGAGTCCTTTTTATCATTTCAGGATTAATTAAGTTGAATGATCCTCTAGGTTTTTCGTATAAATTAGCAGAATATTTTGGCGAACCCGTTTTTAACCTGCCTTTCTTTGTCCCTTTTTCATTAGCAATAGCTATCTTTTTGGTCATTCTTGAAGTCGTTTTAGGAATCCTACTTTTATTAGGTTATCGATCCAAATTAACCGTTTGGCTTTTACTGATTCTTATCATTAAATTTACGTTTCTGACTTTTTATTCCGCTTATTTTAATGTAGTAAAAGATTGTGGTTGTTTTGGAGATGCCTTGCATTTAACTCCTTGGCAATCATTTACAAAAGATGTAGTATTATTGTTTTTTATTTTGATTTTATTTTTCAATATCAAATTAATTCAACCTTTATTTAAAGCCAAAATCCAGACTATTTTAGTGCTACTAAGTATCGGGTTATGCAGTTTTATGGCGTATTGGGTATTGCATCATTTACCAATAATTGACTTCAGACCTTTCAAAGTGGGTAATAATATCCAAAAAGGGATGGAAATTCCTGAAGGAGCACCTCAATCAGTAGTCGAAATGACTTTTATCTACAAAGTAAACGGAGTGGATACTGAATTTTCAGAAAAAGAGTTAATGAAAATTCCTGAAGGAGCTACTTTTGTGGACAGAAAAGACAAAGTCATTGTAGAGGGTTATGTACCTCCTATTCATGATTTTACGATGGAAAAAGACGGTACTGATTATAAAGACGAGTTGCTTCAAAATCCCAAACTAATGGTATTTGTTACTTATGATTTGGCTATTGCCAACAAAGAAGGATTAGCCCAATTAGAAAGTCTAAAACAAAAAGCAGTTGCCAAAGGATATACCGTTATTGGAATGACGGGTTCGGCTCCAGAGCAAATAGAAAAAACAAAGAAAGAATTTGGATTCACATTTGATTTTTATTTCTGCGATGCCACTGCTTTAAAGACTATTGAAAGAGCCAATCCAAGTATTGTAATTCTTGAAAAAGGTACTGTAAAACAAAAAGTACATTATAATGATATTGAAGATTTGAAATTATAACTTCATTTTAACCGTTAATAAGTAGCTTATTTATTAACTATAACGATATTGAAATCAAGTAGTATTCAATCAACAACAAGCTTTCTATTGCGTTTAAATTAACTTTGCAAATATTTATTACGATGAAAAAACTAATCGCTTTATTAATTGCTTTTGCTACTTTTTCGTGCACAAGCAATGCACAAAAAAAAACATTTTCAGAAACCGCTTTATCTGAAACACTATTAGCAAAAGACGGAAATCAGGTAGCGTTTAAAGACATCATTAAAAAACAAAAAGGCAAAACTACCGTAATCGAAGTTTGGGCTTCTTGGTGTGGCGATTGTGTCAAAGCAATGCCTAAGGTAAAAGAATTGCAAGCCAATCATCCTGAAGTAGCTTTTACATTTATTTCTATGGATAAAACGTCCGATAAATGGCTAGCTGGAATTGAAAAACACGAATTAAAAGGAGAACATTACATGGCGAATGATCAAATGAAAGGTGTTTTTGGAAAAGCCATTGATTTGGATTGGATTCCAAGATATATTATTCTAGATAAATCAGGTAAAATTGTACTCTATAGAGCTATTGAAACTGATTTTGATCGTATCAATGAGACATTAAACAATTTAAAATAAACTAAAAACTATTAAAATAAATACAACTAAAATGAGAAAGAAGATTGTAGCAGGAAACTGGAAAATGCATAAAAACGCTGAGCAAACAGAAGATTTATTGAATGATTTAATTGCTAAAGTACCTACAGATAGTACTGCACAAATTATTGTAGCTCCTACTTTTGTAAACCTAGCTTCGGCTGTGGATCATTTAGAGTTTACCAATATTGATGTAGCTGCTCAAAATGTTCACCAAGCTGAAAGTGGTGCATTTACAGGAGAAATCTCTGCAGATATGTTAAAAAGCGTTGGTGTTAACACTGTAATTCTTGGACATTCTGAGCGTAGAGCAATTTTTCATGAAACAGATGCTATCATTGCTAGCAAAGTAAATACAGCTTTAGAACATGATATGACTGTTATTTTCTGTTTTGGTGAAGAATTAAAAGACCGTCAATCTAATACTCATTTTGCTATCGTAGAAAACCAATTGAAAGATGGTTTATTCCACATTAGTGCTGCTGATTGGGATAATGTTGTTTTAGCTTATGAGCCAGTTTGGGCTATTGGAACAGGCGAAACAGCTTCTCCAGAACAAGCACAAGAAATGCACGAATTCATCAGAGAAACGGTACGCAAATCTTTTGGAAGCGAAGTAGCTGACAACGTTTCTATCCTTTATGGAGGAAGTGTAAAACCTGAAAATGCAAAAGAAATTTTCTCTAAACCAGATGTTGACGGAGGTCTTATCGGTGGAGCCGCTTTAAAAGCCGATGATTTTGTAGCTATTATCAACGCGATCTAAATTTTACAATTCTAAATACTGAAAGAGGTTGGTTCATTCAAACCTCTTTTTTTTGTTTCTATTGGTCGCAATAAACAAAGAGAAACTGTACCTTTGCAAAAAAAATAAACATGTCAAATAGTTATATCGGATACCATTTTACAATCGAGCCAAAAGAACTAGGTTCAGAAATTCTAATTGCCGAATTAGGCGAAAAAGCCTTTGAAAGTTTCACAGAAACCGAAACAGGAATCGATGCATTTGTACAAAAAGAGTTGTGGGACGAGACTATTTTGGACGATATTTTTATTTTACAATCCGAAGAATTCATTATTGACTACACCTACGAAGAAATTGAGCAAATCAATTGGAATGAAGAATGGGAAAAAAACTTTGAGCCTATTGAAGTAGATGGAAAATGCCATGTTCGTGCTCCTTTTCATCCAAAAACTGAAGCCGAGTTTGATATCGTAATTGAACCTAAAATGAGTTTTGGTACCGGACATCACGAAACCACACACATGATGATTCAGCATCTTTTAGAAATGGATGTACGCGGTTTAAAAACCCTAGACATGGGATGTGGAACTGCAATTTTAGCCATTTTAGCTGAAATGAAAGGTGCTCAACCTATCGATGCTATTGATATTGATAATTGGTGCTATTTGAATTCTATTGAAAATGCCGAACGCAATAATTGCCAACACATTAGTGTGTATGAAGGAGATGCGGCTTTGCTAAAAGACAAAAAATACGACTTGATTATTGCTAATATCAACCGAAATATTCTGTTAAACGACATGCAATCGTATGTAGATTGTTTGAACCCGGGCGGAACAATTTTGTTTAGTGGTTTCTACGAAGAAGACATTCCGTTTATTGATGGTTCTTGTACCGACAAAGGTTTGACTTACGTTAAAAAGTTCCAAAGAAACAACTGGGTTTCATTAAAATATGTAAATTAGTTTTGTAATTACCAAAGTACAAACCTACCCTCAAATGAGTACTAAAGAAAAAGTAAGAGAAAGGATTAGCTATAAAGAAGACAAAATCGCTAATAACGAAATTGTTGTTTACAACGATGATGTCAATACTTTTGATCACGTAATTGACACCTTAATTAGAGTTTGTGACCATACACCAGAACAAGCCGAACAATGTTCGCTTATTATTCATTACAACGGAAAATGTACCGTCAAGACTGATGTATATGAAAAACTCAAGCCACAATGCATTCAATTATTAGCAGCAGGATTGAGCGCCGAAATTATCTAGAACTTATTTTTTTTCATTTTTTTCAAAAAACATATAGTTTTATTCTATATTTGATTAAACTTATCCGTTTTTATGAAAGAATATGCTACAGTATTGTTATTTGCGATGCCTCTATTTTTGGCATTGATAATTATCGAAAAAGTATACGGTTATTATAAAGGAGAGGACACTGCTCCTATTATGGACTCCATTTCGAGTATTAGTTCTGGAATTATTAATTCTTTAAAAGATGTACTCGGTCTAAGCGTCACCTTACTTTCTTATGAATGGATGGTAACCAAAATTGCCTTGTTTCATCAAAACGCTTCGGTTCTTACTTACTTAATTGGGTTTCTAGTGATTGATTTTTATGGGTATTGGTCGCATCGATGGTCACACCAAATTAATTTTTTCTGGAACAAACACGCCATACATCATAGTAGCGAAGAATTCAATTTGTCGTGTGCTTTACGACAAACTGTTTCAAGTTTTATCAACCTATTTACGTTTCTATTACTTCCGGCAGCTTTAGTAGGTGTTCCTGCCAAAGTAATTGCTATCACCTTACCTATTCACCTGTTTTTACAATTTTGGTACCATACCAAACACATAAAAAAAATGGGGATTTTAGAACAAATAATAGTTACCCCTTCGCATCATCGAGTGCATCATGCCATCAATCCTGAATACATTGACAAAAATCACGGCCAAATTTTTATCTTTTGGGACAAATTATTCGGAACCTATCAAGAAGAACTAGATACCGTACCTCCTGTTTTTGGAATTACAAGACCTGCACAAACTTGGAATCCGTTTCGAATTAACTTTCAGCATCTTGGGTTACTAATTAGTGATGCTTGGAGAGCGGAGAATTGGAAAGATAAATTGACCATTTGGTTCAAACCAACAGGTTGGCGTCCAGAAAATTTTGAAGAAAAATACCCTGTAAACAAAATCTCAAACGTCTATAATTTCGATAAATATGGCACACGCTATTCCAAAAAATTAATGTATTGGTCACTAGTACAATTATTTATCACTCTAGGATTAGTAAGTTATTTATACTTTTCTATTGCACAACTAACTATTCAACATATTTTCGTTTACGGAACTTTTATTTTCATCAGTGTTTATAGTTACACCGAATTAATGGACACCAACAACTATTCGTTATTCTGGGAATGCATCCGATTTATTTTTGGTATCGGAATAGTTATTTCTATCGGAAATTGGTTTAAAATTGACACTCTGATTCCTTTTGGAACCTCCTTAATTATGGGGTATCTAACTCTTTCGTTAGGTATCAACATTTACTTTGTAAGTTCTGGATTCAAATCCGAAAAATTGGCTATAGCCTAAATTACAAAACAACATGAAAAACAAATTATTCTTATCTATTTATTTAGGCTTTAGTGTTTTTTACTTATTAATTACCGTATTTAATCAAGAAGAAATTGCACAGTATTTAAAACCCTTTTTACTTCCTATATTACTGGTTGCAGTGTATTTTTCAGAACGCTTTAGAACCAAAAAAATCTTAATTACAGCATTGACTTTCTCTTGGATAGGAGATGTAATTTTGCTTTTCGCAAATAAAGGAGAAATCTATTTTATACTCGGACTTGTCGCTTTCTTACTATCTCATATTTTTTATAGTGTCCTTTTTAACAAACAAGCTAATAGCAAAACCATAAGCAACAAATTAAGTTTTGGAGCTGGAATTGGATTGATTATTGTTTATTTTTCAATAATGATGGGAACATTAGGCCCTAAATTAGGTTCATTGACACTGCCAGTAGTGGTTTATGCTATAGTAATCAGTACCATGTTATTTTTTGCTTTAAAAGGAAGTTTCCAATGGAATACCATTCCGTATCATGCTGTTTTGGTAGGTGCTGTATTCTTTATTAGTTCAGACAGTATTTTGGCTTTTAACAAATTCTACCAACCAATTCCTCAAGCTTCCTTCTTGATAATGACTACTTATTTACTAGCACAGTACAGCATTGTTTGGGGTATTTTACATTTGAATCAAAAAAAATAGCACCTTCTTTTATGAGAAAATGCTATTTTGAAAATTGTATTTATTTTTTTTAGTGAGGTAATCTATCTTTCATAACACCATACAGAACAGTGCCGAGCAAAGCTCCCGAAAGCACTACAACAACTGGTAAAATTCCAGCTCCTAACAATATAAATATTGGTCCAGGACAAGAACCAACTAATCCCCAACCTAAACCAAAAAAGATACCTCCAATCCAATAACGAGCCGAACCTTTTTCTTTATCTTTAATAACAATTGGAGTACCATCAATTGCTTTTAATTGATTCTTTTTAATTAGCTGAATTCCAATTACACCCGTTGCAATGGCAACAGAAATAATGCCGTACATATGAAACGATTGAAATTGAAACATTTCATAAATACGATACCAAGACACCGCTTCTGATTTGGTCAAAACAATTCCGAAAACAAACCCTACGATTAGAAATTTAATTAATTTCATGATTTAAAAAATTAAAGGTAGAACAAAATGAACCATAATTAGTCCGCCAATAAAAAATCCAATAACCGCTTTCAAAGAAGGTAATTGTAAATTACTCAACCCTGAAATAGCATGCCCAGATGTACAACCTCCAGCATAACGAGTTCCAAATCCAATTAGAATTCCTCCAATGAGTAAAATAAAAATACTTTTAGGCGATGTGAAAATTTGATTTCCAAAAAGCACATCTGGAGCTAACTTTCCGTGAGGAGCATCAATCCCTAATGCTGCTAATTGTGCTATAGTCTTTGGGTTAATCGATACATTACTTGGGTCGCTCATAAAATGTACGGCAACAAATCCGCCAAGCATCGCGCCCAATACCACCATCAAGTTCCACTTATTAGCCTTCCAGTCAAAGTCAAAATAAGCCACTTTTTTACCTAGTCCTGACATAGAACACAATGACTCTAAATTAGACGACATTCCAAAATGCTTTCCCAAATAAGTCAAACAAAGCATAATCATACCTATTATAAATCCTGAGATATACCAAGGCCAAGTCTCAAAAAATACATTCATAAATTTTATTTTTTTGTAAAAATAAGGATTCCTATTTTGCAATCAAAACATTTAATTTAGGCATAATTCTTGTCTGAAAGAATAAAGCATTTGAAGTTCTCATTATATTTGTACACAGTTTGTATTTAAAACTAAGTTCAACTAAACATCAAAATGATCATGAAAAAAAATATTCTCTATATAGCACTTAGTATACTTGTAAGTTCCTGCGTTAGCACTAAATCTACTTTGAAAAATGTAGATGATACAGCACCTGATTTAGTGTTAAATAATAACAATACTTTTGAAATCAAACTGTTTAGTACCGACAAAAAATATGGATACGACAAGGACTACCCTATCAATATTTTTTATCAAACCAGTAAATCTGATGCCAACCAAGAACGCTTTTTAAATGCTTTGGCTGGACCCAAAGGAGAAAAAATAAGCTATACTAAATTAGAAAGTTGCTGTCCTTTCCCGACTAAACGAAGTGATATGGGTGCTGGTTTTTTAGACGTTTATGAACTTAAATGGGAAGGACAAAAAAAACCTGTTGTATTGTATTTGAATATCTACGAAAAGGGAGTATTGATGGTCCCATTTGGATTACGTTTAAAAGAAAAATAAAAAACACCGTTACCGCTACATCCAATAAAAATCGAATTGATGGAAGAATGTATTTCTGTTTTTGATATGCTAAAAATTGGGATTGGTCCGTCTAGTTCCCATACATTGGGTCCTTGGCGTGCAGCCGAACGATTTTTATCAGAGCTTCGAGAAAACGAACTATTGGCTAAAACCGAAAAAATCCAAATTGATCTATACGGGTCACTATCTTTAACTGGCAAAGGCCATGCTACTGACTTAGCTATTTTATTAGGCTTAAGTGGACAAGACCCTGAAACAATTCCGGTAGATACCATTTCTAAAATAACCGCTCAAATCCATACAGATAAAGTAATTCATTTAGGAAACGAAAAGACAATTCCGTTTTTTCCTGAAAGCGAAATTATTTTCAATAAAAACTTTCTAGAATTCCATTCTAACGGTCTCCAATTCACTGCTTTTTTGGGAACTACAAAAACGTTTAAAGCTACCTATTATTCTATTGGAGGAGGATTTGTAGTCAAAGAAGAACGAATTAATGCCAAAAAGAAACACGTGCTAAAATGCGCCTTCCCTTTTCCTATTAATAAAGCCACCGAACTGCTAAATTATACTATTCAAGAAAACAAGACGATTTCAGAAATTGTTTATGAAAACGAAAAATCGATGCGTTCTGAAGAGCAAATTCACAACGAACTTCTTCGTGTTTGGAATACCATGCTGGAGTGTATGTATATTGGCTGTCATTCTGAAGGAATATTACCAGGCGGGTTACATGTTAGACGCAGAGCTTTTGATATGCACCAAGATTTAATCGGATTATCCAATTATAATTCACCCCAAACTTGGTTAGAACAAATTCGAAAAACAGAGGTGAAATTTCGCCAAATCTTAAAATGGGTAAGTTGTTTTGCTTTGGCAGTTAATGAAGTAAACGCGTCTTTAGGTCGTGTTGTTACTGCACCAACCAATGGTAGCGCTGGAGTGATTCCTGCAGTATTAATGTATTATTTAGTAATCGAAAATCATCAAGCAGAAGAAAAAGAAATCAAACAATTCTTATTAGTAGCCGGCGAGATTGGAAGTGTTTTCAAAAAAGGAGCAACTATATCAGCGGCTATGGGAGGTTGTCAAGCCGAAATAGGCGTTTCGTCAGCAATGGCTGCAGCAGCACTTTGCGAAGTAATGGGAGGAACTCCTAGCCAAGTTTTAATAGCTGCAGAAATTGCTATGGAACATCATTTAGGACTTACTTGTGACCCCGTAGAAGGATTAGTTCAAATTCCATGTATTGAACGAAATACTATGGGAGCTATCAAAGCAATTAACGCTGCTGAACTAGCATTGGCTACCGATCCAAAAAATGTAAAAGTTCCTTTAGATAAAGTAGTCGATACAATGTGGCAGACCGCTAAGGATATGAACTCAAAATACAAAGAAACCTCTCAAGGAGGACTAGCGGTAGCTGTAAATATGGCTGATTGTTAGATTATTTCCGTCTGGTATCAATAATATAAACAATCTTCCAATTTTCCTTTTCTTTATACATCGTAAATGCATTTACGCCTCTATGATTAATTTTTCCGTTAAGAAAAAATTCATAAGGAGTCCAAACATGAGCCAATGCTCCATCTACCTGAATGGAATAATCTAATAATTTTTCTTCAAACAGAAGCGTTGCTGGTATCGTAGCAATAGAACGATAAAAGTCTTGAGAAGATTGATTCTTCAATTGAGTCCCTTTTGAAGATTCGGAAATAGATTGTAAAATCATGTTCTCAGTACAAACTGATTTAATAACGGTTGAATCTTTGGTATGAAAACCTTTAAAAAAAGTAACAACTACCTGTTTTATCTCTTCATTTTGGGAATGTACAGCACTTGTAAATACAAGCATTACAATAAATAAAATTCTTTGCATGATAGTAAAATAATAATCAAATATCAAAATAAACAATAATTCTCCAATGTTAAGCTGAAAAAAATTGATTTTATTACCTTTACCGCAAATAAACACATCACTATGTCAGTCGCTAAAAAAGATTATAAAAGAATTACAACCAAGTCACTAATTGAAATGAAAGCCAATGGCGAAAAAATTTCAATGCTTACTGCCTACGATTTTACTATGGCAAAAATAGTAGATTCAGCTGGAGTAGATGTAATTCTTGTGGGTGATTCTGCTTCGAATGTAATGGCAGGACACGAAACTACTTTGCCTATTACATTGGACCAAATGATATACCACGCTTCGTCAGTAGTTCGTGCTATTGAGCGCGCTCTGGTTGTAGTCGATCTGCCTTTTGGAAGTTACCAATCGGATTCTAAAGAAGCCCTTCGTTCTGCCATCCGAATTATGAAAGAAAGTGGTGGACATGCTGTTAAATTAGAAGGTGGAAGCGAAATAAAAGATTCTATCAAAAAAATATTAAATGCAGGTATTCCAGTTATGGGACATTTGGGTTTAACCCCCCAATCTATTTATAAATTTGGAACTTACACCGTTCGTGCCAAAGAAGATGCCGAAGCAGAGCAATTAATCGAAGATGCGAAACTATTGGAAAGCTTAGGCTGTTTTGCCATTGTTTTAGAAAAAATTCCTGCCCATTTAGCCGAAAAAGTAGCCAAAAGTATTTCAATACCTGTAATTGGAATTGGAGCTGGCGGAGGTGTTGACGGTCAAGTATTGGTAATTCATGATATGCTTGGAATGAACAATGAATTTAGTCCCCGTTTCTTAAGACGCTATATGAATTTGTATGAAGGCATGACTTCGGCTATAAGCCAATATGTGGAAGATGTAAAATCATCTGATTTTCCTAATGCTAATGAGCAATATTAGTTTAGATTATTAGAAAATTAGAGATTTAGATCGTTAGAAAAATGCACCAATTCAAAAATTTAGAAATTTGGAAAAGAAGTAGATTATTTTGCTCTAAAATATATGCTGTAACTTCCAATTTTCCTGATAATGAAAAATTTGGAATTACTAATCAATTACGTAGAGCTTCTGTTTCTATACCGTCTAATATTGCAGAAGGTTCTTCAAGAGCATCAAACAAAGATTTTTCAAGATTTCTTGAAATCGCAATTGGTTCAGCCTACGAAATTGAAACTCAATTATTGATTTCGAACGATTTAGAATTTTTAGAATTTGACACTCTGGAAATCCTTTTAACTGAATTAGAAGAAATTATAAAAATGATATCCAAATTTAGAACAACTCTGAAAATCTAAATGACTAAGTTCTATCAATCTAAAACTCTAAAAATCTAAATTTCTCAATGAAAATCGTTTCTAATAAGGATAACCTTCAAATTCTTCACGAAGACAATCACCTAATTGTGGTCAATAAGCGCGTGGGTGATATCGTTCAAGGAGATAAAACGGGAGACAAACCATTAAGCGACATTGTTAAAGAATACATCAAAGTAAAATACAACAAACCAGGAGAAGTCTTTTTAGGGGTAGTGCATCGTTTGGATAGACCTACAACAGGTATTGTAGTTTTTGCCCGAACTAGCAAAGCGCTTTCGAGAATGAACGAACTGTTTAGTAATAGAGAGACTCAAAAAACCTATTGGGCTGTTGTGAAAAACAAACCTGAAAAACCACAAGACAAATTAGTTCATTACCTCAAAAGGAATGAAAAAAACAATACTTCAAAAGCACATCTCAAAGAAGTTCCAGACAGTAAAATGGCAAGTTTGGATTACCAAATCATCAAAGAATTAACGAACTATACCGCTTTAGAAATCAACCTTCATACTGGAAGACATCATCAAATTAGAGCACAATTGGCAGCAATCGGTGCGCCAATCAAAGGTGACTTAAAATACGGTTTTGACAGAAGTAATCCTGATGGCGGAATTCATCTGCATGCCAGAAAACTACATTTTATTCATCCTGTTTCTAAAGAAGCAATAACTATAATTGCGCCTACCCCTGATGATGTAATTTGGAACGCAGTCTAATTTTAATACATGAATGGTATTTTATTCAATTTTAAAATTTAAATTGCATAGCATTTTAAGTAGTATTGAAATATGAATTACAAAACCGACATTGGTTACCGCAAAGAAATTCTGACTCGTTTGTTAAACACTATCATTTCGTATGAAAATGAAATTGTAAAGGCATTACACGAGGATTTTAGCAAGCCTGCTTTTGAATCTGTAGTCACTGAAACGAGTTATGTTATCTCCGATTTGAAATACACTATCAAAAATATTTCTCGATGGGCAAAGCCAAAAAAAGTTTTCCCTTTTGTGTTGAACATTCCTTCTTCTGATGCGATTTATAAAGAACCCTACGGAAAAGTATTGGTAATTGCTCCTTGGAATTATCCCTTTCAACTGGCGATGTGCCCAGTTATTGCAGCCGTTGCAGCCGGAAACCAAGTGGTACTCAAACCTTCGGAGTTAACTCCTAAAACAGCTGAAATCATCGAAACCATCATTAGTAAAACTTTCCCAACCAATCATGTGGAAGTAATACAAGGGGGGGGCGATGTATCTGCGCACTTATTAGAACAGCGCTGGGATTATATTTTTTTTACTGGAAGCGTGCCTGTTGGAAAAATCGTTGCACAAGCGGCCGCAAAAAATTTAACTCCCGTTACTTTAGAATTAGGTGGCAAAAATCCTTGTATTGTTGATGAAACCGCTAATTTAAGACTAGCAGCCAAACGAATTGTTTGGGGAAAATTCATCAATGCTGGACAAACCTGCATAGCCCCTGACTATATTTTGGTTCACAAAAACAGCAAATCGTATTTTATCCAATTTTTGAAAGAAGAAATCACCAAAGCTTATGGTGAAAATCCAGAACTTTCACCCGATTTTGCTCGCATTATCAATACAAAAAATTGGTCTCGATTAGTCGAAATGATAGACGAAACTAAAGTTATTTTTGGTGGCCAATACACTAGCGAAACCAATTACCTCTCGCCTACACTAATAGATGAAAATAGTCTTGATAGCATCATTATGCAAGATGAAATTTTTGGTCCGTTATTACCTATTATAACCTATGAAGAGGAGTCTGAAATTGACGCTATCATTTCAAAATATGAAAAACCTTTAGCGTTATATGTTTTTAGTGAACGAAAATCATTTTGCAACACAATACTATCCCAATATTCCTTTGGAGGTGGCTGTATTAACGACACCATGGTTCATTTTTCTAATAAAAAAATACCTTTTGGAGGGGTTGGACATAGCGGCATTGGCGCTTACCATGGAAAATTAAGTTTTGATATTTTTTCGCACCATAAAGGAGTGGTTAAAAAAGCAACTTGGATAGACTTACCGTTACGATATGCGCCATATAAAGACAAATTAGCATCAGTAAAAAAAATAGTAAATCGGTTATAATGAAAAAATAGTAGTTTTAATCTCAAATGACATACAAGTAAATGGAAACAATCAATCAAAAAATTGCACAGTTAAAAACCAATGGATACGAATTGAAATTTGAAAATGTATTCAATAAAGCTTTTGAAAATTATAAAAAAATAGCACTTTATGCAGGATTAGCGATTTTGGTGCTTGGGTTTCTATTTGTATTTCTAGCCGCGATTGGTGTTGTGAGTTGGTTTGGAGCAGAGCATTTGAATCAAAACGCGCTTAAACAATTACAGGTTAAAATGCTACAACCAGAATACATTGGTTATCAATTTGTAATTGTATTGATAATCAATAGTCTTTTTAGTCCAATCAGTGCTGGATTTTTAAAAATGGCTGAATCTGCTGATAAAGATGTGGAATTTAAAATGCGTCAATTTTTCTCGTATTATAAATGGTCATATTTCAAAGAATTATTTGTTGTAATATTCATCATTACTTTTCTAGGGACTGGAATAGATAGCCTATTGACGTTCTATAAAATCCCAGTTTTAGGAGGTATTATTTCTTTCATAATCAGCATATTTACTGTTTTGAGTATACCATTAATTATTTTTGGCAAACAAAAAGCCGCTGCTGCTATAAAAGCAAGTATCAGTTTAACAAGCTCGCATTTTCTGACACTTTTCCTTCTTTTATTCGTTGCCTTTTTAGGATCATTAGTAGGATTAATTGGTTTCTGCATCGGTATCCTTTTTACAATCCCGTTTAATATGTCAATGCAATACGCTATTTATGACTCCATTATTGGTGTCGAAAATGAAGACGTAGTTGTTGTAGATTCAGAAGAAAGCTAACCCAACCAACCGTCCCTATCTAAACTTCGGTATTGTATCGCTTCGGCAATATGATGGGAGGCCACTTTTTCAGCAGCTTCTAAATCAGCAATAGTTCTGGCTACTTTCAAAATTCGATCATAGGCTCGAGCCGAAAGATTCAATCGTTCCATCGCATTTTTTAGTAATTCTTTGGAAGGTTCATTCAAAGCACAAAATTCTCTGATATGTTTGGTACTCATTTGAGCATTGTAATGAATGGTTGGCATCGATTCAAAACGAGCCGACTGAATTTCGCGAGCAAGAGTGACCCTTTTGCGAATCTCAACGCTACTCTCTGCTTTTCTGTCATCCGATAATTTATCAAAAGGAACTGGAGTTACTTCAATATGAATATCAATTCGGTCTAACAAAGGTCCTGAAATTTTATTCATATACCGTTGCATTTCGTGAGGCGAAGAAGTTTGAGGAGCATCTGGATCATTAAAAAAACCACTCGGACTAGGATTCATACTAGCAACCAACATAAACGAAGACGGATAAGTCACTGTAAATTTAGCTCGAGAAATTGTCACTTCTCTGTCTTCCAAAGGTTGGCGCATAACTTCTAAAACATCGCGTTTAAATTCTGGTAATTCATCCAAAAAAAGAACCCCGTTGTGTGCCATCGAAATTTCACCTGGTTGCGGATAACTCCCACCCCCGACGAGCGCCACATTTGAGATCGTATGATGCGGACTACGAAATGGACGCTGATTCATCAACCCTACTTCTTTTAATTTTCCCGCAACGCTATGTATCTTAGTGGTTTCCAAAGCCTCACGCAATGTCATCGGAGGCAAAATACTTGGGAGTCGTTTGGCCAACATAGTTTTTCCAGCGCCTGGTGGCCCAATCAAAATAATATTATGTCCACCGGCTGCGGCAATTTCCATACACCGTTTGATACTCTCCTGTCCTTTGACATCTGAAAAATCAAATTCAGGAAAATCTAAGGTTTTATAAAATTCGGCTCTAGTGTCAATCGTAGTAGGTTCTATAGTTTCTTTGCCTTCAAAAAAATTAATTACTTCTTGGAGATTTTCCACACCATACACGTCTAAGTCAGAGACAATAGCGGCTTCTTTTACATTTTGCTTTGGCAAAAAGAAACCTTTAAATCCTTCTTCCTTGGCTTTGATAGCGATAGGCAAAGCGCCTCGAATAGGTTGTAACCCCCCATCCAGTGAAAGTTCTCCCATGATAATATAACGATCAATATCATCTCCTTTGATTTGGGAGGAAGCAACCAAAATGCCTAAAGCCAAAGTCAAATCGTAAGCTGAACCTTCCTTACGCAAATCGGCGGGAGCCATATTGATAGTGATTTTTTTTCCTGGCAAAGCATAGCCATTATTCTTTAAGGCGGCGGCAATGCGATAACTACTTTCTTTAATCGCATTATCAGGTAAACCTACCAAATGGTAACCAATTCCTTTATCTATATTAACTTCGACTGTAATAGTAGTAGCTTCTACTCCAAAAACAGCACTTCCAAAAACTTTAGTCAGCATATTTTTTTAATCTTTTTTTAAAAATAAATAAAAAGAGGATACGTTTTGTAAAAAATATGATTTATATTTTAAATTTTACTTATAATTTAAAAAAAAATAAACCTAAGACAAATGTTAAAATTTAGAGTATGGAAAAATGAAAATTAAATTTTTATACATTTAAAAAAAATTTAAAACTAAATTATGAAAAAAGTACTGCTATTTATTTTTGCAATGCTACTAACCACAAAGGTAGAATCGCAAAATTACTTTCCTAATAATGAAAGTGTTCAAAGTAAAAATGAAAATTATACTGCATTTACTAATGCTACAATTTATGTTACTCCCACTCAAATAATCAATAAAGGGACACTTTTAATTCAGAATGGTAAAGTAATTAATGCCGGCACAACAATTCCTATTCCTAAAAACACAATTGTAATTAATTTGGAAGGAAAAACTATTTATCCATCCTTTATAGACCTTTATACTGGTTTTGGAATTGAAAAACCTAAAACTAGCGGACCGATATCAAGAGGTCAATTGTATGATACAAAACGTTCAGGATACTATTGGAATGAAAATATACGTTCCGAAGTAAATGCCTATGAAAACTTTAAATATGATACTGCAAAAGCAGAAGAATTTCTGAAAGCAGGATTTGGTACTGTAGGCACTCATGTTCAAGACGGTATTGCAAGAGGTACAGGGACTTTAATTACGCTAAACAATTTTGATAATAGCAGACGTTTGTTAGCTAACAAAATCACGAATCATTTTGGATTTACCCGAAGCGCATTAACTAATCAGGCTTATCCTAGTTCTTTAATGGGTATGATGGCATTGATTCGCCAAATGTATTTGGATATGGATTGGTATAAAAAAGGTAATTCAGAAACCAAAGATATTTCACTCGAAGCTTTAATTGAAAACCAAAATTTAGTTCAACTTTTTGCCTCTGAAGACAAACTGAATAGCTTACGTGCTTCAAAAATTGCAAAAGAATTTGGTATCAGCTATATTCTAAAAGGAAGCGGTAATGAATTTGAACGAATAGACGAAATTAAAAAAACGAATGCTAAATTCATCATTCCTATTAATTTTCCTGAAGCCTATGATGTGTCTGATCCAATTCAGGCCAATCAAATGGAATTAAAAGATCTTCGTTTTTGGAACCAAGCACCTACTAACCCAAAAGTATTAGCCGATAACGGAATCGTATTTGCTTTAACCACTGATAATTTAAAAAAATTAGAAAATTTCAGAACCAATTTATTAAAAGCGGTTCAATATGGTTTTGATACTACTAAAGCTCTAGAAGCTATGACTACAATCCCTGCTTCTATTATTGGTAAAAGCAATGAAATTGGGACATTAAACAAAGGTAGCTATGCTAATTTTATCATCACCTCTGGTGATTATTTTAACAAAAAAACAGTTATCTATGAAAACTGGGTGCAAGGAAGTCGTTTTGTGATTAATGATATGACTACAAAAGATATTCGTGGTAATTATGATTTAGCTATTAATAATGAAACTTTTAAATGGAAGATTAGTGGCGAAATGACAAACCTAAAGTCCGAAATTACAACTACTGACAATAAAAAATTAAATTCTAAAATCACAATTGCTAATCAGTGGTTAACTGCTATTATCAAACCGGCTGATTCAATAAAAACTAATTTCATAAGACTAAGTACTTATTTAGGATCAACACCTAATTTAGGAGGAAAAGCTATTATCAAAGATGGCAAAGAAGTGAGCTGGAAAGCGACTAAAACATCCGAGTTTAAAGCTGATCCAGATGAACAAAAAGAAGAGAAATTAAATCCGGTTCAACCAGTCACTTTCCCAAATGTAGCTTTTGGCAACACCAAAAAATTAGCTACTCAAAATTTATTGTTTAAAAATGCTACTATCTGGACTAATGAAAAGGAAGGTATTTTAGAAAATACAGATGTATTAATTAAAGACGGAAAAATAGCTGCTATAGGAAAAAATATTTCTGATACAAAAGCAACAGTTATAGATGCAAAAGGCAAACATCTTACTAGCGGTATAATTGACGAACATTCCCATATCGCTATTTCTAGAGGTGTTAATGAAGGGGGACACAATTCAAGTGCCGAAGTAACAATACAAGATGTTGTCAATTCAGAAGATCCAAATATCTATAGAGATTTGGCTGGAGGAGTAACTATTTCTCAATTACTTCATGGTTCTGCAAACCCTATAGGGGGACGTTCGGCTATTGTAAAATGGAAATGGGGACTTGCGCCAGAAGAAATGTTATACAAAAACCAACCAAAATTTATCAAATTTGCTTTAGGTGAAAACGTAAAACAGTCCAATTGGGGCAACATCAACCCTATCCGATTCCCTCAAACTAGAATGGGCGTCGAACAAGTTTTTACCGATTACTTCCAACGCGCAAAAGAATACGATTTGGCTTGGAAAAACTACAACAGTTCTAAAAAAGGAAAAGCACCAAGAGTAGATCTAGAATTACAAACTTTGGCAGAAATCTTGAATGAAGAACGTTTTATTACCTGCCATTCTTATGTACAATCTGAAATATTGATGTTAATGAATGTAGCTAAAAAATTCAACTTTAGAGTCAACACATTTACCCATATTTTAGAAGGATACAAAGTAGCTGACAAGATGAAAGAACATGGTGTGGGCGCTTCTACTTTTTCAGATTGGTGGGCATATAAATTTGAAGTAAATGATGCAATTCCTTTTAATGGACCAATTATGCATAATAAAGGTATTGTTGTGGCATATAACTCTGATGATGCCGAAATGTCAAGACGGTTAAATCAAGAAGCTGCTAAAGCAGTAAAATATGGTAATATTTCAGAAGAAGAAGCTTGGAAATTTGTCACATTAAATCCAGCCAAACTATTGCATATAGACGATAAAGTAGGAAGTATAAAAGTAGGGAAAGATGCCGATGTAGTACTTTGGAATACCAATCCTTTATCTGTTTATGCTAAAGCTGAAAAAACCATCATTGAAGGTGTGGTTTACTTTGATTCACAAAGAGATGAAGAACAAAGAAAAATGATTACCAAAGAAAGAAGTATTTTAATTGGTCAATTATTAGAAGAGAAAAACAAAGGAATGATTACACAAGAACCTAAAAAAGTAGAACGAACAGAATACCATTGTGATACAATGGAATACTAATTTAGATTCTTTTATTCATTTCATTTAATTATTATAATTATGATACATAGAAAAATAATTTACCTAGCATTAGCATTTAGCATATCATTTGTTAGTATAGCACAACAAACTCCTGCGCCAAAACAACAAAAATCAATATTGATTATTAACGCAAAAGTACATATAGGAAACGGAACCGTTTTAGACAATAGTGCTATTGGTTTTAAAAATGGAAAAATTGATTTGGTATCCAATGATAAAAATATTGTCGTTTCAAACTACGAAAGCATAATTGATGCAAAAGGTAAAGAAATTTATCCTGGATTTATCGCTCCTAATTCTACCCTTGGATTAGTAGAAATTGATGCAGTAAAATCGTCTGACGACGAATCTGAAATAGGAACTTACAACCCACACGTTAGAAGTTTAATTGCTTATACCGCTGATTCAAAAGTGGTAGAAACAGTAAGACCAAACGGAATTTTAATAGCTCAAATTACACCTCGAGGAGGAATCATATCAGGAACTTCTTCAATTGTACAATTAGATGCTTGGCATTGGAGCGATGCTGTTATAAAAGAAAATGATGGCATCCATATGGAATTCCCTTCTAGTTTTAAACGAAGTGGTTCTTGGTTTGAACCAGGAACCATAGAAGCTAATAAAGAATACACAAACCAAATTCAAGAAATAACTACTTTTTTCACTAATGCAAAAGTATACAATACTACTCCCGCTAAAGAGCGAAATTTAATTTTTGAAGCTACTAAAGGACTATTTAATGGTGAACAAACTTTATTTATTCATGCCAATGAAGAAAAGCAAATGATTGATGCTATCGAACTGGCTAAAAATAATGGAATTAAACGAATTGCAATAATTGGTGGTTATGAAGCCTATAAAATTGGCTCTTTGTTAAAAGAAAATCAAATAGGTGTATTATTAAAACGTGTCCATGAAATGCCTGAAAATGATGATGACGATATTGACTTACCTTTTAAACTAGCAAAATTACTTACCGATCAAGGAGTTTTAGTTGGATTAGAAAATAGTGGTTCACATGAAAGAATGGGAACAAGAAACCTACCATTTCTTGCCGGTACTTGCGCTGCTTATGGATTAGAAAAAGAACAAGCTTTACAATTAATCACATTGAATACAGCTAAAATACTTGGTATTGACGCTTTTTGCGGCACTTTAGAAGTCGGAAAAGATGCCACTTTATTTATTTCTGAGGGAGATGCATTAGATATGAGAACAAATAAGCTTACAAATGCTTTTATACAAGGTAGAGCTATAAGTTTAGAAACCCATCAGACTAAACTAAATGACCGATATAAAACTAAATTCAATCAAAACTGATTTTTCTTTGATTGTTAAAGAAATCAAAAAGGCCAATTACAATAGTAATTGGCCTTTTTAAATTAAAAAATACTAAAAAATAGCATTTTTATCTAATAATTATAATATCATTAGATTATCAAATTCAAAAAAACAATTTAAAATTAAATTAAACCCTAAAAAATTATAGGTATAATTTAATTATTTAATAAAAATAGACATTTATACCCTATTTTTTTATGGGTTAATACTATATTTTTATAATTTTATCAAAAATTAAAAACTAAAATTATGCGTAAAATTGTTTTAAGTGTGATTCTAATCACTGTTTTGGGACTTACTTTTTTCTCAAATTATTTTGTTGTTGAGTCAGCAAAACTAGGGGCTCATATTGTTGAATTAAAATTAGATACTGGAGATACAGCATGGATGATTGTCGCTGCTGCTTTAGTGTTAATTATGACTCCAGGCTTAGGTTTCTTCTACGGAGGTATGGTAGGAAAGAAAAACGTAATTAGCACCATGTTACAAAGCTTTATGGCAATGGTCATCGTTACTGTATTATGGGTAGTAGTTGGATTTGGATTATGTTTTGGTCCAACAATAGGAGGATTCATCGGAGATCCGTCAACTAATTTCCTTTTTCAAGGCGTTAGTGCTAATACCGCATGGGAATTAGCTCCAACAATTCCATTATTATTATTTGCTTTCTTTCAAGCTAAATTTGCAATTATAACACCTGCATTAATTACCGGAGCTTTTGCAGAACGCGTTCGATTCTGGGCTTATCTATTATTCATGGTATTATTCATATTAATTATATACGCTCCACTATGCCATATGACTTGGCATCCTGATGGATATTTTTTCAAAGAAGGAGTTCTTGACTTTGCTGGAGGAACCGTAGTACATATGAGTGCTGGTTGGGCAGCTTTAGCCGGAGCTATATTCTTAGGAAAAAGAAAAGTTCAAAAAGTAAACCCAGCACGTATTACTTATGTATTATTAGGAACTGGTTTATTATGGTTCGGATGGTTTGGTTTTAATGCCGGTTCAGCTGTAGGTTCAAGTAGTCTTGCCGCACAAGCATTAGGCACAACAACTGTTGCTGCTGCCGCTGCCGCAATGGCATGGGTTTTCTTAGATAAAATTATGGGACACAAATTATCAGCTATGGGAGCTTGTATCGGTGCAGTTGTAGGTTTAGTTGCCATTACTCCTGCTGCAGGATTTGTAAGCATCCCTCATGCAGTAACCATTGGTATAATTGCAAGTATCATCAGTAACTTTATGGTAATGAAATTCCCTAAAGGAAAAATTGACGATGCATTAGATGTGTTTGCTTGTCACGGTGTTGGTGGTATGGTAGGAATGTTATTAACTGGAGTATTTGCTTCAAAAGCAGTAAATCCAATTGTTGGTGACAACCAAGGATTAATCTTTGGAGATGCTACTTTGTTTTTAATCCAATTAAAAGCGCTTGTGCTAGTATCTATCTTTGCTTTCTCTGCTTCTTATGCTTTATTCTTTATTGTAAACAAAATTACTCCTTTACGAGTTAGTGAAGACAAAGAAGAATTAGGATTAGACATTACTCAACACGGAGAGTTCTTGTAAACTCCACTTGATATTTTTTTTTAAACACCCTAAGAATTCTTAGGGTGTTTTTTTATGCAAAAAAATAACCGCAAATTATACAACTTGCGGTTTATCTATTTAAGAATTTATTGATTACTTCTTAAAGTTTGAAATCCCTTCTTGTAACCACGATTCATATTCGTCTATTCCAACAAAACTAATAGTAGGCTGTTTTAAATTCAAATTATTTCCGGTTAAATCGGTCAACACATACAAAGGTTGTGTATTCGTTTTATATCTTGAAATCATAAAATCAGTCCATTTATCTCCAATTGTTTCAATAGTCGCTCCTGTAGTTTTAGAAATTAGCTGTTCGCTTTTAGGCAATTCCCTTTTATCATCGACATACAACGAAATTACAACGACTTCATTTTTTAAGATAGAAAGCACGCGTTCGTCAGACCAAACATTATTTTCCATTTTACGACAATTCACACATGCATGACCTGTAAAATCAAGCATAATAGGTTTATGTACCGTTTTAGCATACGCCAATCCTTTGTCATAATCATCAAAAACTACAATTTGGTGCGGACCTAATTTTGCCCCTTCCGGCAAAGTTGAAATTGGAGAGGTGTTCGTAACCGAGCTTGCTCCTATCCCCAAAGGACTTTCACTATATTCCATAGGTGGCGGAAAAGCATTGATTAATTGCAAAGGCGCTCCCCACAAACCTGGAATCATATAGACCGTAAATGACAATACTACCAAACCTAATGATAACCTTCCTACAGAAATATGCGTCATTGGACTATCGTGTGGCAAAGTAATTTTACCAAATAAATAGAACGCTAGCGCTCCAAAAATTGCAATCCAAATAGCTAAAAACACTTCTCTTTCTAATAAATGCAATTGCAAAACCAAATCGGCATTAGATAAAAATTTAAAAGCGAGTGCCAATTCTAAAAATCCTAAAACCACTTTTACTGTATTCAACCAACCTCCTGATTTTGGCAACGTATTTAACCATCCCGGAAATAATGCAAACAACATAAAAGGCAACGCCAAGGCCAATGAAAAGCCTAACATTCCTACTATTGGAGCAATCCCTCCTTTAGAAGCTGCTTGAACCAATAAGGTTCCTACAATAGGACCTGTACACGAAAAAGACACAATCGCTAACGCCAAAGCCATGAATAATATTCCGATTACTCCTCCTCTATCCGCTTGACTATCGACTTTATTGGCCCAAGAATTAGGCAACATAATTTCAAATGCACCTAAAAATGATGTTGCAAAAACAACCAACAAAATAAAGAAGAACAAATTGAACCACACATTGGTAGAAAGCGCATTTAAAGCATCTGCACCAAAGATTCCTGTAACCAAAACTCCCAGCAACACATAAATAACAATGATAGCAACCCCATAAAAAATAGCATTTCGAATACCAGCCGCTTTAGTTTTACTTTGTTTGGTAAAAAAACTTACTGTCATTGGAATCATTGGAAATACACACGGAGTTAACAAGGCTGCAAATCCAGAGAAAAATGCAATAATAAAAACAGAAAGCAATCCTTTCTCAGGATCAGAGGCAGGCATTGTTGGATTGGATTGAGCTGGAGCCGAAACCTCTTTCTTTACCTCTGCTACAGATGCAACAACCGGAGCTATTTTCGCCGAATCATCAACAACCAATTTACCTTCGTTTACATTTGATTGAGAAGGAATTACAAAAGTAAAATTCTTTTCTAAGTTAATACAAGCCTCCTTGCATACTTGATAATTTAGACTCGCTTCTACTTTTGTTAGTTTCGAATTAATCAAATGAATTTCTTGTGTCAACTGTGCTTTTTTCTCAAAAAAAGTTTCGTTGACTTCAAATATATCATTGTAAGCAGTTTTCGTTTTGCTTTCTTTTGTTTTGCCAATCAATTCAAAATTGCCTTTTTGATTTTTAAAAAGTACTTCCAAAGGCAAAGACCCGCCCTCTGCAGTGAATTGCGAATACAAATGCCAACCATTATCTATGATTCCATTAAAAGAAAGCACATAATTCCCATTTGATTTTTTTTCAATCTGAGTAGTCCATTTTACTGGATTCAGCATCTGAGCATTCCCTTTGGCAAAAGCCAATACCATAACTACTAAAACAATTATTTTCTTCATTATTCGATTGCTATTTTTACTATTTTTTTTGTTTTTGAATCTATTTTAAACCGTTCGTCTTGTCGGATTCCAACAACCCAAACCACTTGGTTACCCGAGCACAAAAGCCAAGTCGCCTCTTTATCTATCAACGACAATTTTTCGTCTTTGAATAATTTACTCACTTTTTTGGATTTGCCCTCCATTCCTAAAGGCTGAAAAACATCCCCTTCATTCCAATGTCGCAAAACCAATGGAAATTGTAATTTATCTTGGTCAACAAATATAGTTGAATTTGAAATGGCTCCTATCTCATTCACATTGGAAAAAACCATATTTAAGGGAAAATTAACTTTAGATGCAACCGATTCAATTAAAAATTCTTGATTATCTGTAGCTGTTTGTAACGGACTTAAAATCAAAGAGTCTCTATTTTTAAGCAATCGGAACTCTGGAGCAAAAACTTGTTTTCCCGACTGACTATGTACCAATTCATAAATATCTTCCCAAGCTGTAAAACCAAATTCTTCCAACCATTGGTACAAATACGCACTGTAATTAGGCAATTTCAACAACTGATTTAAATCAAAATAAATCACACCTTCATCCTCTTTTGCTACTTGTTGGTACACCATAATAGCGGCATCTTCGACTAATTCTTGAGATTCTTGCAAATACGACTGTGTCTTTCCAAAAGCGTTCATAAAATCCGGATTCAACTCCTTTAAAATCGGAATTAAATGATGCCTAATTTTATTTCGCAAATATTTATCCGAAGCATTACTACTATCTTCACGCCATTTCAAATTATTTTCAGCGGCATATTCCTCGATTTCTTGTCTCGTAAAAATTAACAGCGGCCTTACGATTGCCTCATTTTGAGCGGGAATTCCCGTTAACCCATTCAAGCCAGTCCCTCTAGACAGGTTAATAAAAAAGGTCTCTAAATTATCATCAGCGTGATGCGCTGTTACAATATAAGTTGCTTTTTGAATGGTTAATTGCTCATAAAACCAATTGTAACGCAACTCTCTAGCCGCTAGTTGGATCGATAATTTATAATCAGTAGCGAAGGCTTCGGTGTCAAACTGCGTACATGAAAACGAAATCCCATTTTGACTGGCATACTCTTGAATAAATTGTTGGTCGCCAAAACTTTCCATACCACGCAACTGAAAGTTACAATGTGCTACAACAATCTCATAGTGTAATTGCTGAAAAAGATGCAACAAAACCATACTATCTAGTCCTCCACTAACAGCGAGCAAGAGTTTTTTCCCTTCTAAAAAAGGAAAATGATTGGATACATGATTTTGAAATTGCTTCAACATATTCAAATGTAATTAATTCATAGCGATTTAACACAACACTTCGTGCATCGCTTTGGCTTTGAGCAAACACTCTTCGTATTCTTTTTCCGGGTTGGACAAAGCCGTAATAGCACTTCCTACGGAAAAAGAAACGTATTTTTTTTCTTGATTGTATACAATACTTCGAATGACTACATTGAAATCAAAATCACCCTCCGGAGTAAAATACCCAATGGCACCACTGTACAAACCTCTTTTGGTTTCCTCCAATTCTTCAATGATTTTCATAACCGAAATCTTAGGAGCTCCTGTCATACTTCCCATAGGAAAAGTTAACTTCAACACATCAATCAATGAATGTTTAGCATCTAATTTTGAGGTAATTGTGGAAATCATTTGATGTACTTGTTGAAATGAATAAATCCCACATAACTCCTTAACTTCAACGGTTCCTTTTTGTGCTGTACGCGATAAATCGTTCCGAACTAAATCGGTAATCATTATATTTTCGGATCGTTCTTTTGGATCAGAAGCCAAATTTGTTTTGGCAAGTTCATCTTCCTTAGGATCTGAAAAACGTTTTGCAGTTCCTTTAATGGGTTGCGAGATTAATGTCCCTCCTTCCTTTCTTAAATACCGTTCAGGTGTAGCAGAAAGCAAAAAATGGTTGTTATTTTTAAAGTAGACGGCAAAAGGAGTTTGAGAAATTGCGTTCAATTTATTGAACTTCTCCAATGGATTAATTATAACATTCTCAGCATAAAATTCCATACAAAAATTAGCTTCATAAATATCGCCTCGGTGCAAATGTTCTAAAAGGAGATTTACCTTTTCAATATAGCTTTCTTTAGAAATTCGAGGCAAAACACGCACACTTTGATTGGATACGGTCTCAAATAAAACAAATTGATTAATGGTTTCAAAATCCAACGCTACCTCATCATCACACAAATTCAAGTACTGAATTGTCAATTGATTTCCTTTCAGTAAAAACAACTTCTTAGGTTGAAAAAAGAATAAATCCGGAAAAGCCAATCCGTCAAAATTAGCAGATTGTAATTGTTCACTATCATTTTTCAAATCATACGATAAGTAACCAAACAACCAATCCTTGGTAGCTTGTTGGTACTGCTGTAAATCCTCAAATGCATTGTGATAATCTGTTTGAATCAATGTAAACGCATCTACTGCTAGAATAGCATCATAGCTTGAAAACTCTTGTGGATAATCATTACTATCCATAAAAACAACTTCTCGAAATTGTTGTGACCAACCCAATAATTGCTTTTTAAAAGCAATGGGGTCTGCTATTGTTTTATGAATTTTAGTTCTCAATCTAGCTGGTTTTAGGATGCCAAAAATACAACAAAATTCATTGATAGAAACCTAAAAATAAAGCTTGGCAATTGCATTACTTAAATAATTTTTTGGCCCCCGATTTTGAATGTATAAAATACGTATTTTTGAAACACTAACCTTTAAACCAAAAAATTATGAAAATTGCAACATTGATTATCCGAATTTTACTAGGAGCATTTATGGTATTTGCTTCTGTAGCCTATTTCTTTGAATTGTTTGAGGCAGAAGCACCTACAGGAAACGTATTGACTTTTATGAACGGCATCATGGCTTCGAAATACCTTTTACCATTAGCTAAAACCGTGGAGTTAATTGTTGGTCTAAGTTTGTTGAGCGGTAAATTAATGAAAGTAAGCTTGTTGGCTTTATTGCCAATTTCCATCAATATCTTTTTAATTCATACTGTTACCCAAGTGTCAGAAGTACCCGTTGCTGTTTTTGTATTGGGTGCCAATGTATTTCTAATCTATGCAAATTGGGATTCCTATAAACCATTATTTAAGGATTAAGTTTAATTTTTAAATAAAAAATATCAAACGCTACTAGCAATTTTTTGTTTATGAAATTGTATACAAAAAAATAGTGTGTTTGATTTTTTTATTGTTTTGAAAAAAAGGTAAAACTGACATTGATCAGCCATATTCACCCAAAACGGGGTTGATGTGTAAGAATTATTTTTAATTTTTATGAAAAGCTAACAAAAAAACAAAACGCATAAAAACAATTGTAAACATGCGTATAACACACCTATTAAGAAAAAAACAAGGTTGTTTTAATCGCATATATACAAGTTATAGGCAAGCTTAAAAAACTGCACAAAAGAGAACATGAATTCAAACGAAACCAAATACACAAAAGATTTTCTTGAACGATCGCATAAAGGATGCTTTTGCAATAAAGAAGAAATTTTACAAGGAGAACTTTGTGGTTGTTTTTTTTGTTGTGAAACATCACTACCAACCGAAATAACAGAATGGATTGTCGAGAAAGATAATTTAGGTGAAACAGCAGTTTGTCCAAAGTGTAATATGGATTCTGTATTGGGTTCAAAATATCCTATAAAAGATGAAACTTTTTTAAAAGAAATGAACGAACATAATTTTTAAATGAAAAAATATACTATAGAAAATTTACTTAAAATTGACACTTTAGTTTCAGAGTATTTCAAAGAGAATGAAGAACTAAATAGAGAACTTGCAATAAACGAAATTACTTTAGAAACTTTAAAAACCATTTTTATAAATGAACCAAATGATGAAGAACTATTCTTATGTTATCCTGTAAATGAATTACAAGCAGAAATGATAAATAAAAGCTTGAAAACTAAAATAGATTTTAATTTTACTGAGTTTGAGTATTATTTGGAGCGTTATGGAGAATACAAATAATACTTAAAAGCCTGCCTATAAAAGCGGTTTCGCGCTATCGCTGGTTTTTCTTGAATTGAACTTCTTTCTTCACGAAAATATTTTATCTCAGCAGAAAGTACGCAGTTCGCTGGCTTCGCAACTGACGAGAAGCAGCGAACCGTTAGCAGTAACCGCCAAAAAAATCGTAATAAATTAGAAACTTACGTAATAAATTATTATTTTTGTACGTAAATAAATTTATCATGAATACTAAACTCACATTAAATCTTGACAAAGGCGTAATCGACCAAGCAAAAAGCTATGCGAAAAATAATAACGTAAGCCTTTCTAAACTTATCGAAAACTATCTTGATTCTCTAACAAAAAGATCAGAGAAAAAATCCAAAATTAGTCCATTAGTGCAAAGCTTAACTGGAGTTATTCCAAGTGGGAACTATGATGAAAAAAAGGATTACAAAGATTATCTTTCTGAAAAATATTCATAATGGAAAAACTTTTAGTTGACACAAATATCGTCATTGACTTACTTTCTAAACGAGAAGATTTTTTTCAAGAAGCACAAGAATTGTTTACGCTCGCAGACAATAAAAAAGTTGAGCTTTTTGTTTCTGCATTAACTTTTGCAAATACACATTATTTACTTTCTAAATATCAAAAACTTGATGAAGCTAGAAAAACACTAATCAAATTTAAAGTGTTGGTAGAAGTTTCTCCATTAGATGATAAAATTATAGAACTTGCTTTAGTTTCGGATTTTAAAGATTTTGAAGATGCAATTCAATATCATACTGCATTAGAGAATGGAATTGATATTATAATTACCAGAAATAAAAAGGACTTTAAGAATTCGAAGCTGCCAATTATGACTGCAAAAGAATACTTAAAGAAATAAGCGTCTACTGCTAACAGCCGTTTGGCAAGATTGCGAATTTGAAGTAAATTCACGTTTATTTCTCGCAAGAAATTTTATCTTCGATAGAAAATAATCGGTTCCGAAGTTCGCCACTTCGCCAAGCCGCAAACCGTTAAAAATCATCTTATAGAAGCTGTTTATGGCTATTCGCCATTATAAAGTATAACCCCAATAGCGCGGATTTGCAATCCGTGCCTACAAAAAATCCCAAACTCTAAACGAATTTGGGATTTTTATCCTTCTACAAGTTCAGGATGAATATATTTGATTTACACGTGTAATGCTCTATTATCCGTTGCAGCTAAAGCGGCTTCTTTAATGGCTTCAGCAAATGTTGGATGTGCGTGTGACATTCTTGAAATATCCTCAGCAGAAGCTCTAAATTCCATGGCAGTAACTGCTTCTGCAATTAAATCGGCTGTTCTTGCTCCAATCATATGAACACCAAGAACCTCATCGGTTTTGGCATCGGCCAAAATTTTCACAAATCCATCTAAATCACCACTTGCTCTAGCACGACCTAAGGCTTTGAATGGAAAACTTCCTGATTTGAATTCCACTCCCGATGCTTTCAATTGTTCTTCGGTTTGACCAACAGCAGCTACTTCTGGCCAAGTGTACACCACTCCTGGAATTAAATTATAATCAATATGTGGTTTTTGACCTGCAAGAATCTCTGCCACCATAGTTCCTTCTTCTTCCGCTTTGTGAGCTAACATAGCACCACGAACCACATCACCAATAGCATAAATATTGGGAGTAGCCGTTTGTAAATGATCGTTTACCTCAACTTGTCCTCTATCTGAAATTTTTACTCCTGCTTTATCTGCATTCAATCCATCTGTATAAGGACGACGACCTACAGAAACTAAAGAATAATCTCCTTCTAAAGTAATGATTTCTCCTTTTGCGTTTTCAGCTTTAACAGTTACCACATCTCCAGCTCTTTCTACTGATTGCACTTTATGAGAAGTATAGAATTTCATTCCTTGTTTTTTCAAAACTTTAGTCAATTCTTTAGATAACGAACTGTCCATTCCTGGAATAATTCGGTCCATGAATTCCACTACAGAAACTTGTGCTCCTAAACGAAGATACACTTGTCCTAATTCAATTCCGATAACACCACCACCAATAATCACTAAATGTTTGGGTACTTCTTTCAATGCCAAGGCTTCGGTTGAAGTGATGATTCTTTCTTTGTCAATTTTGATAAAAGGCAACGAAGACGGTTTTGATCCTGTAGCAATAATAGTATTTTTAGCTTCAATGGTTTCAGAAGTTCCATCTGCTTTAGCAACAGCAATATGAGTAGCATCAACAAACGAACCTAAACCATTAAAAACAGTTATCTTGTTTTTGTCCATCAAGTAGTTGATTCCTCCTGAAGTTTGCTCCACTACCGCTTGCTTACGAGCAATCATCTTCTCTAAATTTACTTTTACATCGCCAGAAAGTTCGATTCCGTGTTCAGCGAAATGAGCAATTTCTGCATAATGATGTGAAGACGACAATAATGCTTTTGAAGGAATACAACCCACATTCAAGCAAGTACCTCCCAAAGTAGCATATTTTTCAATAATAGCGGTTTTGAAACCCAATTGTGCGCAACGAATTGCCGACACATATCCACCAGGACCAGAACCTATAACGACTACGTCAAATGAACTCATAGTAATAGTATTTATTTTTTAGTGATGCAAACTTAAGAAATTAAGTTTTGTTTAGTATTCAAAGTATACGATTTTTTATTGCGAATTGTAACTCTTTTGTGTTTTTGAGCCGAATTATTCTTAAAACAAAAACGTTCTGAATGTATTCAGAACGTTTTGATATCTATTTCGTTGTGTAAATTAGTTTTTATTCTGATTCAGCTTACTATTTTTTCGGCTAAAGCCAAAATAAATTAGCAATCCTAGCAACAACCAAATGGTAAAATAAATCCAGTTCCACACACTCAATTCGGCCATCATATACAAGCAAGAGACCAAACCTAATAACGGAATTAAGGATAGATTTTCTTTAAAAGACCAAATAGCTAAACCAATTAAAGTAATACAAAAAATCCACATCGGTATTTTGTGTTTGAACAAATCAAATCCGCTTTCGTATTTTATCTCATTGGAAATTGGCAAACCAGCTACAATGGCTTCGTATTTCGCTTCGTTTTCTTGGTATTGACTTAACAATGCTTCTACATCACTAGTCGATTGTTTAGTTTCCAATCCAACTAAATACTTATATACTTTGTCTGTTTCTGATTGATTTAAAGCCGTAACTATTGTAGAAGGTGAATTTACTTGTGTTTCATTCGTAATGAATCTCATCGTAGCCTTATTATTGTATGTGAACGCAAAAAATAAACCCAACACTAAAGCAATTGGAAAAATATATTTCGCATTGATATAGGGTGTTTTAAATTTCCCTCTCGGAATATCTTTTTTGTTTTGCAAAACCAAAACTCCCGCACACACTAATACGAAAGCAAATAAGGTTCCGATACTACATAAATCAGTTACCATAGTCAAGTTCATAAACAAAGCAGGAATTCCTACTACAAAACCCGTAACTATAGTGGCATACGATGGTGTTTTGAACTTGGGATGCACTCTAGAAAATTTTTGTGGTAATAACCCGTCTCGACTCATACTCATCCAAATACGAGGTTGTCCCATTTGGAAAACCAAAAGTACACTTGCCATAGCAATTACAGCACTCACGGCGATAATGCCCGACATCCATTTTAAATCTAATTTTTCAAATACAAATGCCAATGGATCTCCTACATTCAATTCGTTATACGATACCATTCCGGTTAAAACCAATGCAATAACAATATATAAAATGGTACAAATGATAATGGCCCACATCATACCTCGAGGTAAATCACGTTGCGGATTCTTACATTCTTCAGCCGTAGTAGAAATGGCATCAAAACCGATATAAGCAAAAAACACTGCCGAAACTCCTTTTAATACGCCACTCACTCCATTAGGCGCAAACGGACTCCAGTGCGTAGTATCTACATAAAAAGCCCCAACCGCAATAACTAATAAAATGACACATAATTTAACAACCACCATTAAATTACCTGCATTACGAGATTCTTTCATCCCTCGATACACAAGAGCAGTAATCACAATAATAATCAACATAGCTGGTATATCGGCTACAAAATGAAACCCACCAATTACCGGACTAGAAGTCCAAGCGGTATAAGCATCTTGTAAATTAGCACTCAAATTATCAAACGATTTACCTCCTTGCATTAAAGCATTCGCTTCTGTAAACCCATTAGAAGCCGATAAATAATCCATTTGAATCCATTGAGGGAGTTCAATATTAGCCGTCCGAAGAAGTCCCGTAAAATAATCACTCCACGAAATCGCTACCGTAATATTCCCGACGGCATATTCCATAATCAATGCCCAACCAATAATCCAAGCGATTATTTCGCCAAAAGCCACATACGAATAGGTGTATGCAGAACCAGAAACGGGAACCATGGAAGCAAACTCAGCATACGCAAAAGCAGCAAAACCACAGGCCAAGGCGGTGAATAAAAACAGAAAAATTACGGCAGGGCCACCATCAGCACTGGCTTTCCCAATAGTGCTAAAAATACCTGCACCAACAATCGCCGCAATCCCAAAGGCTGTTAAATCTCTGGTAGTTAAATGCTTTCCTAAAGCGTTATGTCCATCACTTTCATTTTGATCGACTTGTTTCATGATATCATGAATTGTCTTTTTCCTAAACAAACCCTTTAATGCCATATAATTTGTATTCAAAAAGTAAACTAAAGTATCTTTTATTGTGATGCAAACTTAAAATTTCATTTCCAATAATACCGATTATTTCAAACAAGATTTTAAAATTGTAACTGGATGTTGTGCTTCTCTTTTAGTACCATCAAATATTTGGTGACGGCAACTGGTTCCTGCTGCGGCAATAGCAACATTACTATCGGTTGCTCTAATTTTTGGAAACAAGGTATCTTCACCCATCTGCATACTCACTTCATAATGTTCTTTTTCGTAACCAAAAGAACCTGCCATACCACAACAACCCGAGTTATAAATAGTAACGGTAGTATTTTTAGGTACATTCAACATGGCAAAAGTAGCTTCTACAGTACTCAACGCTTTTTGATGACAATGTCCGTGAATTTTAATTTCTTTCGCTTCGTCTGAAAATTGTTCCGAACGAATAGCTCCTTTAGCAATTTCGTTTTTAAAGAACTCTTCAATCGTGAAAACGTGCTTCGCTAGTTGTTCTGCTCCTGATTTATCCTCTGCTAAACGAATGTATTCGTCCCTGAAAGTCAAAATAGCCGAGGGTTCTATTCCAATCAAAGGAATAGCATCAGTAACTATTTCTTTGAAAATATCCACATTGATTGTCGCAATGGCTTTTGCTTGTTCCAAAAACCCTTTGGAAATAAAAGCACGCCCACTTTCTTGATGATCAACCACCAAGACTTGGTAACCTAATTGTGTCAAAAGTTCATAGGCATCAATTCCTACAGCAACATCATAAAAGTTAGTAAACTCATCACAAAATAAAATGACTTGACCGTTGGGATAGGTTCCCTCTTCCAGCTCCTTATGATTGTTATCCAGCCATTTCCGGAAGGTTTTTGGAGCCAAATGAGGCACTACTCGCTGTGGAGCAATTCCCATTTTCTTTTTGACAAAAGATAAGTTGGCAAACCAATTCGTCAATTTCGGTGTTAAACTCCCTAGATTATTCAATTTGGCATTGTATGCAAATGTTTTGTTTCTAGTCGAAAAACCATTTGCTTTTTGGTATTGGTATAAAAATTCGGCTTTTAAAGACGCTACATCTACATTACTCGGACATTCACTCGCACAGGCTTTGCAACTCACACACAATTCAAATACTTGGTATAATTCGTCGTGATCAAATTTATTTTCTTTTTCTGAATCGGTTAAGAATTGTCTCAACGTATTGGCTCGAGCACGAGTAGTATCTTTTTCATTTCGTGTGGCTCGGTAACTCGGACACAAAGTCCCTCCTGCCGAAGGCAATTTTCTGCAATCACCAGAACCGTTACATTTTTCAGCTACGCGCAAAATCCCCATACTGTCTGAGAAATCTTGGATTGTTTCAATTTCAGGCTCTTCTCTCCCCGATTCCACTCTCAAGTTCTCATCCATTTTAGGTGTATCAGTAATACGCCCTTTATTGAAAATAGCATTCGGATCAAATGCTTTTTTGATACGTTTGAGCAATTCATAATTGCTTTCGCCAATCATATAAGGCAAAAACTCCCCACGTACAATTCCGTCACCGTGTTCTCCACTAAGCGAACCTCTGTATTTTTTGACCAAAACAGCCACTTCAGTTGCAATGGTTCTAAACAATTGTAAATCTTCTTTTTTCTTTAAATTCAAGACAGGTCGCAAGTGCAACTCTCCAGCTCCAGCATGTGCATAATAAATTGCTTCTTGTCCGTAACTTTTCATCATTGCTGCAAATTCAGCAATATAATTGGGCAAATCACTCAACTCTACCGCCGTATCTTCAATAGAATCAGCCGCTTTATCATCGCCCACAATACTTCCTAAAAGTCCTAAACCTGCTTTTCGCAATTCATTAATTTTATCTATATCTTCTCCGTATAATTTGGGTAAAGCATAGCCAAAATTATTTTGTTCCAAATCGGCTATTAAAGCATCCGCTTGTCGCTCGGCTTCCTCTAACGAATCTGAAGCAACTTCCAACATAATCACTGCCTTAGGATCCCCTTGAATAAAGAAACGGTTTTTGGCCTGTTCCCTGTTCGTTTTGGTACAATTCAAAATTGTATCGTCCATCATTTCGCAAGTGTACAAATGATGTTTCATCGCTATCATTACAGCCTCTAAGCTTTCTTGAATGGTATGAAAATGTGCCGCCACCATGATATTATACGCAGGAGGCAAATCGTCTACTTTCAGCGTCACTTCTGTGGTAAAAGCCAATGTTCCTTCGCTTCCGCAAAGTAATTTTCCTAAATTAATTGTAGGTTCAGTTCCTGAAAACAAATCCGATTTTAGCAATAAATCCACCGCATAACCTGTATTTCTTCTGTGGATTTCTGGTTTTGGAAATTCTTTTACAATTTCGTTTTGCGTTTCTGAATTGGAAAGTTCTTCATAAAGCGTTTTGTAAATCTGACTTTCTAAGCAATTGCCTTTTGTTTTTTCGACAAATTCTGCCGAAGTAAGCGATTCAAAAACCGTAGCCGAACCATCACTCAAAATAGCCTTTAGTTTTACAATTTTATCGCGCGTCACACCATAACGTATGGAAGTTGTTCCTGAAGAATTATTCCCTACCATTCCCCCAATCATACAACGATTGGACGTAGAAGTATTCGGTCCAAAAAATAAACCGTGTGGTTTTAAAAACAAATTCAGCTCATCGCGAATCACACCCGGCTGAACGGTAACTGTTTTATTTTCTTTGTCGAAAGAGACAATTTTTGTAAAATATTTGGAGACATCCACAATAATTCCGCTTCCTACCGTTTGCCCAGCTAAAGACGTTCCAGCAGTTCGTGGTGTCAATGGAATTTGGTACTCATTCGCAAAACGAACCAAGGTTTGGATATCTGCTACCGATTTTGGTCTTGCCACCGCAATAGGCTTTATTTGGTACACCGAGGCATCGGTAGAATATATTATTTTATGTAATTCGTCATAGAAAAGATCACCTTCTAATGAGTCTGACAGTTGTTGTAAGGGTAGTATTTGCGACATTATTTCAAAATGTAATTACTGATTTTTCAGTATTTGGTTGACAAATATAAAAATTCTAGCGCTTTAAATAGTTATTCATTCAAAGCGCTAGAAAATTAAATTATGCTGATTTAGTAATGGTACCTTTTGAATGCTTCCATTGCGGCATAACTGGCTAAGCCCAATGCTTTAAATTTTTCAGCAGTATCTTTATTTCGTTCTTCCACACGAACCCAAAATTCTCTGGAATCATCTCCTTGAAACATGACGCCATCTTTTTGGGATTGGTGATAAAAAATAGCGGTTCGTTTCTTCAATACTTGATTCGGACTCATTGGAACAGCCATGTCTATTTCGTGAATCTCCCATTCGTGCCAAGCACCACGGTATAGCCATACCCAACAATCATTCATAAACGGTTGATGTTTGATTTCTTTCAGTGCCATAAACAAGGCGTCTAAACAAACTTTATGTGTCCCATGAGGATCAGCTAAATCTCCCGCTGCAAAAATTTGATGAGGACGAATGGTATCAATAATTCCTACCATCAATGCCACATCGTTTTTAGACAAGGGACTCTTTTTTATAGTACCTGTTTCATAAAACGGAAGATTCAGAAAATGCACCTGATTATCGGGTAAACCTAAATATCGAGTAGCTCCTAACGATTCTTTTTGACGAATTTGTGCTTTTAAATTTCGTAATTCTAGAATATCTGAAACACTACTGCTTTTTTGATTGATAAAATCAATGATTTTTATGTACGATTCATTAGTAGGATTAAAAGCCAATCCAATTTCGGCAAATTTTAAGGCTTCATCATTAGAAACAGCAATATTTCCAGAGGTTTGATACACCACATGCACTTCGTGTCCTTGTTCTACTAATCGGTCAAAAGTACCTCCCATAGAAATAACATCATCATCTGGATGCGGACTAAAAATAATCACTCTTTTTTTCTCTGGACTAGAACGTTCAGGACGCTTTTGAAATTCGGAATTAGGTTTTCCTCCCGGCCAGCCTGTTATAGCATGTTGTAATTTATTGAACATTTTTATATTTAAATCGTAGGCTGTACCTTCAATAGCAAGCAAACTTTCCATACCGTGTTCAAAATAATCTTTGTCAGTAAGGTGCAAAACTGATTTTCCTGTTTTATCACAAAGCCAAACAATAGCTTTACTAATTAATTCGGGAGTCCATTCACAATTATCTACTACCCAAGGCGTATTAATTCGAGTTAATAATGATGCCGCTTCTTGGTCTAAAACAAAAGTAACATTGGGATGATTTTGTAAATACGAAGCTGGTTTCTTAGAAGTAACATCACCTTCAATAGTCTCTTGAACTACTTCAGCTTTATTTTGTCCCCAAGCCAACAGAACAATTCTTTTGGCTTCCAAAACGGTAGCAATACCCATAGTTACGGCCTTTTTAGGAACATTTTCCATTCCTAAAAACGAACTTGCCGCATCAGATCGTGTGAGATGATCCAAAGTAACCATTCGAGTTGTTGAATTGTGATGCGAGCCAGGCTCATTAAAACCAATATGCGCTGTTCTTCCTATCCCCAACAATTGAAAATCCAAACCACCCATACTTTTAATCTTCTCTTCGTATTGAGCACATAAAACAAGACTTTCTTCAAGGGTACAATCTCCAGTAGGAATATGGATGTTCTCTGGCAAAATATCAATATCCTTAAATAAATGTTCGTTCATGAAATAATGATAACTTTGGATATCATCATGTTGCATCGGAAAATATTCATCAAGGTTGAACGTAACGACATTCTTAAAACTTAAATTTTCTTCTTTGTGTAAACGAATTAATTCTTCATATACTTTAATAGGAGAAGAACCTGTTGCCAATCCTAACACACAAATAGAATTTGTTTTTTGTTTTTCTCTAATTAAAGTAGCTATTTCATTGGCTACAGCAATGGAACCAGAGACAGAATTATTAAAAATTACATTGTGTATTTTTTCAAATCGCGAGGTTTCATACTTTCCGGGTTTATCATAAACTAAAGAAGGACTGTTTTTCATAAAATATAGATTTGGATAGTTAAAGTGGTATAAATATAAAAAACAAAATAAGTAGTACGAAAATATTTTAGCATATTTGTCTTTCATTACAATCAATTTAAGAAAATGAGTCCAAACCTTATCCTACTTTTTATGCTATTCTACTTTGGAACTCTTTTTTACATCTCTCATGCTGTGAGTAAAAAAGATAGTGGAAATGATGTCTTTTTCACTGCCAATAAAAACTCTAAATGGTATTTAGTCGCCTTTGGAATGATTGGTACCGCACTTTCTGGCGTGACTTTCATTTCTGTACCCGGCGAAGTGGGTTCGCCAAACGGAGAACAATTCAAGTATTTTCAATTTATCATTGGAAATGCCATCGGGTTTATCATTGTAGCCAAAGTACTTTTGCCTCTTTATTACCGAATGAACTTAACTTCTATATATGGCTATATTGAACAACGAATGGGCTTTTATAGTTACCGAACAGCAGCCTCCATATTTTTAGTAAGCCGAACCATTTCTTCTGCCTTTCGATTGTATCTTGTGGTCATTGTTTTGCAACGTTATGTTTTTGATTATTACCACATTCCGTTTGCTGCCACAGTATTAATTTCGTTGCTATTGATTTTTTCCTACACTTACAAAGGAGGTTTGAAAACCATTATTATTACTGATACGTTGCAAACTTTCTTTTTAGTTGCCTCTGTATTTATGACTATCTATTTCATTTGCAGCAGCCTTGATTTAAGTGTTGTGGGTGCTTTTGAAGAAGTAAAAAACAGCAACTATTCCAAACTATTTTTCTTTGATGATTTCATTGGAAGCAAATTCCATTTTGTAAAACAAATTCTTGGCGGAATGTTTGTAACCATCGCCATGGTGGGATTAGACCAAGATTTAATGCAAAAAAACTTAAGTTGCGCAACCATTAGCGAAGCCCAAAAAAACATGTTCAGTTTTACAACAATATTCGTAATCATCAACTTATTTTTCTTGAGTGTTGGCGCTTTGCTTTACATTTATGCTGCCAAAAACAACATTCAAGTTCCTTTGGATTTGGCAACCAATAAACCCCGAACTGATTTACTTTTTCCTGAAATTGCTTTACACCATTTAGCACTAATTCCAGCGGTAGTTTTCTTATTGGGTTTGATCGCGGCCACATTTGCCACAACCGATTCGGCTTTAACTGCCCTAACCACTTCTTTTTGTGTGGACTTTTTAGGAATGGACAAAGTGGAAAACAGTAAAAAAGAAAATCTAGTTAGAACCCGACACATCGTTCATTTTGCCTTTTCAGGCATCATCTTTTTGGTGATTTTAATTTTCAATTCGATCAATGACAGCTCCGTAGTGGGAATGATTTTCAGAGTGGCATCCTACACCTACGGACCACTTTTAGGATTGTATGCTTTTGGTTTATTCCTAAAATCTAAAAAAGTGAATGACAAACTTGTTCCGTTCATTTGTTTGCTCTCTCCTGCCCTAACCTTTCTAATCAATGAAAATTCGGCAACCCTATTAGGCGGTTATGTTTTTGACAATGAATTAATCATTCTCAATACTTTAATTACCTTTTTAGGTCTTTTGTTAATCAGCAAAACGGTAGAAGAAAAATACCATTTTTAAATCCATTCTGATGAATCCAACTATTGAATCCCTTTACCAAATAGCAAAAAAACCAACTCGAACCATCATTGGATTGATGTCAGGCACCTCATTAGATGGTTTAGATGTGGCGCTATGTACCCTTTCAGGAGCAGGAAAAAACACTTTGGTCACACTAAAGCAGTTTAAAACCATATCGTATTCTGAAGCGGTGAAAACTGAAATCCGAAATGTATTTGCTCAAAAAACAATTGATTTCCAACAGTTAGCTTTGTTAAACGAATGGATTGGAATTTTGCACGCCAATATGGTTTTGGATTGCTTAAAGGAATGGAATATTTCGACTAATGAAGTGGATTTAATTGCCTCACACGGACAAACGGTAATGCACGCTCCAAAAATCCTACACCAACAAGCTGAATTTCCAAACGCCACTTTGCAAATTGGAGATGGAGATCATATTGCGGTTCACACAGGAATTATTACTGTTTCAGATTTTAGACAAAAGCACGTAGCCGCAGGAGGCGAAGGCGCTCCTTTAGCAATTTATGGTGATTATTACCTTTTTGGAAGTGAAAAAGAAAACCGAATCATGCTGAATTTAGGAGGTATTGGCAACTTTACTTTTTTACCCAAAGATCAAAACCCAGAAAATGTTTTTGTTACTGATACAGGAACAGGAAACACGCTTATTGATGCATTTGTGAAATTGCATTTCCCAGAAATGAGTTACGACAAAGAGGCTCAGTTAGCCCGAAAAGGAGCTATAAATCCAAATTTATTACACGCGCTCAAAAACAATTCATTTTTCAAAGAATCGTTTCCAAAAACTACCGGACCTGAACTTTTTAATTTAGAATACATTCGGCAAGCACTGAGCGAAAGTAATACCCAAAATAGCTCAATTGAAGATGTTTTGGCAACACTTACACGATTTAGTGCCGAAACTGCCGCCGAAGCAATTCTATTTGCAATACAAAATAGCGAAGCTACAGCGAATGATATTACTGTGTATGTTTCGGGAGGTGGAATGCACAACCCGCTACTCATGGAGTATTTAAAAGAACTATTGCCTTGTCCATTCAAAAACACTAACGAATTAGGGATATCAGGAGATGCTAAAGAAGCCGTACTTTTTGCTGTATTGGCGAATGAAACAGTCGCTGGAGGAGGAACAAATTTTGGCACTAAAAAAGGAATTCCATCGGTAACAATGGGAAAAATTTCTTTCCCTAATTAAAGTATTTTATAAAAATTTTAGAGTACCAACTAGTCTAAAAAGCCTATTTTTGTATTCAATAAATGAAACCCCATAATGAATAATTACAAGTCATTTACTTTTGCTTTTCTATTAACACTACTTTCTATTGTAAATAGCACTGCACAAAGTAAAATTATATATCCTAAGAACGAATTTAGAGCCGTTTGGATTGCTACCGTGGCCAATATTGATTGGCCAAAAAACAATACCGATAGTGTTGAAAAAGAAAAAGCCGACTTTATCGAAATTTTAGAATCGTACAAAAAGCTTAATTACAATGCCGTAATTGTGCAAATTCGCAGTAATGGAGATGCTTTTTATCCTTCTGAATTAGCGCCTTGGTCACGTAACTTAACTGGAAAAGAAGGCAAAGCTCCTTCACCCTATTTTGATACTTTAGAATGGATGATTACCGAAGCTCATAACCGTGGATTTGAATTTCATGCCTGGCTAAATCCTTTCCGTGCCACATCAGGAGCGAATACTGAAATCTTAAGTCGAAAACACGATGTAATCAAACATCCCGATTGGATGATTAAATATGCAGGAAAATACTATTACAATCCAGCACTACCGGAAGTACAAAGCCATTTGACAAAAGTCGTGGAAGAAGTAGTTCAAAAATACGATATTGACGCCATTCATTTTGATGATTATTTTTATCCGTATACGGTCGATGGAGAGAAATTTAACGATACGGCTTCATTCAGCAAATACGGAAACGGGCTTTCTCTCGCTGATTGGAGGCGTGCCAATGTTAGTGCTTTTGTAAAACAAATTTCAACAAGTATTAAAAAGATCAAACCTTGGGTACAATTTGGCATTAGTCCTTTTGGAGTTTGGCGCAATAAATCAGTAGACCCGAGAGGTTCTGACACGCAAGCCGGACAAACGAATTATGACGATTTATTTGCCGATCCTTTAGTTTGGATGGAAAACAATTGGATTGACTACATCTTACCACAATTATATTGGAGCCTCGATCACCCAAAAGCCTCCTATGCTAAATTGCTGAAATGGTGGTCTGAAAATGCTAAAAATACGGCGATTTACGTAGGTAACAGCACATATAAAATCAAGTCGGACCCAGATAAAAAATGGGACTTACCAACAGAAATTCCGAACCAAATTGAGTACACACGTTCATTCAATAATGTACAAGGAAATGCTTTTTTTAGTGCCAAATGGTTTCTAAACAAAAACCAAGATGTAACCCAATTACTGACTGAAAATCAATACAAATTTCCAGCAATCCCTGCGGCTGTTCCTAACTTTAAGAAATTAGTTTTTGATGTTCCAAGGGTAACTAGCATTGTAAAAGATAAAAATGAGTTGATTATTTCATTACAACCTACGCGCAACAACGTGCGCTACGTAGTTTTTTATGGAACTGATACTAATTCAATAATTAACAGTGATGACCCCAGTCAAATAATTGATCGATTTTTTGTACACAAAAACAACAATCGTTTATCTATTCGAATTCCAATTTCAGCCTTAGAAAACAAATCTAATTTTGCTTTATCCTACATTGATTATTATGGAAATGAAAGCAAAGAAATCATGACACAATTACCATTAGCTACAATTAAAAAACAGTAAACAACTACTATGAAAGCAGAGAAAAACCCTTGGCTTTGGATACCAATATTGAACTTTGCTTCAGGCTTTCCATATGCTATTATTATTTTAGTGTCGGTAATCATGTACAAAAACCTTGGAATCAGCAATGAAGACATCGGTATTTACACTAGCCTACTCTACCTACCATGGGTTATTAAACCTTTGTGGAGTCCATTTATTGATTTACATAGTACCAAAAGAAAATGGTTTTTAAGTATGCAATTACTCATTTCGGTTGCTTTTTTAATTGTAGGTCTTTCTCTACCTACTAACCATTTTTTCATCATATCACTAGCTATTTTTTGGGTAGCTGCATTTGCATCCGCTTCAAATGATGTAGCTTCGGATGGGTTTTATTTATTGGCTCTATCCAAAGACCAACAATCGTTCTTTTTAGGAATAAGAAGTACATTTTACAAACTTTCTATGCTAACTGGAAATGGTCTAATCGTGATCATTGGTGGCTATCTAGAAACAGAATTGGGAGACAAAACCAAAGCCTGGTCATACACCATGATTATTGTTGGATTGATTATGACTGCAATTACAATATATAATTTAATTGCCACTCCTACTTCAGAGAACGAAACAACAACTGAATCAACAGAACAACAAAAAGATTTTACTACTGTATTTGTTAGCTTTTTTAAAAAGAAACAAATTGGTTTGGTACTCGCTTTTATCCTATTATTTCGTCTAGGCGAATCGCAATTAATGAAAATGTTGACTCCCTTTTTAATTGACCCTAAAGAAGTAGGCGGTATGGGATTAACTACCGAGGATGTTGGAATTATTTATGGAACTTTTGGGGTTATTGCATTACTTATTGGAGGTACTTTGGGCGGAATTGCTATTTCTAAACAAGGATTAGGCAAATGGATGTTACCAATGATTTTAATCATGCACTTGCCAATTATTGGATTTATAGCATTAGCTCATTTTCATCCTGAAAATACAGTGTTTATTTATTTGGCAGTACTCATTGAGCAATTTGGATATGGTTTTGGCTTTGCCGCCTTTATGATGTACTTAATTTATGTTGCCGAAGGCGAATCAAAAACATCGCATTACGCTTTAGCCACAGGTTTTATGGCTTTAGGGATGATGTTACCAGGAATGGTAAGCGGTTACATTCAAGAATATTTAGGGTATGGTAATTTCTTTATTTGGGTATTTTGCAGTACTATTCCAGGAATAATCTTGTCTCGATTTTTAGTATTTCCAGCCGACTTTGGAAAGAAATCAGTCAACAACGAATAAATCAATTATGACTTTAGAGCAAAAAATAGGGCAATTTTTCTTTCCTGCAGTTTTCATCAACGATACCGAAGAAAATATTCAAGCAACCGAAGCTTTAATTCGCAATCATAATATTGGTGGATTAACCTTCTTTCACAGTCGGGCCAGTGCGGCTACGAATTACGAGAGTAAGCAAAAAGTAGTTTTCAATGATGACAGTTATAAAAAACTGAAAGACCTTATTGTACGCTATCAAAAATGTGCTCCTACTCCCCTTTTAATGAGCATTGATGCCGAATGGGGTTTGGCCATGCGCATTGAAAAAACACCACAATATCCGTATGCAATCACACTGGGCGCCTTACCTGAATCTGAAATTGGTTTGGTGTACGAAGTGGGAAAACAAATCGGATTGGACTTAAAAGCTGCTGGAATCCAGTACAACCTATCCCCTTTGGCAGATATCAATAATAATCCTGACAATCCTGTAATTGGGTACCGTTCTTTTGGAGAAAACAAAGAAAAGGTGGCTCTTTTCGCTTCAGCTTATTTGAAAGGAATGTCAGATGCTGGAATCTTAGGCTGTTTGAAACATTTTCCTGGTCACGGAAATACAAATGTGGATTCGCATTTAGGTTTGCCAATACTTAATGAAAATTTAGAGCAATTAATGAACAACGAATTGTATCCGTTCATCAAAGGCATTGAAAATAAAGTAGATTCCATTATGATTGGGCATTTGGCCGTACCTGCTCTAAACGAAGGAAAAAACACTTCGGCTACTTTGTCAAAAAATATCATTGAAAATTTACTTCGTAACCAATTAGGGTTTGAAGGATTGATTATTTCCGATGCCTTAAACATGAAAAGTGTCTCGGATTTGTACGCTACCAAAGGACAATTAGAATGGGAAGCATTCAATGCGGGTAATGATATTTTATGCTTTGCTGAAAATGTGGCCGAAGGAATTGAAGCCATTTATCACAATGCTAGTCCTGAACGAATTGACGCAAGTTATTCCCGAATTTTAAAATACAAAGAAAAAGTAGGCCTTTTAGAAGGTAAATCTATTTTCCCAAATACCACTTCAGTTGATTTTGATTTTTCAATCAGTGAACAATTAAATCGGAAAATTGCCGAAAATTGTTTGACTAAAGTTAAATCTGACATTAGTTTTAATAGCATACAACAAGCTGTTCAAAATAAGAATTTCGCACAACTTAGCATCTACAACGATGGTTTTGCTAACCAAGTAAAACAGGCATTAAATGCACCTATTTTCTCGATTACAAAAGACAATCCAATTAATTTCAAACAAGAAATTGCTATTTATGAAACCCTTTTAATTTCATTATTTGTACCCAAAGCAAAGCCTTTAAACCAATTTGAAATCGAAGCTAAAGTAATTACTTATCTCAACGAACTTCTTGAAACCAAAGAATGCGTGATATATGTTTTTGGAAATCCGTATTCGCTTCAAGTCATCCCTAATTTGGCTTTAGCCAAAGAAATCGTTATGGTTTACCAGGATTTTGAAGTTTTCCAAGAAGTTGCAGTCCAACAATTCATTCAAGATTCAGAATGCAAAGGGCAACTTCCTGTTACAATTAAAAATTTGTAAATCAGTAACTTATATTTAATTTTAATCAATTCAATAACATTAAATTATTGCTTAATAAATTTTTATAATTAAAATTTATTTTACTATCTTTATATGTAGGCTACATTTGCACCAATAAATTTTTAACTTAAAAACAAACAATATGTCATTAGTAGGAAAAAAATTCCCAAACATCACTGTAGATGCTATCTCTGAAATGGGAGATAATTTAAGAATCAACATTTTTGAAGAAGCTACAAAAAACAACAAAAAAGTATTATTATTTTGGTATCCAAAAGATTTTACTTTCGTTTGTCCAACTGAGTTACACGCTTTCCAAGCGGCATTACCAGAGTTCGAAAAAAGAAATACTATTGTAATTGGTGCTTCTTGCGATACTAACGAAGTACACTTTGCTTGGTTAAACACTCCAAAAAACAATGGTGGTATCGAAGGTGTTACTTACCCATTATTAGCAGATACTACAAGAAACTTATCTAACATTTTAGGAATTCTTGATGTAGAAAGTGCTGAATACAATGAAGAATTAGATACTGTAATTGTAGAAGGTTCTAACGTAACGTACAGAGCTACTTATTTAATTGACGAAACAGGTAAAATTTTCCACGAAAGTGTAAACGATATGCCGTTAGGACGTAACGTAAACGAATATTTGCGTTTAGTTGATGCTTACACTCACGTTCAAGAAAAAGGAGAAGTTTGTCCTGCTAACTGGGAAGCTGGTAAAGAAGCAATGACAGCTGACAGAAATAGTACTGCTGCTTATTTAGGATCTCACTAATAACAAAATCAATTCAATAACAATGGCAAAATTGAATTTGTCATTGTTATAGGAATTGTAATTAAATACTCAAATTATGTTAATCGAATTAAACGAAGACACGTTACAGGATTTAGTATCAAAAAACGAAAAAGTGGTAGTTCAGTTTTCTGCCTCTTGGTGTGGCAATTGCCGAATAATGAAACCAAAATTCAAAAAATTGGCTTCAGAAAACGAAGGGTTAACTTTTGTATTAGTTGATGCCGAAAATTCTCCAGAATCAAGAAAATTAGCTAATGTAAGCAACCTACCTACGTTTGCTACATTTGTAAATGGAAAATTAGTAAACGAAACACAAACGAACAAACAAGAAGTATTAGCTGATTTAGTAAACGAAATTGCTTAATAAATAAAAACCACATACACTTATGAAATTACCCGTTATTAAACATTTGACTCAATTCATCGAAGATAACGATCAAGATTATATCATCGAAACTATTGAAGTATTAGAAGCTATGACTGAAATTCCGTCACTTAAAGATGAAGAATTAGATGTAATTGGCGAATTAATTTCAAACATGTATGGTGCTTTAGAAGTACAAAAACTAGTAAAAGACGGTGTGGATAAAAAAGAAGCCCTCAATACTTTTATGAAACGTGTTTTAGGTTCTATTGACAAATAAATAAATTCACATCAATACAGTAAGAACGTACTCGCATTGGGTACGTTTTTTTTATACTTATAAGTCTTGTCTTTTATTGTGCTATCCATAGAAAAATGCGACTACAATCTGAAATCTGAATTAATTTTCATACTTTTGGAACTCAATTAAAAATACACATTATGTCAACTATAACATTAGGGGGAAATCCGGTACATACTTCAGGTGAATTGCCGAAAATCGGTACTCAACTAGCTGATTTTATATTAGTGAAAAATGATCTTTCAATTGCCACTCTAGCTGATTTTTCAGGTAAAAGAGCCGTACTTAATATTTTTCCAAGTATTGATACAGGAACTTGCGCTGCATCGGTTAGAAAATTTAACGAAACCGCAGCTAACTTAAATAACACTGTTGTACTTTGTATTTCAAGAGATTTACCTTTTGCTCAAAAGCGTTTTTGTGGTGCTGAAGGAATTGAAAATGTAGTCAATCTTTCTGATTTTAAAAACGGAAGTTTTGGTCAAGCTAATGGCTTAGAAATTACAGATGGTGTCTTGGCAGGATTGCACTCTAGAGCGGTAATTGTAATTGACGAAAAAGGAACTATTTTACATACAGAACAAGTACAAGAAATCGCTAACGAACCTAATTACGAAGCAGCATTAGCTGTACTTTAATACAACGTCAATGGAATTTCAAAAAGACAATCGATTTATTTCAGGACGATTAAAAAGTGTCACTTTTGCCTACAAGGGTGCTTTTAAATTAATTACTACAGAACACAGTGTAATGACACAATTTTCTCTTGGAATCTTGATGACAATTGCTGGTTTTTATTTTGATATTACCCCAACTGAATGGCTTTTCCAAATCTTTGCCATAGGATTAGTAATGAGTATTGAAGGATTGAATACCGCTGTTGAAAAAGTAGCTGATTTTATTCATCCAGAATACCATGAACGTATTGGATTTATTAAAGATATTGCGGCTGGAGCTGTATTTTTTGCAGCAATAACAGCGATAATTATTGGTTTAGTGATATACCTACCAAAATTCTAATTTTAGAACTTTTCAATAATTAAGAATGGTAAAAAAAACAAAAAACGAATCTGAAGTTTCAGAAAGAAAATCTTGGAAATTATCTAAGCAAAATAAAATTGTAATTGGAAGCCTTTTGGTTTTATTTTCAGTTGCCTTATTAGTTGCTTTCATATCCTTTTATATACATGGCCAAGCCGATCAAAATGCTGTAGCAAAATTGACAGACAGAAATATAACTGTTAACAATTGGCTAGGAAAATTTGGAGCTTACTTATCTGATATTTTGGTATACCAAGGTTTTGGTGTTGCTTCTTTCCTTTTTGTGCGCTTATTTTTCCTAACAGGATTGTATTTGTTTTTAGGAATTCCTCTAGGTAAATTGAGAACTACTTGGTTTTGGGATTTATTTGCCATGATTATCGTTTCCATAATCTTTGGCTTTTTTGTTACATCGGCACCTGAGTTAGGTGGTGTTATTGGATACGAAATGAATTTGTTTTTACAAGATTATATCGGGAAAACAGGTACGCTTTTGGTTCTTATCTTTGGTTTAGTAATTTACCTTATCTTCAAAATCAAAGTTTCTCCGGAGTCTATTCATAATTTTATTGAAAATTCGAAGAAAGAAATCGAATCAAAAATAACAGCTACCCCTGAATCAAAAACAGACACTAGTTACAATTTAGAAGAATATGCTGTTCCTGCATTTAAGGAAGAAGAAAAAGACGAGGAATTAGATGGAATTCATCTAAAAACACCTACTTCACAATTTGAAATTAATAAAGAAGCGCTAAAACCTACTATCAGTTCTTCATCTGAAATCAATTTAGACACTTTACCAAAACCGATTGTAGAACCAATCGTAACTCAAACTTTCACTCCAACACCACCCCCTATTCACAAAGAGCCTACTATTATTACAACAAATGACGAAGCTTTTGTCATTGAAAAAGCCGAAGAAGAGGATATTGTTGAAGAAAATTTAGCCTCTCGATTAGTGGCTGATTTTGGATTATTTGACCCTACTCTAGAGTTATCTAATTTTAAATTCCCAACCATTGATTTATTAAAAGAATATTCAAGTGGCGGGATTACAATCAATCAAGAAGAATTAGAAGAAAACAAAAACAAAATTGTAGATACACTTCGCAACTACAAAATTGAAATTGCACAAATCAAGGCTACCGTTGGTCCTTCGGTGACTTTATATGAAATTGTTCCCGAAGCGGGAATTCGTATTTCAAAAATCAAAAGCTTAGAAGACGATATTGCTTTATCCCTTTCTGCACTAGGAATTCGTATCATTGCTCCTATCCCAGGAAAAGGAACCATTGGTATCGAAGTACCTAACAAGAACCCAACTATGGTTTCGATGAAAAGTGCTATTGGTTCAACCAAATTTCAAGAAGCCGAAATGGAATTACCTATTGCATTAGGTAAAACTATTTCGAATGAAACTTTCGTGGTAGATTTGGCTAAAATGCCTCACCTTTTGATGGCTGGAGCAACTGGTCAAGGAAAATCTGTAGGATTGAATGCCGTATTAACTTCGCTTTTGTACAAAAAACACCCTGCGGAGGTGAAATTTGTTTTGGTAGACCCAAAGAAAGTAGAGTTAACACTTTTCAACAAAATTGAAAGACATTATTTGGCTAAATTACCTGATTGCGATGATGCCATTATTACAGACAATGCTAAAGTAGTCAACACATTGAACTCGCTTTGTGTAGAAATGGATAATCGTTATTCTTTATTGAAAGACGCTATGGTGCGTAATATTAAAGAATACAATGAAAAATTCAAATCCAGAAAACTGAATCCAGAAAACGGACATCGTTTTTTACCCTATATTGTTTTAGTAGTAGATGAGTTTGCCGATTTGATTATGACTGCTGGTAAAGAGGTGGAAGTACCTATTGCGCGATTAGCACAATTGGCCCGTGCTATTGGTATTCATTTAATTATCGCTACTCAACGTCCGTCTGTTAACGTAATTACAGGTTTAATAAAGGCCAACTTCCCTGCCCGAATTGCGTTTAGAGTAACTTCGAAAATTGATTCGAGAACTATTTTAGACACTCAAGGAGCGGATCAATTAATTGGACGAGGAGATTTATTATATTCTAATGGGAATGACGTAGTACGTGTACAATGTGCCTTTGTAGATACTCCAGAAGTGGAAAAAATCACAGAATTTATTGGTTCACAAAAAGCATACGCTACAGCTTATTTACTTCCAGAATTCATTGGAGAAGAAACCTCCGGTATAGGACTTGATTTTGATATTTCTGAAAGAGATTCCTTATTTAGAGAAGCAGCTGAAATTATTGTCAATGCCCAACAAGGTTCGGCTTCTTTATTACAAAGAAAACTAAAATTAGGATACAACAGAGCTGGACGGTTAATAGACCAATTAGAAGCTGCTGGAATTGTAGGCCCTTTTGAAGGAAGTAAAGCACGTAATGTTAACATTACTGACATAATGGCTTTAGAGGAATTCTTTAATAACGAACAAAATTAAACACTCAATAACGCAAGGATACATCAATGACTACTTTTAAAAATATACTTATTACAGGGATTTTAGTATTGAGTTGGAACTCTCAAGCGCAAGACAAGAAAGCCAAAGCGCTTTTGGATGAAGTTTCAGCTAAAGTGAGAAGCTATACTTCTATTGTGATTGATTTTAAATATTCACTTTCCAATGCAAAAGAAAATATCAATCAAGACAGCAAAGGAAATGTGATATTGAAAGGCAACCAATATGTTTTAAATTTTATGGGAATCACTAAGTTATTTGATGGTAAAAAAATCTATACTATCGTTCCTGAAGATGAAGAAATAACCATCTCTAAAGTGGATGAAAATGATAACGCTGCTGTTACACCTTCTAAAATGTTGACTTTTTTTAACTCCGGATACAAATACACATTGAATGAAGCTACAACTGTTAAAGGAAAAAAAATTCAATATGTAAAATTAGTTCCGATAAGTTCTAAAGACCAACGTAAAGAAATATTACTTGGAATAGACACTCAAACTAAAAACATATATAATATAATAGAAGTAGGCAAAAAAGGAACTAAAACCACCTTGACCGTTACTTCTTTTAAAGCCAATACTCCTTTACCAAAAAATCAATTTACTTTTGCAAAAAATAAATATCCGAACTATTACATCAATACATTAGATTAGTCCCTCGGTGAAAATTCTTGATAAATACATTTTAAAAACCTTTCTGATTACATTTGCAGTAGTATTTGTAATTCTTTTTTTTATATTCATACTCCAAACTGTTTGGCTATTAATTGCAGAACTTGCGGGAAAAGATTTAGACATCTACATGATTCTAAAATTTTTAGTATTCTCCATGCCTCGAATGATTCCGCTCGTACTGCCATTATCGATCTTATTAGCATCCATAATGTCCTTTGGGGATTTCTCTGAAAACTACGAATTAGCAGCAATGAAATCAGCAGGAATTTCATTACAAAGAGCCTTACGTCCTCTTTTTATTTTAATCAGCTTATTTAGTGTTGCCGCTTTCTTTTTTGCTAACAATGTGATACCTTTTGCTGAATATAAATTCATCAATTTTAGAAAAAATATTGCACAAGCCCAACCTGCTTTAGCTATAGTAGAAGGACAATTTAGTGATGTAGGGATATACAACATCAAGGTCAATAAAAAATCTGGAGAAGATGGCAACCTACTATCAGGAATTACCATTCATAAAAAGTCAGATTTAGGCGATGGTAGTAGAATTGTAATTAAAGCCAAAGATGGAAAATTAATTAGTAGCAAGGATTCTAACATCCTACAACTAATCCTAAACAATGGCAATTACTATGAAGATATTGTGCCTAAAAATTATGAAGATCGGCCTAAAATGCCTTTTGTAAAAAGCGCCTTTAAAAAAGATATTATTAATATTGATTTATCAGAATTAAACAAAGTCGATCTGAATGATGAAAGCGTTACTAATACTAATACCATGTTGAGTGCTAACGAATTGAATTATACGCTTGATTCCTTAAATAAAACATTCAAAACAGAAATTATATCTTTTTCAGAAAATATTAATCAGAGAGTAGGTATTCAAAAAACAACACGACCTATTACTATGGTAAAACACCCTAAAAAAGTGGTTCCTAAAAATTTATTAACATTATTTACTCCGCAACAACAATTAGACCTGCTTAACCTAACCAATAGTAATATAGAAAGTGTGAAGTATTCCATTGAAAACTCCAATTTGGAATTCAAACGTAAACAAGAAAACATTAACGGTCATTTGATTGCTTTATACGACAAATTTGTAATTGCTTTTGCATGTTTCTTGATGTTCTTTATCGGGGCCCCCTTAGGCGCTATTATTAGAAAAGGTGGACTAGGACTTCCAGTAGTATTTGCAGTACTTATATTTATTTCCTTCCACTTCATTAATACATTTGGAAAACGAATCTCACAAGAAGGTGGGCTTACTCCATTTATTGGGTCATGGATGTCTTCATTTATTTTAAGTCCATTAGCCATTCTATTGACCTACCGTGCTACAAATGACATTGGATTAGTAAATATTGATATTATTCTTGCACCACTTCAAAAAATAGTTAAGAAACTCTTTCCTTCACAAAATTAAACCAACACATGACAACAACTAAAATACAACTCAATACTATTGAAGAAGCCATAGAAGACATTCGACAAGGCAAGGTTATTATTGTAGTAGATGATGAAAATAGAGAAAACGAAGGTGATTTCTTGGCAGCAGCTGAAAAAGTAACTCCTGAGATGATTAACTTTATGGCTACTCATGGAAGAGGCTTAATTTGTGCTCCGTTGACCGAAAATCGTTGCAAAGAATTAGGACTACACAGGATGGTAACTAATAATACCGATCCTATGGAAACTGCCTTTACTGTTTCTGTCGATTTGAGAGGACATGGTGTAACTACTGGAATTTCAGCAGCTGACCGTGCTACAACTATATTATCTTTTGTTAATCCTGACACTAAACCACATGATTTGGGGCGTCCAGGACATATTTTCCCTTTGATTGCTAAACAAGGAGGCGTATTACGAAGAACAGGACATACAGAAGCCGCTATTGACTTTGCTCGTCTAGCGGGATTCAAACCAGCCGGCGTAATTGTAGAGATAATGAATGAAGATGGCAGCATGGCTCGTTTACCTGAATTATTTAAAATTGCAAAAAAATTCAACTTGAAACTCGTTTCTATCGAAGATTTAGTTGCGTATCGCGTACAACACGATAGTTTGATTGTCAAAAAAGAAGACTTTGATATTACCACTCGTTTTGGAACCTTCAGATTAAGAGCCTACGAACAAACCACAAATAAACAAGTCCATATCGCTTTGACTAAAGGGACTTGGAATTTAGGAGAGCCTGTATTGACTCGTATCAATTCGTCTCAGGTCAATAATGACTTGTTAGGAACTCTAACACACAATGCCGATCATCAATTGGATAAAATGTTTCAAACCATCAATGAAAACGGAAAAGGAGCAGTCATTTTTATCAATCAAGATATGCAATCTATAAATCTATTAAATAGAATTGCCGAATTGAAACAATTGCAAGCAGAGGGAGCATTAGAAGCACCAAAAATTATCATTGACACCAAAGATTTTGGAATTGGCGCTCAAATTTTACACGATTTAGACATCTCAAAAATACGACTCGTTACTAATACCAGTCAAAGTAAACGTGTAGGCATGATTGGTTATGGTTTAGAAATTATAGAACACGTTACTTATTAAAAAACAAATCTTATTTGGTGTCTAAAACAAAGAAAATGAAACAATTAAAAAATACGTTCAAAAAATGATGCTTTTTTTATTCAAATAGATTTGCATAACCAAAAAAAGCACTTATATTTGCACTCGCAACCGCAAAACGGGAGTAACTTATTGGAGAAATGGCAGAGTGGTCGATTGCGGCAGTCTTGAAAACTGTTGACTGTAACAGGTCCGGGGGTTCGAATCCCTCTTTCTCCGCGAAAGACATGTTTCAAAAGAAACATAAAAATTCAGAAACCCTTTAAACATCAATGTTTACAGGGTTTTTTCTTTTTCTGGCCATCGTCAAAAATCACATAAAAACGCATATTTTAGTTACCCTATAGGTTACCCTGTTGGGTCTTGAACCCAAATAGGGTAACTAAAAAGTGAAAATTCTCTGAGAATTCTCTGAGATATAAGGGGCTAACGGGTGTTTTTAATTCAATTTGTACTATTAATTTTTTAACTTAAAAAGAAATGGTCAAAACAATTGTTTACATCAAAAAAGACAAGGCAAAACAAAACGGAGATTGCCCCTTGTACATGAAGGTTACTTATAACCAAAAATCCATCACACTAGCCACTGGTAAATACATATCAGAAGAACGCTGGAAACAAACCGATAATTTAAGACGAGTACTTCGACAAGACAAAGAAAAAGTACTGAAAGAGTATTTGGACTTATTGGAACTCAAAATTGAGAAAATTGCCAATCAATTAGAACGCCATCAAGAAGAACTCAGTATCGAAGAATTTAAACTCAAAATCTTAGGAAAAGAAATCGAAGAAGCAAAACCTAGTATCTTAGATATTATCGAAATTCATAATTCTCATTTTGCTAAATTGGTTGCAATTGGAGAACGCTCAAGTGCTTCGCTTCAAAAATACAAAAGAGTCAAAGAATTGGTTCGACTCTTCAATTTGAAAACTTTTGGAACTGAGAATGTACTGCTTGAGAAAATAAACAATGGCTACATCTACAATTTAGAATCGTATCTAAAATTCGAAAGTGAATACAAAGGCAAATTAGGAATAAAAAACAATTCGCTAGTCAAGTACTTCAAAAATCTAAAAACCATCTGTAATCATGCGGTAAAGATGGAAATTATTGAAAAGAACCCCTTTAACAGCTATTCTGGTAAAATTAAAGTAACTGATGCAACTTTCTTGACTCAAGATGAGTTAGAACGAATTGAGAATAAAAGCTTCTCTGTAGAAAGGCTAGAACGTGTCAAAGATTTATTTCTATTTAGTTGTTATACGGGCTATGCCCCCGTGGATGCATTACAACTCACAAGAAAAAACATCATTGCAGATGGAGATAAGAATCTTTGGATAAAAACCAATCGACAAAAAACGGGAACTAAAGCCAATGTACCCCTCCTCCCTCCTGTTTTGAAGATACTGAGTAAATACCAATTTGAAGGAGAAGCTTTATTACCGAAAATATCGAATCAAAAAATGAACGCTTACCTAAAAGAAATTGCGAACATTGTTGGGCTGGATAAAAACCTTACTTGGTATGTAGCGCGCCATACTTTTGCCACAACTGTAACCCTAGGAAACGGAATTAAAATTGAAAATGTATCGGCTATGCTAGGTCACACTAACATAAGACAAACCCAACACTATGCAAAAGTATTAGATCAAAATGTGGGAATGGATATGCAAAAATTAATGCTTAAATTTATACCAACTAACAATATTCAATTATGAACAAGATAAAAAACTACATAACGGAAATTAAAAATTATTGCGATTTTAACTTGGAATTCGATAGTCTTAATGAATTATATCGATTTAATACAAAATCTGCCGAAAATATAGATACTAAAGACTTCTATAATAAAATCGAGAATTTTAAATTAGAATTAATATCTATTTTAAAAGCTTCCGAAAATTCAACTTTATTAATTGAAGAAGTATTGACAGAATTATATAAAATAACAAAGTGGTATGAAAAAGAGGGGATTTATAAATTTTCTAACTTCAATAAATTGGACAAACTTATTGTGGAAACTGTAAATCACCCAATTATTTTAACTGAACAAAAAAAATACACTCTGAAAGAAATATTGGAAATTGAAGTTGATATGGAAACCAAATATGAAGAACTTCTATACTATATTATATCTAAAAAATCATTCACTTTTGATTATTTGAACCCTCTAGATTTGGAAAGAGTCAAACTACACTTTGTTTTAATTAAATTTTTCGAATCTATATCTAGTTTAGAAAAATTTCTATTACAACTGATGGAAAATTTTAACAAATACGGATACTATCAGTTTAATGATATCATGCCCACAGAATATTGGAATAGATGTACAATAAAACTTAACAAAATAGAGTCTGCACATTTTTTCAACGCACTATTTGAAAGTGAATTGTTTTATTTTCCTAATTACCCTAATGGCAGTAACAATATGCTAAAGAAACGGAACCAATTTATAGAAGATAATTTTAATTATACAGATAATCGAAACAAAAATAAAGTGGTAAAAATTGAATCAATCGAAAAAGAGTTTTCCACAATAGGAGGAGTAAAAAAGAAATATAAAAATATTGAATTTATTGATTCAATAATTCTAAAATTAGAGAAAATAAAGGGAAAGATGTAAATTCTCTGAGAATTCTCTGAGATATTCTTTTAAAAAATATTCTTGTATTTCCTTTGCTCTTTATTAATCGTTAAACCAATTTATATGGATTATCAAAGAGAGGAACTAAGAATTCCAACTGTTCGCAACATACAATTGTTGCTTGAGCCAATTTATGAAAGATTGTCTAACATTGAGGCAAGTCTTAAGAGCCAAAAAGAAAAAGGTAAAACTAAAAGGTATTACCGTAATGAAGACCTAAAAACCATTTTTGGTTTATCACCGAACACCATTATTAAATACAGAGAAACAGGCATCCTCCCATTTACTAAATTGGGAGGTGTCCATCTGTATGAGGTAAGTCTTATCGAAGCCATTTTACGTAACAATTCAATTTTTGACTAAGAGATGGAGCAGTTAATTAAAAAAGACCTTTTAACGGGAGAGGAATTTGTTGCAAAAAGAGCAAATCAAAGGTTTGCAAGACCTGCTAATAGAATTAAGTTCTATAATAGAAAGGCTTCTATTTTAAATCAAGAGAGAGCTTTTTTTGACAAGCCATGCAAAAAAAGTGAACTAGCCTTAAGAACCTTGTATAATCGGAAATCGGATAACATATTTCACAAAGAGTTTCTTCGAGGAAAGGGGGTAAATTTTAGAGCATACAATCATATAGAAGAAATTAATAATGAGAGGATTATTTGCTACTATGGTTATGCTTTAAGAAAAGTACCAGATTCAGATAACTATCAAATACTAAAATTATGATACATGCCGAGGATATTCTATTTATGAATAGAGATTTTAATCTTGAAAGTACAATCAACGAGAACAATACTCTAAAAAAAAGTAACAGTGTATTAAAAATCACTTTAGCAGTAGTATTGTTAAGCGTTATTGGAGTTTTAATTGCCAATAGTATTACCAAGAGATTAGAAGAAGAAACAAAACAACGGGTTTAACTCGTTGTTTTGTTCTATATTACAGGATATAAAGTTTATAATAACCGTAAAAATGCAGTTATAAGTATCTAGTTAAAGTATAACACTCTTTATTTAATATTTTGATGTGTAAAATAGATAATATAGTATCTATTTTTAGTTATTTTTAGTATATTTGTATATTATTTTATACATTTTTTTTATGTCAAAATACAACGTAACAAAAACACCAACAGTCGTAATGAATGAACTCGTTCAAAAGGTTCAGCAATTGCGAAAAAAAAACGGAATATCTCAACTTGAATTGTCTAAACGATCTGGTGTTTCTTTTGGTAGCGTTAAACGTTTTGAAACAACGGGTCAAATTTCGTTGGAATCGTTATTAAAATTAGCCTATTTTTTTAATCGGCTTGAAGATTTTACAACTGTATTTCAAATAGATACCGACTTAGAAAAAGTAGCTAAACTATTTAGCAATAAAACCAGATAATTATGAAACCTATTCAAAAAGTTACCGTCTCTGTTGATTTTGGAGAGACTAAGCAGCAAGTGGGAGAATTAATACCAGAAGGTAAAAGCATTTATTTCAAATACTACACCGAATTTATTAAATCAAAAATTGAACTTTCGCCCTTCTATTTGCCTTTGAATGACAGTATATACACCGCACCTACACAACCTTTTGAAGGATTGTTTGGAGTATTTTCAGATTCATTACCTGACGGATGGGGACGTTTATTATTAGACCGAACATTAACTGCAAAAGGGATTATGCCGCAAGAAATAACCCCCTTACAGCGATTGTCCTATGTTGGTTCCAAAGGTATGGGAGCTTTAATTTATAAACCTCAAATTGAAACCTCTCTTCAAGAAACGTTACAAATTGAGTTAGACACTATTGCCAAAGAAATGAATATTGTCTTGCAAGGAGCTAGTTCTTTAGCAATTGATGAATTGTATGAAATGGGTGGTTCTTCAGGAGGCGCAAGACCTAAAATATTGGTGAGTTACAATCCACAAACCGAACATTTGATTCATGGAAGTGAATCTTTACCAATAGGATACGAACATTGGCTAATCAAATTTCCGTCATCCAATGACAGAACCGATAGTGCTCAAATTGAATATGCCTATTATAAAATGGCTTTAGCTGCTGGAATTACGATGAGTCCTTGTAAGTTATTTAAATCGGCATCAGGGAAGTTGTTTTTTGGAACGAAACGATTTGACAGAACTGAATATAGCCGTTTACATTTACATTCGGCAGCCGGAATGTTAAATGATAACTTTAGGTATAGCACTATGGATTATGGTAATTTGATGGATGCCACTTATAGACTGGAGCGTGATGTTGCTGGACTTGAGAAAATATTGAGACTAGCTGCTTTTAATGTTTTCGTACATAACCGTGACGACCACAGTAAAAACATATCCTATCTAATGGATGCAACAGGAAATTGGCAATTGGCACCAGCTTATGATTTAACTTACTCCAACTCTTCTCATGGTATGCACAGTACTACTATAGCACGAGAAGGAGCAAATCCTAGAAGAAGCCATTTACTCGAATTAGCGAAAGAATTCCGAGTTAAAAATGCCAATCAAATTATAGAGCAGGTGGCCGATGCGGTATCTCAATGGAAATGGTACGCAAAAGATGCAGAAGTTACTAAAGATTCTATGGATTTAATTGAAAAGAAAATACAAGGCAGTTTGAAGTAGAAGCCAAAAATTCAGTAACGATTAATCATAATAATTAAAACTGTTTTTATTAATGGTACTAAACCATAAACTGTGTAAGTAGAAAAAATAAAGGGGTTTTAAAACCCCTTTATTTTTTTGTTTAATTTTAAATTTTACACATTCTTATGA
>JBEENX010000006.1:0-65299 GCA_041191945.1 Bacteroidota bacterium
ACTGGATATTCTACACCATCAACAGTGATAGTTTCTTTAGTTTCTGCAGTAGATTTAGTAATAAAAACGTCGTCATTTGACATGTCTTTAAAAGCAACTAATCTGTAATTTTCTGGGTGTACACCTTTTTTCATCGTAATTCTTTTTTATTAGTTTCAATTATAATCGTGCTTTGAAGCTTTTCTTCGAACAGAAAAGGTATAAACCAATTATAACTTTTTGTTTTTACATTATTATTTTGAGTGTGCAAATTTACACTTATTTTTTAATAAACAAATCTTTACTCTACTTTTTTTGTCCTTTGCTAAATCACGATTTTTAGCCCTAAATAAATTGGGAATTGCTATATTTGTAGATTAATTAAACTAAACTTCTTATGGATAAAAAAATCTCTCCTGCAAAATCAGGAATTTTATACGGTGTTTTATTTGGTGTAATAATGGTTTTAGAATTTGTTATAATGTATATAATAGGAATGAAATCATTAGTTGGTACTAGTTTTGGAACCATTGTTAATCTTGGAAATTATTTAATTCTACCGGTTTTATTTATTTTGATTGGTTGCAATAATTTCAAGTCAAAAATTAATCATGGATTTATTAGTTTCGGAGAATGTCTAAAAACAGGAGTTTCTATTGTATTTATTGCCGCTATTATTTATGCTCTATTTAGTGCTTTATTTAATATTATTTTTCCTGAATTCACAGAAGAAATGGTTTCAATATCTAGAGAAGCTATGTTAAAGCAAAATCCAAATATGACTTCTGAACAGTTAGAAATGGGGCTTTCTATGATGAAAAAATTTTCTAGTCCATTAATTGCAATTCCATTTACCTTAGCTATGTACTCCTTTTTAGGCTTACTATATTCACTCATTATTGGGGCATTTATTAAAAATAACAACCCTAAAAATATTTAATTAATTAAATGAATCTATCCATACTCATACCGCTTCTAAACGAAGAGGAATCTTTAAACGAATTATACTCTTGGATAATCCAAGTGATGCAAACGCACAATTACACCTACGAAATTATCTTTCTAGACGACGGAAGCACGGATAATTCTTGGAAGTGTATCGAACAATTCGCTCACGAAAATCCACATGTTAAAGGCATTCGTTTCATGAAAAACTTTGGCAAGTCGCAAGCCTTACACGCTGGTTTTGCTAAAGCCCAAGGTGATGTTATTATTACTATGGATGCCGACTTACAAGACAGCCCAGAGGAGATTCCTGGATTGTATGATATGATTACTAATGGTAATTTTGACTTAGTTTCGGGTTGGAAAAAGAAACGCTACGATTCGGTTGTTGCTAAAAATTTACCTTCTAAATTATTCAACTGGGCAGCCCGAAAAACATCTGGTGTGTATTTGAATGATTTTAATTGCGGGTTAAAAGCATACAAAAATGTAGTTGTGAAAAATGTAGAAGTTTCAGGCGAAATGCACCGCTACATTCCCGTTTTAGCTAAAAATGCGGGTTTCAGTAAAATTGGCGAAAAAGTAGTACAACACCAAGCTAGAAAATACGGCGAATCTAAATTTGGCATGAGCCGATTTATCAATGGATTCTTGGATTTAATCACGATTTGGTTTTTATCGCGTTATGGAAAACGCCCAATGCACTTTTTTGGAGCAGCAGGCGTCTTGATGTTTATTATCGGATTTTTATCCACAGGATTAATTATTGGAATAAAACTATACCGTTTGTATGCTGGTTTTCATCCTATGTTAGTAACTGAAAATCCACTGTTTTATATCGCATTAACTACTATGGTAATTGGTACACAATTATTTTTAGCAGGCTTTTTAGGCGAAATTATTTTACGGACTAAAAGCAACGAAGGACGGTATAAAGTCGCTAGTGAACTGAATTTTTTATAAAAACAAACCATGCCCAAATCTCAAATCAGTACCCAAAAAATTATCGAAGTCAGAGGTTGTAAAGTACTCCTCGATTTTGATTTAGCCGATTTGTACTATACAGAAACAAGAATAATAAAACAAGTGGGACGAAGAAATAGCAATAGATTCCCTGAGGATTTTATGTTTGAACAGAGTAAGGTGTCGCTATGCTTTCGAGTGTATTGAATAACGAAAGAGCAATTGAAATTAACATTGCCATTATGCGTAGTTTTGTTTCGCTTCGAAAATTCGCGCTGACGTATGAAGAATTAACAAAAAGAGTAACGGAAATTGAACAACAATTTGCTACGCCTGTTCGCCTTAAGGCTCGGACCCAGATATTTATAAAGCACTAACCCATTTGATGGATTCCAAGCAACAACATCAAATGCAACAAGAACGAAAAAAGATTGGTTATACCAAATAATAGACAAAATGGAAATCAAACAAACTATTTTAGACAAAGTAAACGAATGGCTTTCGCCAAATTTTGACGCTGAAACTCAAAATGCAATTCGAGAAATGATGCGTTCCAATCCAAAAGAATTGGAAGAAAGTTTCTATAAAAATTTGGAATTTGGAACAGGCGGAATGCGTGGAGTTATGGGAGTTGGGACGAACCGCATTAATAAATACACTTTAGGAAAAAACACCCAAGGTTTGTCTAATTATTTGAAAAAAGTATTCCCTGGCGAAGCCTTACGCGTTGCTATTGCTTACGATTGCCGTCACAATAGTGACACTTTAGCCAAAGTAGTAGCGGATGTTTTTTCTGCCAATGGAATTCAGGTTTTCTTGTTTTCAGAATTACGCACCACTCCTGAATTGTCTTTTACCGTAAAACACTTGAATTGTCACGCAGGAATTGTATTAACTGCTTCACATAATCCGCCAGAATACAACGGATACAAAGTATATTGGCAAGATGGCGGACAATTGGTACCTCCTCAAGATGGCGAAATTATCCAATTGATTGAAGCCTTAAATTATGACGAAATCAAATTAGAAGCTAACGAGCATTTAATTCAATACATCAATGACGAAGTAGATACTGCATTCCATCAATCGACTATTGAAAATGCTAGTTTTACAACCACACCTCCAACTGCCAAAGAAAATTTAAAAATCGTATACACCTCGCTTCACGGTACTTCGATTAAATCGATTCCGACTGTTTTGGCGCAAGCTGGATACACACAAGTTAATATTGTCCAAGAGCAAGCAGAACCAAATGGTGATTTTCCAACTGTGAAATCTCCTAACCCTGAAGAACCTGAAGCATTAACAATGGCAATGGAATTAGCAGAAGCAACTCAAGCTGATATTGTAATTGGTACCGATCCAGATTCTGACCGATTGGGTGTGGCTGTTAGAGACAACGAAGGCAAAATGATATTGCTGAATGGGAATCAAACCATGATTATCATGACCGCTTTTTTATTGGAACAATGGAAACATGCCGACAAAATTACTGGAACTGAATTCATCGGATCAACTATTGTATCTACTCCTATGATGTTAGAACTAGCATCTGCTTACGGAATTGAATGTAAAGTAGGTTTGACAGGTTTCAAATGGATTGCCAAAATGATTAAAGATTTCCCGAACCAAAAATTCATTGGTGGTGGAGAAGAAAGTTTCGGATTTATGGTAGGCGATGCAGTTCGTGATAAAGATGCTGTGGGTGCTTCACTTTTGGTTTGCGAAATTGCCGCTTTAGCAAAAGCCTCAGGAAGTTCACTTTACCAAGAATTACTCAACTTGTATGTTGATTTTGGTTGCTACAAAGAACATTTAATTTCGTTAACCAAAAAAGGAAGGGATGGCTTAGCCGAAATCAATCAAATGATGATTGACTTACGTGAAAATCCAGTAGATGAAATCAACGGACAACGCGTGGTATGCATCGATGATTATGAAAATTCGACTTCGACAAACAGAATCACAAATGAAGTAGAACCTATACATATTCCAAAATCAAATGTGCTAATTTACTACTTGGAAGACGGTTCTAAAATTTGTGCACGCCCGAGCGGAACTGAACCTAAAATTAAATTCTATTTCAGTGTCAACACCACTTTAGATAAAGTCGGAAACTTCAAATCGGTTGAAGCTGAATTAGATCAAAAAATTAAAAACATAATCGCAGCAATGCATTTGAACTAAATGGATCAAAATTTAACCAAACTCATACCGTATACGAAACCCTATAAATCGCATATCATTTGGAATGTGATTTATAACATTTTGTATGCTTTGTTCAGTACCCTTTCGATGATAACGATGTTTCCGTTATTGGAAGTGTTATTCAAAAAAAGCACCACAGTCATTACGAAACCTACTTATACAGGAATCCAAGACATAGGGCAATTTGGTAAAGATTGGTTATTTTTTACCATATCCGATTTGAGCCAAAAACAAGGGCCCCAATTTGCCTTATTACTAGCGGTTGTTTTAGTTATAGTATCCTTTTTATTAAAAAATTTATTCAATTATCTTGCTTCTTATCATATTACCCACTTAAAAAATGGAGTATTACGCGATTTGAGACGAAAGATGTACTATAAAATCATCGACCTTCCTATTTCTTATTACTCTGAAAAAAGAAAAGGCGATATCATGGCGCGAATGCTTGGGGATGTAAACGAAGTACAAAATTCCTTTTTCTCCATTTTAGAACTCATTGTAAAAGAGCCTTTAACAATTGTGTTTACCATAATTGCGATGCTTAATATTAGCGTGAATTTAACATTGTTTGTTTTCGTATTTATACCTGTTTCGGGATTCATTATTTCAAAAATTGGGAAAAGTTTAAAATCAAAATCCACTCGTGCACAACAAGAAAGCGGTTACTTCATCTCGTTGGTTGAAGAAAGTTTGAGCGGACTCAAAGTGGTTAAAAGCTACAATGCCGAAAACCAATTCAAAAAACGTTTTGATGAATCTATCAATAAGTTGCTACAACTTTCAAACAGTATTGGCAATAAAAACAACTTAGCCTCACCAATGAGTGAGTTTATGGGAATTGTAACCATCGCCACCTTATTATGGTATGGAGGAAACTTGGTTTTGGTTGACAAAACACTAGAAGGTTCTTTGTTTTTGGTGTATATGTTGCTTTCTTATAACATCTTGACTCCTGCAAAAAACATTTCGAAAGCCTCTTACGCTGTAAAAAATGGATTGGCTGCTGCCGAACGTGTTTTTGAAGTGTTGGAAATAGAAAACACCATTACAAATCACAATGAAGCTATTATAAAAGATACATTTGATTCTGAAATTGAAATCTCCAATATCAATTTCAAGTATGAGGAGGAAAATGTACTAAAAGATTTCTCACTTAAAGTAGGCAAAGGACAAACTGTAGCGCTAGTAGGTCAATCTGGTAGCGGAAAAAGTACGATTGCTAATTTATTGACCCGTTTTTATGATGTAAACGAAGGTAGTATTCAAATTGACGGAATAGACATTAAAAAATTAAATTTAGAATCACTTCGAGGACTAATAGGATTAGTGACCCAAGACAGTATTTTGTTCAACGACACTATTAAATCCAATATTACTTTAGGCAAAGAAGACGCTACCGACGAAGAAATTGTAGAAGCACTTAAGATTGCCAATGCTTACGAATTTATAAAAGACTTACCCAACGGCATTCACACCAATATTGGCGATAGCGGAAATAAATTATCTGGTGGACAAAAACAACGCCTTTCGATAGCGCGTGCCGTTTTGAAAAATCCACCAATTATGATTTTGGACGAAGCTACCTCTGCATTGGATACTGAAAGTGAAAAATTAGTCCAAGTAGCATTAGAAAACATGATGCAGAACCGAACTTCTATTGTTATAGCTCACCGATTATCAACAATCCAAAAAGCCAATACAATTGTAGTAATGCAAAAAGGTAGAATCGTAGAACAAGGCACTCACGAAGAATTAATTGCTCTAAACAGAACCTATAACAAACTGGTTAGTATGCAATCGCTCGAATAAATATGTACCTCAACAATCCAAATATCAAATTACCAGAAGATCCGGACACTATCGTTTGGAAGTATTTGGATTTGTCTAAATTTTTGGATTTGTTGCTGTCAAAAAAATTATTCATGTCCCGTTCCGATAAATTTGAAGATCAATACGAAGGTACTTTTAGCGAACCTACTTATGAGGAGATTAAAAAATTAGCTATCAACAATCCTGAATTTTTAAATTATTACAAAACACATCGTGAAAAAGTAGCCATTAGTAGTTGGCACATCAATGAATACGAATCGTTTGCTATGTGGCAAATTTTCACACAAAACAGCGAGGGATTGGCTATTCAATCTACTATTGGCCGACTGCAAAAAGCATTGGAACCTGAAAAAAACTTAAAGCAATACATCGGGCAAGTCAATTACATTGATTACAAAAAAGAATACATTCCGTTTGATGATATGTTTTTTCCGTTTTTATTCAAACGAAAAAGTTTCCAATACGAGCGTGAAGTTCGCATTATTTCTGACACTTCAGACACAAAAATTAGCATCAACGATGGAATTAAAATCAATGTGGATATCAACCAATTAATTGATAAAATCTACATTCACCCTAAATCAGAAAACTGGTATAAAAACTTAGTGATTCAATTGGTTTCTAAATTAGGATTTGATATTGAAATTGAAAAATCCGATTTAGAGAGTGATATATTGATATAGATTTACCAATATTTCGTCCCTACGGGACTTCCATCATTTCTGTTATTTTTTTACCGAAATATTGTCCCTAGCGGGACAATTGATACTATTTTCTTTGTGTCCCATAGGGACGAAATTATAATTTAGCCGTCAATTTAATATTGAACACACGCGTAGTCATATAATTCGGAATAGCGTATTGATTTTTGGAATACACATCCCGAACCCAAGTATTGGTAATCGCATTTTGATTATTAAAGAGATTAAAAATCTCTACTCCAATGGCTAATTCTTTGAAATTTCCCAACCAATTTTTCTTAATTGAATTAATCTTATTATCGACTAACACTTTAGAAAACCCAACATCGGCACGACGGTAATCTTGCAATCTATTTTGGTACAAATAGGGATTAGCATAGGAAGGAGAGCCACCTGGCAATCCTGTATTATAGACTAAATTTAAATACACTTTCATACTAGGAATAGTGGGCATATAATCTTGAAACAACAATCCAAATTTCAATAATTGATCCGTTGGTCGAGCGATATAACCTTTATTTTCGCTATTTTCTTCTGTTTTCAAATAACCGAAACTAAACCACGATTCTGTTCCTGGTACAAATTCCCCATTAAGCCGAATATCGAGTCCTTGTGCATAGGCTTTCGCCAAATTAGTAGCCGCATACCGAATTCGGACATTGTCAATTGTATAGGTATTCACATCAGACATCGACTTATAATACAGTTCGGAGACCAATTTAAAAGGACGATTCCACATCTTAAAATTGTAATCATTTGCCACAACTAAATGAACCGATTGTTGTGCTTTTACATTGGGTTGTACAACGCCATCAGCGTCACGCAATTCTCTGTAAAAAGGAGGTTGATAATACCATCCACCCGAAAATCGGAACACCATATCTTTTTCCCAATCCGGTTGAATGGAAATTTGTGCACGCGGACTCCAAACCAATTGCGATTTTCCTAATTCGCTAGCCTCTGACACTTCCCAATCATGAAAACGCAATCCCGCATTGTACCAAATTTTAGTCGTTCCAATTGTACTTTTTGAATTCCATTGGGTAAATCCAGAGAATCTACTAATAGTAGTAAAATTAGTCGCACGCACATTTTGATACGGAACAAGTGGTCCCGTATAAACCGAATACGGTTCATTTTTTTGAGGGAGAACAATAGGCGGCGGAATAGAAAATCCAGCCGAATCAATTACTTCCCACTCCACTACTCGATCCCTAATTGACTCTCGAGTGTATTTTACTCCCCATTCTAATTGGCTTTTCTTCCAATCGTGAGACCCTTTCAATTCGATATTGGATATTAAAGCATCTAGATTATTTCGGGCGTGGTTCAACTGCGAACCAATACCTCGGGAATAGGCCACTTTTCCATACGTTTCAGAAGCTACATTAGCATCTACTTCACCCAAACGGTATTGCGCCAAAATATCAAAATTTTCTTGTTCTGTAGTATGATACAACGAACCAATTAATTTCAAACTAAAATTATCATTGCCCTTAAAAGTTGATTTTAAAGCCCCAAAATAAGTTGCATATTGATCTTTTTCTTGCCCTTCATAATAAACCAAAAGTGCCATGGGTTGTTCCAAAGTTCCAAAATTGGTCTGACGTGTCAACGGTTGGTATTGGTAATTATTCTTCGAAATGTTTCCTAAAAAACTCCATTGCCATTTGGCAGAAGCCTGATAAGTAATATTCGTTTGAATATCCGCAAAAGTAGGAGTATAATTGGTTTGGGTTTCTTGGCTTTTGACCAAAAGGCTGTTGTTTCGGTAGCGAACACCTGTAACAGCAGACCATTTTTTGTTTTTAGAAACCAAGTCAAAAGCCATACTGCCTCCCAAAAAACTTCCTTCAAAATTCGCTCCAAAACTCGTTGGCTTTCGATACGTTATATCCAAAACAGAAGACAATTTATCGCCGTATTTGGCTTGAAATCCACCCGCCGAAAAATCAATATTTTGAACCAAATCACTATTGGTAAAACTCAATCCTTCTTGCTGTCCTGAACGAATTAAAAAAGGACGATAGACTTCAATTTCGTTGACATAAACTAAATTTTCATCATAATTCCCCCCGCGAACAGCGTATTGAGTACTCAATTCGTTATTCGAATTGACTCCCGCTAAGGTTTTTAAAATATTCTCAACACCTGCATTAGCGCCTGGAATTTTACGTAACACTTCGGGAGTAATTGATGTAATCCCTTGAATTCTCTTGGTATTTTTAGTCGTTACAATCACCTCCCCCATCTGCTCTTGATGAGTATTCATCACCGGATTGAATTCGAAATTTTCATTGGATTTCAAAAACAATACAATTGAAGATGTCTTTAAAGCGACATGAGAAAAAACAACAGTCACTTTTTTATTGGCGGGAATGGATAGTTCGTAAAAACCATTCAAATTAGATTGAGTTCCCACCGAACCACAAGCAATAGAAACATGAGCCACAGCTTGATGATTTTCGTCCAAAACAATTCCTTTCACTTTAGCATTTTGTGCCAAAGCCGAGCAATTAACTCCTAAAAAGAACAGCATCAATAAAAATGGTTGGATACTTTTCAAATGATTTTTATTTTTTTAGACTTCGAAAAAATTGAGTCTCAAAGGTAGTAGAATTTCCCACATTGTCAGTCACAATAACTTTTAACTCATTAGCACCTTCTAACATCAAATCATTATTAAAATAATGTGTAATGGTATTGGTTTTAGTATCGTATTCAAACAATACCCATTTGCCGTTCAAATAACCATTATAGGTCTTAATTCCAGAACCTGTATCTGAAATTTGCAATTGAATAGCTTCTTGACTCACCCATTTCCCTTCAATGGATTTAGCCAAAGTAATCTTTGGCGCTAGTGTATCACTAACTAATTTATACTTCCCAAGTGTCTTCACTTTAGTTGTAAATACACTATCTTTTCGATAAGTAGCGTTATAGCTAACTTGTTCGCCCTCTACCCTTGCAATGAATGTTTTCTCACGTAATTCCTTTGGCAATTGACCATCTGTCAATGTAATTGTAAAGTTAGTATGAGCAGGCACTGTATCCTCGTGCAGGTACAATACTTTATTTTTTACATCAAAATTCATGACAAAATCATCATAAAAAGTTCCTGCTGGAAAAACCACCAAAGCATTGTCTTTCTCAAAAATATTGTCTTTTGTAGCTTTAACAAAGTACTTTGAAACTACTGGTTCTGAAGGTACTATTGGCAAAGTAGTATCATACTGTACGGGTACTGTAACAATTGTTTTGTTTCCAAAAAAATCAGCCACCTCAACGCGATACACTTCGTCTAAGTTAGGAGTTGGAGTGATCTGTCCTTTGGTTTCATCAGTTCTAATAAAAGCCAAACTATACTTATTTTTCATAAATAATTTTTGAACCCTTTGTTGCGTTTTTTTATATTTTGCATAATCAATTAGCGCATTTACATAACGCATATCGTCAAAAGAATACGTATCAAAACGATACCCAAAACTAGGTTGCCCATTTATAAATGATTCAACAGCGTACACGCCATTTTTGTTAAACGAAACATCATCATAATCATCTGCAATAATTCCGAAACCAATTGAACCATTGGCTACCACTTTATCTGCTAAAAAAGTTCCGTCTTTTTGTAACGAATAATTCAATAAAATAGGTCGTTGCGATTTATTTACAACAGTTCCTGAAGCTAACGGATAGACATACAGACCTGAAAGACTTGGTTTTTTGGTATCCTTAAAACCCAAATCAAATCCGAAAAACATCGGATTAATAATGTATTCCGTTTTAGAATCGCGAATTTCAAAGTGTAAATGCGGTCCTTCTGAAGCACCCGTATTTCCCGAAATAGCAATCCACTCCCCTTTTTTAATTGGGATTTCGCCTGGCTTTAAGTACATTTCAATTTCAAAAGCCTGTTCTTTATAATGTGTTTTCGTTATAAAATCCTGAATTGGCCCTACCGCTTTTTGCAAATGAGCATACACCGAAGTGTAGCCGTTAGGATGCGTGATATAAATGGTTTTTCCATTACCAAAAGTAGAAATCTTAATGCGAGACACATATCCTTCAGCAGCAGCATAGACTTTCAAACCCTCTTTTTGTTGGGTTTTAAAATCAAATCCCGCATGAAAATGATTCGGACGTAATTCTCCAAAATTACCCGACAATTGCATTGGGATATCCAAAGGAGGACTAAAATAATCTTTAGGATAATTATTTTGAGCCCAAAATGACGTACTCAATAAAAAACAAAAAAAGAAAAATCGCATACAATTACATTTTGGCTAAGGTAAAAAAACAAACTCATAAATAAAATTAGAAATCCTATAAAAAAGGCAACCCTTTGTTTACTAATAAATTACTAATTTTTAAATAAAAAAGCAAATAAAATATTGTATTAATAAAAAGGAATACTAACTTTGTAAGATTAAGTAATGAATTGGAATACGAATGAGTGTAATTGCGGAAATAATTGATACTCTTGAAAATAAGATTGAAACTCTTTTTACTAGGATGGCTAGTTTAGAGAAAATCAATCAGGATTTAAAGACAGAATTGACCAATACTACAACAATCATACAAAATCAATCCCGTGAGATTGATACTTTGAAAAAAGAGTATGAAGCTCTAAAAATTGCTAACTCATTACTTGGCAGTGAAGAAAACAAAAGAGATACTAAGCTTAAAATAAATTCATTAATTCGCGAAATTGATTACTGCATAGCACAGCTATCAGATTAAAAAAATATGGACGAAAAGCTTAAAATAAAAATATCAATTGCAGACCGAGTTTATCCGTTAACGGTAGATCCGTCACAAGAAGAAGGACTTCGCAGTGCTTCTAAAAAAATTGATACTATGATTAAGCAATTTGAAGAAAATTACGCTGTTCGTGACAAGCAAGATGTATTAGCGATGTGTGCGTTACAATTTGCTTCTCAAGTAGAACAAAAACAAATCGACAAAGCGATTGATGGAGAAGAAACTATCGAAAGATTAAACAAAATCAACTCGATATTAGACGAATATCTCAAAAAATAAAAACGTTCTTTTACATAGACTAAGATACTGCCTACATTAGTTCAATTTGGTAAACTCAACACTAACAATTTAGAATGAGCGAATCATCACTACTATAGCACGCCTCACTTAAGGTAAGGAAGCTTGAACAGTGAGTTAGCTCAAAACTTGTCTTTACGAGTTTATACAAGCACCTAATGTAGGCTTTTTTTATATATAAATTTTTTAATTAACATGGACATAGTAACAATTATTACTGGAATCATAGGTGTTGCTGCTGGTTTTACAATCGCTAAAATCATTGAAAAAAGCAACATTTCGAATCTCATCAAAAACGCAAAAAAAGAAGCAGCTTCTATCTTGAAAGACGCTAATTTTGAAGCAGAAAACATCAAAAAAGATAAAATTCTTCAAGCAAAAGAAAAATTTATCGAATTGAAATCAGAACACGAACAGGTAATCTTAGCTCGTGACAAAAAAGTAGCTGAAGTAGAAAAAAGAGTTCGTGACAAAGAATCTCAAGTTTCTAACGAATTGGCTAAAGCCAAAAAAGTCAACGATGATTTTGAAGCAAAAACAGCCGAATACACTTCTAAAATCGAAGTTTTAGAAAAAAAACAAGCTGAGGTTGACAAACTTCACAAAAGTCAATTACAACAATTAGAAGTGATTTCAGGTTTATCTGCAGATGAAGCTAGAGAGCAATTAATTGAAGGTTTGAAAGCGGAAGCAAAAACTCAGGCAATGGCTCAAATTCAAGACACCATTGAAGAGGCTAAATTGACTGCGCAACAAGAAGCAAAGAAAATCATCATCAATACCATTCAAAGAGTAGGAACAGAAGAAGCGGTAGAAAATTGCGTTTCTGTATTCAACATTGAATCTGACGATGTAAAAGGTAGAATCATTGGTCGTGAAGGACGTAATATTCGTGCGTTAGAAGCAGCAACTGGAGTTGAAATTATTGTTGACGATACTCCCGAAGCAATCATTCTTTCTTGTTTCGACCCTGTGCGTAGAGAAATTGCTCGTTTGTCATTGCACAAATTAGTGACTGATGGACGTATTCACCCAGCACGTATCGAGGAAGTAGTTGCCAAGACGACCAAACAAATTGACGACGAAATCATTGAAGTTGGTAAACGTACCGTAATTGATTTAGGTATCCACGGATTACACCCTGAATTGATTAAAGTAGTAGGTAGAATGAAATACCGTTCTTCTTACGGACAAAACTTATTGCAACACTCTCGTGAAGTATCTAAGCTTTGTGGTATTATGGCTGCTGAACTTGGATTGAATGTAAAACTAGCTAAAAGAGCTGGTTTATTACACGATATCGGTAAAGTTCCAGATACAGAAAGTGATTTACCTCACGCCTTATTAGGAATGCAATGGGCAGAGAAATATGGTGAAAAAGAAGAAGTTTGCAATGCGATTGGAGCACACCACGATGAGATAGAAATGAAATCATTATTGTCTCCAATTATCCAAGTGTGTGACGCTATTTCAGGAGCAAGACCAGGAGCAAGAAGACAAGTATTGGATTCATACATCCAACGTCTAAAAGACTTAGAAGATGTAGCTTACGGATTTGGCGGAGTAAAAAGTGCCTACGCTATTCAAGCTGGTAGAGAATTACGTGTAATTGTAGAAAGCGAAAAAGTTTCTGATGATAAAGCATCGAACTTATCATTCGAAATTTCGCAAAAAATCCAAACTGAAATGACCTATCCAGGTCAAGTAAAAGTAACAGTAATTAGAGAGACTAGAGCGGTTAATATCGCTAAGTAATTCTTTCTATTTTCAAATACAAAAATCCCCAATTTCAAATGAGATTGGGGATTTTTCATTTATCCTTTTCTCGGATGAAAGGTATTAACTACCTCTGTCAAATACTTTCTATCCAAATGCACATAAATTTCAGTAGTAGTGATCGATTCATGTCCTAACATAAGCTGAATCGAGCGCAGGTCGGCTCCATTTTCCAAAAGATGCGTTGCAAAGGAATGACGCAACGTATGTGGACTAATTGTTTTATTTAAATTGATTTTGGTAGCCAAATCTTTAATAATAGTAAATATCATAGCACGAGTAAGCTGACTTCCTCTTCTATTCAAAAACAAGGTGTCTTCAAATCCTTTTTTTATTGGTAGGTGATTTCGGATCGACTCTTTATACAATTGAATGTATTTTTGAGTCAGATTACCAATAGGCACAAAACGTTGTTTATTTCCTTTTCCGGTAATTTTCACAAATCCTTCCTCAAAGAATAAATCGGATATTTTCAAATTGACCAATTCAGAAACACGTAGTCCACAACCATATAAGGTTTCTAGGATAGCACGATTTCTTTCCCCTTCATTCTTGGATAAATCAATGGCATTGATTAGATCATCTATTTCTTCTACCGAAAGTGTATCCGGTAGTTTTCGTCCTGTTTTTGGAGTTTCAATTAGTCCCAAAGGATTATCTGTGCGGTAATCCTCAAAAACCAAGTAATTAAAAAAACTTTTTAAACCCGAAATGATTCGGGCTTGCGAACGTGCGTTCACTTGCTTTGAAACACTATAAATAAATTGTTGAATGGTTTCTTCTGTAATTTTTATCGGAGAAACTTGAATTTGATTTTGATCTAAAAAAAGACACAATCGCTCCACATCAAAAGAATAATTTTCGATGGTATTTTTTGACAATCCTCTTTCGATTCTCAAATACGACTGATAGCTTTTAATATAAGTTGTCCAATTCACTAAACAAAGAAACGTAATTTTTGGACATAAAAAAACCACGTTCAACAACGTGGTTTTTCATTACACTGGGGGCGCGTTCTAGAAATGTAACGCAAAACCTATGTTTAACTGAAAGGTATCCGCTTTAGCATAGTTTTGATTTAAACTTAAATTATATCGAACTCCTGGTTCAATACTGACATTATCTCCCAAGAACCAAGCATATCCTGCCTGCATTCCTAAATAAGAGGGGTTTTCTGAAGCGTCTTTTATTGAGGCACCTGAAAAATCTACTTGAATTGGAAATTGATGAACAATATAGTATTTAGCCCCTATTTTATAGGAAAAAATAGTAGTATCAATAAAATCTGTTTTTACCCCACCATAACCTAATCCTACTTTTAATGCCAAATTATCAATAAAAAAATAACCTGCTTCTGCTCCAAAATTATAAACCGAATCTCCATTTTGCGAAGCATAATTAATCCCTGTAGCAGCACCAATAGGAGTACCAAAAGCGGTATTCACTTCAATTAACCATTTCTCTTCAGCAGTCTGTCCATTATTTTTAACTTGTTTTGAATCTTGAGCATTAGTAAAACTAAAAATCAAAATAGTTAGTAGTGTTACACTAGTTGTTTTCATAATTATATTGTTTAAAATTATGCCTCCAAATTAGAAATTAGAATGAATCCGTGGATAAAAAATCGGCTATTGAATAGTATTCACGATAAAAGACAGAAAAACTAATTAAATACAACTAACATTCATCAATAAATAGTAACTTTGATTTTAATATAAATTTGTATTAATACAATAAATAAACTAAAAAAGAGTTTTTATATTTAAACCCACTTACAAGTTATTCTATTATGAAACGAAATTTTTTATTACTCACCATACTTCTATTTGCAACATTTACATCTTCAGCTCAAATTTTCAGAATCGGACTAAAAGCTGGAATTAATTATGCTAACCAAAATGGAACTACTATCACCGTCAATAGTACTAATTATAAAACGGATGCAGTTACTAATTACCACATTGGGTTATTAGCGGAAGTGAAATTAGGAGAACGCTTTTCAATACAACCTGAACTTTTGTACTCCACTCAAGGGGCTAAATATGATGCTGTAGGAGTTATAAACGATTTTACCAATGATGTTGGCTATATAAGCATCCCATTAATGGCTAAAATTAATTTAAATAACACATTTAGTTTGGACTTTGGGCCACAGGCGTCGTTTCTAATGAGCAAAAAAAATGATGTCTCAATAAATGATCAGAAAAATCTAGATTTTGGGGCTGGCGGAGGTCTGAGTATTCATATCACTAAAGGATTATTTTTACAAGGACGATATGTAGTTGGCCTAAGTGAAATTTCAACTGAAGCTAAAGTTAAAAATTCAGTTCTTCAAGTATCAGCGGGATTTTACTTTTAAAAGAAAAACAAGTATTTTAGAACAACCGTTCTTTTATTAGAACGGTTTTTTTTATTTTTACACAATATAATTCTCGCGATATGAAAATTTGCATCATTAACGGACCCAACTTAAATCTTTTAGGAAAACGCGAACCGGAAATTTATGGCTACCAAACCTTTGAAGATTATCTAAAAATCTTACAATCAAAATTCTCTTCTATTGAATTCAATTATTTTCAAAGCAACATTGAAGGAGAACTAATTGGAAAAATTCAAGAAGTTGGTTTTTCATACGATGGAATTATATTAAATGCTGGAGCTTATACGCATACTTCAATAGGTATTGGTGATGCCGTAAAATCAATTACCTCACCTGTTATTGAAGTTCATATATCCAATACTTATGGTCGAGAAGAATTCCGCCATCAATCGTATATTTCAGGAAATGCTAAAGGAGTTATTTTGGGATTTGGCCTAAAAAGTTATGACTTAGCGGTACAGTCGTTTTTGTAGCAAACAATAATTAACATAAAAAAATAAAGGCGTTGAAAAATTTCAACGCCTTTATTTTATATCGAATCATCTGGTTCTATATGAATTAAAACATGACCTAGTTCGGGAATTTCGGCTCGTAAAGTATCTTTCAATCGATGCGCCAAATCATGTCCCTCTTTTACTGAAATAGTTGCTTTTACAGTAGCATGTAAATCTACATGATATTTCATACCCGATTTACGAATAAAACACTTTTCGGTATCAATGATTCCGTCAACACTTCGTGAAACTATCCTAATGTTTTCAATCAAATCATCGTATAAATGTTCGTCCATGATTTCGCCCAAAGCAGGTCTGAAAATGAGATAACTATTATACAAAATAAAAGCAGATGCAAACAGTGCTGCCCAATCATCTGCTGATTCATATCCTTTTCCTAAAAACAAGGCAATAGAAATTCCAATAAAAGCAGCAACCGAAGTAATGGCATCGCTTCGATGATGCCAAGCGTCGGCTTTTAAAGAAGAACTGTGCGTTTCTTTACTTCTTCTCATTACTACCTGAAAGGAATATTCTTTCCAAAGGATAATTGCTCCTAAAACATACAAAGTCCATGATTTAGGCAAATCGTGTGGAGTATTGATATTGAGAATACTTTCATACGCAATAATCGTTGCCGAAGTAATTAAGAAACCAACCACTAAAAAAGTAATCAAAGGTTCTGCCCTTCCGTGTCCATAAGGGTGGTTTTCATCGGCAGGCTTATTAGAATATTTGATACCAAACAAAACCAAAAAGGAAGCAAAGATATCAGTAGTTGATTCTATGGCATCGGCAATCAATGCATACGAGTTACCAAAAAAACCAGCCAACCCCTTAATAAGAGCTAAGATAGTATTACCTATTACACTAAAATAAGTTGCTTTAATTGCAGCTTCTACTTTTGGCATGATTTATTATTTATAAAAATATCGTTTAGAGATTTTAATAAATGACTCTAAACGATATCGTGTTATTTAATTATTTTCTCTTTTGTTATGCTCGAACAATCTTAGCACCAATAGCTCTCAAGCGTTCATCGATACGCTCATAACCTCTGTCTATTTGCTCGATATTCTGAATTGTGCTTGTACCTTTTGCTGAAAGCGCTGCAATCAACAATGAAATTCCTGCACGAATATCTGGAGAAGACATTGTTGTCGCTTTTAACTGTGATTTAAAATCATGCCCAATAACTACTGCTCGGTGTGGATCGCACAACATAATTTTGGCACCCATATCAATCAATTTGTCCACGAAGAACAAACGGCTTTCAAACATTTTTTGATGAATTAAAACATCCCCTTTAGCTTGAGTCGCTACCACTAATACAATACTCAATAAATCAGGAGTGAATCCTGGCCAAGGAGCATCAGCAATAGTTAATATAGAACCATCAATATCGGTTTTAACTTCATATCCATCAACGTGAGATGGGATAAAAATATCATCGCCTCGTTTCTCCAAAGTGATTCCTAACTTTCTAAACACATTGGGAATAACACCTAGATTATCCCAACTTACATCTTTAATTGTAATTTCTGATTGAGTCATAGCTGCTAAACCTATCCAGCTTCCTATCTCAATCATATCTGGAAGAATTCTATGTTCACAACCACCCAAGCTTGCTACACCTTCGATAGTAAGTAAGTTAGAACCCACTCCTGTGATTTTAGCTCCCATAGAGTTCAACATTTTACACAATTGTTGTAAATACGGTTCGCAAGCAGCATTATAAATGGTAGTTATTCCTTTTGCCAAAACAGCCGCCATAACAATATTAGCAGTTCCAGTTACAGATGCTTCATCCAACAACATATGAGCTCCCTGTAATCCTTCTGCTGGAGTTTCAACACCGTAGAAATGATCTTCTTTGTTGTATCTAAATTTAGCACCTAAATTAATAAATCCTTCAAAGTGCGTATCCAATCTTCTACGTCCAATTTTATCTCCACCTGGTTTAGGAATATATCCTTTTCCAAAACGAGCTAAAAGTGGTCCAACAATCATAATAGAACCACGAAGTGCTCCACCTTCTTTTTTGAAAGCCTCTGTTTCAAGGTAATTTACGTTCACTTCATCAGCTTGAAAAGTATACGAATTAGGACCGTTTTTTTGAATTTTAACTCCTAAATTACCCAACAATGTAATCAGTTTATTGATATCAATAATGTCTGGCACATTAGTAATAGTTACTTTTTCTGGGGTCAATAAAATAGCACAAAGTATTTGTAACGCCTCATTTTTTGCTCCTTGTGGTGTGATTTCTCCTTTTAGACGAATACCACCTTCAATTTTGAAAATTCCCATTTATTTTTGTTTATTTTTTTGAAACAGTTTTTGTTTTCCTTGTTTATTGTTTTTGTTGTTCTGAATTTTAGGCTGTCCTGCAGGCGAAATCTTATTAGAAACACGCTTATTGGTTCGCAATAAATCAGTAGTATTTAATAACTCCTCTGTACTTTGTAATAGATTCAATTTACCATCAGACAATTCGTAAAGATGCTCAAAAATAACATCATCTTTCACAGTATCTTTATTCCAACTCAGGTATGATTTTTTCATGTGATTGGCAATCACTTTCACCAAGGCATTTTTCATTTCGCCCTCTTCCCATTTGTTAGCCACATCAATCATGTATTTGATATTATTCCCATAATATCGGTACTTTGGAAAGTTTTGTGGGTATTTTAAAACATCTGGTTTCAATTGCAAAACTTCGCGCGACGGAATCGGATACGGTGATTCTACATCCAATTTAAAATCAGACATAATAAACAATTGATCCCATAATTTATGTTGAAAATCAGGCACATCACGCAAGTGCGGATTCAAAGTACCCATCACTTGGATGATGTATTTAGCCGCTTTATTACGTTCCTCAGCATCTTCAATTACGGTAGCCTGATCGATTAGTTTTTGCAAATGACGACCGTACTCTGGAATAATTAAATGCGATCTTTCAGCATTATATTCTAAATGATGTACCACATCATTTGCATTCTCTTTAGTGTATTTTGGGTTCATATTTTATAAGGAAACGATACCTTCTATTACTGAAACTTCGATGTATTTATCTATTACTTCTTGAGCGTTTTTCATTTGAACATCAACAGATATACTTGTAAATTTGCCTGTCTTAGATTGTGTAGTCTTAATTACTGCTCCCATACAATCAAAAGCTTTTTCTACCCGTTCTACATTATCAGCAACTGAAGGAACAATAAATTTGAACAAATATATTGAAGGCCATGTAGTACTCATGTCTAATTCAACCTTCAATCTTTCGTAAAATTCAGCTGTCTTTTTTTCTTTTTCCTGATCCATTATTACGCTTAAAATAATCGCAAATATAAGGTATTGATTTTAGAAATTTGAATTTCGTGTTATTTTTTGAAACGAATGATAATTATCCGATGTATTAATTTTTAAAATCCAAATTACTTTAGGTAAATTTGCGACTTATTTACAAAAAGTGCAAAAAGAAATCATTGTAATAATTGGAGGACCAGGAACAGGAAAAACGACTATCATAGACGGATTAGTCCAAAATGGGTATTGTTGCTATCCCGAGATTTCGAGACAAGTCACTGCCGAAGCACAAAAACAAGGAATTGAGCAGTTGTTTTTAGAGCAACCTTTGCTTTTTAGCGAACTATTGTTAGAAGGAAGAAAAAAACAATTTCTTGACGCGCACCAAGAACCTCACAACATTGTGTTTTTAGACCGAGGTATTCCGGATGTTTTAGCCTATATGCACTACATTGGCGACAGCTATCCTGCTTTTTTTGATGCAGCCTGTAAAGAACATATTTACTCTAAAATTTTCATTTTACCTCCTTGGGAAGACATTTATGTGAGTGACCAAGAGCGTTATGAAAACTTTGAACAAGCCCAATTAATTCACGATCATTTAGTAGCAACCTATCAAAAATACGGATACGAACTGATTGAAGTTCCAAAAGATACCGTAGATAAAAGAATTCTTTTTATCTTAGATAAAATTTCAAACTAAATACAATGTAAAAGTGATTCACTTTTGCATTGAAAACCCAACGTAGCGCCCTGAAATCTATGCAAACAGCACTAGCGATTCTTCAGAAATATTGGAAACACGATCAATTCCGATCGCTACAAAACGAAATCATTGATTCTGTTGTTAGCGGCAAGGATACGTTGGCAATTTTACCCACAGGCGGAGGAAAATCCATCTGCTTTCAGGTACCCGCAATGATGACCGAAGGTATTTGTTTAGTCATTTCTCCTTTAGTAGCCTTAATGAAAGACCAAGTGGCTAATTTGCAAGCGCGCAATATCAAAGCCATTGCTTTGACAGGTGGAATTCGTTCTGAGGAAATAATTGATTTATTAGACAATTGCCAATTTGGAAATTACAAATTCCTCTATTTATCACCAGAACGTTTGCAATCGGATTGGATTTTAGACCGAATTAAAAATCTCCCTATCCATCTTATTGCTATTGATGAGGCGCATTGTGTTTCGCAATGGGGACACGATTTTAGACCGGCTTATTTAAAAATTTCCGACTTAAAAAAACACTTTCAAAAAGTTCCGTTTTTAGCCCTAACCGCCACGGCAACGCCACGAGTTAAAAACGATATTGTTATTGAAACTGGATTACAAAATCCGGCTATATTTCAAAAATCATTTGCTAGAGAAAATATCGCCTATATGGTGATTGAAGCCGAAGATAAACTCTATACAATAGAGCAAATTCTCAAGAAAAATCCACAACCTTCTATTATATATGTTCGTAACCGACGTTCTTGTATTGACATATCAGCTCAATTACAAACTTTAGGTTTTAAAGCCACTTATTATCATGGTGGGCTTTCGCCAAAAGAAAAAGACAAAAATATGACGTTGTGGATGCAAGAAGAAGCACAAGTAATGGTAGCCACGAATGCTTTTGGAATGGGAATTGACAAGGCCAATGTAAAAACGGTAATTCACATTCAACTGCCTGATAATATTGAAAATTACTACCAAGAATCAGGACGTGCAGGGCGTAATGGCGAGAAAGCTTTTGCTGTTTTAATCACAAGTCCTTCAGACACTCTTCAAGCTGAGAATCAGTTTTTATCGAATTTACCCGACAAGCCTTTCTTGAATTCGGTATACATTAAATTGTGTAATTATTTTCAAATCGCTTATGGAGAAGGCATCAACGAACAATTTGCTTTCAACCTGAACCACTTTTGCTTAAAATACAATTTTCCTGCTTTAAAAACCTATAATGCTATTCAGTTTTTAGACCGACAAGGCATCATTAGTTTGTCGCAAGAATTTTCAGAGAAAATAAGTTTGCAATTTTTGATTCCTTCCAAAGAAGTCATTCGCTACATGAGTTTGAATCCGAATGACGAGGAAATTATCCTAACTATTTTGAGAACGTATCCAGGCATTTATGAAATGCAAACTGCTTTTAACCTAGACTTTATTGCTAAAAAATCGAATCATAAACCAAGCGAAGTACAAGCAGTTTTACACAAATTAAAAGAAAAAGACATAATTGAGTACCATTCAAAAAATAATGATGCTTCAATCCTCTTTAACGAAATTCGCGAAGACGAGCGAAATATTAATCGGGTAGCAAAGTATTTAGAAAGACAGAGCCAACTCAAAAAAGAGCAATTACAATCAGTTATACACTATATAAAAGAGAACCAAACTTGTAAAACCCGATTAATTTTGGCTTATTTTGGCGAAAAATCAACTGCTGATTGTGGGATTTGTTCGTATTGTATTAGCAAAAAGAAAAAGACAACAAACACCAAATCTCTTGCTACTTCAATACTTACATTATTACAATCAGAAGAGTTAACTTCGCGAGAAATTCAAGAAAAAACACAAACCGATACCGCTAGTGTTATCGAAGTGCTTCAACAGTTATTAGAACAAGAACAAATCGTTATCAAGACGAACAACAAATATACAATTCATCACTAATGGAAAAATTACGCATCGTCTTTATGGGGACTCCAGAATTTGCCGTTGGCATTTTAGACACTATTTTACAACACCAATATGAAGTAGTTGGAGTAATCACAGCAACAGACAAACCTGCTGGACGCGGACAAAAAATAAAATATTCTGCAGTAAAAGAATATGCTTTGGAACACCAGCTCCCTTTATTACAACCTACCAATTTGAAAGACGAAAGTTTTTTAGCCGAATTAAAAGCTTTAAACGCTAATCTTCAAATAGTAGTAGCTTTTAGAATGTTGCCGAAAGTAGTTTGGGAAATGCCTGCGTTAGGCACATTTAATCTTCACGCTTCATTGCTTCCTAATTATAGAGGCGCAGCACCCATCAACTGGGCAATTATCAATGGAGAAAACAAAACAGGTGTAACCACTTTCTTTATTGATGACAAAATTGACACTGGTGCTATGATATTGAATGCCGAAACGCCTATTAGTGAAACGGAATCAGCGGGGGAATTGCACGACCGATTAATGTTGCTAGGTAGCGAAACCGTAATTCAAACTTTAGAATTACTTGAAAAAGGAACTGTAACCACTACTATCCAAGAAGACACGGCCGATATCAAAACAGCCTACAAACTCAATAAAGAGAATTGCAAAATTGATTGGACACAATCAGCCTTAGCAATCCATAATCTTATTAGAGGTTTAAGTCCGTATCCAGCCGCTTGGTGTTTCGTTAGCGACAAAGGAGAAGAATGGAATGTAAAAATCTATGAAGCTACTATAATTACTGAACCCCATTCATTAGCTATTGGTCAATTAGTTTGTACCAAAAAAGAACTAAAAATTGCAGTACAAGACGGATTCATCCAAATCTTGAGTTTGCAATTTCCAGGAAAAAAGAAAATGACAACTGCCGAATTAGTAAACGGAATTCAATTTACAAAAGAAGCTAAAGCTTATTAATGGCTAACAGCTAGTATTTATTACGTTTTCGGGCTCAAAAAACACTGCTTTATGAACAAAAAAACCAAGTTATTAACAAAATAGCGGTAATTTGTAATTTTTCCTTGCACAGAAAGGATTTCCTGCTAAATTTGTTTAACAATTTTTTTTTAACCAACAATTAATAACTAATTATTATGAACAAATCAGAATTAATCGATGCTATCGCTGCTGACGCAGGAATTACTAAAGCAGCTGCAAAATTAGCTTTAGAATCATTTTTAGGTAATGTAGGTGGTACTTTGAAAAAAGGTGGAAGAGTATCTTTAGTAGGTTTCGGATCTTGGTCAGTTTCTAAAAGAGCTGCTAGAGATGGTAGAAATCCACAAACAGGAAAAACTATCAAAATTGCTGCTAAAAATGTAGTAAAATTCAAAGCTGGTGCTGAATTAGAAGGAGCTGTAAACTAATTAAGTTTTCCTGATATAAAATAAAAACCTCCTTATAGGAGGTTTTTTTATGTCTTTTATCGATATATTTAAGCTAAATACGATTTTTATTGTTAATTTTAATGAAAATTGAAGCCATGATTTCAGCAAAATTAAAAAAAGGACAACTACTTATAGCCGATCCTTATATAATTGGTGATGTTTCGTTTAACAGATCCGTGATTCTTTTGACAAATCACGACCAAGAAGGCTCTGTGGGATTTATTATCAATAAACCTCTCAAATACTCCATTAACGATTTAATTCCTGACATCAAAGCCTCTTTTAAAGTGTATAATGGAGGACCTGTAGAACAAGACAATCTCTATTTCATTCACAATATCCCTGAATTAATCCCTAATAGTGTAGAAATATCTAACGGAATTTTTTGGGGTGGTGACTTTCAATCGGTAAAAGAATTAATTAATCAAGGAAAAATCAATAAAACCAACATTCGCTTTTTTCTTGGCTATACTGGATGGGGAGAAGATCAATTGGTATCAGAAATGGAAAACAACTCTTGGATTGTAACTACCAATAGTTATAAAAATAAGATTATCGGAAAATCCACAACCCATTTTTGGAAAGAAAAAATAATAGAATTAGGGGGTGAATACCTGATTTGGTCGAATGCTCCTGAGGATCCTTATCTCAATTAAAACAATTCATTTAACTTTTGGACTAACTGATGTGCCACCACGGCCGAAAACTCTTTTTTTCTATACTTAGTAATTGACTGAATCCCTTTAATAACATTCGTAAAGAACAACTCCTCTGCTTTTTGAAGATCAAAAGGCGAAATTACTTCTTCAACTACCTCTAAACCTTCTATTTTTTTTGCCAAAGCTATGACTTGTTTTCTCATAACTCCATTAATACATCCCTCAGAAATTGGTGGTGTAACCAGTTTATTACCTTGTAACATAAATAGATTTCCTTGTAAAACTTCGACCACGTTTTTAGCATCATTCAATACAATACAATTGTCCAATGCATTTTCTTTAGCATAAATACTAGCGACAACATGAATTACTTTATTCGTCGTTTTTAAGGTTGACATTAGTTGTTTACTAATGTAAAAATCTTTGTACAAATCCACTTCACACTCCTTATTTTCAAAAACATAGTATTGATTTTCTAAAGGACTGGTATGAATTAAAAAAGAGATTTCGTTAGTAGTTGGCAAATAATAACCTCCATCATTGCGATACACTGTCATTCGGGCGCGAGCTGCATCAGAAAACCCATTATTTTCCACGACAGATAGTAGTTGTTCTTCAAAATATTCCATAGTAAAATTCATTGGAATTTCCATTCGAAAAATACGCATAGAAGCCATTAATCTAAAATAGTGGTCTTCTAAAAACAATATTTTCCCTTTTACAATTTTTACGGTTTCAAAAACAGCATCACCGTATAAAAAAGCGCGATTTTGAGTTAAAATATTCTCTTGTGCGCTACTATCTCCGTTAAAATTAATCATAAAAAAGCCCTGAATTTTGTTCAGGGCAAATATAAGTTATAAAATACAATTTATTATACTGATCCAATAAGATGTTTCAAATCAGAAATTTGATTTTCCCACAACTGTTTGGCCTCATCTAATTCATCATTTGGTGCAAAATCAATTACTAACAACGAAACGTCTTTAGTGATTTCATCTTCTAGAATATGCAACTCAAAAAAGTATTCTGTATCTTTTAAATTATCATCTACCCATTTGAATTTTACTTTCTCACCAGACTTTTTAGAAGCCAATCGAGCTTTCTCTTGTGAGTCATTCCAAATAAATGTAAAAAACTCACCACGAGAGTTGACATTATCGGCAAACCATTCTGACAAACCTGAAGGTGTTGAAATATATTGATACAATAATTGAGGGGAAGAATTAATAGGGAACTCTATCTCGTAACGTACTTTTGATTCCATGAATACTATTTATTTTTTGTGAAATATAAGAATATAAACTCAAAAAAAAAGTGTTTTTTAAAATATTTTTTTCTGCATTTATACTTGTAAACTTTATTATTATTTCTATATTTGCACCCGCATTCAAGGATGCTTGACCAATAAAAATGGCGAGGTAGCTCAGTTGGTTAGAGCGCAGGATTCATAACCCTGAGGTCACGGGTTCAACTCCCGTCTTCGCTACAAAAAAAGAAACCCTTAATAATCAATTTATTAAGGGTTTTTTTGTTGTTAATTTTTAATTTTATTTTTTTCTAAAATAGTAGCGCGTAATAAAAATCCCATCACCATCACCTTTTCCTGCGTCGCTCTCTACTCCGCTAACAATAGAAAACAAATCCCAACCTTCTTTACTATATTTATTTAACATAGAAGTTATCATGGCGTCATTTGAAGCTATATTTTGAAAATTTATTCCTACTAAACTATAAAAATTTACTAATGTAGATTCTTTTAAATCATCTATTTTCACATCACTTCTATCTTTATCTGTTTTGTCTTTCCCATCCTTTGTCCTAATTGTAGTAAACTGAGTATAATCGACTTCTGCTCCATTTTCAATAATTCTTGAACGACCAACTCCTCCTGGCACAATGGATTCAATTGAAGTTACAATTTTGTACTGAAACGCTTGCGAATAAGTACCTATTGTTACTAATAGGAAACTACATAAAATAATTTTTTTCATTTTTCTTAGATTTGAGATTAAACATAACAAATATGCAAAAAAAATATAAATAGATAAATTAAATTATTTATCGTTATATTGCAATATAAAAATAAAGTAAAATGGGAATTACAAAAACAGAAGGATTTACAGCAGAGCAAAATGAATTGGCAATTTTAGCCAAAGCCATAGGTCATCCAGCGCGAATTGCAATAATCGAATACCTATTAAAAATAGATTCTTGTATTTGTGGCGATATTGTCAATGAATTACCTCTCGCCCAGCCTACCGTTTCGCAACATCTAAAAGAATTGAAAAACGCAGGTCTAATTAAAGGAAATATAGAAGGAACTTCCATTTGCTATTGTGTTAACGAAGAAGGGTTTAACAAATTAAAAGGCTTTTTTCAAAATATTAATGCGTATCTTACTAATAAAGAATGTTGTTAACTAAAATTGTAAAACTATGACACTTTCAGCGATTAAATCCGAACTAAAAAAAGCAACCACTATTGCATTTCAATTGCCAAATGGCCAACTCGTAGCACCTCACTTTCATGTGACAGAAGTAGGAAAAGTGACCAAACATTTCATCGACTGTGGCGGAACCATTCGAAGCGAAGAAGTAATTAATTTTCAATTGTGGGAAGCACAAGATTACGACCATCGTTTGCAGCCCGAAAAACTAATTAGCATCATTGAATTATCAGAAAAAACACTTGGTCTTCATGATTTAGAAATCGAAGTAGAATACCAAATGAAAGACAGTATTGGCAAATTCGGACTAGAGTTTGACGGATCTCATTTTCAATTAACTTCTAAATTAACTGATTGCCTAGCCAAAGACAATTGTGGTATTCCTGAAACTCAATCACAGCCTAAAGTAGGACAATGGAAAGCAAAAGCTACTTCTTGTTGTACACCTGATTCAGGCTGTTGTTAAATAAAAAAATTAAAATATGAACCAGCAATTAACTACAACTATAGAAAGTATTTCGAAAATTATAATTTCTGACGAACGCAAAGAAGTTCTACAACCTTTAGTTGATTACATTCAAACTAAAATCGACACACAACAACCGATTCGGTTGAACTTCATCTGCACGCACAATTCACGTCGCAGTCATTTGTCGCAAATTTGGGCACAAACGATGGCATTTCATTTCGGAATCAAAAATGTAGTTTGCTATTCAGGTGGCACAGAAGCTACTGCTTTATTTTCAAAAGCGGTCGAAACCTTAGTCAATCAAGGATTCCAAATACAACAATTAAGTAATGAAACCAATCCAATATATGCGGTAAAATACGGTCAAAACGAAGCTCCTATTATCTGTTTTTCAAAAACGTTTGATGATGCATTCAATCCAATTAGTGGCTTCGCAGCCATCATGACCTGTTCGTCTGCCGATGCAGGTTGTCCCTTCATTGCAGGAGCCGAAAAACGGTTCCCTATTCGCTACGACGATCCTAAAGCTTTTGACGGAACCGACTTAATGGATGCAAAATATACCGAACGTAGCCTAGAAATCGCTTCGGAACTGCATTATGTTTTTTCGAAAATAAAAAAAAACCTAATAATTACAACATAAACAAAATTCAAGACTTAATATCTCTTAATTTCTTAATGGTTCACAATGAAAAAAAGACTTCAATTTTTAGACCGATTTTTAACCCTATGGATATTTATAGCCATGCTAATTGGAGTTGCTATCGGGTACTTTATTCCCAATACAGCTGATTTTATCAACTCCTTCTCTACTGGAACAACCAATATTCCATTAGCTATTGGATTAATTTTAATGATGTATCCACCTTTGACTAAAATTGATTTTTCCAAAGTTCCTCAAATGGTAAAAAAACCAAAACTCCTTACTGCCTCTCTTTTTATTACATGGATTGTAGGACCGTTTTTGATGTTTTCGTTAGCTATTTTATTTCTGAGGGATTTTCCAGAATACATGACAGGATTAATCATCATCGGGCTAGCTCCCTGTATTGCCATGGTTATTGTTTGGAACGAACTCGCTGAAGGCAATCGGGAACTCACCGCAGGATTAATAGGCATCAACAGTCTTTTACAAGTTGTGTTCTTCAGTTTGTATGCTTATTTCTATCTTGAAATTATGCTGCCTCTTTTTGGTCTCAAAGGGTTAGTGCTTGACATTACTGTGGCCGAAATTGCTCAAACTGTTGGAATCTATTTAGGAATCCCATTTGTATTAGCGTTAACCAGCCGTTATGCCATTATAAAATTCATTGGTAACAAATGGTTTAACCAACAATTTCTTCCTTTTGTATCTCCTATTACTCTGATTGCTTTATTATTCACCATTGTGGTAATGTTCAGTCTAAAAGGCGAAATGATCGTCGATTTGCCTCTCGACGTGCTCCGTATCGCATTACCTCTTGTAATTTTCTTTGCCATTATGTTTAGCTTAATGTTTTTTGTAAGCAAAAAAATTGGCGCCAATTACCGCGATGCTGTAGCACTATCCTTTACAGCCTCTGGCAATAATTTTGAATTAGCAATTGCCGTTTCTATCGGTGTGTTTGGTATCAATAGCGGACAAGCATTTGCAGGTGTCATTGGTCCATTAGTAGAAGTTCCTGCTTTAATTACACTAGTGAATGTTGCATTTTGGTGGAGAAAGAAGTATTTTAAAAATTAACTTTATTTTAAAAATCAGTCATAAAATAAAGTTTATATTTGTGTAAGAATGAAAAACTTAAAAATCAACCACTATAAAATTTAGAAATCATGAAAAAAGTAATTGCAATTCTTGCCTTGGCTTTATTTACAGTAAGCATGAACGCTCAAGAAGCTAAACAAGAGAAAAAAGAAATGAGTGTAACTATGAAGCACGATAAAAAAATGAGTGCTGAAGAAGTGGCTAAATGCAAAGCCAAATGCAAAGCAGAAGGAAAAAAATGCGATGCTAAAATGGAAACTGCATCTGGTAAAAAATGTTGTGCAAAAAAATAATCAATTAAGTATACCATACAAAAGCCTCTTTTTAAGAGGCTTTTTTTATTTCACACGAATGCTCCATTCGAAATCCATTTCAGAAACCTGAACACCCTGTTCATTGATTCCAATGGATTTCATCCAAAAGGTTTGACCTTCTCCTGTGGCTATTGTTTTCTGAATCGCTTCTTCAATTAAATGACCGTCATTGCAGGTAAACGTGATGCGTCCTGTTGCTTTTTTAGTAAAATTCCCTTTATTATTCGCTACCAACATGGATATCTTACGACCACTTTTTTGAATATGGTACATCACTAAAGCTCCAGTACTTAACTCGGCACCCATGGCTTGAACTGCAAAATACATGGACTGAAACGGATTTTGATTAATCCAACGGTGTTTAACCGAAACCACACATTGAGTGGCATCAATAGTTTGCACTCGAACTCCGCAAAAGAAGGCCGAAGGCAATTTAAACAACAAAAATCGATTCAGTTGGGACGCTGTAAATGTCATAAAAGTAATTTTTAGTAAAAATAACAAATTGAATTGAATTTTTGGTGTACATCAAAAACGAAGATAACCAATTGATTTAAAGACTTATATATTATAAATTAATTATTCAAAAATGTTAATTTTATGTTAATATTTACTACTATGTAAAACAAGATACTGTTTTTTAGATATATATTTGCATAAGAAATTACTATACACTTGTATTATGCAAACAAATTCAGAAAAAAATTGGGCTACTTTGACGCACCTAAGTGCGTTAAGTCAATATTGTTTTCCGTTGGGAAATTTTGTTCTCCCCATCATTATTTGGAGTTCCAAAAAAGACCAATCGGATTTTGTAGATGCTAATGGGAAACAATGCATCAATTTTCAATTGAGCATCTTATTGTACTCGCTAGTTTTGGGTGCTATAATTATTCCTATTTTCATTATTACTTTCTTAAAGCAAATTCCATTGTATGAATTGACACAACATCGTCATTTTATAATTGAAGATTTTAATTTTGGTGAAAATATTGGTCTAATTTCCACGGGAGCAATTGCGCTATTCTTTTTAGCTTGCTTAAAAATAGTAGAGTTTTTCCTGATTATTCAAGCCTCGGTTAAAACGGCTAACGGACAACCCTATAGTTATCCACTAACAATACAATTTATGAAATAACGGACTCCCCTAGCCCCGTCCCGAAGCTTCGGGAGTAATGAAAATCCTTTTTATGAAGTGCAGCAAAATAAAAAGATTGCAATGGAAAGCGGGAAACAGCTCCTTAACAAAAAAATAAAAAGAAATGAACATAGAAAACACTAAAGCCCAGATGCGTAAAGGGGTTCTCGAGTTTTGCATTCTCTCGGTTTTGAAAGAGAAATATGCCTATACCTCCGAGATATTAGACACCTTGAAAAATGCTAAATTATTGGTCGTGGAGGGAACGATTTACCCGCTTTTGACCCGATTAAAAAATGACGGTTTATTAGACTACCGTTGGGAAGAATCGACTTCTGGACCACCTAGAAAATATTATGGTTTGACCGAAGACGGACAAACTTTTTTAAATGAATTGAATGGCACTTGGATGGAATTATCAAATGCCGTAAACTTAATCACCAATCAAAACGAATAGTTATGAATAAAACTGTAACCATAAATTTAGGCGGAATTGTATTCCACATTGATGAAGATGCGTACCAAAAATTATCGCGCTATTTTGACGCAATCAAACGTTCTTTGAACAATTCGTCTGGACAAGATGAAATCATCAAAGACATCGAAATGCGTGTATCTGAATTATTAGGCGAAAAATTACTTTCTGATAAACATGTGATTGGGTTAAAAGAAATTGATGAAATGATTGCCGTAATGGGACAACCTGAGGACTACATCATTGAGGACGAGCCCAAAGGTGAGTCTGAATACACTACTCATAAAAAATCCAAAAAACTATACCGCGATAAAGACAAAGGTATGATTGGCGGTGTGGCTGCTGGTTTAAGTCATTATTTAGGAATTGATGTCGTTTGGATTCGTGTGCTTTTATTATTGTTTTTCTTTGGTTTTGGAACCGGAATACTAGCCTATATTATTCTGTGGATTGCCACACCCGAAGCAGTGACTACTTCAGAAAAACTAGAAATGACGGGCGAACCCGTAACAATCTCTAGCATTGAGAAGAAAGTACGCGAAGAATTTGATGCGGTTTCTGATAAAATCAAAAATGTAGATTATGATAAATTTGGTAACCAAATCAAAACAGGAGCCGACAAATTTGCAGGCTCATTAAGCGAAATCATAACTAACATATTCAAAGTTTTTGCAAAGTTTTTAGGTGTCATTCTTATTATTACAGGACTTACTGTTTTGTTTTTCTTATTTGTTGGAATTTTCACTTTGGGTACTGGAATTTTTATAGAATTCCCATGGACTGAGTTTATCAATGCAGGAAATTTTACAGATTATCCTATTTGGGTATTTGGTTTACTGATGTTTTTAGCGGTTGGTATTCCGTTCTTTTTCTTGACTTTGTTAGGATTTAGATTGCTATCACCTAACATGAAATCTATTGGAAGTATTGCAAAATACACCTTGCTAGCACTGTGGATTCTTGCTATTGCTGCACTAATTTCTATTGGAATCCAACAAGCTTCAGAAGTAGCTTACGAAGGCAAAACCGTTAAAAAAGAAAGCTTAATTATACAACCGAACGACACACTTCAAATTAAGTTCAAATACAACGAATACTATACTAAAGATATTGATGACAATGATAATTTTAGATTTGTGCAAGATGCTTCCAACAATTCATTGATTTATTCGAACAATATTCGCCTAGAAATTTTAAAAACAGACGAAAAAACGCCTTTTATTCAGATTGAAAGAATGGCTAGAGGAGCCTCTTTCCAAGAAGCTAAAATACGTGCCGAGAAAATTCAATACGGATTTAAATTAGAAGGAAATCAGTTACTTTTAGATAATTATTTATTGACCAGTGTAAATGATAAATTTAGAGATCAAGAAGTAGCTATTTATTTGTACTTACCTGAAGGAACTTTATTTAAAGTTGATGAATCTGTTCAGCATTATGATGAATCTGACGATGAGTTTTTTAATCTACATTTCAGTTCTGATGATTACATTTACAAAGTAAATACGACACAGGTAAAATGTTTAAACTGTCCAGAAAATGAAAATGAATACGGTGATGTTGAAACAGGAATTACAGAAGATATCACTGGAAACGATACCGTTGTTACTACAACGGTTAAAGTAAATGGAGAAGTTGTAACTGTGAATCAATCGTCAAAAAAAGGCCTAACCATAAATAAAGAAGGTGTAATTATAAAAAAATAATAGCTATGATAAAAATCATCACTTGGATTACCAAAATTATTGTAATCGTCCTTACCGCACTATTTTTTAGTTCCTGTCATTTTGACTACAACAGTATTAAAGGTAGTGGTCGAATCACAACCGAAAACAGAACAATACCAGAGAAGTTTACAAGTATTGATGTAAGCAGTGCTATCGAATTGATAATCGAACAATCCGACAAAACTGAAGTTGTGGTGGAAGCAGATGATAATCTTCAAAACACAATTGTAACCGAAGTTAAAAATGGCAAGTTGATTATTGCTAATAAATCGTATATCAGTATCCACAATGGCACACGTAAAGTAAGGGTTAAAATGCCTATAATTGAGGGATTAGAAGCTTCGAGTGCATCTAGCATAACCAACGTAAACGCATTAAAAGGAAACCAACTCTATCTTAAAACTTCAAGTGCTGCAACTATCAATTTAGATGGTATTAAAGTAGATACTATTAGCTCTAACTCCAGTAGTGGAAGCACCATTAAATTAAAAGGTTTAGCATTAAGATTAATAGCCAAAGCTTCTAGTGGAAGTTCTCACAAATGTTTTCGATTATTCGCTAATGAAGTCAGTGCAGACGCTTCAAGCGGATCAAATATCGAAATCCACCCTATTGTTAGCTTGAAAGCGGAAGCTTCAAGTGGCGCATCGATTAATTACAACGCCACACCAAAAACCATCAACCAAAAAGCGAGTTCTGGTGGTAGTATCCAACTAGACTAAAGCCAGCTTGTTTCAAAATAAGAAAAATCATTCATCACAAGTGAATGATTTTTTTATATTTGTATAAAACCAACTAGCTATGAAACCAAGAATCTACCTTTCAATTATTACGCTTCTTCTTTCATCAACAATGCTTTTAGCGCAAAAAGCAGAAAAAATAAAGGGATCTAAGGTAGTCACCTCCACCACAAAAGAAGTCAAAGCATTTAATGCCATTGAAATAGAAGACAATATAGAAATCAATTTAGAAAAAGGAGATAAAAACGAAATCAAAATTGAAGCTGATGATAATTTGCATGATATCATCACCTTAAATGTGCAAGATGATATCTTAATGATTGCAACGAGCAAAGAAGCTCAAGGTTTCAAAAAACTATCCGTTACAATAACGTACACCAATGATTTGAACCTGGTAACTACCAAAGACGAATCAGTCGTAAATGCCATACAAGAAATTGTTTTAGACAACATAACTTTCAAAACCTTTGATCGTTCCAAACTTTTTTTAAATGTAAATTCTAAAAATTTCATTCTTCAAGCTAATGACAAATCAAAAACAGAACTCAATCTAAAAGGAGAAATTAGTTTTATTGAGCTAAGCAAGAATGCAGCATTGAAAGCTCTCATCAACAGCACCGATGTAAAATGTGATTTGTACCAAAAAGCAACAGCCACAATAGAGGGCGATGCTAACAATACTAACTTACGTTTAAACAATTCAGCAGCACTCAACGCGCGTAATTTTAACAGCAAAAATACCGATGTAACACTAGAAGAAAGTGCTTCTTGCAACTTATTTGCCGAAAACAATATTATTATTGATGCGACTGACAAAACCGAAATCGAGTTGTATGGCAACCCCAAAATAGAAATTCGGAAACTTGCTGGAGAAGCAAAATTATTCAAAAAACCGGCTTCCAAAAAATAAAAATCAACCATAAAAAAAGTCCCAAATTGGGACTTTTTTATTCATTTACGAACGGTATTAATGACCTTGAGCAGCTAGATAACGTTCTGCATCTAATGCTGCCATACAACCTGTACCTGCAGCAGTAATTGCCTGACGATACACATGATCTGCAGCATCTCCTGCTACAAAAACTCCTGCTACATTTGTTTTTGAAGTACCTGGAGTATTTACAATATATCCTGTTTCATCAAGAGTAATATACTCTTTAAAAATAGTTGTATTCGGTTGGTGACCAATAGCTACAAAGAAACCTGTCGCTGGAATTTCAAAAATTTCGTCAGTCGTTTTATTTCTTACTTTAATACCAGTTACCACTTGTTCGTCTCCCAACACTTCTACTGTGTCGTGATTCATTAGAATAGTGATGTTCTCTGTAGCGCGAACACGTTCTTCCATAATTTTAGAAGCTCTAAATTTCTCACTACGCACTAACATAGTTACTTTTTTACACAATTTAGACAAGTAATGTGCTTCTTCACAAGCCGAATCCCCCGCTCCAACAATAACTACTTCTTGATTTCTGTAGAAAAATCCATCACAAACCGCGCAAGCAGAAACGCCTCCGCCCATTTTTAAATAATGCTGTTCTGAAGGTAGTCCTAAATATTTAGCGGATGCTCCTGTAGAAATAATTACCGTTTCACAATGCAATTCGATACTATCATTAATCCAAACTTTGTGAACTGGTCCCGAAAAATCTACTTTAGTAGCCCATCCATCACGAATATCAGCTCCAAAACGTTGTGCTTGTGCTTGCAATTGGATCATCATTTCTGGACCTGTTACTCCATCAACATAACCTGGAAAATTTTCTACTTCGTTAGTAGTAGTTAATTGTCCTCCTGGCTGCATTCCTTGGTATAAAACTGGATTCATATTAGCTCTTGCTGCATAAATAGCAGCCGTGTAACCTGCTGGTCCAGAGCCTATAATAAGACATTTGATTTTTTCGATTGTATCTGACATAATTGTATTTTTTTCTGAATGACAAAGGTAATTTTAAATTAAAAATATTCATCAAAAAAATATCATTTTTACTTATTAAAAAATAATCGCTTCCTATTTATCATTTTAACTTGCTAAAATCAAAATTAATTCTATCTTTGCACTCGCATTACGGGGTGTAGCGTAGCCCGGTTATCGCGCCTGCTTTGGGAGCAGGAGGCCGCAGGTTCGAATCCTGCCACCCCGACAAAATCCTTTTTGCAATGCAAAAAGGATTTTTCTTTTTTATTCCCTCACCCAAAAAAAAACATCTGAATCTTATAAAAATAAGCTTTTAATGATCATTAAATGACAATAAATCAAGTCATAACAAATGTTAACAAAATAGATTTTCAGAAACCATAAATAATTGTATTTTTACCATTCAAAATTTAAAAAGATAAATGGGTAAAATCATTGCTATTGCCAATCAAAAAGGAGGTGTGGGAAAGACCACTACATCCGTAAATTTGGCTGCTTCCTTAGGAGTTTTAGAAAAAAAAGTATTACTTATCGACGCTGACCCCCAAGCAAATGCAACTTCGGGATTGGGAATAGATGTAGAATCAGTTGAAATTGGTACCTACCAAATTTTAGAACATAGCCATTCGCCAAAAGAAGCCATCATCAGTTGCTCGGCTCCGAATGTAGATATAATACCAGCTCATATTGACTTGGTTGCCATCGAAATTGAATTGGTTGACAAAGAAAATAGAGAATACATGCTTAAAGAAGCTTTGCAAAGTGTGAAAGACAACTATGATTTTATCATTATCGACTGCGCACCTTCTCTTGGATTATTAACTTTGAATGCCTTGACTGCATCTGACTCCGTGATTATTCCTATTCAATGCGAATATTTTGCATTAGAAGGTTTGGGAAAACTATTGAATACCATCAAAAGTATCCAAAAAATACACAACCCTAAATTAGATATTGAAGGATTATTGTTAACGATGTTTGACTCTCGTTTACGCTTGTCTAACCAAGTTGTAGAAGAAGTTCAAAAGCATTTTAACGACATGGTATTTGAAACTATTATCCAAAGAAATATTAAATTGGGAGAAGCACCTAGTTTTGGCGAAAGCATTATAAACTACGATGCTACCAGTAAAGGAGCAACTAACTACTTGCATTTAGCTCAAGAAGTAATACAAAAAAACAGCAATTAATTGTATGGCAAAAGCAATAAAAAAACAAGCTTTAGGAAGAGGATTATCTGCATTATTAAAAGATCCAGAAAACGATATTAAGTCAGTAAATGATAAAAATGCGGATAAAGTTGTAGGAAATATTATTGAACTTGAACTTGATTCAATTGAAATTAATCCGTTTCAACCTCGAAGCAATTTTAACGAAGAATCATTAAAAGAATTAGCCACTTCTATCAAAGAATTAGGTGTAATTCAGCCTATTACTGTACGAAAATTAGAATTCAATAAGTACCAATTAATTTCGGGAGAGCGTCGTTTACGTGCTTCTACCTTAGTAGGTTTAAAAACAATTCCGGCCTACATCCGAATTGCAAATGACAACGAATCCTTGGTTATGGCCTTGGTAGAAAACATCCAACGTCACGACTTAGACCCTATTGAAATTGCACTTTCGTACCAACGATTAATGGACGAAATTGAATTAACTCAGGAACAAATGAGTGAACGTGTGGGTAAAAAACGTTCTACAATTGCTAATTATTTGCGCTTGCTAAAACTAGACCCCATCATACAAACCGGTATTCGCGATGGATTCATCAGTATGGGACACGGACGAGCTATTATCAACATTGAAGATTTAGACGTTCAAACTGATATTTACCAAAAAATTGTAAGCCAAAATTTATCCGTTCGTGATACAGAGGCTTTGGTGAAAAATTATCAAGAAAGTTTGAAACCTAAACCAGCTGCCAAAGCCAAATCGGCTTCTTTTGAAGTGAGTCCAAGCGAAAAAAATAAATTTGCAGACTATTTTGGGACCAAAGTAGACATCAAAGTGGCAGGAAATGGAAAAGGCAAAATTACCATTCCTTTTCACTCTGAAGAAGACTTCAATAGAATTATCAAACTAATCAAAGGATAGTGTATAAATCTCTTTTCATAGCTATATTCTTTTTATTTTTGGGAAACACCTTCGTTTTTGCACAAGCCAAAAACGTTACTCCAAAAACAACAAAAGACAGCTTGAAATCTATCAATATTGATCCTTTAACCCCAGCAAAAGCGGCTTTTTATTCGGCTGTTTTACCGGGTTTAGGTCAAGCTTACAATAAAAAATATTGGAAAATTCCTTTGGTATATGGCGCTATTGGAACTAGTCTCTATTTTTATATTGATAGCAATCACAAATACCATCAATATAGAGATGCATACAAACGACGATTAGAGGGTTATAGTGATGATAAATTTAGTTATCTAGACAACAACCGACTAATCACAGCACAAAAATTCTACCAACGCAATAGAGATTTATCCTCTTTATTCGTTTTAGGATTTTATGCTTTGAATATTATTGATGCCAATGTTGATGCGGCTTTAATTCAATTTAATGTAAACGAAAATTTATCGTTACGTCCCAATTTATATACCAACGATGTAACATATAAGACAAATATGGGACTAACTCTTAGTTATAATTTTTAGAAGGAGAATGGAACTTCTAAATGGATTTTAAAAAAATATAAAAATGAAAATTGCACTTTTAGGATACGGAAAAATGGGTAAAGTGATTGAACGAATTGCCCTTGAAAGAGGCCACGAAATTGTCTTGAAAAAAGACGAGTTCAATACCTATGACGGACTTGCAAATGCAGATGTAGCAATTGATTTTAGTGTTCCAATGGCAGCTGTAGACAATATTTCAAGCTGTTTTCATGCGAATGTTCCTGTAGTTTCTGGAACAACGGGTTGGCTAGAGCATTATGACGAAATAATTGCCCTTTGTAAGGAGAAAAAAGGAGGTTTTATTTCTAGTTCTAATTTCAGTCTAGGTGTGAATTTATTTTTTGAATTGAATGATTATTTAGCCAAAATAATGGCACCATACACTTCCTATTCTGTTGATATGGAAGAAATTCATCACACCCAAAAATTAGATGCTCCAAGCGGAACCGCAATTTCATTAGCCAAAGGAGTTATTGAAAACAGCGCCTACACGAATTGGACTTTGGACAAACCCAATACAAACGAAATTCACATTGAAGCCAAACGGATTGCCGATGTTCCTGGTACACATACTGTAACCTATAATTCTGAAATAGACAGCATCGAAATCAAACATACTGCTCACAATCGCGAAGGTTTTGCTTTAGGAGCTGTAATCGCTGCTGAATGGTTGGCTGGAAAACAAGGTGTTTTTACAATGAAAGACGTTTTAAATCTAAAACGTTAGATTTTATTGACTTCTTTAGATCATTAGAAAAATTAATACTAAACATATTTATAAAAACAAAAAAATAGATTTTTAAAACTTCCGAAACATCCAAGGAATCTACAAATCTACTAATCTAACAATCTTAATTATGACACTATCACAATGGTTTATTTTTGTCTTACTAGTACAAGTAGTTCACTTTATCGGAACTTGGAAATTGTATGTAAGTGCTGGTAGAAAAAGTTGGGAAGCAGCTATTCCTGTGTATAATGCTATCATTTTAATGAAAATAATTGGACGCCCAACTTGGTGGACTTTATTACTTTTTATCCCAATTATCAACTTGATTCTATTCCCTGTGATTTGGGTAGAAACATTAGCCCGTTTTGGCAAACATTCTACCTTGGACAAAGTCTTAGGGATAGCTACTTTTGGTTTGTATATAGCGTATGTCAATTATACCCAAAAATTAAATTATATTGCTGATAGAAGTACCGAACCTGCAAACAAAACCGCTGACACTATTAGTTCGCTTCTTTTCGCTATTGTAGTAGCTACTTTTGTACACACTTACTTCATTCAGCCATTTACCATTCCAACTTCCTCATTAGAGAAATCGTTATTGGTGGGCGACTTTTTATTTGTAAGCAAAGTCAATTACGGAGCGAGAACTCCAATGACTACCGTGGCATTGCCAATGGTACATGATTCTATTCCACTAACTAAAGTGAAATCATATTTAAATTTTCCTCAATTACCATATTTTAGATTTCCTGGATTCGAAAAAATTAAAAATAATGATATTGTAGTCTTCAATTGGCCTGCAGATACTGTACACTATTTTTTTGAATCTAAAAATAATCCCGGTGTAATCAAACCAATCGACAAAAAATCCAACTATGTAAAACGTTGTGTGGGTGTTCCTGGAGATCAATTGGAAATCAAAGACGGAATTGTTTTTGTAAACGGAAAAGAATTGATTTTACCCGAAAGAGCAAAACCACAATATGAGCATATTGTATATTCTACCAAAGGAGTATCTAATGAATTATTAAAAGAAATAGGTTCTACAGAGTTCTCAAGAACATACATCATAAAACCTAATAACGAAATACAATTAGAAGCTGTTAAACCATATATTACATATGCAAAACAAAATCCTGATAATTCTTACACAATACAAACAGGATTTAATGGAATTCCTACTAATGTTATTGAAACAACTGGAATATATGCCCAAGAACAATATCTTGCAGAAACAAGTGCAAATCTCACCTTGAAAGCTGCTGCTGATTTAAGGAAAAATACAACTATAGATTCTGTTTCTCGATATATAGATAAAAAACCAACAGATAATCTAATTTTTCCACATAACGGAAAATGGACTATGGATGAATATGGACCTATATTAATCCCTAAGGCTGGTGAAACCGTTCAACTGACTAAAGAAAATTTAGGTTTATATGAACGAATAATTAAAGTATATGAAAACAATAAGCTATATATAAAAGGTGATGAAATAAAAATCAATAACCAAAAAACTAGTAGCTATACTTTCAAACAAGATTACTATTGGATGATGGGAGACAATCGCCATCACTCCGAAGACAGCCGTTATTGGGGATTCGTACCTGCAGATCACATTGTAGGAAAACCAATCTTCATTTGGATGAGCTATGATTCGAATGGGAAAGGATTACAAAAAATTCGTTGGGATCGATTATTCACTACAGTTAGTGGAGAAGGGCAGCCACAATCGTATTTTAAATTTTTCCTATTGGCTTTAGTAGCCTATTTCATCGGAGAATATTTTTGGAAGAAAAAGAAATCAGTATAACCAATTGATCAATGTGAAAATGTAACAATTTATCCATTCTTACATTTTCACATTGCTACATTAAAAAATTGCTACATTTTTCATGAACATTCTTATTCATCCTACCTACTTCCCTTCTATCAGTCATTTTGCCGCTATTGTTCAAGCGGACAAAGTGACCTTTGAAATGGAAGATAATTTTCAAAAACAAACCAATCGCAACCGAACGTATATTTATAGTCCTAACGGAATTCAACTACTGAATATCCCTGTAAAACATTCTAAAACAGCCCATCAAAAAACAAAAGACATTCAGATTGAAAATGATTTTGATTGGCAAAAACAGCATTTTAAATCTTTAGAAGCGGCCTACAGAAGCTCTCCTTTTTTTGAATATTTCGAAGACGATTTACTTCCTATTTTTGAGAAAAAACACCAGTTTTTAATGGATTTGAATCTAGAAGTGTTTGATTTAATAACCCGATGCCTTCGCATAAAAATAGAATACGCAACTACATCGGAATATTTTCACGAAATCAATTCAGATGAAGTAACTGATTTTCGTTTTTTAGCCAACGGAAAAAAAGACCATTCACAATTTGAAAGCTACACCCAAGTATTTGATGATAAATTTGGTTTCATCAACAATCTTAGTGTATTGGATCTAGTTTTTAACGAAGGAAAGTTTGCTTTGGATTATTTGAAATCTCAGCAGCTGATTATAAAATAGTTATTCAAAAGCAAGTTTTGCCATAATAGGATAATGGTCTGAATTTTCAAAATTAGAAAAGCTTTCAAACTTTTTTACTTTCATTTTTTCATCGGCAAAGATATAATCGATACGTGCCGGATAATAGCGGAATTTGTAGGTAGCCCCAAAACCTTTTCCGGCTTCTTCAAAACTATCCCTTAATTTTCCTTTAATGTTTCGGTACACATACGAAAACGCACTATTATTCATATCCCCACAGATAATTAAAGGATATTGACAATCCTTTTTGTGTTCTTTAAACAATTCGGCTTGTTGCTGTTGTTGTTTGAAGGCTTTACTTATTCGATTAAAAAGCTTTTGCGATTTACTTTGATTTATTACATTAATATCATCATTAATCTCAGTAACATCTGGGGAGATTTTAATGGATTGCAAATGCATATTGTACACCCGAATGGTTTCTTTTCCTTTCTTAATATCGGCAAAGATTACATTGTTATTTGAATTCGGAAAAACAATATTTCCTTCATTAATAATGGGAAATTTAGAAAAAATAGCCTGCCCTGTTTTGATTTGGTCACCTGCCATCAAAATATATTTGTATGGATACACCTTCAAATCGATATCTGCCGAAGTAGAATACTCTTGAATACATACAATATCCGGGTTTTTGTCATTGATAAAACTCACTATTTGAGAAGGCACATCGTCACGATCAATCCATTTGAAGACATTGAGCAAACGAACATTATAACTCATCACAGTGAAATCCTTTTCGCTTTCAGGGAAATCTTTAGCTGAAAATTTATAGAATTTATTAATGAAAGTAATGCCCATTAATAGTACCAAACCTGATAATATCATTCGTTTTTTAAATTGAACTCCCCAATAGAAAAAGAACAAAGCATTAAAAACAAAAAACAGAGGCATAAACAACGTCAAAACCGACAACAAAGGAAATGCTTTAGGCGCTAAAAAAGGCAACAAATAGGCACTGAAAGTTACTACAGTCAAGACTATATTCAAAAGAAACATCCCTTTATTGAACCACGAAAGGTTTTTCATTTTCTTGTTATGTCTAAATTATTTACCTGCTTTAAACAAAAATTCCTTTTCTTCTTGAGTCAAACAATCGTAACCCGATTGGCTAATTTTATCCAAAATCTCGTCTATTTGCTGTTGCGTTTTATCCTTCACAACAATTCTTGAACTCGGTTTGGATGCCGATTTGGGGTAATTTTTATGCACCTTTTTAAAAGGCGTACGTTTTGATTTTTGAAATGGATTATTTAAAATCCGACTTAAGTCAATTCCATTTTGGAGCAATTTAATAAAAATAAATCCAAAAAATGCTCCAGCAAGATGCGCAATATGCCCACCTGTGTTTTCAATTCGGAATTGCATAAAATCCAAAACCAAAATTACCGCAGTGATATGCCATAATTTCACATTCCCAAAAAATAGTAATCGAATACTCATCAACGGACGATAGGTCGTAGTAGCAACTAAAATGGCCATTATGGCTCCCGAAGCTCCCACCATAGCCGAACTTAAATGTAAAAAATAATACCCTACTACAAATGCAATACCCGAAAACAAAGCACTTAACAAATACAAGCCTATAAATTGCTTGGGATTAAAAAAAGTCAAGAACAGCATGCTAGCAAAATGCAATACTATCATGTTAAAAAACAAATGCCCAAAACTAAAATGAAAAAAAGCATAGCTAATTAAAGTCCAAGGCTTTGTAATCAATACATTCGGATCTGAAGTCAACGCAATCCAATCAGGAAACGTAAAAACCCCCAACTGAAATTGGTAAAAAAACAGCAACGAAACGAGAAAACACAACACATTCCAAAAGAGAAGTCTAAAGGCGGCTCCTCCTAGTTTATATTGCATTTTTAAATCGTCCAGTATGCTACTCATATATGATTCTATTTATAAACGTGTCAAACTAATTCCAACGATTGGAATTGAACTGATTTTTTTTCCAATACCACATAATAAGAAACCCAAATAAAGCGCCTCCCACGTGAGCAAAATGAGCAATTCCGCCGCCGCCAAAAATGGATTTACCTGAAATGCCAAGATACAAATCAATCAATACCAAACCAGGCACAAAATATTTAGCTTTTATCGGAATAGGAACAAACATCAAGGCTAATTCTGACTCAGGAAACATAAATGCAAAAGCAACAATGATTCCGTAAATCGCTCCCGAAGCCCCCACAGCCGTTCCTACATAAGCACTAGTAAAACTTTGAAATTGAGAGACCGTCAATAATTCTTGCCATCTTGTGTCAATTTTACCTTCATTTAGCAATTGCAAAATTGCTGTTTTCGAGAATCCATTGGACAACAAGGTATTCAATCCTTCTTGGAAATGATAATAATTCATCCCCGTATGAACTAAAGCAGCTCCCAAACCACAAGAAATGTAGAAAAACAAAAACTTCTTGCTTCCCCAGAATAATTCCAATGCCGACCCAAACGAATACAAAGCAAACATATTAAAGAAAATATGCATGAATCCGCCGTGCATAAACATATACGTTATGGGTTGCCAAGCTTTAAAATCTGGGTTTTCAGGAAAAAACAAAGCTAAATATTGGTACGCAGGACTTGACACCAATAATGTCCCGATAAAAAACAAAATATTAATAATAATTAACTGCTTAACAGTTTCTGTCACATTTCTCATAGGGCAAATTTTTTATCTATATCTTCCACACGCATTGTGATAAAAGTAGGTTTTTGAAAAGGCGAAACATTGGGTTCTTTACAAGCAAACAGTCCGTTAACTAGATTTTCTTGCTCTTTTTCTGTTAAATAACTTCCTGTTTTAACCGCCAAACTTTTGGCCATAGATTTGGCAATCGTATCGTTTTGACTGAAACTACTTTCTGGAATACCATCCTGCAAATCACTCAACAATTGTTCCAAAACTAACGAAACTTCACTTTCAGTAATATTGACCGGAATACCTGATATAACTACATGGTCTTTCTGAGTTTCCTCAAAAACAAATCCGGTATTGATCAAAGACAATTGCAATTCGGCAATCAATTCCATTTCGTTTTTAGAAAAATACAAGTTCAAAGGAAACAACAATTGCTGACTTGCAGCTTGATGAACAGTCATATTAACTAAAAATTGTTCGTACAAAACCCGTTGGTGTGCACGCTGCTGATCTACAATCACCATTCCTGATTTAATTGGCGAAACAATGTATTTTTTATGAATCTGATACGTTCGATGCACGACCGACTCTTCTACCTCTTCATTTTCAAATAAAGAAGCGGTAACTTCTTCATTTTCAAAACTAAAATTACTTGAGGCCGAAAACGTTTCGGTTTCTTGTTTCAAACCCACATACAATCCTTCCCAACTCGAAGCGATTTCTGTTTTTTTATAACTAGCGCCCGAACCCGAATAGGATTTTGTTGGTTTGTCATCGGCAAACGGATTGAAATTAGCATCAACCTGAACGGTTGGCATTGCTCCTTCTACATCTTTGTAATGATAGGGTGTATCTAAAGTAGCATCGCGATCAAAGTCCAAAACAGGAGCCACATTAAATTGCCCCAAACTGTGTTTGATAGCAGCTCTTAAAATCGCATACAAAGCTTGTTCGTCGTCAAACTTGATTTCGGTTTTTGTGGGATGAATATTAATATCAATCGTATGCGGAGGCACTGACAAAAATAAGAAATAACTAGGCTGCGCACCCTCCTTTAAAATTCCGTCATAAGCCGCCATTACCGCATGATGCAAATACCCACTTTTAATAAATCGGTCGTTTACAAAAAAGAATTGCTCTCCCCTATTTTTTTTGGCAAATTCAGGCTTGCTTACAAATCCCTGAATTTCGACTAGTTCTGTTTCTTCTTGGACCGGAACTAATTTCTCGTTGGTTTTACCCGAAAAAATAGCAACAATTCGCTGTCTCAAATTGGACTGAGGCAAATTGAACATTTCGCTACCATTGTGGTAAAACGTAAAATGAATGTTGGGGTGTGCCAAAGCTACCCGTTGGAACTCGTCAATAACATGACGGTATTCCACCACATCCGATTTCAGGAAATTGCGTCGAGCCGGAATATTGTAAAAGAGATTCTTAACTGCAAATGAGGTTCCTTTTGGCAAAACAGCCACTTCTTGAGAAACAAATTTACTTCCTTCAATAATGAGATGCGTCCCTAGTTCTTCTTGATCTTGCTTGGTTTTCATCTCCACATGAGCAATCGCCGCAATGGATGCCAAGGCTTCTCCACGAAATCCTTTGGTATGCAAAGAAAATAAATCTTCGGCCTGACGAATTTTAGAAGTAGCATGGCGTTCAAAACACAAACGCGCATCGGTCACACTCATCCCCACACCATTATCAATCACCTGAATTAAGGATTTTCCAGCATCTTTAATAATTAACTTGATGTCTGTTGCTTTAGCATCCACAGCATTTTCCAATAATTCCTTAACTACCGAAGCCGGTCGTTGCACCACTTCACCAGCGGCAATTTGATTGGCAACATGATCAGGTAGTAATTGAATAATACTCGACATTAAGTAGTGTTTTTTATTGTTGGGGTTAATTTACGGACGAATGCTACAGGACAAATTTAGCAAATTTATACTTGGTTTTAAAACATCCGTAATTACAAAAAAAGAAAGAGTGACTTAAAAGTCTTGTTCTTGTCAAACTGTCCCGAAGCGTCGGGATGTTTCAGTTACTTAAAATAATTGATTGACAATTTAATTTATAGATTCCGAAATGAATTCGGAATGACAAAACTCGTTCTTTTAGCCCCTCTCGTTAAGGTAAATTATTTTAATTACTCTTCTATTTGTAATGGATTGTTCTCAATTTGCAATGCACCACTACCTAATAAGTGCTGATTATCAATTGAATGCGACAACGAAGCTTGTTGACGAATAAATGCCATTTTGATAGCCGCAATAGCAGCTTCAGTTCCTTTATTTCCGTGGATTCCACCACTTCTATCAATAGATTGTTGCATGGTATTGTCTGTCAGCACACAAAAAATAACGGGAATATCGGTTTGTATATTCAAGTCCTTAATCCCCTGAGTTACACCTTCGCAAACAAAATCAAAATGTTTGGTTTGTCCCTGAATAACACAACCAATAGCTATTACCGCATCTACATTTTGAGTTTGCAACATTTTTTTAGACCCATAGATTAACTCAAAACTTCCAGGTACGTTCCACCGAATTATATTTTGAGCCGGAACTTGATTCTCTATTAATGCTGTAAAAGCACCATTATACAATCCTTCGGTAATAGTTTCATTCCATTCTGCAACCACAATTCCAAAACGAAAGTTGCGTGCATCAGGAACACTATTTTTATCGTATTCTGATAAGTTTTTATTTTCGGTAGCCATCGTATTTGATTTTTAAAGGTTTTATGTTAAAGATAAAAATAAAGGTTAGAAATTACAACTAATTAGACAAAATCTAATTGCATTATAATTGCTAACCCTAAAGTATATTTGGTAATGGACTATTGTGCCAATCCAATCAACACATCTACTGAAGCAGCTTCAGGAGTTGTATCATAGTTATCTTTAATATCCGTAAAATATTTCAACGCTTCTTCTTTTTTACCTAAAGCCAAAGCAGTTTTACCAGCTTTCAATAAGAAACGAGGCGTAGTAAAATCGTTTTTACTAGACTCAGCTGCTTTACTATAATTTTCTAAAGCTTGTTGTGGTTGATTTTTTTGAGCGTAAGCATCTCCGATAGCTCCTTTTGCTAACGCACCTAAAATCATATCTTTTGATTCAAATTTACTCAAGAAATCAATTGCTTCAGCATATTTACCTGTATTCAAGTACGCAATTCCTGCGTAGTAGTTAGCTAAATTACCTGCATCAGTTCCTGCATATTCGTCAGCAATTTTAATGAATCCGAATTTACCTTCAGAACCATTCAAAGACAATTTATATAAAGAGTCACTCGCTACTCCATCAGTTGCTTTTTGGAAATTTTGTTGTGCTACAAACATTTCATTAGCTGCTTCTTCTTCTTTTGGTGTAGCAATGAATTTTTCAAATGCTAAATACCCAACAGTTACCAAAGCAATTGCAGCAACAAAACCAATAATTACTTTTTGATTTTTAGCAACAAAATCTTCTGTTTTTGAAGCAGTTTCATCTAATTTTGAGAAAACACCTGCAGTTGTACTGTCTTTTTCATCAATCTGAACGTCTTCTACAACTTCTTTTACTTCTTTCTCTTTTGGGGTTTTATATCCTCTTTTATTATAAGTGGCCATTTCAATTTTAATTTAGTGAGTGGCAAAAATAAAATTTTTATTCAAATCTAAAAGGCATTTTATGGATATTTTTCAATAATTTGCGGGCAGTTTGAAAAAGCGCTCTCATAAAGCCCCATTCTTCATTCTAGCAAGACAAAAATGTATTTAAAAAAGATTTCATTATTCAATTACAAGAATTTTTCTGAAGCTAATTTCGAGTTTGACACCAAAATCAATTGTTTTGTTGGAAAAAACGGAATCGGAAAAACCAATGTCCTCGATGCTATTTACCATTTATCGTATGGAAAGAGCTATTTTAATCCGCTTGCTGTTCAAAATATCAAGCATGGAGAAGAGTTTTTCGTCATCGATGCCGAACTAGAAAAAGAGAATCGAGCCGAACAAATTGTTTGCAGTCTTAAAAAAGGACAAAAGAAAATCCTAAAACGCAACGGAAAAGTTTACGATAAATTTTCAGACCATATCGGTTTTATCCCATTGGTTATGATTTCTCCAGCCGACAGAGATTTGATTATTGAAGGAAGTGAAACGCGTCGTAAATTTATGGATAGCGTCATCTCACAATTGGACGCCCTTTATTTGCAACAACTAATACACTACCAAAAAATAATCAGTCAGCGTAATGCCCTACTAAAGTATTTTGCGCTGAATCATGTATTTGATAACGACACTTTATCGATATACAATGAACAACTCAACGAATTAGGACAGGCTATTTTTGAAAAAAGAAAATTATTTATCGAAAATTTTATTCCCATTTTCAACAAGCACCATCAAGCCATAACTAATTCTCAAGAAACGGTTCAGTTAGTATATGAGAGTCATTTATTTGAAAAGGATTTGGCAACACTCTTGCAAGAGAATAGCGCTAAAGATCGTGCCTTGCAGTATACCAGTGTTGGAATTCACAAAGACGATTTATCATTTGAAATCGATGCGTACCCCATCAAAAAATTTGGTTCACAAGGCCAACAAAAATCATTTTTAATTGCTTTAAAATTAGCACAGTTTGAATTTTTAAAAAAACAAAGTGGCGTAAAACCCATTCTGCTTTTTGATGATATTTTTGACAAATTGGACGAAAGTCGCGTAGCTAAAATTGTAGAAATGGTAAATAGCGACACTTTTGGGCAGCTTTTTATTTCTGACACCCACCCTGAAAGAACAGAAAGTATTGTCAAATCAACCCATCAGACTTACAAAATCTTCAATTTATAACTTTTATTTAAGCCATTCATCAAAGTATCTGACGAAAAATTTACGTACATTAGCGTATCACATTAATAAAACAACTTGATTATGAAACTAAAAAAAATAGCACTAGCCATCGTAGTATTTACACTAACTTCGTGCAACGGGCAACCCTCAAAAAAAGTTGAAACGCTTGATGCCGTTTCTTTTTCAAAGAAAATTGAAGCTACACCAAATCCTCAAATATTAGATGTTCGAACTCCTGAAGAATATGCAGCAGAACACATTGAAAGAGCACAAAATGTAAATTGGCTAAGCAATGACTTTGTTACTAACGCATCAAAATACGACAAATCCAAACCAGTATTTGTGTATTGCAAAATTGGAGGTAGAAGTCATCAAGCAGCTGAAAAATTAGCTCAATTGGGATTTACACAAATTATTGAATTAGAAGGAGGATTTTTAAAATGGGATGCTGCTGGATTATCTAAACCTTCTGCTAAAAGAGTAGGTATTACTAAAGAACAATATGCTAATTTATTGAATTCAGATAAAAAAGTATTGATTGATTTTTATGCCGAATGGTGTGCGCCTTGCAAAAAAATGACGCCTTATCTTTTGAAAATGCAAAAAGAATTGGGAGACAAATTAGTCATTATTCGCCTTGATGCCGATAAAAACAAAAGCCTACTTTCAGAAATGAAAGTTAGCGAATTGCCGACTTTGTTATTGTATGAAAACAAGCAACTAAAATGGCACCATTCAGGTTATATTAGTGAAACCGATTTGAAAAAACAATTATAAAAAACTCCCCATGCTATCTCAAGAAAGTGTACAATTTTTAGACGATTTAAAAGCGAATAACAATAGAGATTGGTTTTTAGACAATAAAAAAAGATACGAGACATTCAAAAAAGACTACCAACAATTAGTAGGTAATTTTCTGGATGCAATGAAACCTTTAGACCCATCGCTTGAGCTATTAGAAGTTAAAAACTGTACCTTTAGAATCAATCGCGATATTCGTTTTTCAAAAGACAAAACTCCTTATAAATCACATGTGGGAGTTTGGCTTTCATCAGGTAGTAAAGGGAACAATCGTTCTGGCTACTACGTTCACATCGAAAGAAACAAAAGTTTTATCGCTGGAGGTTTTTATTGCCCTGAAGCAGATGATTTAAAAAAAGTACGCAAAGAAATTGCCTTTTTTTATGATGATTTAGAAGCAATTCTACAGGAGAAAAATTTCAAAAAAGAATTTGGTGACTTTGACCGAAACGAATCTAGTGTTTTGAAAAATCCGCCTCGTGGATACGAAAAAGACCATCCCGCTATTGAGTATTTAAAATTAAAAAGCTTTGAAGCCAGTCAGAAATTTGACATTTCAGAAGTCTTGAAAAAAGATTTTGTTGCTACAATGTCCAATAAATTAATCGCTTTAAAACCTTTGAACGATTTTATCAACCGCGCACTTACTACCGACGAATTTTAATTCGTATTTTTGAACTTTCAAAAAGCATTTATTTCATGACGCTACAATCTAATTTTTCTCTAAAAAACTACAATACTTTTGGCATTGAAGCCAAAGCAAAGCAATTCACCGCGGTTCATTCATTAGAAGAATTGAAAACTGTTTTAGTAGAAAATCCAACAGAGAAAAAGTTTATTCTAGGAGGCGGAAGCAACATGCTTTTAACCCAAAATATTGATGCGTTGGTGATTCATATCGACTTAAAAGGTAAGAAAATCATCGATGAAAACGACGATTTTGTATGGGTCGAAAGTCAGGCCGGCGAAAACTGGCACGAGTTTGTACTTTGGACCATTGAACACGATTTTGGTGGATTAGAAAATATGTCGCTCATTCCTGGTAACGTGGGAACTACTCCGGTACAAAATATTGGCGCTTATGGTGCCGAAATCAAAGACCATTTTGTTTCTTGCCAAGCCATAGCTATTGCCAATCAAGAAATGCGAACTTTTACTAATGCCGAATGTCATTTTGGCTACCGAGAAAGCATTTTTAAAAATGAGGTCAAAGACCAATACATCATTACTTCGGTTGTTTTTAAATTGACCAAACGCCATCATACAATCAACACTTCGTATGGTGATATTTTGGGTGAATTAGAGAAAAACAACATCCAAAATCCTAGTTTGAAAGACGTGAGTAATGCCGTAATTGCCATTCGTCAAAGTAAATTACCCGACCCAAAAGAATTAGGAAATAGCGGTAGTTTCTTTAAAAATCCTATTGTTCCAAAATCAGATTTCGAAAAAATCCACCAGCAATTTCCCGAGATGAAATACTTTGAAGTGTCTGCCACCGAAGTCAAAGTACCCGCTGGCTGGTTGATTGAACAAGCAGGTTTTAAAGGCAAACGTTTTGGCGATGCAGGCGTACATAAAAATCAAGCCTTGGTCTTAGTCAATTATGGAAATGCTACTGGCCAAGAAATTTTAGCCGTATCCAAAAATATTCAAGATACCGTTTTTAAAACTTTTGGAATTCGCATCGAAGCCGAAGTCAATGTGATTTAGCCCAATCACATCCACTCGACGAAAAGGAAAAATAGCTTTTAAAAAATAGTAGTTATGCTTTTAAATTTCGCAATGGTATTCATACCTTTGCGTACGATTTTAAAAGACTATTTCTCCATGTTTGTTATTCTATACATTTTTATTGCCATTGCTGCTATTCAATTCGTTTACTATTTAGGCGTTTTTGGAAAATTTGCTTTCGCAAAAGCGCAAAAAATTACACCAAAGAGAATTCCTATCTCGGTAATTGTGTGTGCCAAAAATGAAGAAGAAAATGTAGCCAATTATATTCCGCTTTTAGCAGAACAAAACTATCCCGATTTTGAGATTGTCTTGATTGACGATGCTTCAAGCGATGCTACTTTGACTATTTTTGAAGATTTCGAAAAACAATATCCTAATATTCGTTTGGTAAAAGTGGAAAACAACGAAGCGTTTTGGGGCAACAAAAAATACGCCTTAACTTTAGGAATAAAAGCTGCCAAAAAAGAATACCTTCTTTTTACCGATGCCGATTGTTATCCTACGTCAAAAGACTGGATTACCGCTATGAGTTCCCAATTTACCATGCAAAAAACCATTGTATTGGGCTATGGCAAATATGAAAAAATTGCCAATTCCTTCTTGAATAAAATCATCCGTTTTGAAAATATCTTGAATACCGTTCAGTATTTTTCTTGGGCAAAACTGGGACATCCTTATATGGGAGTGGGTCGTAATATGGCGTACAAAAAAGAGGAATTCTTTAATGTAAATGGTTTTATAGAACACATGCAAATTCGTACAGGCGACGATGAATTATTCATCAATCAAGCGGCAAATGAAAAAAATACTACCGTTGCCTATACTCCTGAAAGTTTCTCGTATTCTAAACCAAAAACCACTTTTTCAGCCTTTTTCAATCAAAAAAGAAGACAAATTGCAACGGCTAATTACTTTAAATCAGTGGACCAATTGCGATTAGGCGTTTTTTATGGATCCCAATTGCTATTTATTTTAGTTGCCGCTATTTTATTGGCATTGCAATTTGAATGGATTATCGTACTAAGTATTTTTATAGCACGCTATGTTGTCGCTTGGACGGTAATGGGATTTGCGGCCGGAAAACTAAAAGAAAACGATATTAAATTATGGTTTCCTATCGTTGAAATTGTGCTTATCTTTACGCAAGTCAATGCGTATTTTACCAATTTATTCTCAAAACCAATCCATTGGAAATAAAAAAACAAATAGAAAAAGCAAAACAAGGCGATCAAACAGCCTTCACTTTTCTATTGGATTATTATTGGAATGAGGTGTATGGTTTTATGCTCGTACGCACTGAAAATGAAACCGATGCCGAAGACATAACAATCGAGACTTTCTCTAAGGCCTTTGACAAAATCAGTACCTACAATGCCGAATTCCAATTCAATACTTGGTTAATTAGTATTGCTAAAAACGGTCATATCGATTTATTGCGCAAAAGAAAATCAAGTTTATTTGTTGAAAGTACCGAAGACGAAGACCAAAAAGCGCATAATGTTGCCGACACAACGCCTTCTGTTGAAGACAAATTAATCACAGAGCAAAACCTTTCGCAATTATTGAAATTTATCAAAGAATTGAAACCGCATTACCAAGAAGTCATCCAAATGCGTTATTTTCAAGAGATGAGTTATCAAGAAATCGCCTCTAAAATTGACGAACCACTCAGCAATGTGAAAATCAAAATTTTGAGAGCTAAAAAATTATTGGCCGAAATCATTCAAAAAGGAAAATAATACAAAAGCTGTTTTTAACTTTTGTTAACACAAAATAAGCGTACCCAACTCGACTACATTACTTATATTTGTACCCGAAAAATTGATTGTATGGAAACTGTTTTAGAAAATAAGCTACCTACAGCTAAGCCAAAATGGCTTCGCGTAAAATTACCTATTGGTCAAAAATACACCGAACTACGTGGATTAGTTGACAAATACAGTTTGAACACCATTTGTACTTCTGGAAGCTGCCCTAATATGGGCGAATGCTGGGGAGAAGGTACTGCTACCTTCATGATTTTAGGCAACATTTGTACACGTTCTTGTGGATTTTGCGGAGTAAAAACTGGACGTCCAGAAACAGTCGATTGGGACGAACCCGAAAAAGTAGCACGTTCTATTAAAATCATGAACATCAAACATGCAGTAATTACTAGTGTAGATCGAGACGATTTAAAAGACGGTGGCTCTATCATTTGGATAGAAACAGTAAAAGCCATTCGAAGAATGAACCCAAATACAACATTAGAAACTCTAATTCCCGATTTTCAAGGCATCGAAAGAAACTTAGATCGTATTGTAGAAGCCAATCCTGAAGTAGTTTCGCATAATATTGAAACTGTACGCCGTTTAACGCGTGAGGTGCGTATCCAAGCGAAATACGATCGTAGCATGGAGGTATTGCGTTACTTAAAAGAAAAAGGAATCAACCGAACCAAATCAGGTATTATGCTTGGTTTAGGCGAAGAAGAGGAAGAAGTATTGCAAACCCTTCGTGACTTGCGTGCTGCTAATGTAGATGTAGTAACCATTGGTCAATACCTACAACCAACAAAAAAACATTTACCTGTTAAGGAATACATCACACCAGAACAATTTGAGAAATATGAAAAATACGGATTGGAATTAGGTTTCCGTCATGTAGAGAGTGGCGCTTTAGTTCGCTCTTCATATAAGGCTCAAAAACACATTCTTTAATTTTTCTATTTTGAAAATACGAATTGCTATCAATGGTTTTGGAAGAATTGGGCGAAATCTATTTCGATTGCTCCTCAATCATCCTCAAATAGAAGTGATTGCCATCAACGACATTGCCGATACCAAAACGATGGCGCATTTACTAAAATACGATAGTATTCACGGGGTGTTACCTTTTGACGTAAGTTCAAATGATACTGGAATTAGTGTTAATGGTAAACCTATTCTTTTTTTCCACGAAAAAAGTATTGCTGATTTAGATTGGAAAACGCTTGCTATTGATTATGTTATTGAATCTACTGGAAAATACAAAACATTTGACGAAATCAATGCCCATATTTTGGCTGGAGCCAAAAAAGTAATTTTATCCGCACCTGCCGAAGTAGATAGCATCAAAACGGTTGTTTTAGGAGTAAACGAACACCTTCTTGATGGAAGCGAAACTATCATTTCTAACGCAAGTTGCACTACTAACAATGCAGCACCAATGATTCAAGTCATTGACCAACTCTGTGGTATTGAACAGGCATACATCACTACTATTCACTCATTTACCACAGACCAAAGTTTACACGACCAACCTCATAAAGACTTACGCCGTGCGCGTGGCGCGAGTCAATCGATAGTACCAACCACTACAGGCGCAGCGAAAGCGTTAACTAAAATTTTTACGCATTTAGAAAATAAAATGGGTGGTTGTGGTATTCGTGTTCCTGTTCCTGACGGCTCCTTAACAGACATTACTTTTAATGTAAAACGACCCGTAACGATTGACCAAATCAATGCTGCTTTTCAATTGGCATCTCAAACTAATCTAAAAGGAATAGTAGCCTATACCGAAGACCCTATCGTTTCTGTAGATATTATTGGCAACACCCACTCTTGTTTGTTTGACGCACAACTCACTTCGGTGATTGACAAAATGGTAAAAGTAGTCGGCTGGTATGACAACGAAATTGGTTATTCTTCTCGACTAATTGATTTGATTTTGTATGCTAACAATCTGAAAACCTAATTATTGCTTCAAATAGTCGAATACCGTCGCATCAAATTCGTTTGAGCCAACTATAAGCGAAGTTCGAATAGGCAAATAATACAATTGATCTTGCAATACGGAATCCTTCAAACGCACATAATCTTTTTCGGTTGTTACAATTAACTTATCGCCTGCTTTTTGCTTAATTTCCTGAATATCACTTTCCGTAAAATGATGATGATCTGGATAGGTCAAACAAATGGATTCTGAGTTTGTCAAATAATTAAAAAACGAGGCTGGTTTTGCAATACCTGCTACAAGTACACAAGCTGTTTGTTGAATAGTAGTCACTGGAACAGATACAGAACTGGATTGTACAAATTCATCAAAAGCAATCGTGCTAAAATAAACTAGAGCAGCCGAGTATGATTGCACTCTTTGCTTAATTTGACTTTGATCTGCATCAGAAAGTTTGGCTGGGCATTTAGTCACCATAATAACATCCGCTCGTTGAGCTCCAGATCTTGATTCTCTTAAATTACCCGTCGGTAATAGAAAATCATCCATAAATAAATCATCATAAGCCGTTAATAAGATATACAACCCTGCTTTGACTTTACGGTGTTGAAAAGCATCATCTAATAAGATAATTTGAGGCGGATGGCTTTGTGCCAATAACTGCTCAATTCCATTTTTTCTATCAGCATCTACTGCCACTTGAATCGATGGGAATTTTTGATAAAACTGATACGGCTCATCGCCTAAGATTTCAGCTGTAGCATTGGCATTAGCTAAAACAAATCCTTTTGATTTTCTTTTATACCCTCTACTCATAGTGGCTATTGTGCAATGTTCAGAAAGTAGCCGAATCAAATATTCAATCTGAGGAGTTTTTCCTGTTCCGCCCACGCTTAAGTTTCCTACCACAATAACGGGAAGTGGAAACGAATAGGATTTTAAGAATCCTTTGTCAAACAAAAAATTACGAATACTCGTTATGAAACCATACAGAATAGCAAATGGAAATAGTATTTTTCTAAAAAGATTCATGGTACGAAAGTAGAATATTTTATCTTTATATAAAAGTTGTACGCATTATTCGTTACTTTGTTCTTTCGAAAAAATTGAAAATGAAAATAAAAGATACATTCCCTATTCTCGAAGAAATGGCACCTTTGGCGTATGCCGAAGATTTTGATAATGTAGGACTTTTGGTAGGCAATGCTGAAAATGATACCACAGGAATTTTAGTTTGTCACGATGCTTTAGAAAGCGTCATCGACGAAGCCATTGCTAAAAATTGTAATTTGGTCGTTTGCTTCCATCCTATTTTATTTTCTGGTTTGAAAAAAATTACGGGTGCAACCTATGTAGAGCGTGCTATCATTAAAGCGATTAAAAATGATATTGCTATTTATGCGGTTCATACGGCTTTGGACAATCATCCCGAAGGAGTCAACAAAATAGTGTGTAATACTTTAGGATTGAAAAACACCAAAATTCTCATTCCAAAAGAAAATTACATTCGTAAATTAGTCACCTACACTATTCCCGAAAATGCCGAAGAAGTGCGCAATGCCTTATTCAATGCAGGGGCAGGAAGTATTGGCAATTATGACAACTGTAGCTTTAACTCCAAAGGAATTGGAACCTATATGGGTAACGAACATAGCAATCCCGAAATTGGCGAACGCTTTGAATTTGTTCAAGGAGACGAAATTAAAATTGAAGTTACCTTTGAAAAACACCTAGAAAATAAAATTTTGAAAGCCTTGTTTCAAAGTCATACCTACGAAGAAGTCGCTTACGAAATTTATGATTTAAAAAATACGCATCAAAATATTGGTTTGGGAATGATTGGCGAATTGGAAACTGCCATGAATGACAACGATTTTCTAGTATTGGTAAAAGACAAAATGCAAGCAGGCGGCATCCGACACTCGCAATTACTTCAAAAACCAATTCAAAAAGTAGCTGTTTTGGGAGGGTCTGGAAGTTTTGCTATCAAAAATGCCATTCAAGCAGGTGCCGATGCTTTTTTGACTGCTGACTTGAAATACCACCAATTTTATGAAGCCGAAAACCAGTTACTTTTAGCCGATATTGGACATTTTGAAAGCGAACGGTATACAAAAAATTATATTGTTGACTTTCTTAGAAAAAAAATCCTTAATTTTGCAATCATTTTTTCAGAAGAAAATACAAATCCAGTTAAGTACTTATAAAATATGGCGACTAAAAAAGAATTAAGTGTCGAGGACAAGTTAAGAGCAATTTACGATTTACAATTAATTGACTCTAGAATTGACGAAATCAGAAACGTAAGAGGAGAACTTCCTTTAGAGGTAGAAGATTTAGAAGATGAAGTGGCTGGTTTAAGCACTCGTTCAGAAAAATTAAAAAGCGAGCTTGAAGTAATCGAGGAGCAAATCAAAGCAAAGAAAAACGCTATTGATGAGCACAAAGAAGCGATCAAAAAATACACAAAACAACAAGAAAGTGTTCGTAACAATAGAGAATACAACTCTTTGACTAAAGAAGTTGAGTTTCAAGAATTAGAAATTCAATTGGCTGAAAAGCAAATCAAAGAAATGAAAGCTTCTATTGAACATAAAAAAGAAGTGATTGCTAATTCTAAAGAAAAATTAGAATTAAAATCAGCGCATTTAAAACATAAAAAATCTGAATTAGATGCAATTATGGCTGAAACTCAGAAAGAAGAAGAGTTCTTATCTGAAAAATCAGCAGAGTACCAAGGACAGATTGAAGAGCGTTTGTTAACCGCTTACAAAAGAATCAGAGGTAGCGTTCGCAATGGCTTAGCTGTTGTTTCTATCGAAAGAGGAGCGTCTGCAGGTTCGTTCTTTACTATTCCACCACAAACACAAGTAGAAATTGCTTCTAGAAAAAAAATCATCACTGATGAACATTCAGGAAGAATTTTAGTGGATAGTGCATTAGCACAAGAAGAAAGAGAAAAAATGGAAAAATTATTTTCTAAATTCTAAATGGTCCAAGTCCCGATGCAAATCGGGACTTTTTTTGTATGAAACAATTTCTTTTCTTCATAACAACAAAATCGTACGGGATTTATATCAATCTACTGTGTTTTATTGCTCCCAAAAAAGCTACACTTGTTGCTTACTCGCTTTTTAGCCAGCCCCGAAAAGGAAAACTAAACAGTAGCAAACTTCCTCCTTTTTTAGCAGAAGCCAAAAAAGAAACATTTGAAAAAAATGGTCAACACTTCCAAACTTATATTTGGGAAGGTGACGAAAAGATTATTTTTCTTGTTCATGGTTGGCAAAGCAACTCGGCACGTTGGCGAAAATTAATTCCACATCTAATAGAAACTAATCATACCATTATTGGCATTGATGCACCCGCACACGGGCTTTCAGGAGGCACAGAATTCAATATTATTCAGTATGCCGCATATATGGAAACTGTAGCTAAAAAATACACTCCAAATTACATCATTGGACATTCTATTGGAGGAAAAACAAGCTTATACTACCAAGCTACCTGTCAAAATCCAAGTATTGAGAAAATCGTACTATTAGGTGCTCCCGCTGATTTTAAAATCATCTTTGAAAACTACATCAAATTATTGAGTTTGAACAACCGTATGGTGCAGTTATTACACCAACATTATTGGGATTACTTTCAAATCAAAGTAGAACATTTCTCTGCCAAGCACTTTGTTTCTTCTATTAAAGCCAAAGGATTTGTAATTCACGATGTTGAAGATAAAATCGTGTTATATAAAGAAGGTGAAAAAATAACCAACCATTGGAAAGCGTCTGTTTTAGAAACTACCAAAGGACTCGGACACAGTTTACAAAACAAAGAAGTGTATAAAAAAATTGTTGCCTTTCTTTCTGAAACCAATTAAATCTCTCAAATTGATTACTTTTACGGTATGGAAGACAATCTAAAACGCCTTAACAAATTCATTGGTGAAACCGGTTATTGCTCTCGCAGAGAAGCAGACAAACTCATTGAAGAAGGAAGAGTAACCATTAACGGTATTGTCCCAGAAATGGGTACCAAAGTAGCACCTGACGATGAAGTGCGTATTGACGGCAAACTGATTGTCGAAAAAACAGAAAAATCCATTTATTTAGCTTTCAATAAACCCGTAGGAATTGAATGTACTACCAACCTAGAAGTGCGCAATAATATCGTAGATTACATCAACTATCCCAAACGTATTTTCCCAATTGGCCGATTAGATAAAGCCAGTGAAGGATTGATTTTTATGACCAACGACGGTGATATTGTCAACAAAATATTACGCGCCAGAAACAATCACGAAAAAGAATATACCGTAACGGTCAACAAACCAATTACTGACCGTTTCATTCAACGAATGGGGAATGGCGTTCCTATTTTAGAAACCGTAACCCGAAAATGCAAAGTAGAACAAATTAGCAAATACACCTTCAAAATCATTTTAACCCAAGGCTTGAATCGCCAAATTCGAAGAATGTGCGAGTATTTAGGCTACGAAGTAACTGCTTTGAAACGTATCCGAATTATCAATATTTCACTTGATGTTCCTGTAGGGCGCTACCGCGAATTAACTGATACTGAAATCAAAGAATTAAACCAACTGATTGCACCTTCTAGTAAAACCGAAGAAGCCAGTTTGCCCAAATCAGAACCTACAACAAGACGAAAAATAGAATTCCCAAAAAGAAATGATTCTAAATTTAGAAGGAAATAATTAATACAAACAAAATCCCATTCCTTTACCAAGAAATGGGATTTTTTGTACTTTATTTCAAAAATTCATAATACAAACTCTTAGACAAGAAAGTAGCTGATTGTTTAGTTTTAATTTCTTTTTCACGAATCTGTTCAACGTATTGGCCATCTAATTTATTTTCTAAAAAAAACTGTCGACGGGCAGCATCATTATAATTGAGATTACTAATAAAAATTGGCTCTAAACCTTTGTTAACTGATATATTATAAATGGTTATAATATTTCCCCAATTAACGAAACTGCTTAGTAAAATCATTCCATAACAATACCAAATCATCTGATTAAAAACATAAGCATTGGATTTAATTTTGGTTATTTTTACTGCAGTAAAAATTAAACTCATTGCTGCTAAAAATAAAAAAGCATATACACCTAAACGTTTATACGTTAACCCAAAAGAGGCAATATATTCAGTATTAACAATTAGCGTACTCACAATCAAAAATCCATTCAATACCATCCAAGTTTTGGCTAATATTTTCATGGTTTTTGCCTTGGAATCAAAATTAAATTCTCCTTTAAAATATACTAAAACCACCACTATAGATAGGAAGATAGAAAACAATACGGCATTCACCCTTTCGTGAGTCGCAACACTCAATTGAGAGCTTGCAATTGATTCAAAAAATTGTTCATAATTGAACGTCACTAAAAATAGTAGCAATAGTAAATTCAAAAGTAAAAAAGTAATTTCACCACTTTTTCGTTTAAAATCAGTATCCAATATTGAAAATATAGACTGATTAGTTCCCACATGCCCTTCTTTTAATTCATCTTGTAATTTTGAATTCATCTCCAAACAAATATCAGGTACCCAATAATTCCAAAAACTAAACGAAAAATAGGTCCCAAACACCACTACAAAAATGAGTTGATAGGGATTAAATTCAAAGGTGTAATTTGTAAACAAAGAAGAAAAATGATCACTCCCAAAAGAATATACTAAAAAGAACACAGACAAAAACGACAAGGGAATAATCACATAAGCGACAAGTATCTTTGCAAAATTGGTATTCATTCGTATCTCAGGAAGCCATTTTGAAAACTGAAAAAAACGGATACTCGTTGCCAATGAATTAATCAGTAGAAGAGGCACTACTTGGATACTTTTTAACTGAGGAGTTTGAATACGAAATTGTAACACCAAAACAGACAAAAAAACAGCTACAAAAGAAGCAAAATCTCCGTACCATGCAAATGCTAGACACGATAGAATAGAAAGTCCAAGTAAAACTCGTTCCACTGTACCTTTCAAATGTTGCTTAAAAGAATACACTAAAAGACCTATAAGAACCAAAGCAAAAATAGCCAAATTAAGACCTATATCTTCATTAACAAAAAGTACAATAAAAGATACAATACTGATTCCAATTAAATGATGTTTTTTCATAACAAAAAAATAAAGTACTTTGAAATTCAAAGTTATTAAACAAAAAAATTTAGTTTTTCAAAAGATATTCTAATTGATTCAAATGACTGGTAAAAGCCTGCCTCCCTGAATTAGTTACTCGATAAGACGTTTTCGGTTTTTTACCTACAAACTCTTTCTTAATTTCAATATAGTCTGCTTTTTCCAAAGCTGTTGCATGACTCGCTAAATTACCATCTGTAATATTGAGTAAGGTCTTCATTTCTGTAAAATCAATCCAATCATTGACCATCAGCACAGACATAATACCAAGCCTAACCCTACTCTCAAAATCTTTATTTAACTTGTCAATAATTCCCATTCGGTTAATTATTTATACTTTTTGAACATCAACAGTCCATAAATAATATGCAATACTCCAAAACCAAAAATCCAAAAAACAAGACCGTATCCTGGAAAAAAAAGAGACAAACAGCCTAATAGCAACTGGGTAAATCCTAAATATTTTACATCTGTCAACGTATAACTTCCTGCATTAATCAAAGCTAATCCATAAAACAAAAGTGTAACAGGAGCTAAAAGGATATATAATTGATGTAGCAAAAGGACTACCCCAAAAACAGCTCCTACCACCAACGGAATCGCTAAATTGAACAACATATTCTTGGTAGCACTAGTCCAAATAGGCATATTGTATTGCTTACTTTTTCGTACAGTAAAAAATACCGCCGAAACTAGTGCAACTATTAAAATAGTAATTCCTGTCTTAATCAATTGATTAACTAAACATATAGGATACTCTTTGTCAACACCATCGAAATACGCAATACCATTTTGCTGAAAAAGCCTATACACATAAATTCCACCCAATAAAGCTACCAATCCAGCAGATACGCCAGACAAGCCGCTTAAAGAAATGAATCTTGAAGAACGCTCCATCATGGAACGGATATGCGACAAATCGTCTTGATGTTTTTTACTCATAATTAAAGTACTTTGAAATGCAAAGTTATATTATTTTATAAATCAACCAACAAAAAAATGTTTTTTTTACAAAAAAAGCTGTTCAATGGAACAGCTTAATTATATACCAAATGAAAATAGGTTATTTTCTAGCTCTAATTTGACGCGCCAAAAGCGTATTTTGTAATAGCATCGCAATCGTCATTGGCCCTACCCCTCCAGGCACTGGTGTAATGAAAGAGGACTTTTTACTCACTTCATCAAAATCAACATCTCCTGTGATTACATACCCTTTTGGGTGCGACGCATCTTCTACTCTAGTGATACCCACATCAATTACGACAACACCTTCTTTCACCATATTCGCTTTCAAATAATTAGGCACTCCTAGAGCGGTAATAATGATATCCGCATTCTTAGTAAATTCCTCAATATTTTTAGTTCTACTATGTGTTAACGTAACAGTTGAATCTCCTGGATAGCCTTTGCGACTCATCAAAATACTCATTGGTCGACCCACAATATGGCTTCTTCCAATCACTACCGTATGTTTTCCAGCGGTTTCTACTTGGTAACGCTCCAATAATTGCATAATTCCAAACGGAGTAGCAGGCAAAAACGTTTCCATTTCCAAAGCCATTTTACCAAAATTAGTAGGATGAAATCCATCCACATCTTTATCAGGATGAATCGCCATCAATATTTTTTCTTCATCAATATGTTTAGGCAAAGGCAACTGAACAATAAATCCGTCCAAATTATCGTCTTCGTTCAAATCAGCTATCTTGGCGAGCAATTCACTTTCTGTGATGGTTTCTGGCAAAGACACCAAAGTTGATTCGAAACCAATTTGCTCACAAGAACGCACTTTGCTGCCTACATAGGTCAAGCTCGCGCCATTATTCCCTACCAAAACTGCGGCTAAATGAGGTACTTTTTCGCCATTGGCTTTCATTTTTTGAACCTCGGCTGCAATTTCTTGTTTGATATCTTCCGATGTCTTTTTTCCGTCTAGTAGTTGCATTGTATTTAGTTTAGTTGTTGTTTAGAATGTTAGATTCTTAGAATGTTAGAGCTTTAGACAGTTAAAAATTTAGATACTAATAAGCTAGAAATCTAATACTCTAACATGCTAAAAATCTAATAATCTAGCCATCTATCTTATCTCATCCCCGGCATTCCTCCTGGCATTCCTTTCATTCCGCCCATCATCTTCATTAGGTTCTTCCCTCCAGGACCCTGCATCATTTTCATCATTTTGCTCATTTGCTCAAACTGTTTCATCAATTGATTCACTTGTTCTATTTTAGTACCTGAACCTTTTGCGATTCTCGTTTTTCGCTTCATATCAATCAAAGCAGGTTTACTTCTTTCTTGAGGTGTCATTGAATAGATAATCGCTTCGATATGTTTGAACGCATCGTCTTCAATCTCGACATCTTTCATGGCTTTAGAAGCACCCGGTATCATCCCTACCAAGTCTTTCATATTACCCATTTTTTTCACTTGTTGAATTTGTGCCAAGAAATCGTCAAATCCGAATTCGTTTTTCGCAATTTTCTTCTGTAATTTTCGAGCTTCTTCTTCGTTGTATTGTTCTTGTGCTCTTTCTACCAAAGACACTACGTCTCCCATTCCAAGGATTCGCTCTGCCATACGTTCTGGGTAGAACACATCAATCGCTTCCATTTTTTCGCCAGTACCCACAAACTTAATCGGTTTATTGACTACTGATTTAATCGAAAGCGCTGCTCCACCACGTGTATCTCCATCTAATTTGGTTAAGATAACCCCATCAAAGTTCAATCTGTCGTTGAAAGTTTTAGCGGTATTCACCGCATCTTGACCCGTCATCGAATCCACAACAAACAAGGTTTCTTGCGGTTGAATCGCTTTATGAACGCGTTCAATTTCGTTCATCATTTCCTCATCTACAGCCAAACGACCTGCCGTATCGACAATCACCACATTAAAACCGTTGGCTTTAGCATGTTTAATAGCATTTTGCGCAATTTCGACAGGATTTTTATTTTCTGGTTCAGAATACACCTCAACTCCAATAGAATCTCCTACCACATACAACTGCTGAATAGCCGCTGGACGGTAAATATCACAAGCCACCAAAAGTGGTTTCTTTCCTTTTTTAGTCTGTAAATAATTAGCTAATTTTCCCGAAAAAGTAGTTTTTCCCGAACCTTGTAAACCCGACATTAAAATAACGGTTGGCGCTCCAGAAAGATTAATTCCAGCCACATCACCACCCATCAATTCCGTCAATTCGTCTTTCACCAATTTCACCATCAATTGCCCAGGTTGCAACGTAGTCAATACATCTTGACCCATCGCTTTGTCTTTTACTTTGGCAGTAAAATCTTTGGCAATTTTAAAGTTCACATCGGCATCCAATAACGCACGACGCACTTCTTTCAAAGTTTCCGCTACGTTAATCTCAGTGATTTTTCCGTGTCCTTTTAAGACATGAAAGGCTTTATCTAATTTATCGCTTAAATTACTAAACATATTATTTACTTTTTTTGAAATGCAAAGATAAACTAATTCAATAATTAGGCAATTCAATACTGAGATAATTGAGTTGGAAAAATTAATGGCGATTGTTCGATTATTAGAGTGTTAACGAGTTGACAAAAATCTAAAAGTCTATTTGATAAATTGCACTAATTTTTTTATGTTTAGAAATGTAATAATTTATTATATTTACGATATCTAACAACATTGTATGACGAAATCATTCATACATACAAGTTATATACTATTTTCAAAACCAATTTACTCTTGAAAACAAACCTTAAATTATTTTCAATCCTTATTTTAGCATTTATTTCTTGTAAAAAAGAGACAGAAAAAACAATTGTCGAAAACTTTTGTAGTGATCAATTAGAAATAATTTTGGATAATGATAGAATCGTTATTGATAAAGAAAGTGGAAAAGGAGTATTGGAAATCATAGAAAGTCCAACAAAAAAGCAAACAAAAACATTTATCTTGAATAAAACAGAAATAGAAAAACTATTTAATAATGGTTTTGGCTTAATAAAATTAACTAATTATAACTTCTACACTAAAACTTGTTACGCTGGACAAAATTTCACTTTAAGATTAAATTGTCCAAACAAATCATTAGAATGGCATAATTCTTCGGTTGCAAATTGGTCCAAAATTTCAAATGAAACTAAC
>JBEENX010000007.1:0-62129 GCA_041191945.1 Bacteroidota bacterium
ATTTTATTTTTAAAATCAAATGACTATTAAAACACTAAATACCAATTATTTAAAAGGAATAAATGAATTTTGCTATATGTTTTTAACAAAAAAATAACACATATTTGTATATACAAATAAAAAATATACTACATTTGTATCTACAAATTACATATATACAAATATGACAATTGAAGAAATATTAAAATCAACCGTACCCATGGATAATTCCAAAAAGATTATCATGAACATTATTTATACCCAAAATGTAATTACAGAAAATTTTAATGAAATATTGAAGCCTTATGATATTTCTTCTGAGCAATTTAATGTCTTGCGTATCTTGAGAGGACAGAAAGGCAATCCTGCCAATATGTGCGTGATACAAGAGCGAATGTTAGCCAAAACAAGTAATACCACTCGACTAGTTGATAAATTACTGTTAAAAGAATTAGTTACTAGAAAAGTTTGTCCTGAAAACAGAAGAAAAATAGAGGTATCAATCACTTCAAAAGGATTGCAATTATTAGACGAATTAGATCCAAAAGTGAGAGCACACGAGCATTTTTTTTCAAAAAACTTAAGCGAAGAAGAGAGGGCACAATTAAATCAATTACTAGAAAAATTTAGAAATCAATAAACACCTATAAATACTATGAGTACATTTTTAGAAAATCAAAATTGGAGATATGCAACAAAGAAATTTGATGCTTCCAAAAAAATCACAACAGCTGATTTGAATACTTTGAAAGAAGCGATCCGTTTAAGTGCTTCTTCTTATGGTTTACAACCTTACAAAGTTTTCATCGTTGAAAATCCAGAATTAAGAACTAAGTTAGTTGGTGCTGCTTATGGGCAAGCACAAGTAGCCGACGCTTCTCACCTATTAGTCTTTGCTAATGAGTTGAATTTTGGAGCTGAAGGAATTGATCAATTAGCAAAAAACATCTGTGAAACTAGAGCTCTTCCAGTAGAGGCAATTCAAGGTTATGTAGACTTCATGAAAGGAAACATCACAGGACTTCCTGAAGAAGTTAGAAACATTTGGACTTCAAAACAAACGTATTTGGCTTTAGGTAATTTATTAAACGCTGCTGCGGAACTTAAAATTGATGTTACCCCAATGGAAGGATTTGTTCCGGCTCAAGTAAATGAAATCTTAGGTCTAGATAAATTAGGCCTTAATGCATCATTATTGGCTCCTATTGGCTATAGACATGCTGAAGATGATACACAACATTATAAAAAAGTAAGAAAATCAAACGACGAATTATTTATTACACTTTAATTATTAATAACAATCAAATTTAAAACAAATGAAAAATTTAAAATCAATTGCATTAGCATTAGTTGTAGCTTTAGCTACTGTATCAGTATCAGCTCAAACAAAAAAAATTGACGCTGCAAAAAGTTCTATCAACTGGTTAGGTAAAAAGGTAACTGGACAACACAATGGAACTGTCAACTTTAAAGAAGGTGCTCTAGTTTTCAAAGGAAAAAAAGTAGTTGGAGGAAACTTTACAGTAGATATGAATTCATTAACTGCTACTGATTTACAAGGGGAATACCAAGGAAAATTAAATGGTCACTTGAAAGCAGATGACTTCTTCGGAACAGAGAAATTCCCAACTGCAAAATTAGTTTTCAAAAAAATTACTACAAAAGCGGCTAATGTATTTGCTGTAACTGCTGATTTAACTATCAAAGGAATTACTAAACCAGTGACTTTTGATTTAGCAACTACAGCTAATTCAGCTACTACTAAATTCATGGTTGACAGAACTAAATATGATATTAAATACGGTTCAGGAAGCTTCTTTGCTAACATAGGTGACAAAGCAATCAATGATGAATTTGAATTAGAAGTAACGTTAAAATTCTAATCCAAAACAAAATACAATTCGAAAAGCTCTAACAACTGTTAGGGCTTTTTTTTGAAGAATAAAAAATAGTTGTGAAATAAAATTCCTAATTCCTAATTCCTGCTTACCTTTGCAGTATTACTAAATTCATCATAATGAACCTACAGAATATCCCACAAATTAAACATACTGAAAGCGGTAATTTTTTTGTATTAGCTGGACCTTGCGCTATTGAAGGCGAAGAAATGGCATTGCGTATTGCTGAAAAATTAGTTAGCATCACTGACAAACTTGAAATTCCTTATGTATTCAAAGGATCATTCAAAAAAGCCAATCGTTCAAGAATCGATAGTTTCTCAGGAATTGGAGATGAAAAAGCATTACAAATTCTTCGCAAAGTATCCGAGACTTTTGGTGTACCAACTGTTACCGATATCCATACCAATGAAGATGCCGATAGGGCAGCACAATATGTAGACGTATTACAAATTCCTGCTTTTTTAGTGCGCCAAACCGATTTAGTGGTGGCTGCAGCCAATACAGGAAGAACCGTAAATCTAAAAAAAGGACAATTCATGAGTCCAGAAAGCATGAAACATGCGGTTAAAAAAGTGTTGGATTGCAACAATCAAAACGTAATGGTGACAGACAGAGGAACCATGTTTGGCTACCAAGACATGATTGTAGATTTCAGAGGAATTCCAACGATGCAACAGTACGCTACCACAGTCCTTGACGTAACACATTCATTACAACAACCCAACCAAACAGCGGGTGTAACAGGAGGAAGACCTGATATGATTGAAACCATCGCTAAAGCTGGAATTGCCGTTGGGGTTGATGGAATATTCATCGAAACCCATTTTGACCCTGCTAATGCTAAAAGTGACGGAGCGAATATGCTTCATCTAGATTATTTTGAAGCACTAATGACTAAATTAGTGGCTATTAGAAAAACTGTAAATCAATTTTAATTTAACACCCTAAATCGTTGAAAAATTTAATTTTATCTAGCGTATTATTGTTATTTACGCTTTCTGTATTTTCACAGGAAACTATCAAAATTCAAGACAAATACACTGCCCACAACAAAGGAAAATTCTTTATTTCTTGGGGAGGAAATCGTGAAGTATATTCTAAGTCCGATGTTACTTTCAGCGGAAGCAACTATAATTTTACCATTCAAGACATGGTTGCGCATGACAAACCAAAAGGTTGGCATATTGATTATATCAATCCTGGGCGTATGACAATTCCTCAAACTAATTTGCGAATGGGATATTTTATTAATGATCATTACAGCGTTGCAATTGGTGTAGATCATATGAAATACGTTATGACTCAAAACCAGATAGCAAATGTAACAGGAACAATTGGAGCAGGACTTCCTTTTAGCGGGACCTATACTAACACTCCTACCGTTATGTCAGAAAGTTTTTTAATGTTTGAGCATACGGATGGATTGAATTACGTAAATACTGAATTTTCAAGACATGATGATATTTCTCAATGGTTTTCAATTTCTGATACCGATAAGCTACAAATTAATCTAACAGAAGGAATCGGAGTAGGAATGTTATATCCTAGAACAAATACTACTTTACTTAGTAAACCAAGGTACGATGAATTTCATGTTGCTGGTTATGGCACATCAATCAAAGCTGGGTTGAACTTTACTTTTTTCAAACATTTTTATTTACAAACAGAGATTAAAGGGGGATATATAAACATGCCCGATATCCGAACTACACAAAGTACCACTGATCGTGCTTCACAAGAATTTTTCTTTTTCCAAAAAATCATTGCTTTTGGAGGAATCTTCAAAATCTAATATAATTGATCCTACAAAAAAAGGCTTCTTTTGAAGCCTTTTTTTATTTTATAATTCCGTTTTGATCTATCAAATACATCAGGGAAGCCATTGTTGCTGCGCCTAATTCCAATTCTCTTTTATTGATAGCATCAAATGTATCGTTCAAGGCGTGATGATAATCAAAATAGCGTTGCGAGTCGGGTTTTAATCCTGCTTTAACGATTTTAAATGAGCTTAACGGACCAATATCTGCACCCGCATGTCCTTTCACAAAGCTGTGAATTAAATACGGCTCAAATACATTTTTCCAAGACAAAATTCGTTCAAAATTAGCATCGTCTGCTTCAATAGAAAAACCTCTTGGACTGAATCCACCCGAATCACTCTCTAAAGCGAATATGTGATTTTCTTTATTGATTTGTGCCAATTCTTCGTATTTCTTCCCCCCTCTACCTCCATTTTCTTCATTCATAAATAAGACTACGCGAATGGTGTTTTTAGGTTGGTAACCTATCTGTTTAAAAATACGCAATACCTCCATACTTTGCACTACTCCTGCCCCATCATCATGAGAACCATCCGCCAAATCCCACGAATCTAAATGTCCTCCAACAACCATAATATTTTCTGGATGTTCGCTTCCTTTAATTTCTCCAACTACATTATACGAAAGCGCCTCTGGCATTTGCACACATGATTGTTTAAAATAGAATTTCAAACTTGGATTTACTTTTAATTTTTTGCTCAATAATTCAGCTCCATTGGTACTGATTGCTGCTGTCGGAATGTATTCCGCAGGAGATAAATCACCATAACTTTGCGCACCCGTATGCGGAAAATCATCTAATCGTAAATTCATGGAACGTACAATGGTTCCAACTGCGCCAAATTTCGCAGCCTCTTTTGCTCCAGCATAACGTTGATCTACACAACCACCATATGATTTGAATGTTTCGATATTTACAGGATCCATAGGTCTATTGTAAAAAACTATTTTTCCTTTGATTTTGTCTCCTAGTATTTTTAAGTCTTCAATTCCTTGTACTTCGATTACCTCAGCAGTTAATCCATTTTTGGGAGTAGCAATAGAACCACCCAAAGCAGCAATTGGTACATTGATTTTAGTTTTGTTATCCAAAATATAAGCGCTTTCTTTTTCGCCACGAACCCATTTTGGCACCATTACTTCTTGCAAGTACACTTTGTCTAATCCTAAAGTTTCTAATTGAGCTTTGGTATATTGCACCGCTTTTTCGGCATTATCTGAACCTGATAATCGAGCACCAATTTTATTGGACAAATGTTCTAACCAAGAATAACATTTCGCATTAGTTAATCCTGATTTATAGATTTCTTTGATAGTTTGTTCGTCTTTGGATTGTGCTAACAATGTTATTCCATTCAGGAAAAGTAAACCTGCTATAATTGACTTTCTCATAATTAATTTGATTTATTGAACGAGCAATTTCGGAATTCTTTTTCAAACAAAACCCATTTACCTTCATAAAAAAACCTGCTTATGAAAAAGCAGGTTTCAATTTTTATTGGATGGGTTCAAAACAGATAGCTGTTCCTCCTCCTGGTGCCAAGTTCAATTTAATTTTCGAATTGGCAGTAACTTCAACAATTCGAATACGATAGGCTATTGGATTTTTTTTCCAATCGGCATCTTTAGCATCTTCATAAACAGTGGCCTTGTATTTTTTTCCTTTAGTTAAAAAATCCAATTTGATTTCAGTTTGTCTTGCATTTTCATCAGTAATAGCTCCTAAAAACCAAGATTGGTTTCCTTTTGCTTTTCTTGCAATTGTCAAATAATCTCCTGGTTCTGCTTCTAAATATTTACTTTCATCCCAATCTACTGCAACGTCTTTGATAAACTGAAACGCATCTGGATACTTTTCATAATTCTCTGGCAAGTCAGCTGCCATTTGAATTGGAGAATACATGGTAACATACAAAGCGAGTTGTTTTGCCAAAGTGGTATGCACTTGCTCCGTTTTATTCTTGTCGTAATGACTCATTTTAATTTCAAAAATACCTGGTGTATAATCCATAGGCCCTCCTAACTGACGTGTAAACGGTAAAATCGTTTCGTGCATTGGTGGATTACCCACACTCCAAGCATTGAACTCAGTCCCTCTCGCTGCTTCGGCAGCCACATAATTAGGATACGTTCTTCCCAATCCTGTCGGGTGGGATGACTCGTGTGAATTCACCATTAATTTATAGTCTGCTGCACGCTTGACTACATGAGCAAAATGATTCACCATCATTTGTCCATCGTGCATTTCGCCACGTGGAATAATTTTACCCACATACCCCGTCTTTACAGCAGGATAATTGTATTTCACCATATTTTCAAAGGCACGATCCAGACGTCTTTCGTAATTGGCCACCGAACCCGAAGTTTCATGATGCATAATCATTTTTACATTCTTCGCTTTGGCGTAAGCCGAAATAGCTGCAATATCAAAATCAGGATACGGAGTTACAAAGTCAAAAACTTCTTCTTTCCAATTGCCCGACCAATCTTCCCAACCTTCGTTCCAGCCTTCTACCAAAACACCATCAAAACCGTGTTTAGCTGCAAAATCAATATAGCGTTTGGTATTTTCAGTAGTCGCTCCGTGGCGCCCTGAGGATGCTAGTTTTGTACCAAAATCAGTAGTGGCATTTTGAGAACCAGCATAATCCCAAGTTGAATTCCCTACGTGCATTTCCCACCAAATCCCAACATATTTCATCGGTTTGATCCAAGAAGTATCTTCAATTTTAGAAGGTTCATTTAAATTCAAAATCATTTTAGAACCTACAATATCGCGTGCATCATTACTAATCATAATCGTTCTCCAAGGGGATACACAAGGTGTTTGTAAATAGGCTTTATCTCCAATAGCATTAGGAACTAATTCGGCTTTCAACTTGTAATTAGCGACATCTGCTTTTAAATGCATTACAGGGTAGTTGATTACTGCTGCTTCAAAAATATTCAAATACACTCCCGATGGCGATTTCATCATCAAAGGCGTTTGTACCGTATATTTTCCAGGAATAGATTTAACTCCAATTCCGTTATTCATATTGATTTTAGAATTGTCAATTTGAGAGAATTGGGTTTCATTGTATTCGTATTCATTACTATCAAAATCACCCGGTAACCAAAATACCTTATTGTTTTCTGTTAAGTTAAATTGCGTCTCCTCATCTGAAATGATGAAATAATTCAATTCTTTTTGCTTTGGGAAATCATAGCGAAGAGCGACTCCCTCATCAAACGCTCTAAAAACTACATTCATTTTTACATTAGTCCCTTTTTGAAGCAAACTCACCACTAACTCATTGTAATGATTGGTTATAGACGCTTGTTCTCCCAAAACAGGTTTCCAAGATTCATTGAACGTACTATTCTTTGACGTTAGAATCTCAAATTTAGCATCTAATGCCGGTTTATCTTTTAATTTAATTCCTAAATTACTCTTTAGCACCACCGCTTTTGTTTTATAATTCACCGCATAAGTAGGTTGCCCATCTGGTGTTAATTGGAAAGTTAACACAATAGTACCTGATGGAGAACTCACAGTTTGTGCTTGGGTTAATCCAAAAACAAACAAGAGAAAAAGAGAGAATAACTGTTTCATTTTTTTAATTTTTTAAGACTACGAATATAGTTTTTATTATTGAATTTAGTTCAAGGAATCATACACTTGATGGGCAATTTCCAACTCTTCATTGGTAGGAATAACTAAGATTTTAGTTTTGGCGTTCGCCAAATTAATTTCGCGAAGCTGCTTGGAACGAATTTCATTTTTTTCGGTATCCAATGCCAATCCGAAATAATCCATTTCGGTACAAACTAATTGTCGGATAAACGACGAATTTTCGCCAATTCCAGCCGTAAAGACAATGGCATCCAATCCATTTAAAACAGCCGCATAAGAACCAATGTATTTTTTAATTCGGTACGCATTCATGGCTAAAGCCAATTGACAATTTTCGTCTCCTTTTTCAGCCTGTGCTTCAATATCTCTTAAATCACTAAATCCGGTCAAACCCAGCATACCACTTTCTTTTTGTAAAAGCGTATTCACTTTGTCCAACGAAAATCCTAAAGTATTCACTAAATAAAAAATAACCGATTGATCAATATCTCCGCTTCGAGTACCCATTATGAGTCCGTTCATTGGTCCAAAACCTAAAGTATGATCAATACTCTTTCCGTCTTGAACAGCCGTCATGCTGCATCCATTACCCAGATGAATCGTTATAATTTTTGAAGCAGCACAATTGTGTTGTTCTAAATAAGCAATGGCTTTTTCAGAAACGTATTTGTGACTAGTCCCATGAAATCCATACACGCGAATTTTATTTTCAGTCAACAACGGATTCGGAATAGCATATTTATGAGCCACTACAGGAATCGTTTGATGGAAAGCAGTATCAAAAACAGCCACTTGTTTAGCTTGAGAAAAAATAGTTTCAGACACCTTAATTCCTTCTAAATTAGCCGGATTATGCAAAGGCGCCAAATCAAAAAGTTGCTGGATTTTGTCTTTAACTACCTCTGTAATGACAACCGTATCCGAAAAATCACTCCCGCCATGAACCACTCGATGTCCTACTGCTTGAATCTCAGAAGTGCTTTTGATAACCCCTACTTTTTCGTCCAACAATAAGGCTGCAATTTTTTCTAATCCTATGGTATGATTGGGAATCGCGATGGTTTCTTCAATCTTAGTATTTTCTGTGGTATATAACAAATTGGAATTATCTAAACCAATTCGGTCAATCATTCCGCTACAAATAACGGTTTGTGTAGGCATTTCAATCAATTGGTATTTAATCGACGAACTACCCGAATTTAATATTACAATTTTCATTCTGATACTTTATTTTAATTATAACCCTTGCGCTTGGATTGCCGTAATGACCACCGTATTGATAATATCATCTACCGTACAACCACGACTTAAATCGTTCACTGGCTTATTTAATCCTTGTAGCATTGGACCAATAGCCAAAGCACCTGTTTCTCTTTGTACCGCTTTGTACGTATTATTTCCCGTATTCAAATCTGGAAAAATCAATACACTAGCATGACCAGCTACTTCAGAGTTAGGCATTTTACTTTGTCCTACTTCTAAATCAACCGCAGCATCGTATTGAATTGGCCCTTCAATTTTTAAATCGGGACGTTGTGCTTTCACTATTTCAGTTGCTTTACGAACCTTATCCACCTCATCTCCTTTTCCAGAAGTTCCTGACGAATAGGAAAGCATCGCCACTTTAGGTTCGATACCAAAAGCCAGACTCGAGTCGGCAGAAGAAATGGCAATCTCAGCCAATTGTTCTGCTGTTGGATTCGGATTGATAGCGCAATCTCCAAAAACGGAAACACGGTCTTCCAAACACATAAAAAACACAGAGGAAACTACCGAACAATTGGGTTTTGTTTTAATAAACTGAAGCGCTGGCAAAATAGTGTGCTGGGTGGTGTGAGCCGCTCCCGAAACCATTCCGTCAGCATGCCCTTTGTACACCATCATCGTTCCAAAATAGGATACATCTTCTAACAAATCCTTGGCCATAGCCATAGAAACATTCTTTGCTTTTCGCAATTCATAATAAGTCGTAACATAATCGTCATAATGTTCTGACTCAATCGGATTGATGATTTGCACTTTGGTAAAATCGAAATCCAAACCTAATTCGGCTACCTTATTTTCAATTTGTTTTTTGTTACCAATAATCGAAATATCTACTACATCCATTGCTAAAAGTCGGGCAGCTGCGCTAATAATTCGCTCATCACTACCTTCGGGCAGTACAATATGTTTTCGGTGCATTTTGGCACGTTTGACTAAATTGTATTGGAACATTTTTGGCGTCATACCTTCGGCTTTGAAAGTAATTAACTTTTGAGCCAAATTCTCCATATCAACATACTTTTCAAACGTAGTAATTGAGGTGGCTATTTTTTGTTTGTTATTGGCATAAATTTTAGATTTGATAGCCCCTATTCTATTCGTAATATAATACGTCCCTTCTTCTACAGAAATAATCGGAACCACTGGCGAAAGTCCTTCAATCAATTTCAAAATACTTGGTTCAGGCAAAATATTCCCTGTCAAAACGATTCCCGCTATGGTAGGGTAATTAACCGACTCATTGGCTTGTAAAGCCCCTAAAATTATATCGGCACGATCACCTGGTGTAATGACCAAACTGTCTTCCTTAAGATGCACTAAATAATTACACAATTGCATTGCTCCTACACTAAAATTACTAGTTTGGTTATTCAAATACGTTTCTCCAAACAGTACTTTAGCATTCAAATCGGTTACAATTTCTTGAACTGTAGGATGATTCAAACTTGAAATTACTGGAATTGTATTGATTAATATTGGTTCTGGAAGATTTTTTTTCAAACCAGCAGTTACTAATTCAATATTTTGAGGTTGCACTTTATTGGCAAAAATAGCCAATACTTCTACCTCTTTGAGCTTGAACGAATCATAAACAAGATGCAAACTATCGATCAATTCTTCTAACGTTTTGCCTACTCCTGAGCCTACTATTACCGTTGGGATTCCCAAATTTTTAGCAATTAAGACATTCATGTCTAATTCAATGGCTGTTCCTTCGCCAGTAAAACTGGTTCCTTCTACCAATACAAAGTCAAAACGTTCTTCCAGGCGTTTGTATTTCTCAATAATCAAATCAATTACATCGCCTAGTTTCCCTTTGTTCTTTTTCTTAATCAGCTTACTTTTAGTGACAGCATAGGCATCTTCAAATTCAATATCTAACCCAAAATGAGTAATCACCGTTTCAATGTGATTGTCAAATCCGCCTTCTTCAATATCTTCAATAATAGGTCTAAAATACCCTACTTTAGCTGTTTTGCCAATTAACATACTCATCAAGCCCAAAGTGACAATTGATTTTCCGCTACTAGGTTCACTTGTTGCTATATAAATGGATTTACTCATACTTCCTTTTTTATGTACCTAAATTAAAACCACCTTCTTTTTTTGAAATAAAATAACATTGCAATTCCCATCAACACCATAATTCCGATAACGGTATAATACCCATACGAATATTTTAACTCGGGCATATTCTCAAAATTCATTCCGTACACTCCAACAATAAAGGTTAGCGGGATAAAAATGGCCGACACAATTGTCAAGGTTTTCATAATTTCATTCATCTTATGTGTTTGAAACGAAAAGAAAAAATTGGAGGCACTTTCAAGAGCTCCCATATCTGCATCAATCTGCTCTAACAATTCTAAACTCTTTTGATGCAAACGGGCAAAAAAACTAAAATTTTCAGTTTCTATTACATTAAAAACATTATCGTCTTTAATGCTTTTGATATCATACAATGAATCGCGCAAAGGAATAATGGAACGCTTTAAAAAGTTAAAATTATCTCGGTGTTTTTCAATACGTTCTAGAATTACTGGATTATCGCTTCTTTTGGAAAGATTAATCAAATCTTCTACTTTATCTTCTTCATATTCTAAAGTGATGTAGAAATTTTCCATCACTGCATCTAGTAAAACGTACATCAAGTAATCCGCTTTTTTTGATCGCACAATCCCTGAATGAGTGCGAATACGCTCTCTAATATGTGTAAAGAAATCACTGCGCTTTTCTTGAAACGACAAGAGAACACCGTCTTTAATCAAAAAACTAATCTGTTCTACTTGAATATTATCTGAATGTTCTGTGGGCAATAGCGATTTAATATTAAAAAACAATACCTCCCGTTGCTCCTCCAATTTAGTTCGCTTGGCTGTGTTTAAGATATCGGCTAACATAAAGTTATCAATTGCAAAATAATCACCAACAGCTTTAACCAATTCCAAATCATTCAAGCCATGAACATTAAGCCAGTTGGTTTTTCCAACAGTAATGCTTTTAGCAAAATCAGCAACATTTATTTTTTCATATTCCGTTAAGTCCAAATCGTTATAGACAAACAACTGCATTTCTGATTCGTGACTTTTATGAAGTCCAGTATATTCTAAATTAAAAGGTTGTACTTTTCTCCCCTTTTTGTATCTAATTTTTCTCATTCAGCAGGCTTTAGTATTGCTTTTGATTTTTTGTCTTTACAACAGTACAAAAATAACTAGAAAAACCACTCCCTTTTATGAGATTAATCATATTTAACAAAGAAAAAACAATTGATGTAAACAAAAAAAAACCGAGCTATTGCTAGCTCGGTTTTTATATAAAAAGAGAAAAAGAATTATTTCACTTCTTCGAAATCAACGTCTTCAACATTGTCTCCTGATTGTGCATCACCTTGAGGTTGTGCATCCGCTTGACCTTGTTCTCCTTGAGCATACATCGCTTCTGTAGCTTTTTTCCAAGCTGCATTGATGTTGTCCAAAGCCGTTTGAATTGCTGGAATATCTTGAGATTGGTGTGCCATTCTCAATTCAGTTAAAGCATACTCGATAGCCACTTTGTTGTCATCAGATAATTTATCACCTAATTCTTTCAATTGACTTTCAGTTTGGAAGATCATTCCGTCAGCTTCGTTCAATTTTTCAGCTTTTTCTTTCGCCGCTTTATCTGCGTCAGCATTTGCTTCAGCATCTTTTTTCATTTTCTCGATTTCTTCCGCTGTTAATCCAGAAGAAGCTTCGATACGAATGTCGTGTGATTTTCCAGTTCCTTTATCAGTAGCCGAAACTTTGATGATACCATTAGCATCAATATCAAAAGTTACTTCAATTTGAGGGACTCCTCTTGGTGCTGGTGGAATACCATCTAAATGGAAACGACCAATTGTTTTGTTATCAGCAGCCATTGCTCTAGCTCCTTGCAATACATGGATTTCAACAGATGGTTGAGAATCAGCCGCAGTAGAGAATACTTGTGATTTTTTTGTTGGGATAGTTGTATTAGCCTCAATTAATGTAGTCATTACACCACCCATAGTTTCGATACCTAAAGAAAGAGGTGTTACATCAAGTAACAATACATCTTTTACATCTCCAGATAAAACTCCACCTTGAATAGCTGCTCCAATAGCTACTACCTCATCAGGATTCACTCCTTTAGATGCTTTTTTACCAAAGAATTTCTCCACTTCGTCAGCGATTCTTGGCATACGAGTAGAACCTCCTACAAGGATTACTTCGTCAATATCAGAAGTAGATAAACCTGCATCTTTCAAGGCTTTAGCCACTGGTTCCATAGAACGTTTTACTAAAGTATCTGACAATTGCTCAAATTTAGCTCTTGTTAATTTTTTTACTAAGTGTTTAGGCCCTGAAGCTGTAGCAGTTACATAAGGTAAATTAATTTCAGTCTCTGCTGAAGATGACAACTCAATCTTCGCTTTTTCAGCAGCTTCTTTGATACGTTGCAAAGACATTGGGTCTTCACGCAAGTCAATTCCTTCTTCTGCTTTGAATTCGTCTGCTAACCAATCGATTATAGTTTGGTCAAAATCATCACCTCCTAAGTGTGTATCTCCATTAGTAGATAATACTTCAAATACACCATCTCCTAATTCTAGGATAGAGATATCAAAAGTTCCTCCACCTAAATCATACACAGCGATTTTTTGATCTTTACCTTTTTTATCCAAACCGTAGGCTAACGCTGCAGCGGTTGGTTCATTGATGATACGCATTACTTTCAAACCAGCAATTTCTCCAGCTTCTTTAGTAGCTTGGCGTTGTGCATCGTTAAAGTAAGCTGGAACAGTGATAACTGCCTCATTAACAGTTTGTCCTAAATAGTCTTCAGCTGTTTTTTTCATTTTTTGAAGTGTCATTGCTGACAATTCTTGTGCAGTGTATAAACGACCGTCAATATCCACACGTGGTGTATTGTTGTCTCCTTTTACTACTTTGTAAGGTGTTCTTTTTGCTTCTTCAGCAGTTTCAGCAAAGTTTCTTCCCATAAAACGTTTGATAGAAGCAATCGTTTTAGTTGGATTTGTTACTGCTTGTCTTTTAGCAGGATCTCCCACTTTAATTTCACCACCTTCAACAAAAGCAATGATAGAAGGAGTTGTTCTTTTTCCCTCTGAATTAGGAATAACTACTGCTTCTTGACCTTCCATTACAGAAACGCAAGAGTTAGTGGTACCTAAGTCAATTCCGATGATTTTACCCATTTTTGATTATATTTAATTTAATTAGATATTCGTTTTAATAACTCGAAGTGCATAAGTCAATCTTTGTGCCAAGTCCCTGACAGTATAGAAATTGTCAGTTTTCAGCCCAACTGACGTAAAAACGGCTGACAAGATGACATTTTGTACTACATTTGATTCAGATATTTAATTAAATCCTATTGATCAACTCGAAAATTAGATTTGTGATTTGTAAAGTATTTTATATATTTTTGATTAAAATAAAGTCTAGTTAAAACAGAACTATTTCTCTAATTTAGGTGTTATAAATATTTTACAGTACCTAATATTGAATATCTTATGTATAAGTGCTATTACTAAACTAAATAATTATGAATAAATCCGAAATATCTGAGATCTATTATTTTATATTATCATTTATTCTTCTATTTATGTTTATTTTATTCTATGGATTAGTTTTTTCACTCCAAGAATTATCACTTAAACTATCAAATACTAAAATGTCAAATAATCAAAGTCTGCTATATTTTTGGCTTATTTTTATGTTTTTAATAACATTAAGTAGACAAATAAAATTGAAGTTTAGAAGTTATTACCCAAATCTAATTTTAATTATTCTTGGAATAATACTTATGTTTTACTTCAATATATTTTCTCATAATTCTAGTTCATACCAACTTACAATAAATGAAGACTCAATCATATCCAAAACTGAAAACTTCACTAATACTTACATTGTTTTCAGAAGCTTACAATTATTTATTTTAGCTATATTGATTGTAAGCAGTTTGAGTATTATAAATATAAGAAAAAAACAGAACAAATAACGGATAATAATATGATTTTGGATAATAGTCCTATGCTCCCAACAGCGTAGATTTGCAATCTGTGCCCACAAATACAATAGAAACAACCCAAATTACAGCTACAAAAAAGTATTGTTTTTATAATCCTTGCTCCACCAATTCTCTCAACTTTGAGAAATCTTAATTAGTCTAAAACCCTGATAAAAAATGAAACAACTTTTAATTGCACTACTAACACTATCTATGGTATGTGCTGCAACAGCCCAACAGCAGAAAGCGATTCATATCAATTCTATACCGCATGCATTGCGATGGGAAAACACCCCTTTGTTCTATTCTTTAGACAATAATGAACTGGTAATTGTCGCCGGAGAAAAAACAGATATGTTTAGGGATCCAAATATAACCTACAATACTGATAATGCTCCAAAGTTACTATTTAAAGCAGATGAAGATTTTATTCTCTCTACTTGTATTGAACATTCTTTTACCAACAAATGGGATGGTGGTGCAATCATCCTAAAAAGCGATAATCTTAACTGGGTTAAATTTTGTTTTGAAAAAGACTATACGGGAGCTAAAAGAGTGGTAAGTGTTGTTACAAAAAATATTTCTGATGATTGTAATTCTGTAGAAATTAGTGCTAATAAAGTTTTTTATAAAGTCGCCAAAGCTGCTAATGTGATCACTCTTTATTATTCAACTAATGGATTAAATTGGTTCTTAATAAGGCATTTACAATTTGATGCAAAAACAGGATTTGAAGTAGGCTTTTTGGCACAATCACCTGTGGGATCAAAATGCGAAGTGCGATTTTCAAACATTCAATACCAGGCAAAAAAAATACAAGACCCGTATATAGGAGAATAAAACACCTTTTGATAGCCCGTTAACAGTTTTATAAAGTAGGTTGTAAAAGAGTTATTGGCTGTATTAATAACGCATCAAAATAAACTCAACCATATTTTGAAGAACCAAACCAAAAAAATTATGAAACATTTAAGATAAAAGCATCTAAATATAATCTAAGTTTGAAGCTCTTGAGAATAATTAAATCTCAACTTTAGCTTATGATTAAATTAATTAATGTGATTATATTTGGGTTAGCTTTAATTAGCATGCCTTTATTTGCTAATAGTAACTATAAAATATTACTTATAGAAAAAACAAATCCGAAATCTGAATCGGTTAACGAAAAAAATACCCCTTTAAAAAAATGGGAAGCTTCGTCTGATGGCATCCAATACAAAAAATGGAAAACCTCAACTGAAGGTAAAAAAGTACAAGGCAGCTATGAAAAAATTAAAAAAAACATCCAGTCTTTTTCTCCAATGAATGCAAAGGTAATCTCTGTTACGTACCAACGTCCCAACTCAAAAGTATCAGGTCCAAAATGGCTAATTGTCCAAATTCAAGGAGAACAGTATATGATGCAATACGTCCTCAAAGATTTTGTAAAATTGAAAAGCATAAAAATAAACGACAAAATAATAGTAAAAAGTCATAGCGCCGGGCTTTCACCTAATCATCCCTATTTAATTTTATCCGGAGATTATATTGCCAAAAACAATACCGTCCTTTTCAAACGTGATCTAAATAAAAATAACCGTTGTTAATAAATCGTTCTTTCATCTTATTGAACTAAATTTGAATATAAACAAACTATAGCAAACCCTATTTTTTTTGTTATGACTTCAGTTTGAATTCAACTAACTATATAACTTCAACAACTATGAAACATATCCTGTACTGTTTAACTCTAATTGCCATTAGCACTATTAGTACCGCCCAAAAAAGAGAGTTGTACCAAATCAAAACCTACAACCTGCAATCGGAAGCGCAATTGACCGTAACCGAAAACTTTTTAAAACATGCCTATTTACCGGCTTTGAAAAAAATAGGAATTAAAGCCGTTGGAGTTTTTAAACCGAAAACATTTGCCGCCGATTCTATTAAAAAAATTGTAGTGGTAATTCCATTTGCATCCAGTAAGCAATTCTTACAATTAGAAAAAAAATTAGCCAAAGACGAGCAGTATTTAACCGTTGGCGCACCCTATTTGAACGCCGCTTACAACCAAGCGCCCTATGTGCGTATTGAATCCGTGCTTTTACAGGCCTTTACTGATCATCCGTTATTGACACTACCACAATTAAACAGTCCAAGAGAGAGTCGTGTATATGAATTGCGCAGTTACGAGTCGGCAACCGAAGCGATTTACCATAGAAAAGTGGATATGTTCAATGCTGGAGGCGAAATCAAATTGTTCCAGCGTCTGCAATTCAATGCCGTGTTTTATGGCGAAGTACTATCAGGTGGAAAAATGCCTAATCTAATGTATTTGACCACATTTGCTAATCAAGAAAGTAGAAACAATCATTGGAAAGCCTTTGTAGATTCGCCGGAGTGGAAATCCTTAATTGCGATGGACAAATACAAAAACACCATTTCGCACATGGATATTCTATTCTTGTACCCAACAGACTATTCGGATTATTAATTCAGTAATAAAGTTTTTTAATAAAAACCCCAAAAACGAAATCGCTTTTGGGGTTTGTTTTTTTTATTTAAATGCGTTCAGTGATTGTTCTATAATTCCCAAACATTCATGAATTTGACTTTCGGTAATGACCAATGGCGGTGCTAAACGAATTTTGTTTCCGTGAGTTGGTTTGGCTAACAAGCCATTATCCCTGAATTTCAAGCAAATCTCCCAAGCTAAATCCGAGTCTTCATCGCTGTCGATTACAATCGCATTCAGCAATCCTTTCCCTCTAACCAATCGAATTAACGGATTTCGAGATGCGATTTCCTTCAATCCATGACGGAACACTTCGCCCAAATAAGCCGCATTTTGTGCTAAATTCTCTTCTTTTACTACTTCCAAAGCAGCGACCGCTACCGCTGCGGCAATTGGGTTGCCACCAAAAGTCGAACCGTGTTGCCCTGGCTGAATCACATTCATAATCACATTATTTGCCAACACTGCTGATACCGGATAAAATCCGCCCGAAAGCGCCTTTCCTAAGATCAAAATATCGGGTTTCACTTCTGGTTTGTTTTCACAGCCTTTTTTACATTCGCAATTACCACAAGTCGCTAACAATCGACCTGTACGCGCAATTCCTGTTTGTACCTCATCGGCAATAAACAAAACATTATTGGCCTCACACAGTGCTTTGGCTTGTGCCAAATAGCCTTCGCTAGGCACATATACTCCCGCCTCACCTTGAATGGGTTCCACTAAGAAACCTGCTATATTTTTGGAAGATGCCAAGGCTTTTGCCAAAGCGTCCACATCATCATAGGGTATTTTGATAAATCCATTGGTGAATGGTCCAAAATTCTTACGCGCCGACTCGTCATTGGAGAACGAAATAATAGTAGTTGTTCTTCCGTGGAAATTGTTCTCACAAACAATAATTTGAGCTTCATTTTCGGCAATTCCTTTTACTTCATAAGCCCATTTTCTACACAATTTCAAAGCCGTTTCTACCGCCTCTGCTCCGGTATTCATGGGTAAGACTTTGTCAAAACCAAAATAATTAGTCACATATTCTTCATACGGCCCTAGTTGGTCGTTAAAAAAAGCGCGAGACGTTAAAGTCAATTTTTGTGCTTGACGCATCATAGCATCGGCAATTTTAGGATGACAATGTCCTTGGTTCACGGCAGAATAGGCCGATAAAAAATCAAAATAACGTTTCCCATCTACATCCCAAACAAACACCCCTTCTCCTCGGTTTAAAACTACCGGCAACGGATGGTAATTGTGTGCTCCGTATTGATTTTCTTTGGCAATTAAAGCATCCGATGCTGTGGATAGATGCGTAGTATCATGACTCATAACCATTATTTTTAGATGTTATTTTGAAAAAAACAAATTTAGTCAATCCAAGCCACAAAAGGAAGTAAAATCTATTTTTAGTAGTTTGAAATTCATTAAAATCGTTTACATTTATGCCAAAAAACACAATCATATGAAAAATTTCAAAGGAATATTTTTTGGAGCAATTCTGTTTTCAACGACTTTATTGGCACAATTACAACCCGTGCAATACAAAGATGAAGCTCAAATTTTAAACGGTTTAGCCATCAAACCCAATACATCAAGCACACAAAAACCGGGTATCTTAGTGCTTCCTGCTTGGAAAGGAATTGATGCACATGCTAAAACTACTGCTGAAAAACTATCAAAATTAGGTTATTATGCTTTCGTAGCCGATATTTATGGCGAAGGCAACTATCCTCAAACTACCACTGACGCAGCTAAGATGGCAGGGTTTTATAAAAAAAATATAGATTTGTATCACAAACGTATCAAATTGGCTTTGGCCCAATTAATACAATCGGGAGCTAATCCAGAAAACATTGCTGTAATTGGTTTTTGTTTTGGTGGAACTGGTGCTTTGGAAGCAGCGCGCGCTAACATGAATGTTAAAGGAGTGGTTTCTTTTCATGGTGGCTTAGGTAAAGACGCTGGTCGTGCCGTGAATCCAATTTCAACCAAAGTTTTGGCTTGCCATGGAGCAGATGATCCTTACGTTAGCAAAGAAGAAATTGCCGGTTTCCAACAAGAAATGCGTGATGCTAAAGCCGATTGGGAAATGATTTATTATGCTAATGCCGTGCATTCTTTCACTGATCCAGATGCTGGAAACGACAATTCTAAAGGAGCCGCTTACAACGAAAAAGCCGCAACACGTTCTTTTGAACACATGAAACTATTCTTAAACGAAGTTTTAAAAAAATAAATAGATTAACCTACATTAAATTAAAAATGAAAAAAGTACTTTTTCTTTCCCTAATCGCATTAGGGACTTCTTGTAAAAATGGGGCTTCTTTAGTATCGAGAAATACTACTGACCCGACAAAATACATGAAAACCATCACTACAGAAGATTTAAAAAAACACCTTTACATCATTGCTGCCGACTCAATGGAAGGTCGCGAAACAGGTTCTGCTGGTCAGAAAAAAGCAGGACGTTACCTGATTAGTCAATACGAAAAAAACCAAATCTCTTATCCTAAAGGGGCTGCTGATTTTTACCAACCTATTCCTGCTACTTTTTTAAATAATAAACGAAATAGAAATTTACCCAATTCAGAAAACATTTGGGCTTTTATTGAAGGTACCGAAAAACCAGAGGAAATAATCGTGATTTCTGCACATTATGATCACGTGGGAATAGAAAACGGTGAAATTTATAATGGTGCAGATGATGACGGGTCTGGGACTTCGGCTTTGCTTGAGATAGCACAAGCTTTTCAAATAGCAAAGAAAGAAGGACACGGACCAAAACGTTCCATTCTTTTTTTACATGTAACTGGTGAAGAGCACGGTTTATTGGGTTCTCGATACTATTCAGAAAATCCTCTTTTCCCTTTAGCTAATACCGTTGCGGATGTGAATATTGACATGATAGGCCGTCGTGACGAAATCCATCCTAACACTAACAATTATGTGTACATCATTGGTGCTAATCGTTTGTCTTCTGAACTAGATTTTGTTTGTTCCATTATGAATCAAAGATACGTAGGGCTTGATTTGGATTATCGTTTTAACGACCCGAAAGATCCCAACCGTTTTTATGAGCGTTCGGATCATTATAATTTTGCTAAACACGGAATTCCATCCGTATTTTTCTTTAATGGTGTCCATGCAGATTACCACAAAAAAACAGACGAACCAGACAAAATTGAATACGACGCTTTGGCAAAAAGAGCCCAAATGGCTTTTGTAACGGCTTGGGAATTAGCCAACCGAAAAGACCGAATTGTAGTGGATAAAAAATAAATGTAAATATCCTGCAAGGTCTTTTTTGACCTTGTAGGTATAATTATAAATGAATCTTATTAAAACTGAGGGTGTCTAAAAACACAAAAATTGTCATTCCGTCCCGACGCTTCGGGATATTTCGGAATCTATAAAATAGTATCAAATTAACTATTTATAGAAACTGAAACAAGTTCAGTTTGACAAGAATAAGGCTTTTTAGACCCCCTCTTTTTTATTTTTCAACAACAATCTCTCTGTTGTTTCTGGACCATTCGCTCCAAGAACCCACATATAATTTAGGCATAGGCAAATCAGCAATAGCCATAGCTAAAAGCGTATGACAAGCGGTAACGCCCGATCCACAATGCACGACTCTGTTTTCTAACGGAGTAGTCCCAAACAATTTTTGATACTTTGTTTTCAATGCTTCAGGAGACAAAAAGAAACCTTCGGCGTCCAAATTAGTCGTAAACGGACTATTAGTCGCTCCCGGAATATGACCTGCAACCAAATCGATAGGTTCTGTTTCTCCTCTAAAACGTTGCGACTCGCGCACATCAATCACTACAAATTGTTCTTTTTGAATCATTTCATCCATACCTTGAAGATTAATTGTAGACCATTGCCAATGTAGAATAGGATAGGATGGCACTTTATTCGGAATTTCGACTGCAGTAGTTGTTGGAAACCCCGCCTGAATCGCTGCTTGTATGCCACCACTCAAAACTTGTACTTTTTCGTGTCCAATGGAACGCAACATCCACCAAAAACGTGCCGCAGCATTGGAGCCGTTTTTATCATCATAGACCACTACCCATGTTTCGGGTGTGATACCTAAATCAGTGAGTGTTTTGGAAAACTGTTCCAACGTTGGCAACGGATGACGACCGCCAACAGTCACATCTTCTTTGATATTGGCCAATTGCGTATTGACATCAACAAACAAAGCCCCTTTTAGATGAGATTGTGTGTAATTCTGAAAAGCAACCGGGTTATTCGTAGCATCCACCAATACTATTGCATTGGATTGCACCGCATCGAGTAATTCGCTAGGAGTGATAATTGGGTTCATATAAGAAAAATTAGGCTTATAAACTTAGCTATTTTATTTCAATTATAGCCACAAAAAAAGCCTCGAATTACTTCGAAGCTTTTGTCTTTTGGGTGGATGATGGGGTTCGAACCCACGACCCTCGGCACCACAAACCGATGCTCTAACCAGCTGAGCTACAACCACCATTTGTATAACGGGTGCAAATATAGTACAAATGTTTGCTTTCGCAAAGAAAATGATAAAAAAAATATACCAATTTTAAATCAAATCCCCTAAACTATTGACAGCCAAATACCTTTCTACGGTAAAACCTTCGGCATGGTCTACTCCTACTAAACGTCCTAAATCTCTAGAACGGTAATTTAAGCTTTCTAAAAAGTTTTTACTCGTTATAGGAGATTCTGGTTCTGTAGAATTAGGGTCATAAAATTGTGAACGGTAGGCTAAAATAGCCGCTACTTTTTGATCGGTAAAACCCGTAATATCCACCACAAAATCGGGTTTGAGGTCTTTCCATTGGATGTAATGATAGACTACTTTAGGTCGCCACGCATTTTGATTTTGACCGTCTAATTGCGTTTCAATCTTCATTAAACCCGATAAAAAACACGCATCTGAAACCAATTGACTTCCTTTGCCATGATCAATATGTCGGTCATCAATCGCATTACACAAAACAATCTCCGGTTGGTATTTACGAATCATTTTGATTACTTCCAATTGGTGCGCCTCATCATTGGCAAAAAAACCATCTCTAAAACGTAGGTTTTCACGCACTGCAACACCCAAGATTTGAGCCGCAGCAGCTGCTTCTTGGTCACGCAAATCTGCTGAGCCACGCGTACCTAATTCGCCACGAGTCAAATCGACAATTCCTACTGTTTTGCCTAAGGCAATTTCTTTCAAAATAGTCCCTGCACAACCTAATTCAACATCGTCTGGATGCGCTCCAAAAGCCAGTATATCTAATTTCATAGTCTTATTTGATATTGTTTTTTGTAATTCTAAAGTATTCGTTTCATCGTCATGGACTTGTTCACACTCTCCTTCCACTCTGTTTCGGGAAGACTGTCTTTAGTAATGCCACAACCCATATACAAATGCGCTTGATTCCCTTCAATTTGCATACAGCGCAAATTTACAAACAAATCCGATGCAAACTCCCGATTCAATTCGCCCAAAAAACCGGTGTAAAAACTACGGTTGTAATTTTCATTGGCTAGAATAAAAGCTTTTGAAATCGCTTTGGGTACACCACAAACCGCCGGAGTGGGATGCAACAATTGTATTGCTTTTTTCAAATCTAAAGCATGTCCAAACACACCCGAAATATCCGTTTTGATATGCCAAAGACTTCCGGCTTTAACACTATACGCCTCCGAAACTCGAATTTCGGCACTCACCTCCTTTAATTTTGAAACAATATAATCGGTTACAAACTGTTGTTCTTCTTGTTCTTTTTGTGGCCAAATAACCTCCGCTGCTCCTGTATCTTTTTGCGTTCCCGCCAAAGCCATGGTTTCAAATGAATGCGCAGTTGCTTTAAGTAATTGTTCTGGACTTGCCCCTAGCCAAGTGCCTATTTTTGGATGGTAAAAACAATACACAAAAGCCGAACGATACTGTTGCACCAATTTTTGAAAAGTGGCAACCAAATCAAAATGAGTCAACGCTACACTTTCCCTTCGTGACAAAACCACTTTTTGAAATTCATTATTCTGTATGGCCTGAATCCCTTTACCTACTAAATCCTGAAAATTAATTTGTGCTGCTACATCAGCCTCCAAACCCGCTTCTTTTTGCGCAATAGTTTTAGAATTCGCTCTCCATTCTTCGCTCCATTGCTCGGAATCTTTTTCAGGAATGATGTAATTCTGACTTCCGTCAAAAGAAGCAAAAACAAACCCTTTTTCAGTAAAATCGTGTACTTCAAACAACGTATCATTTTGCTGAAACAAACCTAAAACGGTATCCGAATTCGGTTTGGAATAGACCACAAAAGGTAAATTTTGCTGTTGGTGAAGCACTATCTTATCGACTAATGGAATCATAGGAATGTTTTCTTATTATTCGATTTTACGTTTAGGCAACACCATATTCGTCAATTTGCAAAGCGAAATTAATTGGCCGTTTTCATCCACAATTCGGATTTCCCAAAGGTGAATACTTTTTCCTTTATGAACTATTTTAGCAGTTGCCGTAACGATTCCGTTGCGTTTTGCCTTCAAATGGTTGGCCGCAATCTCAATACCACGCACCTCAAACAAATCCGAATTAACAAACAACATCGATGCGGCACTACCTACACTTTCTGCCAAAGCTACCGAAGCTCCTCCGTGCAACAACCCCATAGGCTGATGAACCGAAGGATTCACAGGCATGGTTGCTACCAAGAAATCTTCGCCAGCATCTACATACTCAATGTTCAAGGTTCCCATCAAGGTGGTTTTTGCAAATCCGTTACAATAATCTAGTATCTTTTGTTTATCGAATGACATAATTAGGGTTTTGAAGATGTAAAAATAACCAAATTTATCGAAATCGAACAATACAAATGTCGTCCCTACGGGACTACCAAAATATCACCCCTACGGGGCTAATGGTATTGGCTATAATTATTCTACCGAAATTTAACTACCGACATTTAACTCCTAGCGGAGTTGATTTAAGAATATAAATTAATCCCGTTAGGGATGTTATTTCGGTAACACAAATGACAACAAAAGAAAATCCCGCTAGGGATGACATATACCGAAATCTAACTACTACGAAGCTATCAATCATAAAATGGAAATAATTAATCCCGTTAGGGATATTATTTCGGTAACATAAATACCAACAAGAGGAAATCCCGCTAGGGATGACATATACCGAAATCTAACTACTACGAAGCTATCAATCACAAAATGGAAATAATTAATCCCGTTAGGGATGTTATTTCGGTAACATAAATAACAACAAGAGGAAATCCCGCTAGGGATGACATTTAAATTGGATCTTTGAATACATATCTTTCATCATACTCAATTTCAAAAGCGTTCAAAAAATCCAAATATTCTTCATTAAACGTTGTAGCTTGATGCTTTTTCTCTTGATTTTGGATGTACTTAATTACATTTTGAACGTGTGATTTAGAATACGAAAAAGCACCATACCCTTCCTGCCATTCAAACTTGACCTTTAAAAACTTTTTCTCATTAATCCATTTTGATGAATTCGCTTTAATATCTTGTATTAAATCAGAAACCGATTGTGATGGACGCATTCCTACCAAAATATGGATATGATCTGGCATTCCATTTATAGCCAACAATTTATGATTATGCGCTTTGATTATTCCTGAAATATAGTAATACAACTCTTTTTTAAAGGAAGAATGAATGAGTCCGTTTCTGTATTTCACTGCAAATACAAATTGGAGGTGAATTTGGGTATAGGTATTCGCCATAGATTTGGGTTGAATTGGGATTGGACATAAAGTTAGAAAATATGTTTTTAAAGCATAACAAATTATTCGTTATTTTTACCAAAAAACTAATTCAATGCAACTGAATCGATTGTTATTACTTATCGGAATCTTATGTACGGCTTGTGCCTGCCGTTCTGATTTTGAAACCGTTGCAAGCAAAGGAAATTTAGTTTTTTCTCAAGACACTATATTTTTAAACACCGTATTTAGTAGCATTAGCTCAAGTACCTACCAACTGAAGGTATATAACAAGAGTAACGAAGACCTCTCTATTCCTTCCATTCAATTAGGCAAAGGACTGAATTCCAAATACCGAATGACAGTGGACGGCATGTCGGGCAATCAAGGAAAAGTATTTCAGGATGTAAGGCTTTTAGCCAAAGATAGCCTCTATATTTTTATAGAAGCTACCGTTACTGCGGCAGATGCCAATTCTACCGATTTTTTATACACGGACCAAATCCAATTTGGAACTGGAACTCATCTTCAAAAAGTAGAATTGGTTACTTTAGTTAAAGATGCCATTTTCCTTTTTCCACAAAGGTTAACCAACGGAAATAAAGAAACAATACCTATCGGTAACAAATCCGTCGAAGGTTTTTATTTAGACGACAACGAACTCCATTTTACCAATCAAAAAGCGTATGTGATTTATGGATATGCTGGCGTTCCTTCGGGTAAAACAGCTGTTTTTGATGCGGGGGCTAGGGTTTATTTTCATGCTAATTCAGGACTGATAGTAGGCAACAATGCATCACTCCAAATAAACGGCAGCAGTTCTTACACCAATCAATTGGAAAATGAAGTCATTTTTCAAGGTGACCGACTCCAATCTGACTATGCCGATGTACCTGGACAATGGGAAACCGTTTGGTTAAACGAAGGTGCTATTAATAACAATATCAATCACCTAACCATTAAAAATGCATCCATTGGATTGTTAATTCAAAATAACAATGGCAACAATGTAAGCATCAAAAACACACAAATTTACAATTCAACCCACTACGGAATTTTTGCCCAAAACGGAAAAATAACTGCTGAAAATGTGGTTGTTAACAATGCTGGAGAAGCTGCTTTAGCTGGGGTATATGGCGGAAATTACACTTTTACACATTGTACTTTTAACAACAATTGGAGTAGTTCCAATCAAATGGCAGTGACGTTAAGCAATTTCAAATTAGGCGCCGTACCCGAAACGAATGCGCTCAGTAAAGCGACTTTCAACAATTGCATTATTTATGGGGCCTACTCAAACGAATTGGATTTGAGCAAAAAAACAGGAGCTGCTTTTGAATACCAATTCAACAATTGCCTTATCAAAATGGATTCAAAATCAGCGGCAACCAATCCGTTGTACCAATTTACCACCGATGCTACCCATTACAACAGCATCCTCTTAAATCAAGACCCTAAATTTCAAAGTGTTTCAAAAAACAAACTCAATATTGATGCCTCTTCGGCCGCTTTCGCAAAAGGAAATTCCACTTATTTAATTCCGCAAGATATTACAGGAACCACCCGAACTTTACCACCAGATTTGGGTGCTTACCAAAGCAAACCTTTTGTTAACTAATTTTTCATAAGTCTTTGCTTTTGTTACTTGCTCGAACTATTTATTTAAACTAAATTTGCACTGCAATACAACAAACTCAATACAATGATTCATTTCTTTGAAAACCAAAGTAAAACTGTTTTTGCCGTTCAAACGCAAAACATAATTTCGGCTGAAGACATTTCAAAACTAAACTGGCTTTTTGCCGACGCGCATAAAATCGAAAAATCCGTACTAGCGGATTTTTTTGTTGGTCCACGCGCCACTATGATTACGCCTTGGAGTACCAATGCCGTTGAAATTACTCAAAATATGGGGATTTCAGGAATCATTCGAATTGAAGAATTTCATCCTGCTTCGGAAGATTTCACTGATTTCGACCCGATGCTTTCGCAAAAATACAGCGAACTAAACCAAGATATTTTTACCATCAACATTCAGCCAGAACCTATTTTGGAAATTGAAGATATTGATGCCTATAATAAAACAGAAGGTTTGGCATTAAGCCAAGAAGAAGTAACCTACTTAGATAATTTAGCAACTAAATTAGGTCGTAAATTAACCGATTCTGAAATTTTTGCTTTTTCGCAAGCCAATTCAGAACACTGTCGCCACAAGATTTTCAACGGAACATTTGTTATTGATGGCCAAGAAAAAGAGACTTCTTTATTCAAATTAATCAAGAAAACATCTCAAGAAAATCCAAACGATATTGTTTCGGCTTACAAAGACAATGTGGCTTTTCTTAAAGGGCCAAAAGTGCAGCAATTTGCACCTAAAACAGCCGATAAACCAGATTTTTACGAAGTAAAAGAATTCGATTCAGTTATTTCATTAAAAGCCGAAACGCACAACTTCCCTACTACTGTGGAGCCTTTTAACGGAGCAGCAACGGGTTCAGGAGGTGAAATTCGTGACCGTTTGGCAGGAGGCCAAGGTTCGTTGCCTTTGGCGGGAACTGCGGTGTACATGACTTCCTACTCTCGATTGGAAGAAAATAGAAAGTGGGAAAAAGGTGTTGCCGAAAGAAAATGGTTGTACCAAACTCCGATGGATATTTTAATCAAAGCATCGAATGGTGCATCTGATTTTGGAAACAAATTTGGACAACCCCTAATTACCGGTTCTGTGTTAACTTTTGAACACCAAGAAACTTCGAGTACCTCAGTTTCCAATTTGAGTACCTCAGCTGTAGATAGTAGAAAATTGGGTTACGATAAAGTCATCATGCAAGCGGGTGGAATTGGTTACGGAAAATTAGATCAAGCAATAAAACACAAACCTTCAGCAGGCGATAAAATCGTTATTTTAGGTGGTGAAAATTATAGAATTGGAATGGGTGGAGCTGCAGTTTCTTCAGCAGACACAGGTGCTTTTGGTTCAGGAATTGAATTGAATGCTATCCAACGTTCGAATCCAGAAATGCAAAAACGTGCTGCCAATGCCATTCGTGGTTTGGTAGAAAGTGACACTAATCCTATCGTATCGATTCACGATCACGGTGCAGGTGGACACTTGAATTGCCTTTCAGAATTGGTTGAAGAAACCGGAGGTTTAATTGATTTAGATCAATTGCCTGTGGGCGACCCAACGCTTTCTGCTAAAGAAATCATTGGTAACGAATCACAAGAAAGAATGGGATTGGTTATTGGTCAAAAAGATATTGATACCTTACAACGCATTGCCGACAGAGAGCGTTCTCCAATGTACCAAGTAGGTGATGTAACTAACGACCACCGTTTTACTTTCGAATCAAAAACTACTGGGGTTAAACCAATGGATTATGCTTTGGAAGATTTCTTTGGAAGTTCGCCAAAAACCATAATGACTGATAAAACAGTTACTTACAATTATAAAGATGTTCAATACGATGCGACTCTATTTACTTCCTATTTAAAAGAAGTGCTGCAATTGGAAGCCGTAGCTTCTAAAGACTGGTTGACGAATAAAGTCGATCGTTGTGTGGGTGGGAAAGTAGCCAAGCAACAATGTGTTGGGCCTTTGCAACTGCCTTTAAACAATTGCGGAGTAATGGCTTTGGATTATAATGGAAAAGAAGGAATTGCTACTTCAATTGGGCATGCTCCTATTGCAGCCTTAATTGATCCTGTAGCCGGAAGTAGAAATGCCATTGCTGAATCTTTATCCAATATTATTTGGGCACCAATCAAAGACGGATTGAAAGGAGTTTCTCTTTCTGCCAACTGGATGTGGGCGTGTAAGAATGAAGGAGAAGATGCCCGTTTGTACGCAGCAGTGGAAGGATGTTCTGATTTTGCAATCGAATTAGGAATTAATATTCCAACTGGAAAAGATTCGCTTTCGATGAAACAAAAATACCCTAATGACGAAGTAATCGCACCAGGAACTGTTATCATTTCGGCAGCTGGAAATTGTACTGATATTAGAAAAGTAGTTGAACCAGTATTGAGATTCCCAAGCGAGGGAATGGCAGCTGGCTCTATCTATTACATCAATTTATCACAAGATGAATTCCAATTAGGTGGTTCTTCTTTTGCGCAGATTTTAAATACTATTGGTTCTGAAACTTCAACTATTAAAGATGCTACTTTCTTCAAAAAAGCGTTCAACACCATTCAGGAATTAATTGGTGACAACCAAATCATAGCGGGTCACGATATTGGAAGTGGTGGTTTAATCACTACGTTATTAGAACTATGTTTTGCCGATGTGAATTTAGGAGCGCAATTGGATTTTAGTGCTTTTGGAGAAAAAGATTTGGTTAAAATCCTTTTTGCTGAAAATATCGGATTGGTGTTGCAAGCCAAATCAGATGCTGAAGTTGAAGCAAAATTGAAAGCTAATCAAATTGAGTTCTTTAAAATAGGAAACGTAACCGATACCGCTACTTTAGAAATCGCTGATTGGAAATTAGACATCGCTGAATACCGCGATATTTGGTCCAAAACTTCCTTTTTGTTAGACCAAAAACAGTCAAAAAACGGTACCGCAAAAGAGCGTTTTGATAATTATAAAAATCAACCATTACAATTTAGTTTTCCAACCCATTTTACAGGAAAAAAACCAGTTATTGACGCTAGCAAACCACGTCCTAAAGCAGCTATTATTCGCGAAAAAGGAAGTAATTCGGAGCGCGAAATGGCCAATGCAATGTACCTAGCTGGATTTGATGTAAAAGACGTTCACATGACCGATTTGATTTCGGGTCGTGAAACTTTAGAAGACATTCAATTTATTGGAGCGGTGGGTGGTTTCTCTAACTCTGATGTATTGGGATCAGCCAAAGGTTGGGCGGGTGCCTTTTTATACAATGAAAAAGCAAAAACAGCTTTAACTAATTTCTATAAAAGAGAAGACACTTTGTCTGTTGGAATTTGTAACGGATGCCAGTTATTGATGGAATTGGAATTAATCAATCCAGAACACGAAGTACACGGAAAGATGCACCACAATAACAGTCACAAACACGAAAGTATCTTTACTTCAGTACAAGTACAAGAAAACAATTCGGTGATGCTGTCTAGTTTAGCAGGAAGTACTTTAGGAGTTTGGGTCTCTCACGGTGAAGGAAAGTTCAATCTACCTTTAGAGGAAGAAAAGTATAACATCGTAGCCAAATACGGTTATGAAGGTTATCCTGCTAATCCAAACGGTTCTGATTACAATACCGCTATGCTATGTGATGCAACAGGTCGTCACTTAGTAATGATGCCACATATTGAGCGTTCTATTTTCCAATGGAACTGGGCGCATTATCCAAAAGACAGAAACGATGAAGTGTCTCCTTGGGAAGAAGCTTTTGTCAATGCCAGAAAATGGATTGAGAATAGATAAAAAAAGCGACCAATCGGTCGCTTTTTTCATTCATTGTCTATCGAGAATGTTCTCCCAATTTTTTATCCATTATTCTCGCCATATAATCTTGTAGATAAGCTTTGCATTTTAATTCGATTACATTCATTTCGGTATTCCTTTTAGCAATTAAATTACGTTTTAAGTCTTTATCATTTTTATCATAAAAGCCAACCACTTTATTGCCGTCAAATGTACAGATATAATTGCCACTCATAAATTGGTATAAATTCGAAGAATAACGAATTACAAAGGGCTGTATTTTAGTATCTCCTACTAAACTTCTACCCCAACTTCTAAATGGTTTTTCATACCCAATAATATCTAAAATAGTTGGATATAAATCGATTTGTTGCGCATAGTCTTTGTAAACTCCTTTTATTTTAGAATTTGGTTTATAAATTAGCATCGCTACCAGATTTTTATTCATCTCTTTTTTATAAACATCATAATAAATAGTATTTCCATGATCACCTACAAAAATAAAAATAGTATTGTTAAACCATGGCTCTTTTTTAGCTGACTTGAAAAACTGCTTCAAAGCATAATCTGTATATCCAATGCACCGATGAATATTTACATTCCCTTTAGGAAATTTGTCCTTATACTTTTCGGGAACTTGATACGGTTCATGCGAAGAAACAGAGAATAATGTCGCTAAAAAAGGTTGTTTTTGCTTGCTTACTGTAGTGTTGAAATATTGAAAAAAAGGTTCATCCCAAATCCCCCACACACCATCAAAATCGGCATCATTATTATATTCGTTTTTTCCGTAATAATGATCAAAGCCTAAAATATTGGCATACCCTAAGAATCCCATCGAACCATTTGGCGCACCATGAAAAAAAGAAGTCGTATAGCCTTCACTTTTCAACGTAGATACTAAAGATTCTGTTTTTTGTTTCGGATAGGGAGATGAAGTAAAAGCATCTTTAAAAGAAGGTATTCCTGCTAACACAGACGACATAGCATGAATCGATTTATATCCGTTAGCATAAGCATTAGTAAAAATCAAACTATGCTGTGCTAAGGAGTCTACAAAAGGTGTATACCCCTTATAATTAGGAATTTTTGTATTTTTATTAAATGACCCAAAGTATTCTTTCGCATTGCTCTCTAAAATAAAAATTACCACATTAGGTTTCGTCTTAGGATTATTGTGATACTCTTTAACAGGGACAACAAGAGTATCAATTGCGGTTGCATCAACAAAATGCATTTTTTTAAAATTATTACTAAACATAGTTCTGATCAAAGCAAAAGGTGTATTCAAAACCACATCAGCCTGCGAAACATTCTTAACATCTCTACTAGCATCAATCAAATTAATTGGACGGGTACTTTTCTTAAAATCGCCACGAATACCCCCAATGATTAATGTTGTTATAACTAAAAAGCTAATCAAAGAAGTCCCAAAATAAGCTGCTTTAGGATGATGCCTTACATATTGAATAGAAACTTTTTTGTACAAGTAAATCCACAAATAAGAGATGAGAAAAAACAACACAAAAACATGCCAATAATTCAATAGAAAATTAACAAATAGTAACATTTTATTACTCTCATGCTTTAAAGAATCAAGCGCCGCAATGGTAGATCTTCCAAAATTAAACCGATAGTATATAAAATCAACAAAATTAGTGGCATACCCTAATAAATTAGGAATAAAATACAAATAGAATAAGAACTTCTGATAGGAATTATTATGATTTATTCGGACCGGAATAATTGAAAAAATAATAAATAACAAATTCAAATATAATATAGAAGCAGTATCAAATGCCAAGCCATGATAACACATCATAACTATATCAGAGGCACTATCAATTGGAATTAAATTTTTGTTATACACAAAAAATAATATCCGAGCAATAAAATAAAACACATAAGCAAGTATAATTCTGTAAAACAATACTTTATACTCGTTAAATCTCGGAAATCGATTCATACTTGAACTACATTTTAATTTCGGGACAAAAGTAGACATTTGAAAGTAACAATTTTAAATTTTAAATAAATATTGCGTATCCACATAAATTAATTAATTTGCGTAAAATTTAGATGAAATGATTTCAATCACAAGACTTTTTGATTTCCCTTACTATCAGCAGGAAAACTTCAATATTTCAGATGCTTTAGTTACTAAACAGGACGGAAAATGGGTAAAAACATCTACCCAAGAATACATCCTAAAAGCAAATGCTATTTCGAGAGCTTTGTTGCGAATGGGAGTTCAAAAAAACGATAAAATTGCTATCATTTCATCCAATAATAGAACCGAATGGAATATTGTTGACATTGGCGTTTTACAAACTGGAGCACAAACAATTCCTATCTATCCAACCATTTCAGAAGAAGATTACGAATACATTCTAAATCATTCTGAATCCATGTATTGCTTTGTTTCTGATGAAGAAGTGTTACGCAAAGTACATGCTATCAAAGCAAATGTTGCAACACTAAAACAAGTCTATTCTTTCAATCCAATTGAAAGTTGTAACCATTGGAGTGAGTTACTCGAATTAGGTCAAGACGAAAGTAATCAAAATGAAGTTGAAGACCGTAAAAACCATGTTTCCTCTGAAGATTTAGCTACTATTATTTACACCTCTGGAACTACAGGAAGACCTAAAGGAGTAATGCTTTCGCATAGAAATATTGTTTCAAATGTAATCAATAGCGCTCCACGAATCCCTTTTGAAAAAGGAAAAAGTCGTGCCTTAAGCTTCCTTCCTGTTTGTCATATTTTTGAACGAATGATTTTGTATTTGTACCAATATTATGGTGTTTCTATTTACTTTGGCGAATCTATTGACAAAATCAGCGACAATATCAAAGAGGTAAAACCGAACGTAATGTCGGCTGTACCAAGATTACTTGAAAAAGTATACGACAGTATCTATGCAAAAGGAACTCAATTAACAGGAATCAAGAAAAAACTTTTCTTTTGGGCTATTGATTTAGGATTGCGTTACGAACCCTATGGAGCTAATGGCGCTTGGTACGAACTACAACTTAAAATAGCCCGTAAATTAATTTTTAGCAAATGGAAAGAAGGTTTGGGTGGGAACTTAGATTTAATGGTCTCTGGAAGTGCTGCTTTACAAACCCGTTTAGCACGCGTTTTTGCCGCTGCAGAAATTCCTGTTATGGAAGGCTATGGATTAACAGAAACTTCTCCTGTAATTTCAGTAAATGATATGAGAAATCATGGATTTAGGGTGGGTACCGTTGGAAAAGTAATCGATGGTTTAACTATAAAGATCGCTGAAGATGGTGAAATTTTATGTAAAGGCCCTAATGTAATGATGGGATATTATAAAGATGAAAAACTAACTTCAGAAGTACTCATTGATGATTATTTCCATACAGGAGATATTGGCGAATTTGATTCGGATGGTTTTTTACGAATTACAGACCGTAAAAAAGAAATGTTTAAAACTTCAGGTGGAAAATACATCGCACCTCAATTAATTGAAAACACAATGAAACAATCTCGTTTTGTTGAGCAAATTATGGTGATTGGTGATGGACAAAAAATGCCTGCCGCTTTTATTCAACCAAGTTTTGATTTTGTTAAAGAATGGGCCAAGATTCATAAAATAGAAATAGGAAAAACGAATGAAGAAATTGTTTCTAATACAAAAGTAATTGAGCGTATTCAAGAAGAAGTAGATAAATTGAATGAAAAATTTGGAAATTGGGAAAAAATAAAACGATTTGAACTCACTCCTGATATTTGGTCTATAGAAGCGGGACATCTTACTCCTACACTAAAACTAAAACGTAAAGTCGTAATGGAAAAATATTTGGATTTATTCCATAAAATATACAACTAGACTTCAAACAAACTTAAAAAATACCACTACTAACTCCTCTCCATTTTTTCAGAGGAGTTATTTTTTTTTTATATAGAATTCAAAAAAAACACATATTTATTATGCGTGCATAGTATTTTTTCATATATTTGAAATCAATATACCTATGAGCATATGAAAGATAAGACCATAGATTACATTCTACGAGCCACTTGGCAAGCTGTTTCAAGAATGTACAATGAAGAAGCTGCAAAATACGGTGCCACAATGGCAACAGGGTTTGTCCTATTAAGCATTGACAAGGAAAAAGGAACTCCTTCTACTACTTTGGGACCAAAAATGGGAATGGAAGCCACTAGCCTTACTCGAACTTTAAAATCAATGGAAGAAAAAGGATTGATTATCCGAAAAAAAAATCCTTTTGATGGTCGTGGTGTTTTGATTTACTTAACTGAATTAGGAAAAGAAAAAAGAGAACTTTCAAAAAGTACCGTCTTAAAATTTAACGATACTATAAAACAAAATGTTACTGAAGAGAAACTACAACACTTTATGGAAGTAGCAGATACCATTAATGAATTAATTCAAAATAAAAATATATTTAATCAAACGGATACGATAAACAATGAAACGAATCATTAAAAAAGTAACGGTGGTGGGTTCTGGAATTATGGGTTCTGGGATTGCGTGCCATTTGGCTAACATTGGATTAGAAGTCTTGCTTCTAGATATTGTTCCCAACACCTTGACCGAAGCGGAAGAAAAGAAGGGATTAACATTGGAAAGCAAAGCAGTTCGCAACCGAATGGTGAACGATCATTTGGCGAATGCCTTAAAATCAAAGCCCTCTCCTATTTACCATCCAAAATTTGCCAACCGAATTACTATTGGAAATACAACTGACGACATGCCTAAAATTGCTTCTTGCGATTGGATTATTGAAGTAGTTGTGGAACGTTTGGACATCAAAAAATTAGTTTTTGAGCAAATCGACAAGTACAGAAAGCCAGGAACATTGGTTACTTCTAACACTTCTGGAATTCCAATTCATTTTATGAGTGAAGGTCGTTCAGACGATTTTCAAGCTCATTTTTGTGGGACGCACTTTTTTAATCCGGCACGTTATCTAAAATTATTCGAAATCATTCCTGGACCAAAAACCAATCCAGAAGTAGTGGACTTTTTAACCGAATATGGTTCGAAATTTTTAGGCAAAACTTCGGTTGTCGCCAAAGATACACCAGCCTTCATTGGTAACCGAATCGGAATTTTTGGGATCCAAAGTTTATTCCATTTGGTCAAAGAAATGGGATTAACCATTGAGGAAGTAGATAAATTAACGGGACCAGTCATTGGTCGTCCCAAATCGGCTACTTTTAGAACTGTCGATGTAGTGGGATTAGATACGTTGGTACACGTTGCTAACGGATTGTATGAAAATTGTCCGAACGACGAGGCGCACGACTTATTCCAACTTCCAGATTTTATTTCCAAAATGATGGAAAACAATTGGCTAGGAAGTAAAACAGGACAAGGTTTTTACAAAAAAGAAGGAAAAGAAATCCTATCTCTCGATTTAAATACTTTGGAATACAGAGCGGCTAAAAAAGCCTCTTTTGCTACTTTGGAACTCACCAAAACCATTGATAAACCAATTGATCGTTTCAAAGTTTTGATAAAAGGGAAAGACAAAGCTGGCGAATTTTATAGAAAAAATTTCGCTGCTATGTTTGCCTATTGTTCCAATAGAATACCTGAGATTTCAGATGATTTTTACAAAATTGACGATGCCATGAAAGCGGGTTTTGGATGGGAAAATGGGCCGTTCGAAATTTGGGATGCTATCGGCGTTGCTAATGGAATTGAATTAATGAAAACCGAAGGGTATGAACCTGCAACTTGGGTAAACGAAATGCTAGCTTCAGGAAGTAGCAGTTTTTATTCTGTAAAAGAAGGAGCTACTTATTATTACAGCATTCCATCAAAATCACAAACAAAAGTTCCTGGACAAGATGCTTTCATTATTTTAGATAACATAAGAGAAAGTAAAAAAGTATGGAGTAATAGTGGTGCTGTAATTCAACATTTGGGTGATGGAATTTTGAATCTTGAATTCCAATCTAAAATGAATACTATTGGAGGCGATGTATTACAAGCCATTAATAAAGCGATTGACTTATCTGAAAAAGAATATAACGGTTTGGTTATTGGAAATCAAGGCGCTAATTTCTCTGTAGGTGCCAATATTGGAATGATTTTTATGATGGCAGTAGAGCAAGAATATGACGAATTGAACATGGCTATCAAATTATTCCAAGATACTATGATGCGCGTGCGTTATTCGGCAACTCCTGTAATTGTGGCTCCTCACGGGATGACTTTGGGTGGCGGTTGCGAAATGACCATGCACGCTGATCGCGTAGTCGCAGCTGCAGAGACCTATATTGGTTTAGTAGAATTTGGAGTTGGAGTCATTCCAGGTGGTGGAGGTTCTAAAGAAATGACGTTGCGTGCCTCGGATTTATTCCACAAAAACGATGTTGAATTGAACGTTTTACAAGAATATTTCCTAACCATTGGAATGGCAAAAGTAGCTACATCAGCTTACGAAGCGTTTGATTTGGGTATTTTACAAAAAGGTAAAGATATAGTTGTAGTCAATAAAGACCGTCAAATTGCAACAGCAAAACAAATTGCTTTACAAATGGCAGAGCACGGTTATACGCAACCAATTCAAAGAAAAGACGTAAAAGTCCTTGGTAAACAAGCCTTAGGAATGTTCTTGGTGGGTACTGACCAAATGCAAGCAGGTAAATACATTTCAGAACACGATCGAAAAATTGCTAACAAATTAGCGTATGTAATGGCGGGTGGTGATTTATCTGAACCTACATTGGTAAGCGAACAATACTTGTTAGATATTGAGCGTGAGGCTTTCTTAAGTTTATGTACAGAGCGAAAAACCTTAGAAAGAATACAGTTCATGTTAACTAAAGGGAAGCCGTTGAGAAATTAGAAGCCCCCAACCCCCAAAGGGGGAGTTGATCAGCAATGAACAAAAAGTAATATTAAATAAAAACCTATTGACCCCTAATAGGAATTCCCCCTTCGGGGGCTAGGGGGCTAATATGAAAACAGCATACATAGTAAAAGCATACAGAACAGCTGTAGGCAAAGCACCAAAAGGTGTATTCCGATTCAAAAGACCTGATGAATTGGCAGCAGAAACCATTCAATTTATGATGAATGAGTTGCCTGATTTTGACAAAACCCGAATCGACGATGTGATGGTAGGTAATGCCATGCCCGAAGCCGAACAAGGTTTGAATGTAGGACGATTAATTTCGTTAATGGGATTAAAAGTAACCGATGTTCCTGGTGTAACCGTCAATAGATACTGCGCTTCAGGTTTAGAAACTATTGGTATGGCTACTGCCAAAATTCAAAGCGGAATGGCCAATTGTATTATTGCAGGTGGTGCCGAGAGTATGTCTTTTATTCCAATGGGAGGTTACAAACCTACCCCAGATTATGCCGTAGCAGCAGCAGGAAATGAAGATTACTATTGGGGAATGGGCCTAACTGCCGAAGCCGTTGCGAAACAATACAATATTTCTCGCGAGGACCAAGATGAATTTGCTTTTAACTCACATCAAAAAGCGTTGAAAGCCCAAGCAGAAGGAAAATTTGACCAACAAATTGTACCAATAACTGTGGAGCAGACTTTTATAAATGAAAATGGAAAGAAAGAAACCAAAACATATACCGTAACCAAAGATGAAGGTCCTAGAGCCGATACTAATCTAGCCGCTTTGGGTAATTTAAAACCAGTATTCTCTGCTGACGGAAGTGTCACGGCTGGAAACTCTTCTCAAATGAGCGATGGAGCTGCTTTTGTATTAATCATGAGCGAAGAAATGGTAAAAGAATTAGGAGTAACACCTATTGCTCGATTAGTCAATTATGCTTCAGCTGGTGTAGAACCACGAATTATGGGAATTGGTCCTGTAAAAGCCATTCCAAAAGCGCTACAACAAGCAGGATTAACTTTAAATGATATTGATTTAATTGAGCTAAACGAAGCCTTTGCTTCACAATCTTTAGCTGTTGTTCGCGAATTAGGTTTAAACCCAGACATCGTAAATGTAAATGGTGGTGCTATTGCTTTAGGACACCCACTAGGTTGTACAGGAGCAAAATTATCGGTGCAACTGTTTGACGAAATGAAGCGTCGCGGTAGCAAATACGGAATCGTAAGTATGTGTGTAGGAACTGGACAAGGTTCTGCGGGTATTTATGAATTGATATAAAAATAATTAAAATACACAGATCTAAAAAATTAATAAAATTTTAAAAATTTCTCTAATTTTTTAAATCGGTGTATTAAAAAATAATAAACTATAATAAAACACAAAACAATGGAAGATATCACTAGAGGAGGACAATTCCTTGTAAAAGAAACGAAATGTGAAAGTATATTCACGCCCGAAGATTTTTCTGAAGAACAATTAATGATGCGTGATTCGGTTAAAGAATTCGTTGATAAAGAAATTTGGCCAAACAAAGACCGTTTTGAAAAGAAGGAGTATGCTTTAACCGAAGAAACCATGCGTAAAGCAGGCGAAATGGGCTTCTTGAGTATTGCTGTTCCTGAAGCTTATGGCGGAATGGGAATGGGATTTGTGGATACTTGTTTGGTTTGTGACTACATTTCGGGAGCAACAGGCTCGTTTTCAACGGCTTTTGGGGCACACACCGGAATTGGAACCATGCCAATCACTTTGTACGGAACTGAAGAACAAAAACAAAAATACGTTCCAAAATTAGCTTCTGGAGAATGGTTTGGTGCTTATTGCTTAACAGAACCTGGAGCGGGAAGTGATGCTAATTCTGGAAAAACGAAAGCAGTTTTATCAGAAGACGGAACCCATTACAAAATTACGGGACAAAAAATGTGGATTTCCAATGCAGGATTTTGTTCGCTTTTCATTGTTTTCGCACGAATTGAAGACGATAAAAACATTACAGGATTTATTTTGGAAAACACCAAAGACAACGGAATTTCTTTTGGAGAAGAAGAACATAAATTAGGAATTCGCGCCTCTTCTACTCGTCAGGTATTTTTTAACGAAACTAAAGTGCCTGTTGAGAATATGTTGTCTGAAAGAGGAAACGGTTTTAAAATAGCGATGAATGCTTTGAATGTGGGACGCATTAAATTAGCTGCCGCTTGTTTGGACGCACAACGTCGTGTTACATCTAATGCAATTCATTATGCAAATGACCGAATCCAATTCAACACACCAATTTCAAGTTTTGGAGCTATACGTGCCAAATTAGCCGAAATGGCAACTTCTACCTATGCAGGAGAAAGTGCTACTTATCGTGCTGCAAAATCTATTGAAGATCGAATTACTATTCGCGTTGCTGAAGGAACTTCACATCAGGAAGCAGAACTAAAAGGAGTTGAAGAATTTGCTATCGAATGTTCTATTCTAAAAGTAGCAGTTTCTGAAGATGTACAACATTGTGCTGACGAAGGTATTCAAATTTATGGCGGAATGGGATTCTCTGAAGATACTCCGATGGAATCAGCATGGAGAGACGCTCGTATTGCTCGTATTTATGAAGGAACTAACGAAATTAACCGAATGCTTTCTGTTGGGATGTTAATCAAAAAAGCCATGAAAGGTCAAGTAGATTTATTAGGACCAGCTATGAAAGTACAAGAAGAATTAATGGGTATTCCTTCTTTTGATACTCCTGATTATTCTGAATTATTTGCCGAAGAAAAAGAAATGATAGGAAAATTGAAAAAAGCATTCTTAATGGTGGCTGGTGGTGCCGTTCAAAAATTTGGTCCTGACTTAGAATCTCACCAACAATTGTTAATGGCAGCGGCTGATATGCTAATTGAAATTTATATGGCTGAAAGTACGCTTTTAAGAACCGAAAAATTAGCCAAAAAACAAGGCGAATCGAATGTTCAAGAACAAATTGCGATGGCAAAATTGTATTTATATCAAGCCGTTGATATTGTAACTCAAAAAGGAAAAGAAGGAATCGTTTCTTTTGCTGAAGGAGATGAACAACGCATGATGTTAATGGGATTACGCCGCTTTACTAAATATACCAATATGCCAAACGTAGTGGCTTTAAGAGAAACCATAGCAACTAAATTAGTTGCTGAAAACAAATATTGCTTTTAAGCAGAACGATAGTTTTTAGTTTGAATTTAATTTGTGTTAAAAACCGTTTCTGATTCAATTCAGGGCGGTTTTTATTTTTTAAGAAAAATTTAATTTTAACATTCTTCTTTTATGTGTATCTTTAAACAAATAAAAAAAAGAAATAAAATGAAAAAAATATTTTTATCAATTATACTGATTGTTGCGGTAATTGTTGGTTGTAAAACTGCCAACTCAAACGATTCTAAAAAACTCGTTCTTAATTTTGAACCTAAAAGCAATAGTACTGTTTCAGGGATAGCCACTTTTGTAGAAAAAAATGGTAAAGTAACATTCGAAGCTAAAATCTCCGGACTAAAACCGGGTATTCATGCCATTCACATTCATGAAAAATCAGATTGTTCGGCAACAGATGGAAGTTCAGCAGGCGGACATTGGAACCCAACTTTTAAAAAACACGGAAAATGGGGAGAAGGCGAATATCACAAAGGCGATATTGGCAACTTTACTGCTGATGAAAATGGAAATGGTACCATCGCTTTAACTACAAATGAATGGTGTATTGGTTGCGGAGACCCAACTAAAGATGTTTTAGGAAAAGGATTAATTGTACACCAAGGAGCTGATGATTTTGTAACACAACCAACAGGGAATTCAGGAGCTAGAGTAGCTTGCTCTGCTATCATAAAATAACAACTATAATTCTTATTTAAAACCGTTTTGCATCATTTTACAAAACGGTTTTTTAATTTTAATTTCATCTTTGGAATAAGAAAAAAACATAGCTTTGTATTTTTAAATTAAGTTAATGATAAACCCTTCGGTACCTGGTTGGATAGATAAATTTTTCAGTGAGCAAAATATTTCAGAAATGAAATTCGTTACTGAAAGCAATTCGTTTTACACTAACTTAAGAACTACTGGATTCATTTATGGACATATTATTTCTCTAGATACACAATCAAAAATTCCTATTGAAAGTTGGTTCAAAGAAGAAATCTCAAAAGTTGCGCTTTTTAATAGCCTATTGGGAGTATACATAACTACAAAAAAGGAGTTAAAATGGGATCATTTTATTGCAGAGACAGTATCGTTTTATAATGAAATGCATCCAGAAGAATTTAATTTATTTAAAAAGCTACTCCCAAAGAATAGTCCTTCTCTGACACTTGAGAAATTTATTGATGAACGCGTTCAAACCAATGAAAACATTATCAGTAAAAACTTTTCTCATTTAGTAACCAATGCACTTTTATTTATTGATGTTTTGGCTTTTCGCCAATATTTAATTCATGGGGCAATTCCAGAAAAATATCTAAAAAAAATAGAGGAAACTATTGTCAATATTGTTACTTTGGCTTTAAAGATAAAAACCAATAAATCACAGTATGACGATTTATTAATCAAACTTTTTGAAGCCTCTATTCGCTATAGTAAATTTTCTAAAAACTCTACTTTAACTTTAGACAGCCTCCAATTAGCGTTTTTTACCAATGAATTAGAAAAAAAATACCTAATTGATATTGCTGGAATGGCACTTTGGAATGATGGTGTTTTAGAAAAAAATGAATCTTATTTTTTATATCAATTAGCAGAAGTTCTTTCTATTTCTGACGAATTCGTAAAACAAAGTATACACGATACGAATAGCTTTATATCTAAACATAAAAAAGAGATTCCATACTTTAATTATTCCAATCCTGTAAAACATTTTTACGATCAAACTACCCAAAGCGTAGTAACTCTTATTACTAGAAATAAAACTCGTTTAGTTAAAGAAATTATTCAAAGTAAAGAATTGATGGTATTATTAGCCTATTCTGCCAGAAGAGATTTAAATGACAAAGAGAAGAAAAAAATTAAAAAACAATTACTCGACATTTGTAAAACAATCCCTTCTTTAACTATTTTTCTCTTACCGGGAGGGAGTTTATTATTGCCTTTGCTAATTAAATTTATCCCTACCCTACTTCCTTCTGCATTCAATGAAAATTTGGACGACTAATAATTATTAATCCACGAAAATTGTTTTTCATTTAATTGCTCCTTATTTTCTCTAATGTAATGAAGATAAGCTGATGCCACAGGACTCATTTTTTTATCTTTTAACCAAATTAATTTCCAATTAGAAATTAATGGTAAACCTTCTGCCTCGATTATTTTAACATCTTCATTTTCTAGTTCGTTTTTTAAACCAATTAAAGGCATTATAGAAACCCCTAATCCTGATATCACAGCTTGTTTTACGGCCTCATTTGAGGTTAATTGTAGTTTACTTTTGACAAAAAAACCTTTATTTTTAAGATATTCTTCCATATAATATCGAGTCGCCGAACCTTCTTCTCTATAAATAAGCGGAATATCAACAAGAGATTTTTCAATTGTTTGAGTTTTATCTATGACTAAATCTTTATTTCCAAAAAGGAATAATTTATTCAATAATAAGGATTCAAAATCTATACTAATGTCCTCTGGAACACTCGAGACTAAGGCAAAATCGATTTCATTATTTTTTAGAGATTTAATTACTTTCAATTTATTGGTGACATCCATTTCCAATTCAATACCTTTATTTGTATTCATAAACTCTTTCAAAAAATAAGGCATAACGTACTTACCGGTAGATACTACAGATAATTTTAAAATTCCAGATAAAATTCCTTTATAAGAAAGTGTTTTGTAGTTGATTTTATCAACTTCATTAATAATTTGTTCTGCAGCAAAAGCAATTTCTTTTCCAAAATCAGTAATGTATAATTTTCTCCCAATAACTTCTGTTAATGGAATATCAAACTGATCTTGAAAATTTTTCAGCTGAATAGAAACGGCTGGTTGAGATAAATATAGCTCTTCTGAAGCTTTAGTTATACTCTTAGTTTTTGAAACTTTTAAAAAGACTTTCAGTTGATGCAAAGTATAATTCATAAAATATATTTATTAAAAACATAACAAATATAAATAAAAATTTATGATTTATTACTCTGAATTTTGCAAAGAAATAAATCTCACACATAATGATATCAAATAAAAACAAGCTCAAAAACAAAAAAACAAACACAATACTACTATCAATCATTATCATACTATCTGTAGGGATACTAGTAAATATACTGTCTAATTTTTCTATATGGTCCACAGCGCTGTTAGCATCATCTTTATTTATATCTACTTATTTGCTTAAAACATTTAATATTAAACTTTAAACAGATGAAAAAAAATTCCAAATTTCAATTAATCAACGGAGTTTTTACTCCCGATGACGCAAAAAACCTACTTAATTCAATGATTATTAACAAAATACAATATCATGATTTGGAAGGATTTAGTAATAGTATTCGATTTAACTTAAATCCTTCACATTCAAAAAATAGAATTGAAGAATTGAATGATATGAAATTAACCATAAACCAACTTTTAAATAAAATACAATCAAATGAACAAGTGGTAGAACTGAAATGTGAATTTGAAATCAAAATAAAATAAATGTTTCAAGGACGTAAATTAATAATTGCAACTCAACACCAAAAAGAAAAAATAATTGCACCTTTAATTGAAGATGCCATAGGGGTAAATTGTATTAAAAATACACTTTTTGATACTGACTCTTTAGGAACATTTTCTGGAGAAGTAGAAAGAGAAAATGATGTGATATCTACATTGCGAAGCAAATGTATAAATGCTATGACAATGCACAATGTTGATCTGGCCATTGCTAGTGAAGGTTCATTTGGCAGACATCCATCGTTATTTTTCATACCAGGAAATGAAGAAGTATTGCTATTTCTAGACCTAAAAAATAATATTGAAATAGTTGCAAAAGAATTAAGTACTGAAACAAACTTTAGTGGTCAATATATAAATGACGAATTCGAATTAAAAGAATTCTGTAAACAAGTAAAATTTCCATCACATGGTCTAATTCTTAAATCAGATCAAACAAATTGGAGTGCAATACATAAGGGAGTAAATAACCATTCTTCTTTACTACGCTTATTTAATAAAATGATAGATTCATTCGGAAGAGTATACGTGGAAACAGACATGAGAGCACACTTTAATCCAACTCGAATGAATATTATCAAAAAGGCAAGCATCAAATTAGTACAAAAAATACAATCAAAATGTCCGAGTTGCCAAACCCCAGGTTTTGATATTAAAAACGTTAATCAGGGATTGCCTTGCAGTTTATGTGGATCTGCAACACGTTCAACATTAAGTGTTACTTATATCTGTACAAAATGTAACTTCATTCAAGAAGAAAAATTTCCTAACAAAAAGAAAACAGAAGACCCTATGTATTGTGACTATTGTAATCCGTAATAAAATGACAATTGTAACTAAAAATATTCAAAAAGCAGGAAAAGAACTAAACAGAGGGCATGTTATAGCAATACCGACAGAAACAGTCTATGGGCTAGCGGCTAGTATTTACAATGAAAATGCAATAGAAGCCATTTTTAAAATTAAAGAAAGACCTAGTAATAACCCCTTAATAGTTCATCTCAAATCAATTGATCAACTCACTGATATTGCAACTAATATTCCTGAATCTGCGTTAAAACTTGCTAATCATTTTTGGCCTGGACCACTTACACTGATATTAAAAAAACAAAGTAAAATATCAAATCTAATTACAGCAGGAAAAAATACTGTTGCTGTTAGAGTTCCTGATCACCCAATAACACAAGAATTATTAGACTATATTGATTATCCAATTGCAGCACCTAGCGCCAATCCTTTTGGATCAATTAGTCCTACCTGTTCAAAACATGTGTTGGATTATTTTAATAATAAAATAAAACTAATTCTAGATGGGGGGAATTGCACAAAAGGAATTGAGTCAACTATCATAGGATTCGAAAATGAATCACCCATATTATTTCGTCATGGCGCACTTTCAATAAATAGTATTGAAAAGATTGTTGGTCCCCTCAAAATCATAACAAATAATAATCATACTCCTGATGCACCTGGTATGTTTTCGAGACATTATGCACCAAAAACAAAAGCCTATCTTGTTGATAACATAACTGAACATCTAAAATTAATGAATGAAAAAAAAATAGGTATTCTAAGTTTCAACAATACGATTGATACACACGACAAAAATATTCAATATGTACTATCACCAAGAGGAGATTACAATGAGGCTGCAAAAAACCTATATAATTACTTACACCAATTAGATAAATTGAATCTTGATCTAATTTTAATTGAAAAATTACCCGACTTCAATTTAGGAAAATCAATAAATGACAGACTTTTTAGAGCTGTAACCGAAATATGAAATTAATAATTCAAAATGAAAATTTATAAATCAAAATTAGATTATTACATATTCAAAAACATAAATAGAATGACTTTTTAAAAAATTAAAACTATATGAATACTAATCTATTAATTGAAAATTTAACAAATCCAGCTCTTCTCTTCTTTGTACTTGGAATAATTGCTGTTTATCTTAAAAGTGATTTAGCAATTCCTGAAAACTCTTCAAAATTTATCTCGTTGTACCTACTTTTTGCTATTGGATTTAAAGGAGGACAAGAACTTTCTCATGAAGAATTTACAAGTGAAATTATTTGGTCCATGCTTTTAGGAATAGCCATTTCAGCACTAATTCCTTTATATACTTTCTTTATACTAAAAAGAAAACTAAATGTATTTGATGCGGGTGCAATAGCTGCGGCTTATGGTTCAGTAAGTGCTGTAACTTTTGTAACAGCAGTATCCTATTTAGAGGCACACCAGCTTAAACTTCATGGTCATATGGTAGCTATAATGGCACTAATGGAGTCTCCCGCAATAATTATAGGTTTACTTCTTATCTCTATTTTTCAAAACACAGAAAAGAAGAAAATAAATCAAAAATCAATTTTAAAACATTCTTTAACCAATGGTAGTGTATTACTTATTCTAGGTAGCTTGATTATTGGATACTTAGCCGATGCAAAACAAGCAGAAGGTATCAAACCATTTACAAACGATTTATTCAAAGGATTTTTAGCTATTTTTTTACTAGACATGGGAATTTCAAGTGGAAGAAAATTGAAATCGTTTTTTAATTGTGGCTGGTTTCCATTTGTTTTTGCCTTTGTCATCCCAATAGTCAATGGATGTCTTTTCGCTATGATAAGCTCATTAGTGACTTCAGAAATTGCAAACCGATTTATCTTTGCAATTCTTGCGGCTAGTGCTTCTTATATTGCTGTACCTGCTACAATGAAAATAACGGTCCCTAAAGCGAATCCAGGTTTATATCTTCCAATGGCATTAGCTGTAACTTTCCCAGTAAATATTACTATAGGAATGCCTATTTACCTCTCTATTATTCATTATACCATGTAAGACAAATCCAATTTAGATTAAAATTTTAATTGATAGACTTCATCTAAATCAACATCCGAACTAAAGTTAACATCCAAGTCGGTTACAAATCCTGAATTCAGTCCGTAAGCCCAACCGTGAAGGGTTAATTCTTGTCCTGCTTTCCATGCTGATTGCACTATTGATGTTTTGGCTAGATCAAAAACTTGTTCTTTTACATTAACCTCAACAAAAGCATTGAAACGTTCTTGTTCATCTTCAATACTATCCAAATACATTTTATGCAAACGATAAATATCTTTTATGTGTCTAATCCAGTTATCAATTATTCCTATCGATTGGTTATTCATAGCTGCCTGAACCCCACCACAACCGTAATGTCCGCAAACAATAATATGTTTTACTTTCAAAACATTGACTGCATAATCCAATACACTTAACATATTCATATCAGAATGAATTACCATATTGGCAATATTTCGATGTACAAACACTTCCCCTGGCTTAGCACCTACAATCTCATTGGCAGGAACCCTACTATCTGAACACCCTATCCAAAGCAAAGGAGGAGTTTGTCTCTCAGCTAAATTTTGGAAATAATTAGGATCAAGTGCCAAAGAATTTTCTACCCACTTTTTATTATTATCTAATATCTTTTTGTAAAAATCATTGCTCATAACCTAAAGTTTTAATGAAGTCAAATGTAGTCTAAAATTAGATTCTTTTGTTCACAAAAAAACCATTTCCATCATTTATTTTCTATGTCTAAAGCTTAAACAACTATTTAATCAAAAATAAATTCATTAAGTATAAGTTAAACTAATTGTTTTTATACTTTTGTATCAAAATTCATTATACAATGACAATCACACAACTCAAATACGTCTTAGCTGTTGCTGAGCACAAAAACTTTACACTAGCCGCAGATAAATGCTTTGTTACACAACCTACTTTAAGCATGCAAATTCAAAAAATTGAAGAAGAACTGAATATTCAAATTTTTGACCGAACTAAAAAACCCATTCAACTGACCGATATTGGTCAAAAAATAGTAAGCCAAGCTAAAAATATTGTTAATGAAGCCGACAGAATTCAAGATATTGTTGAGCAACAAAAAGGATTTGTAGGTGGCGAATTTCGATTAGGTATCATCCCAACAATTATGCCCACTTTACTCCCAATGTTTTTAAATAATTTTATAAAAAAATATCCAAAAGTAAAACTAATTATTGAGGAATTAAATACCGAGGAGATTATTACAAAATTAAATAACGGTCATTTAGATGCCGCAATTGCTGCCACACCATTAGAAGAAGAAAAAATTAAAGAAATTGTTTTGTATTTTGAACCCTTTGTAGCCTATATTCCTGAAGGTCACCAACATTATCAAAAACAAGAAATTGAAGTTACCGACTTGAATTTAGATGAAATCCTTTTATTACAAGACGGGCATTGTTTTAGAGATGGTATTCTAAATTTATGCAAAAACAATAGTCGCAATGAGATTAATCATTTTCAAATTGAAAGTGGTAGTTTTGAAACGCTAATCAAATTAGCCGATGAAGGTTTAGGTACTACCCTACTACCCTACCTACATACCTTAGATTTAAAAGATACTGATAAAAAGAAATTACGCCATTTCAAAGAACCCAAACCGGCTCGTGAAGTGAGTTTAATTTTCCCTAAAAGTGAACTAAAAATTCATATTATAGATGCTTTACGAAGTACAATTGCTGGAGTTATAAAAGGTGCTATCGTTTTCCAAAACGTTGAAATTATTAGTCCAATCCAAAAAAAATAAAAAAGGAACCTGTAAAGGTTCCTTTTTTATGTATTGATTACTTGCAAACAAGGTTTTAATTCTGGTTTTTCGCGTGTAAATCTAAACAACCATTCCTTTAATTGTTCCATCTCGTAGGGCAGCAAAGTTTTAATTGCTTTCTGTAATTCTTTGTAAAAAAGTGTCGGATCAAAACTGACTCTTTCTAGAATAGATTTGGTGTAGTCAAGCATTACTTTTGTCATAATGAATTCAATTTTGGGTTAAACTTTCATTTTATATTGATATAAAATTACATCATATAAAATGCGAACTAAATTATTTAACGAAGTTTTAAGTAATTTATTTTATTCTAAATTAAAAAGCCACTTCTGCTTTACTCGCTCTAAACATTTCTCGTTTCCCTGGAGGTCCAGGCAATTTCTCAACTGTAAATCCTACTTCCATCATACTTCTTTTTACCACGCCCCGTGCAGCATAAGTAACTAATTTACCCCCTGGTTTAAGAGCATTGTACATTTTTTTAAAAATCGCAGTACTCCACAATTCAGGTTGTACTCTATAACCAAAAGCATCAAAATATATCAAATCAAATTGTTCTGAATCATCGATATCTTGAAAAAATTGTTTCCGCTTAATCAATTCAAAATCAGAATCTAAATTAATTTTCTCTTCCCAATTGCTTTCATGCATAAATTGAAACAGTTGTTCTTGATTAGTAGCGTTTAATTGGATAGTATAATTCATCTCTAGAATTTCTGAAACAGCAACAGGATATGCTTCTACTCCTACATACTGAATAGTCTGATTTAATTTTTTAGATGCTAAAAATGTCATGAAAGCATTTAACCCCGTTCCGAATCCTATTTCTAAAATGGATACCGATTGATTCGGAAATAGTGAAAGCCCATTCTGAATAAAAACGTGTTGTGCTTCTTGAATGGCTCCGTGTTTTGAATGATAACATTCCTCCCATTCTTTTAAATAAATGGTTGTCGAACCATCAAGTGTTTGGATAATTTCTCTTTCCAAATGAATTATTTTTAAAATTAATACTATACAAGCCTTATATTTTATGCTCAAAATTAGTTAAAACAAAAACGTTTCATTCGAAAAAAAAGCATATTTTTTATACAATTCCCATAAATCAATGCCAATTATATGATTATTTTTAAATATATATAAATCGCAGTTAACTGCTATAATTAATACTATTTTGACAAGTTTTTTATCGTTTTTTGTTTAATTTTGTAATCATAAAAGGATTTAGCAAATCCATAATGTAATAAGTACTTCTTATTACTTTAAGTATCTTAAAAAACTATTCGTTATTATGAGTGCAACTCAAAACAAAAAAATTGAAATTATACAATCAACTACTTCAAAGATTAATGAAGTAGATTTTGAAAATTTAAGTTTTGGAGCTGTTTTTACAGACCATTTATTTGAATGTGATTTTAAAAATGGTGAATGGCAAACACCAATAATTAAGCCTTACGCTCCTTTTTTAGTAGATCCATCAACACGAGTATTTCACTACGGACAAGCAATTTTTGAGGGGATGAAAGCCTACAAAGATGAGCAAGATGCCATTTGGTTATTTAGACCCGATGAAAACTTTAAACGTTTTAACAAATCAGCTGTGAGAATGGCTATGCCAGAAGTTCCTGAAGAAATTTTCATGAACGGATTGAAAGAGTTACTTAAAATTGACCAAGCTTGGGTAAAAAAAGGAAACGGAAATTCAATGTACATTAGACCTTTCATGATTGGGACAGGTACAGGTGTAATTGCCAATCCTTCTGACAACTATAAATTCATGATTATTTTATCTCCTGTTAAATCATACTATGCAGGCGAAGTAAAAGTAATTGTTGCTGAACATTATAGTAGAGCCGCAAATGGCGGAATTGGAGCTGCAAAAGCGGCTGGGAATTATGCGGGTCAATTCTATCCTACTAATTTAGCCAACAAAGAAGGTTTCCAACAAGTTATTTGGACTGACGATGCTACACATACTAAATTAGAAGAAGCAGGTACAATGAATGTGTTTTTTAGAATTAACGACACTTTATTTACAGCGCCAACTAGTGAAAGAATTCTTGATGGGGTTACTAGAAAAACACTTATTGATCTTGCCAAAAGAGAAGGTATCAATGTTGAAATTCGTTCAGTATTAGTTGATGAATTAGTTGAAGCAGCTAAAAATGGAAGTTTGAAAGAAATTTTTGGAGCTGGAACAGCAGCTGTTATTAGTCCAATTGCTGGATTCTCGTATAAAGATCATTACTACGAATTACCAAAATTAGAAAATTCAGTTGCAGGCGATTTGAAATTGAAATTGACTAACATTCAAAATAAATTAGCCGAAGACACTTTTGGTTGGACTGTAAAAGTATAACTGTGTACAGCAAAATAAAAAAAGCGATTTTTAAACAAAAATCGCTTTTTTTATATCCTATAATTAACAATTGTTATTCCCCTAAAATTTTAGAAAAATCAGGTTTAAAATAATTTGGCCCTTTCATAACTTTTCCATCCTCACGATAAATTGGCTTACCATCTTCGCCTAACTTACTCATGTTAGAACGCTGAATTTCATCAAATATTTCTTCAATTTTATGTTGTAAACCATGCTCAATAATAGTTCCACAAAGAATGTACATCATATCGCCTAAAGCATCTGCAATTTCGACCAAATCATTATTTAATACTGCTTCAAGGTATTCTTCGTTTTCTTCTTTCATTAAATTATAACGAAGCTGTTTTTTGGTTACTCCCAAATCGGCAATTGGAGTCTCACTATGTCCTATTTGGAACGCGGTATGAAATTCCGTCACCGCTTTAATTTGTTTTTGCATAATTAATCTATTAAATGAATTCGAAAATTAAGAACTATTCTTAAACAATTGACTAAATTTGCTATAAAATTTATCAACACATGTTTAGTACAGGACAATTAATCTTCGGACTCCTTTTTTTTATAGCCTTTGTAATCGTAATGTTTTTTGCTTATAGAAAAGACGCTCAGTTACACCAACTCTTTTATAAAGGAAATTATAAGATTTTGTTAGGTTTTTTACTTTTTATAGGATTACTGTTTGTGATCAAGATTTTCTTCAAACGATAGTTTATTTTTTATCCTTGCTGTTATTTTGAGATAAAAAAACTAACTTTACTTAAGAAACCCAATTTATACCCAACATGAAAATCTTAAAATACATCTTGCTTTTACTTTTACTCAGTTTTGTTTCTTTTTCTGTTTTTATAGCAACACAAAAAGGGCATTTCGTTATTGAGAAAAGTAAAATAATTCATACCACAAAATCGAACCTTTATAATTACGTAAATGATTACCAAAATTGGGGAGATTTTATGGCTTTTATGGTGGAGGATGTAACACTGAAGGTACACTTCTATAAAACCACTATTGGCAAAGGTGCAAGATGTACATGGGAAGGTACAGAAGGAACTGGTACTGTTCAGACTTTCTCTGTGAAAGAAAATGATAGCATCACCCAAAAAATGGACTGGAATGGTTCTGAATTCAATACTACTTGGATATTCAAAGATACTTTAGGAGGTACAAAAGTTACCTTAAAATCGAAAGGCGAAATGAGTTTTTCTTATAAGATTTACACGGCATTACATGGTGGTGCAACTAGAATAATAGGTAGTTTATTTGAAAACAGTTTAATTAATTTAGATAAAAGCTTAGATTATGAAATTAACACCTATTCAATTAAAGAAGACGGTATTGTTACTAAACTTGGCACCCCTTATTTAAAACAAAGCTTTACAAGCAAAATTAGTGCTGTTGTAAAAAATACCCGAATTGTATTTCCTAAAATTATCAATTTTTGCAAACAAAATAAAATTGAATTAAATGGCAAACCATTTGTGATTTATCATACCTATGATGACAAAAATGGACTCGCTAAAATATCTATCTGTGTACCTATTAAGGAGGCCATTATGACTAGTGAAGGTAGTGATATTATGTCTGATCAATTAGACGCTTTCCCAGCTATAAAAGTAACTCTAAAAGGAGATTACTCACACAGCAAAGAAGCACTTGCTAAATCAAAATCATATCTAAACAGAAACGTAATTACTCCAGATTTTAGATTTTCGCATTTAGAAATCTTTACTATAAGTAAATCAGATGTTAAAAATCCTTCCAAATGGAAAACTGAAATTTATTTACCTATAAAGCAAAAAAAGGTAGCTCCTAAAGTAGTTCCCGTAACTGAAGAAATCCCAAATCCAGAAACAGAAACAAATTCATCTGAAATTTAATCTTTCGATTAAACCTTTGGGATAAATTGTATTCTAATCAGTTAAACAAAAATCTTGCAAGAAGAACAAGAATTTATTCAGGAATTATTAAACCCGAAAACGCAAAACGAAGCGTTTCAAAAACTCTTGCTCACTTATCAAAAACCGCTCTACCACCATATTCGAAATATTGTATTGAATCATGATGATACGGATGATGTGTTACAAAACACATTTATAAAAGTATTTCAAAATCTAAAAAACTTTAAAGGAGACAGTAAACTGTTTTCTTGGATGTACCGAATAGCGACTAATGAATCGTTGACTTTTATCAAACAAAAAGCACAAAAAAATAAAACTACAACCGAAGAATTACAAAACAAAACGATCGACAATTTAAAAGCCGATGTCTATTTTGACGGAAATGAAATTCAAATCAAATTACAAAAAGCAATTGCATTATTGCCTACTAAACAACAATTAGTATTCAAAATGAAATATTTTGAAGAACTAAAATATGAAGAAATAGCTGTTATTTTAGACACATCTGTCGGAGCCTTAAAAGCTTCGTATCATCATGCTGTAAAAAAAATAGAAGCGTATATTACTTCAAATTAAACCTTTTAAACTCTTTGTAGTCAAACCATTGTTATGAAAAAATTTAAATTAGAAAACGAACCAAAAATACAATCTGGATTTATAATTCCAGATCACTATTTTGATGGTTTTTCTGAAAAGGTTATTTCACAATTACCTGAAGAAAAAAATAACGTCATCTCTCTCTTTCAAAGAAGGAAAAATCTATTCTATGCAGTAGCTGCTATTTTAGTAGTTAGTTTACTATTACCTGTTTACCACCAATTTTCAACTTCTGCAGAAGAATTAGATGCAACCACTTTAGAAAATCATTTGACCTATCAAACGGATATTAATCCGTATGAACTAATTAGTGAATTAGAAGATACTGAAATAGATAAGATTCACTATAACATAGGCTTAAAAGATGAAACTGTAGAAGCTATTTTAACTACAAACCCAGATCTAGAAAGACTTATTTCAGAATAAATTTATAAAAATCAATATTATGAAACTATCAAGAATACTACCAATACTTGTATTATTTACCACTTTCAATTTCTACGCACAAAGCGAAAGAATGAAAGAAAAAATAGAACAAATTAGGGCTATGAAAGTAGCGTTTTTAACCACCGAATTAGACTTAACTTCTTCAGAAGCCGAAAAATTTTGGCCTGTATATAATGCTTTTGAAGACAAACAATTTGAATTAAGACATCAAAAAATGGGTGCTTTTATAAAAAAAATAAAAGATGGATCTGTAAATCAGATGTCTGAAAAAGAAGCCAATACTTTCTTAAATCAAATGGAAAGTAATGATGAAGAACTATTTATGCTTCGCAAAAAATTAACTGCTTCACTACGAAGTGTTCTCCCTGCTTCAAAGATTATAAAACTTAAAAAATCTGAAGAAGATTTTAATAGAAAACTTTTGCGCCAATATAGAGATCGTGGAAATAAAAAAGAATAAAAAAATCTTAAAAACACCTTTAACAACCATCTTTACAGATGGTTGTTTTACTTAAAATAAATACGAATCAATTTATTTTTACCTGCGGCAATTGCAGTTGAAGCGTTTAAAAATCGAATGGTATACAAACTTCCATCTGTGCTAAATTGTTTCCAATTATTCCCTCCATCATGAGAATAATACAAACCCGAAGCGCCCACACTAACCAATTCTTCACCATTACTCCCCGGAATATATTGTACACAAGAAGCATAGCCGAAACCTTGATTTTGAGCCACCAATTGCCAAGTTTTTCCTCCATCACGTGTTTGAGCTTTATTATCAAAATTTTGAGTTAAGACTTCATAATTTCCTCCTGAGACAAAACCAATTTTAGAATTATAAAAATCGGCTGTAAAAATTCCCGTCATTTGTTTTCCTTGAATAATTGGCGTCTCAGTAACAGACCACGTTTTTCCTTTATTTTTAGACACAAACACTCTTGATTTTTTCCCTCCAGACACAAGCCAAGTAGCATTTCCTTTAATTATAATATTGGTATTACTTGCCGCAAAAGCCGCTTCACCTTCAACTAATTTTGGTAATTGACTTGAAGGTACTTTTTGCCACGAATTACCGCCATCACGTGTGATTATTACAGAAAAGCAACCCTCGATTGGGTCTCCAATGGCAATGCCTTCTACATTATTCCAAAATTGCAAACTATCATAAAATACTTTTTCGTGATTTTCTTGGTATACCAACTCATAACTCAAATCTTCCTTTGAAATTCGGTATAACAAAGCCGGATTAGCTACACTTAAAACAAATAGATACTTATTAGTTTGAGCAATACTTCTAAACTCATTATTTTTTTCAGTGGGAATTTGGATTTCTTTCTTTTGATTTGAATTCAAATCAATGCATCCAAATCTAGATTTATCAGCCGCATACCAAATTTTTTCTTTATCCAAAACTAAAGCACGAATACTAATTTTATCTTGTAATAAAGTATCAATTGCTACAGAAACAAAATGTTTATTTTGATGTAGTATTCTTAAACCACAAGAGCACAAAAGAAAAGCAACACTAAAAACAAAAATTATTTTCTTCATAAAACAAAAAATTTAGATGGCTAAATTACAATTAATTAAAATCTATAGCCAACATTATTTTTTTATTGGCACAGTAATTGGAAAGTCATAAATAGTAATATTAAATCATTTTCTTATGAAACCGAATGTATTCTTTTGGACACTAATTGGAACTTTAATTGTGATACAAGCACAGGCACAAAACAACATCCAAATCAACGCCACCAACTCTGATAACAATGCTAATTTAGATTTAAGAGCTATTGCATCACAGTTTGGCAAATCTCAAAATTTAGAAGACTTTGAAATGCGTTTAAATGATCCTAACCTTCAATTATCAAATTTAGATTTGAATAACGACAATGAAGTGGATTACTTACGAGTAGTTGAATCCATCGAAAACAGAACGCATCTTATTTTAATTCAAGCTGTTCTTGACCGTGATACGTACCAAGATGTTGCGACTATTAATGTTACAAAAGACAACTATAACGCTATTACTGTGCAAATCATTGGAAACATAGAGTTATACGGTAGTAACTGTATTTACCAACCAACTTTCTATACAACTCCTACACTATTGAGTATATTTTGGAATTCAAATTACCGCCCGTATTATTCTAATTGGAAATGGAATTATTACCCAAAACAGTATTATTCTTGGAATCCATATCCAACCTATAGATACCGTAAAAACATTAATTTCTATTTGAATCACAACAGATTCTACGGCAATATAAATTCTAATCGATACTATCCAACCATAAGAACATACGGGAATCAGTATCCAAATTACAATTACTCAAACCGAGCAAGACACGAATCAAACCGTCGCGAATTCAACGATAATAGAGCATCACGACGTAACAACGAATTCAACAATGAAAGAAGAAATAACAATCCCTATTCAAATAAAATGGATAACGAGCCACAACGAAATAATTATACCAGAGACAACCTACCTAAAAGGGCTATAGAAATCAACGAAGTAGAAATTAATCGAAATAATACACAATATGTTGCTACCCCTACAATACGAGAAAACAATAGAAACTCAAGAGGAAACTTTCGAAGAAATTAATCTTAAAATAGAATTAATACAAACACAGCCTAAACGCTGTGTTTTTTTTGTTATTTTTTATCCTAATATATTTAAAAAGAGTAAATTTGCCCACTTTTTAATTAAATATCATGAGCGTAGCGCACAAAGACCTTCACAGTAAATTAACACTGGGTGGTCTATTAGTTTCTTTAGGAATTATTTATGGTGACATTGGAACTTCTCCTTTGTATGTAATGAAAGCAATCCTTGGTGACCATACAATAAATGCCGATATTGTTTTAGGAGGAATATCGTGTGTTTTTTGGACACTTACTCTACAAACCACTATTAAATACGTACTCATCACGTTAAGTGCTGATAATCATGGCGAAGGTGGAATTTTTGCCCTTTATGCCTTAGTAAAAAAGACCAAAATACGGTGGCTGATTGTTCCTGCCATTATTGGAGGAAGTGCTTTATTAGCCGATGGAATTATCACCCCTCCTATTTCTGTTTCCTCTGCTGTTGAAGGAGTTAGAACCTTTTATCCAGAAATTAATACGATACCTATCGTTATTGGAATTTTGTTCGTATTATTTACCATACAACAATTTGGAACTAAATTAGTGGGTAAATTCTTTGCTCCAATGATGTTAATTTGGTTTACCATGCTTGCTGTATTGGGTGGTATCCAAATCTTTCACCATATTGAAGTGCTTCATGCCTTAAACCCATATTATGCTTATCGTTTACTTTCAGTTCATCCTGATGGCTTCTTTGTTCTTGGTTTTGTATTCTTATGTACTACAGGTGCCGAAGCATTGTACTCCGATATGGGACATTGCGGACGAAAAAACATTCGTATCAGTTGGATTTTTGTAAAAACAGCATTGGTATTAAATTATTTTGGGCAAGGAGCTTATTTGATTCACCACGAAGGACAAACATTAGCAAGTCTTGGTGGAAAAAATGGAAATCCATTTTATTTAATCATGGCCGATTGGTTTCAACCTATCGGAATAGTTGTAGCAACTTTAGCTGCGGTAATTGCCTCTCAAGCCTTAATTAGCGGTTCATTTACTTTAATTAACGAAGCAATGCGATTGAATTTTTGGCCAAAAGTCAAAATTAAATACCCAACAGAATTAAAAGGACAATTATACATTCCTTCTATTAACTGGTTATTGTTTTTTGGTTGTGTGGGCATAGTTTTACATTTCGAAGAATCAAGTAACATGGAACATGCTTATGGTTTAGCTATCATTCTATGCATGATTATGACGACTCTTTTATTGAACTATTACCTTATTATGAAAAGAGTAAAATGGTTCTTATTTGTGCCTATAATTGGTATTTATTTGATGATTGAATTTAGCTTTCTAGCGGCCAATGTAACTAAATTTGCTGAAGGTGGTTATGTGACTCTTTTTATAGCAATACTATTAATTTCAGTGATGACCATTTGGTATCTAGCTAAAAAAATCAATAAATCATACACTAAAATTGTTCGAATTGAAGACTACAAAAAAGTACTTAGTGAATTAAGCGCTGATTTGTCTATTCCAAAATATGCGACCCATTTGGTTTACATGACCAATGCGGGAAGAGTAGATGAAATAGAAGAAAAAGTAATGTATTCTATTCTTCAAAAAAGACCTAAAAGAGCCGATATTTACTGGTTTGTTCACGTGAATATCTTAACAGAACCGTACAAAACAGAATACAAAGTAACAGAAATCTTAAAAGACGATTTGTACCGTGTCGATTTCAACTTAGGATTTAGAGAGCCAACTAAAATTAACTTGATGTTCCGTGAGGTGTTGAAAGATATGGTGAAAAAAGGTGAAGTGGATATTACTAGCCGTTACGAATCCTTGAATAAAAACAACATTCTTGGAGATTTCAAATTTGTATTGTCTGAAAAATTCTTATCCAATGATAGCGATTTATTATGGCACGAAAAATTAGTTATGAATTCGTATTTCTTCATTAAAAAACTAAGTTTATCTGAAGAAAGAGCCTTTGGATTAGACAGTAGCTCTGTGAAGATTGAAAAATTCCCACTAGTTCTTCATGCACCAGAAAACATTGGACTAACACGAGTAAAATAAAACTCATCTTATATTACCCACTAAAGACACTGTTTTGCGACAGTGTCTTTTTATTTAAAACATTAAAATTTAGCTTTCCAATCAATAAATAGTACCTTTGCACTTCAATTATTTAAAATGAGATTACACCGAAATTTAGTTTATACAACCATTGACGCTTTAAACGCTATTTTCAACGAAGGAGAATATGCGGACAAAGTTGTGGCTCGTTCCTTGAAAAAAGACAAACGTTGGGGAAGTTCTGACAGAAAATTTGTTGCCGAAACAATTTATGAAATTGTACGTTGGAAACGATTGTATTCTGAAATTGCTGAAGTTAAAGAGCCTTTTGACAGAGACAACTTATGGCGAATTTTTGCAGTTTGGGCGGTTTTGAGAGGATATCCAATTCCAGATTGGCGTCAATTAGACGGTACTCCCGAACGAAAAATAAAAGGCCGTTTTGATGAATTGTCTAAAATTAGAACCTTCAAAGAATCTATTCCAGATTGGATGGACGAACTGGGTGTAAAAGAATTAGGAGAAAAGGTGTGGTCAAAAGAAATTACCGCTCAAAACCAACCGGCTAAAGTAATTCTTCGTGTGAATACACTAAAAACTACTAAAGAAAAGTTGAAAGCCATTTTGATGGATTTGAATATCGAAACCGAATATTTAAAAGACCAGCCTGATGCTTTGGTTCTTAAAGAAAGAGCCAATGTATTTTTGACCGATGCTTTCAAACAAGGTTTGTTTGAAGTACAAGATGCTAATTCACAATTAGTGGCTGCTTTCTTGGATGTAAAACCTGGAATGCGCGTAGTTGATACTTGTGCAGGTGCGGGAGGAAAAACCTTGCATATTGCTTCTTTAATGGAAAACAAAGGGCAATTAATTGCTATGGATTTATACGAAAGTAAATTAAAACAATTGAAATTGAGAGCCAAAAGAAATAGTGCTTTCAATATTGAATACCGAATTATTGACTCCACTAAAGTGATTAAAAAACTACATGAAAAAGCCGATCGTGTTTTGATTGATGCACCTTGTAGTGGTTTAGGGGTTTTAAAAAGAAACCCTGATGCCAAGTGGAAATTACAACCTGAATTCATCGATAATATCAGAAAAGTTCAAGCAGAGGTATTAGAAAACTACTCTAAAATTGTAAAACCAGGCGGAAAATTAGTGTATGCCACTTGCTCAATTTTACCTTCGGAAAACCAAGAACAGGTACAACGTTTCTTAACTACGGAAATTGGCAAACAATTTCAGTTTATTGAAGACCGAAAAATATTGGCTTCAGAATCAGGTTTTGATGGTTTTTACATGGCTTTATTAGAACGTAAAAACACTTAACATAAAATGCTAAACATAAAAAAAGTCCCAAATTGGGACTTTTTTTTATTTCATTATATGTAGCATTAATCATTCATTGAAATCAAAAACTCTTCGTTATTTCTGGTTTTTTTGAATCGGTCGTTGATAAAATCCATTGCTTCAACAGGATTCATATCTGAAAGGTATTTACGCATAATCCACATACGTTGTAAAGTTTGTGGATCTAACAATAAATCGTCTCTACGCGTACTTGAAGACGTTAAATCAATAGCTGGGAAGATACGTTTATTAGCAATTTTTCTATCCAATTGCAATTCCATATTACCAGTTCCTTTGAATTCTTCAAAAATAACCTCGTCCATTTTAGAACCTGTTTCGGTCAAAGCCGTTGCAATAATACTTAATGAACCTCCGTTTTCTACATTACGAGCAGCTCCAAAGAAACGTTTCGGTTTTTGCAACGCATTGGCATCTACCCCTCCACTCAATACTTTTCCGGAAGCGGGTTGAACCGTATTGTACGCTCTTGCTAAACGGGTAATCGAATCCAAAAGAATTACTACATCATGCCCACATTCCACTAATCGTTTTGATTTTTCTAATACAATATTTGCAATTTTAACGTGTTCTTGTGGTTCTCTATCAAAAGTAGAAGCAATCACCTCGCCACGCACACTACGCTGCATGTCTGTTACCTCTTCTGGGCGTTCGTCAATCAAAAGAACAATCAAATACACTTCAGGATGATTGGCAGCAATCGCATTGGCAATGTCTTTTAGTAACATTGTTTTACCTGTTTTAGGCTGTGCCACAATCATACCACGTTGTCCTTTTCCTATTGGCGAAAACAAATCAATAATTCGGGTAGAAATGGTACTTTGTTTTTCGGCCAATTTGAATTTTTCTTTTGGAAAAACAGGCGTTAAATGTTCGAATGACACTCGGTCACGAACTACTTGTGGATCGTGTCCGTTAATTTTCAAGACGCGAACCAATGGAAAAAACTTTTCTCCTTCTTTTGGAGGGCGCACCACTCCTTTTACGGTATCTCCCGTTTTTAAACCAAACAATCGAATTTGAGAAGTCGATAAATAGATATCATCTGGCGAAGCCAAATAATTATAATCGGATGAACGCAAGAAACCGTAACCATCAGGCATCATTTCTAACACTCCTTCACTTTCAATAATTCCATCAAATTCATAATCAGAATGTCCAAAATTATTTTTCTTATTCTTTTGGTTGGGATTCTGATTTGGATTTTGATTTTGTCTATTTAATTGATTTGGATTTTCTTTTTTAGTAGCCGTAGAAGTTTCTACCTCTTCATTTGTTGAGTTTGATTCCAAAGGTAATTCAAGCTCAGCTTCATTTTGTTTAGGTGTTATTTTCTCTTTTCTAGCTAGCTTTTGTTCATAAGCCGACTTGTTAAACTTAACAGCTTTAGGTCCTTTATTATTCGAAATATCAGTGGTATTTTCTTCCGATTTTGAATTCGAAATCACAGCAATATCCACAGCACTTTCAGAAGAAGTTACCTGAGTGGTATCTTTTTTAGCTGGAACAATTCGAACTCTTTTAGGCTTTTCGGCATTTTCTTCTTTTGAAGAATTGTCAACAACTGAAGTTTTAGCTTGTTGCTCTAAAATTTGAGCAATCAAATCATCTTTTTTTACACCGTTAAATTTTATGGTTTTAGCCAATTTAGCTATTTCTTGAAGCTCAGAAAGCTTCATTTCTTTTAATGTAGAAATATCAAACATGAATGTTCTATTAGATTAATATCGTTTTTGGGAATGAAAATGTGAAAAACAAAAGGTATTTTTTTATTTGACCGTAAATGAAGTGCTTACGGTTTGATGATGCAATAATACAAATATTTTTTTATCATACAATAGCATTTATAAAAAAGAAACTATATTTTTGTGGAAGAATTAAAAACAATGATACAACGAATTCAAACTTTATATTTACTTCTTGTTTTTGTAATTACAGGAGTGTTACCATTTGTTTTTCCTTTGTGGACAATGGCTGATGGTAAAGACTTTTTATTTATGCAAAACCAATTGTATGTAATTCTTTTTGGATTGAGTACTACACTTACTCTTTTAAGTATCATTTCGTATAAAAAGAGACAAAATCAATTTGTAATTGGCAGATTGAATATCATATTAAATTTAATTTTATTAGGATTATTTGTTTTTCATTCACTAAACTTATCCGGAGAAACTCCAGCAGTTTCAGAGAAGGGTATTGGGATGTTTCTACCTATCTTGGCTATCGTATTATTAGGTTTTGCTAATAAGGCCATCAAGAAGGATGAAGATCTTGTAAAATCTGTGGATCGATTGAGATAAACCTATAAACTTA
>JBEENX010000008.1:0-59673 GCA_041191945.1 Bacteroidota bacterium
GAACCGGTTACATTCGTTCGTTCCCCCACATTCACAAAATTAGTTTCTGGGGTAATAATTAATGGCTCTAGACCGGACAACTTTAAATAGTTGTTGGTTGTTGGTTGTTGGTTGTTGGTAATATCAATACCCATAATTATATTTTTTTGTAATAATTGATAAATCCATTTAACAATTTCTTACTTGTTTGAACTTGATTTAAAATAATAGTACAATTATTTTCATCAATATATTTTTGATCCAATGCTAAATAACATTGTGTTTCTAACTCATACAAAGAGCCTCTTGAAATATGCAAAAAATTAATCGTGTCTTTCGCTGTTTGGCGACCACAACCTTCTGCTATATTAGACGGAACTGAAACGGCACATCTTCGCATTTGATTCACTAAACCAAAAATTTCTTCTTTAGGAAAATTTTTAGTAACATCATAAATCAAATTAGCTAGTTTCCTAGTTTCAACCCAAACATCTAATTGTATATATTCCATCTTTTCTGGTTGTTAGTTAATGGTTAATTGTTGTTAGTTGGCTTTTATTAGTTGTTCGATTTCAATCTATCAACCAACAACTATCAACTATCAACCCTTACATCTTCCTCGGTTTAAACTCTCTCGCTACATCGGCGATTGCTTTGATGTGTTCGGGAGTAGTGCCGCAACAACCTCCAATGATATTGATTAAATTATCTTGCAAATAGTCTCTAATCAAGGCTTGCATTTCTTCAGGTGTTTGGTCGTAATGTCCAAAGGCATTTGGCAAACCTGCATTAGGATGTGCCGAAATATTCAATTGGGTGTTCATAGACAAACGTTTCAAATACGGTTTCAATTGATCAGCTCCTAAAGCACAATTGAATCCTACACTCAATAACGGAATGTGAGAAATCGAAATTAAAAAAGCCTCTACCGTTTGCCCAGAAAGTGTTCTTCCTGAAGCATCAGTAATCGTACCTGAAACCATTACTGGCGTGTCTATATTACGTTCTTCTTTTACTTCTTCAATGGCAAAAAGTGCTGCTTTGGCATTCAAGGTGTCAAAAATAGTTTCTACTAACAACACATCACAACCTCCATCAATTAAAGCTTCTACTTGTTGCTTGTAGGCCACGCGCAAATCGTCAAAAGTAACCGCACGATAACCTGGATCGTTTACATCTGGCGACATCGAAGCCGTTCTGTTAGTTGGCCCAATCGAACCAGCTACAAATCGCGGACGATCTGTAAATTCGTCAGCCACTTCACGAGCAATTTTAGCCGACTGATAGTTCAACTCATACACTAGGTCTTCCATGTGATAATCGGCCATACCGATAGTCGTTCCTGAAAACGTGTTGGTTTCTACAATATCAGCTCCCGCTTGAAAATACAAACGGTGCACTTGTTTTACAGCTTTGGGTTGCGTGATAGAAAGTAAATCGTTGTTTCCTTTTAACGGATGTGGAAAATCTTTGAAGCGTTCGCCACGAAAATCTTCTTCCGAGAAATTGTTACGTTGCAACATCGTTCCCATAGCCCCGTCTAAGACTAAAATTCTTTCTTTTATGGCTTGTTGAATTTTTGACATATTTTTTATTTTGGCCCTAAAGGCACTTCATCAAACTATTTTGTTGTTATTTCTTGGCAAAAAAATCCTTTTCTGCCCCTTAGCCCTGATGGAAGCGGCATCCTTTTATTCTGGGTTTCAGAATAAAAGATACAGCGTACAGCAGGAAAAAATCTTGGCAAAAATACGCCATTCCTTTGCTTTAAAAAAATATTAAATACTATCCTTTTAAAAAAGTGGGATTTGAACAGTTGCCAAAAAACAAAAAGCGCTAGAACCCGAAAGTAATAGCGCTTTGTATTATGATGAAAAAGCAATTATACAATCGCTTTTACTACTGCTTTTGGCGCTTCTTTACGAGTTCCGTCAAATCCATCTACTCCTGAAACGGTGGTATATTTCAACACATAACGTTTTCCTGGATTGATGATTTGGTAGGCCGCCTGACACATCAAAGTAGCTTCGTGGAAACCACAAAGAATCAATTTCAATTTACCTGGATAGGTGTTTACGTCACCAATGGCAAAAATTCCAGGAATATTCGTTTGGTAATCCAACGCATTATTTACTTTGATGGCATTTTTTTCGATTTCCAATCCCCAATCGGCTATAGGACCTAATTTTGGCGTAAGCCCAAAAAGCGGAATAAAATAATCGGTTTCGATAGTTCTTTGTGTTCCCTCTTCGTCAAGAACAATCGATTCTACGTGGTCAGTCCCATTCACACCAACTACCTCTGCAGGAGTAATCATGCGGATTTTACCTTCGTTTTTCAACTCTTGTACTTTCTCTACTGAGTCCAAAGCACCTCTAAATTCATTTCTTCTATGAATCAAAGTTACCTCTGAAGCTACATCGGCCAAGAAAATACTCCAATCCAAAGCAGAGTCTCCCCCACCAGCAATTACAACTCTTTTATTTCTGAATTCTTCTGGATTTTTGATAAAGTATTTTACCCCTTTATCTTCGTAATATTCGATATTTTCAATCAACGGCTTTCGAGGTTCAAAACTTCCTAAACCACCTGCAATGGCAACCACTGGTGTGTGAAATTGCGTTCCTGCATTAGAGGTTACGATAAACGTTCCGTCTTCTTGTTTAACAATGGTTTCAGCACGCTCCCCAAGAGTAAATCCTGGTTCGAATTGCTTGATTTGCTCCATCAAATTATCTACTAAATCACCCGCTAATACTTCAGGGAAACCTGGAATATCATAAATTGGTTTTTTAGGATATAATTCGGAAAGCTGCCCGCCCGGTTGTGGCAAAGCATCTAGAACATGACATTTTAATTTTAATAATCCCGCTTCGAATACGGCAAATAAACCTGTTGGGCCTGCTCCAATTATAAGTATGTCTGTTTTGATCATTCTATTTAATTTTATTCTTTTATAATTATGCTTCTCTTTATTTTATGCAAATGAACAAATGATTTTAGTTTCTTTAGGTAACATTTATCACTTTTTCACCTCAATTGCTATTTATTGTTTTTCAACGATTGGGTAATTTCATTCATTTTTTGGACTTTTTCCTCAAAATTACCTTTTAGTGTTTTACGGTATTCGTTCAAATTTTCAACCATTGTATTAATGTCGTCTGGAATTATTTCTTCAAAAAACTCCCGCAATCGTTTGGCCGTTGTAGGTGATTTTCCGTTAGTCGAAATGGCAATTTTTACATTGCCTTTGGTTACAATTCCGCCCAAATAATAATCACACAACTGAGGCGTATCAGCAATATTGCAAATCAAATGACGCTTGCGACACAAATCAAATACTCTTTTATTGACCTTCAAATCATCCGTACACGCAATTACCAAATGGCGTTTGCGAAGCATCCAACGATTGAATTTCTTAGCCGTCAGCTTTACCGAAGGGTGTTGGGCAACCAAGGCTTCCAATTCAGGAAGAAATCGTGGCGCTACTACCTCAACATGAGCATTCGGACTGGATTTCAACATAAAAGACAACTTTTCTAAACCTACATTTCCGCCACCCACAATCAAGACATTCAATTGATTTAGTTTCAAAAATACAGGATATAATTCGTTTCTGTCTTCCATGATTTTCTTACGGCTTTCGCCAAATAGACTCCTAATCTCTTATCTGTTTTTTACTAAAAAATCGTGATAAAAATCTTTTAGCTTATTGCTTTCTCTTACCACTTCGCCAATGACAATAATAGCTGGAGAACTTAATTTCTTTTCTGCAACAACTTGTTGAATTGTATCAATGGTTCCTACTCCTATTTTTTCTTTAGGAGTCGTTCCGTTTTGAATAATCGCTACCGGAGTTGTTCCTTTTGATTCGATTTGGAATAAATTAACAATCTGAGTCAATTTACTCATTCCCATCAAAATCACCACCGTTGCTGATGACTGCGCTGCCAAAGCCACATCATTAGACAATTTTCTGTCGGAAGTAGTCCCTGTAATTACCCAAAAACTTTCTGAAACTCCGCGTTTAGTTAATGAAATTCCTTGATAAGCTGGCACAGCAACTGATGAAGAAATCCCAGGCACTACTGCTGTTGGAATTCCGAAACTTTCTACAAAATCAATTTCTTCGCTTCCACGTCCAAAAATAAACGGATCACCCCCTTTTAAACGTACTACATGTCCGTAAGTCAAGGCATTATCTACAATCAATTGATTGATTTCGTCTTGCGAATAGGTGTGACATCCTTTTCTTTTCCCCACAAAAATCTTAATTGATTTTTTAGGAGCATAAGTCAGAATCTCTTCGTTGGCCAAGGCATCGTACAAAACCACTTGAGCTTCTGCCAAAGCATTAGCTCCTTTAATGGTTAGCAAGTCTGGATCGCCTGGACCAGCACCTACTAAGGTTACTTTGGGTTGAGCCTCACCCCGACCCTCCCCAAAAGGGAGGGAGGAAGCACTGATGAAATTTATATTTTTATGCATTAGCTAGATCTTTTTCTCTGTATTCTTCAATCGTTGCGAAGAAAACTGTTGCTTGTTCTAAATACTGTTTTGCAAACGCTTCCGAAGGTTCGTTAGCTCTAATTTGGTACACCAATTCTTTGAAAGCCGTTGCTAATTGAATTTTATTGGTTTCCACAAAAACGGTATCAAACAAATCGATGATACCTGCATGGTGGTTTGTTTTTTGTTTTTCAGCAAGCAATAATGCTTTGGCTGCATTCACAAATCCTGCATACGTCAAATAAATAGAATCCGACCATTTTTGATCGTTCAAAGCTTCTTCAGAGAAGGTCAATTTGTCTTTTGCCTCTACTAATAAAGTAGCTACCAAATCAATCACCACTCCCGCACATTCACCTACACCTACAGCTTTCACGTAGTTATCTGCATTTCCCCAATCCACAAAATCAGCTTCTGTTAAGTTGGTTACATCTGCCAAAGGTTTCAAAAATTCGTAAAAATATTTTTCTCCTTTTGCGTCATAATAATTCAAAAACGATTGTCCGTTGGCATTCGCTTCAAAATCATTTAAGATCAAACGCAAGGCTTCAGGCCCTCTTCTACTCGGAATTTTAATCACTTTATCTGAAAAACGACCTTGGCCATTTCCTAAATTTCCTCCTCCCAACAATACTTGAAGGGCTGGCGCTACTAATTTTCCTGAATTAATGGACATTCCTTGGAAACCAATTTCGGCCATATTATGTTGTCCACACGCATTCATACAACCACTGATTTTAATCGTGATTTCGTGATTGTTGCTGTATTGCGGATATTCTGTTGCTAAAACGCGTTCCAACTCTACCGCGATTCCTGTACTACTCGCAATTCCTAAATTACAAGTATCGGTTCCTGGACAAGCGGTAACGTCATTGATGGTATTGTATCCTAAGGTAACAAAATCCAACTTGGCTAATTCTTGGTAAAAGAACGGCAAGTTTTCTTCTTTAATGTTGCGAATCAAGATGTCTTGACGCAAGGTAAAACGCAATTCATTAGCACCGTAATTTTTAATCAAATCAGCCAAAGCTCTTGCTTTATCCGTATAAAAATCACCTAAAGAAACTTTAATCCCGATGGCTACATAACCCGCTTGTTTTTGAGCAATGACGTTGGATTTTTTCCAAGCTTCATAAGCAGCAACATCGTCAATAGTTACTTTTGGCACTTCTAATGCAGGTGCTGGAATTGGACCATCAAAAGCAGTAGTATCAATTTCAACGGTTTGGAAAGACAAGGCTTTTTTCTCTTCTTCTACCAATCGTAAAAACTCGTCTTTCCCGATTTCTTTAATTAAGAATTTCATACGCGCTTTCAAACGTTTGGCTCTTTCGCCATAACGGTCAAAAATACGCAACACTCCTTCGGTCATCGGGATGATTTGGTTTGCTGGAACAAATTCGGAAAGCAACTCGGCATGACTTGGTTGCGAACCTAATCCACCACCTAATAGTACTTTGAATCCGCGTTCGCCATTGACAATTTTTGGAATGAATCCTAAATCGTGTAAATAACTCAAAGCAGTATCTTTATCCGAAGAAGAAAAAGACATTTTGAATTTACGGCCCATTTCTTGACACACTGGATTTCTTAAGAAAAACTGAAATAAAGCGTGCGCATAAGGCGAAACATCAAAAGGCTCCTCAGGGTCGATTCCCGCTGTTTCACTCGCTGTAATATTTCTAACGGTATTACCGCAAGCTTCTCTCAAAGTGATATCGTCTTTTTCCAAATCGGCCCAAAGCTCTGGAGTTCTATCCAAACTTACATAGTGAATTTGAATGTCTTGACGGGTAGTAATGTGCAAACGTCCTGTCGAATATTCGTCAGACACTTTAGTAATACGCACTAATTGTTCGCTAGTCACTTTACCAAACGGTAATTTGATACGAATCATTTGCACCCCTTCTTGACGCTGACCATAGACTCCTCTAGCCAAACGAAGACTACGAAAACGTTCGTCATCAATTTTTCCTTCTTTGAATAATCGAATTTTTCTTTCTAAATCGATAATGTCTTTTTGGACAATCGGATTTTCTATTTCGGTTCTAAAACTTTCCATTTCTTAATTTAGTTGTTGGTTGTTGGTTGATGGTTATTGGTAGTTAAACTAGCAACTGAAAACGATCAACAAACAACTAATTTATAAATCCAACTCCTGCTGTTGTGTTGGTATTCGCATCAATTAAAATAAAAGCACCATTTGATTTGTTATCATTATATTTATCAAAATACAATGCTTTACTCAATTTAATAGTCACCTCACCTATTTCGTTAATAGCTAATTGTGAAGCTGGTGTTGCACCTGAATAATCTGTTGCAATAACATTTTTGATAGCGTCAATTTTAGCCAAAACCCTATTCGTATTGTGTTGTACTAAATATTTGGTTCCTGGTACTAATTTCTTGCTATCCATCCAGCAAATAGTAGCATTAATATCTTTTTCTACTTGAGGTAATTCTCCTGATTTTACAATCATATCTCCTCGAGTCACATTAATGTCGTTTTCTAATTCGACCACAATAGACGAACCTGCTGTAGCTTCATCAAATTGTTGATCAAAAAAATGGATTTTTGACACTTTCGATTCAGTTAACGAAGGCAATACCGTAACTGCATCTCCTACTTGAATTGAATTTCCGTATAATTTCCCAGCATATCCTCTAAAGTCGTGGTATTCTTCTGTTTTTGGACGAATAACTGTTTGGACCGGAAAACGTGTTTTACCTGTTTCAAAAACATCTTCAGGAGTTAAATCTTCTAAATGTTCCAACACTGTTTGACCAGTGTACCAAGGCATGTTTTCTGATTTATCAGCAACATTACCTCCATTAATAGCGCTCAACGGGATGTAACTTACGTTTTGTTCTTTGAACGAACTTTTAGCATTTAAAGCTTGAAAATCAGCTTTGATTTTGTTAAAAACATCTTCTGAATAATCGACTAAGTCCATTTTGTTTACCGCAACAATAACCTCTTTGACACGCAATAAATTATTGATGAAAAAGTGACGGTAGGTTTGCTCAATAACTCCTTTGCGCGCATCAATCAAAATGATAGACACTTGCGAAGTCGAAGCTCCTGTTACCATGTTACGTGTGTACTCTACGTGACCCGGAGTATCGGCAATAATGTAACTTTTCTTTGCTGTCGAAAAATAGATATGCGCCACATCAATGGTGATTCCTTGCTCTCTTTCGGCAACCAAACCGTCTGTAGCCAAAGAAAAATCAAGATAATCGTAGCCTTTTTGTTTACTACTTTTCTCTATCGCTTCAATTTTATCCGTAGTCAATGATTTGGTATCATACAATAATCTCCCGATTAAAGTACTCTTTCCGTCATCTACACTTCCTGCTGTTGCTATTTTTAAAACTTCCATAAGCCCCTCCCCAGCCCTCCCCAAAAGGGAGGGAACCGAGTTCTATTTTTAATTAATATCTATTTTTGTTTTTTGTTGCTCCTTTATTCCCCCTTTGGGGGTTAGGGGGCTTAAAAGTACCCTTGTTGTTTTCTTTTCTCCATGGCTGCTTCCGAACGTTTGTCGTCAATTCTAGCCCCTCTTTCTGAAATAGTTGACGAGCGAATCTCTCCCACTACTTCTTGAATGGTGGCTGCATACGATTCGACAGCCGCCGTACAACTCATGTCTCCTACCGTTCTAAAACGAACAATTCGTTCTTCAATTGCTTCGTCTTCCTCTTGGTACACAAATGGTGAATGCGACCAAATCAATCCATCTCTCAAAAACACTTTTCGTTTGTGTGAAAAATAAATCGACGGAATCTCAATCCCTTCTTGTTCAATATAACTCCAAACGTCTAATTCTGTCCAGTTCGAGATTGGAAAAACACGAACGTTTTGACCCAACTCAATTTTACCATTCAACAAATCAAACAATTCAGGACGTTGGTTTTTTTCATCCCACTGTCCAAAATCATCACGAACCGAAAAAATACGTTCTTTGGCTCTTGCTTTTTCTTCATCTCTACGCGCTCCTCCAATACAAGCATCAAATTTGAATTCTTCAATAGCATCCAAAAGTGTTGTGGTTTGCAAGCTATTTCTACTAGAATACTTCCCCGATTCTTCTACTACTTTTCCTTGGTCAATAGCATCTTGTACGTTACGAACAATTAACTCCAAACCTAACTCAGCTACCAATTTATCTCTAAATTCAATCGTTTCAGGAAAGTTGTGTCCTGTATCGACATGCAATAACGGAAAAGGAATTTTTGCCGGAAAAAAAGCTTTTTGCGCTAAACGCACTAATGTAATCGAATCTTTTCCTCCTGAAAAAAGCAATACCGGTTTCTCAAATTGAGCAATTACTTCTCTAAAAATGTATATCGCTTCGCTTTCTAAAGCATTTGTTTTTACTATTGAACTCATACTATCAGCCCCCTAACCCCCGAAGGGGGAACTGTTGGGGTATTTATTTGTTACTAATTTTATTTATTTTTCCTTTTCAACAGATTGAAATCCGTTGCTACAATATGAAGCGTTCCGATGGAACTAAAATTTATCATACTATTTCGTTCCCCCTTCGGGGGTTAGGGGGCTATGTAAGCCACATTCTTTATGGCTTGATTCCCAAGACCATCTACCTGCTCTAATGTCTTCGCCAGGCAAAATGGCACGAGTACAAGGCGCACATCCAATACTCACAAAACCTTGTTTATGCAAACTATTTTGGGGTACATTATTCTTTTCTAAATATTCCTCTACTTCTTGTAACGTCCATTTTAATAACGGATTGAATTTGATGATATCAAAATGCGCATCGTATTCAAAGAAATTCAAATCACTTCTATTCTCTGATTGCTCAGCTCTCAAACCTGTAATCCAAATCGCATTACCTTTTAGGGCTTTAGTCAAAGGCGCTACTTTGCGAATGAAACAACATTCTTTTCTATTTTCCACCGATTCATAAAAACTATTCGGCCCTTTTTCATTCAACAAAGCTTCAACCGCAGTTGTATCAGGAAAATAAGTTTTAATCTCCGTTTTGTATTTTTTCAATGTTTTATGAAACACATCATAGGTTTCTTGAAACAAACGTCCTGTGTCCAAAGTAAAAACAGTTATTGGCAACTGATTTTTACCAATCAAATCAGTAATTACCTGATCTTCTTGCCCAAAAGAAGTTGAAAAAACCACTTGTTTGGAATATTCATTAGCCAAAAAAGCAAGCGTTTCCTCAACAGAGAAGTCTTTTGTTTTTTCTAATAGCGATTGAACTGTTGTTGTACTCATGATGTATTTTTTAAATAAAATCTATTTCCCTATCGGTTTAGTAGATTATTCTGCAAAAGTAATATTTATTTTCAAACTACAAAATACTTATCTGTTTTTTAACTTTAAATAAAGCGTTTCAAAATATATTTTTAAATCCTACTAAACCTATAGGATTATTAAATATATTTATTATTTTTGCCAAAAAAATATAATTAATGGATTTTCAAATAGGATTTGTAGTTGCAGGTTTAGTAGTAGGGTTTATAGTAGGGTTAACTGGAGTAGGTGGTGGTTCTTTAATGACTCCTATTTTATTATGGTTTGGAATTCCCCCAACAACTGCCGTTGGTACCGATTTATTATATGCTGCTTTCACTAAAACAGGAGGCATTTTTGTACATCACAAAAAGAAAAATATTGATTGGGCAATTACCGGATGGCTTTCTTTAGGGAGTATCCCAGCAGCACTAATTACGCTGTGGATTTTACATTCTATTGAAAGTGATATTTCTGGAATTAATTCCATCATTAAACACAGTTTAGGCTGGGCTTTACTATTTACATCTATAGCAATTATTTTCAAAAAAAGACTCTTGGCTTTTTCTCAAAAACATGCCGGTGACAAATTTCATAGCGAGAGTAAAACTCAAAATATGCTCACCATAGCTATCGGTGTTTTATTAGGAACAACAGTAACTCTTACCTCGATCGGTGCGGGAGCTTTAGGAACAGTAACTTTATTTTTCCTTTACCCCTTATTACCTACACCTCGACTTGTGGGAACCGAAATTGCACACGCCGTACCGCTAACACTTGTAGCAGGACTTGGACATGCAACTATGGGAAATTTAAATTTAGAGCTATTGGGGCAATTATTAATGGGGTCGCTCCCTGGAATATATGTAGGAAGTGTTTTAAGTGGCAAAGTCCCTGATTTATTGCTGAGAAATGCTATTGCGATTATGCTCTTCTTTGTAGGTTATAAATTAGTGTTTTAATATAAAAAAGCCATTTCATTTGAAATGGCTTTTTTATTTTTTCTACTCGCATAAAACTAAAACGAAATATCCGCAAGCGTATTGTTCTCAAGTATCATCAAGGTGTTATCACGCACTTCGGTCATTAATTTATGTACAGAACAGGTTGCCTCATCCACACAATCATCGCATTTTTCATAGAAATTGTGACTCACACAAGGCAACAAAGCAATAGGTCCTTCCAAGATACGATATACTTTTGCCATATTAATCTCTTTCGGGTCTTTGATGAGATAATACCCACCGCCTTTGCCTTTTTTGGCACCCAAAAAACCAGAATGACGCAACAACAACAAAATACTTTCTAAAAACTTAATTGAAATATTCTCGTTTTTAGCGATTTCAGCAATTTGTACAGGCGTTTGATTCTCTTGGCGCGCCAAGAAAGTCAATGCTTTGATTCCGTATTTTGTTTTCTTTGATAACATGAATTATATGTACGATTTACGATGTGGGATTTACGATGTGCGAAATTATAACACTAAATCGTAAATCCAATATCATAAATCTTAAATTTTATGACAAGGCCTGTTCCAAATCCGCAATAACATCAGCAACGGTTTCTAAACCTACCGAAACTCGCACCAAACCATCGGTAATACTTACCGCTAAACGTTCTTCAACGGTTAACTTACTATGCGTAGTAGATGCCGGATGTGTTACAATCGTACGAGTATCTCCTAAATTAGGCGACAACGAACATAATTTTATTTTATCCAAAAAGGCTCTTCCCGCTTCGATTCCGCCTTTGATTTCAAAGGCTACAATATTACCTCCTAATTTCATTTGCTTTTGTGCAATGTCATATTGTGGATGCGATTTCAAGAACGGATATTTTACTTTATTAACTTGTGGGTGACTTTCTAAAAACTCGGCTACTTTCAAGGCATTTTCACAATGTCTCTCTAAACGAACAGCCAATGTTTCCAAACTTTTTGACAAAACCCAAGCATTAAACGGAGACAAAGTTGGCCCTGTTAATCGCGAAAAAAGATAAATATCTTTAATCAAATCGGCTCTACCCACTGTGATTCCTCCTAAAACACGTCCTTGACCATCCATCAATTTTGTGGCAGAATGCACTACCAAATCGGCTCCCCATTTGATTGGTTGTTGCAAATATGGCGTTGCAAAACAGTTGTCAATAATTAAAATCAGATTGTGTTTTTTGGCAATTTTTCCCAATAATTCCAAATCGATAATATCTACCGCAGGATTCGTTGGCGATTCAGCAAACAAAATTTTCGTATTCGGTTGGATACAACTTTCAATCGTTTCTGGCTGTGACAAATCAAAATAAGTAGTTTCAATATTCCACTTTGGAAAATAATTCACAAACAAGGAATGGGTTGCTCCAAAAACACTACTCGCCGAAACGATATGATCTCCTGATTTCAATAAAGCTGCAAAAGTAGAATATACCGCTGCCATTCCCGATGCAAAAGCAAAACCCGTTTCAGCACCCTCCATTTGGCACACTTTATTGATAAATTCAATCGTGTTTGGGTTGCTGTAACGGCTATAAATATTGCGCTCTTTTTCGTCTGCAAAAGAAGCGCGCATATCTTCGGCATCTTCAAAAACAAAACTAGACGTTAAATACAAAGGCACTGAATGCTCTAAATATTGTGTTCTTTCTAATTGACCACGTATTGCTTGGGTTTCAAAACCAAAATCTTGTTCGTTCATTGTTGTTGTTTTTTAACACGAATAGCACCAATTGGCACTAATACCTATTGTTATTTAATTTGACAAACTACCTCTTAAAATAGTTTGCAGTATTTTAAATTGTTAGTTAGCTAATTCTTTTCCATTCAATACTACTTTGTACAAAATGGTGGCAGTTGGTTCCAAAGTTTTAGAAACCGAACAGTATTTTTCAAACGATAGTTTAGCCGCTCTTGCCGCTTTCTCTTCATTGATAGGACCTTCCAAAAAGAAAACAACATGAATCGTTTTAAACGGATTGGCCTCTCCCACAGGAACACGCTCTCCCTCTACCTCCGCTTTAAAAGACGTAATTTCTTGACGTTGTTTTTTCAAAATCGAGATCATATCAATACCGCTACAACCCGCTACTCCCATTAAAACCAATTCCATTGGGCTTGGCCCCATATCATTTCCTCCAAAAGCAGGACGAGCATCTACATTGACAAGGTGTCCTCGTTCATTTTGCATTTGAAAATGAAAGTTTTCGTTTACTCTTTCTAATGTTATTTTCATATTAGCCCCTCCCCAACCCTCCCCAAAAGGGAGGGAGTTTAGACTGGAGGTAAGTCGTGTTTTAAATTAGTACTGTGTAAAATTAAAAATATCTTGTATAATCATTAAAGAAAAAATAAGAATGGTATTAACAAAACAATCCAAACAAGAGCATTAAAAACCCCATCTTTATACAAACTCTTATCCATTGACCAAAAAGTATCTTCACTATTTCTTTTATGAATCAAGTAAAATAAATGATTTAATCCAAAATAAGATAATTGAGATATAAAGGGAACAAATAAAGAATTAATCGCTGTTGACTTCATAAAGTCAAAAATAAAGCACAACAGCGCAATAATAAAAAGTAATAAATTTATTAACAATATTATTTTAAACCATTTTATGTCTTCAAGTTTTGTCTTATCAAACAAAAAGATGAGAGTAACATTTAAACCAATAATAATAAAAAATAAATTCATACTTACATTACTCTTATTTTTATAATCTACATTCTGCTTTTTCATTCCCCCTTTGGGGGTTAGGGGGCTCTTATCCTTTGTCCGACAATCTCAAAATATCTCCAAATACCCCTCTTGCCGTTACCGCTGAACCAGCTCCTGCACCTTGAATTACAATAGGCCTGTCGCCATACGATTCGGTATAAATTTCGAAAAACGAATCTGACCCTTTCAATCCGCCCAATGCGGTGTCTGAAGGAACGGAAACTAATTTCACTTCTAAATTTCCTTTGTCGCTTTGCAAATCACCTGACAATTCGCCAATATAACGCAACACATGATTCGGCTCTTGTTCTTCTTTTATCTTGGCATAAACGGCATCAAATTCTTTCAATTTCGTCAAAAATTCAGAAGCACTTCCTTCTCGTAAATGTTCTGGAATTAAATTCTGAATAGCGATTTCTTCAAATTCGTTTTGCAAATCCAATTCACGAGCCAAAATTAATAATTTTCTACCCACATCGTTTCCGCATAAATCCTCTCTTGGATCAGGTTCGGTATAGCCGTTGTCAATCGCTTCTTTCAATATTTCACTAAACGGAACGTCTTTGGCAGAGAAATTATTGAACAAATAACTCAAGGTCCCTGAAAATACTCCTTTAATTTTAGTAATATTTTCTCCCGAAAGGTGCAATAATTTAATCGTATCAATCAAAGGCAAACCAGCCCCTACATTGGTTTCATACAAATAGGTTTTTTGATTATCTGCCAATACTTTGCGTAATTTTTTATAGAAACTATAACTCAACGTATTCGCTACTTTATTAGACGAGATCAAGTCAAAACTACTTTCAATCAACGGAATGTAGTTCTCTACAAAATCAGCACTTGCGGTGTTGTCAATAGCAATTAAGTTCTCTAAATGATTTTCATTGGCATAATCAATAACATCTTGAATAGAATACAAAGTCCCTTTGTTTTGAATTTCATTTTTCCAATTCGGAGTGACTCCATTTTTATTCAGTAATACATTTTTAGAATTGGCAATTGCAAAAATATTAAGCTTAATGTCCTTGCGTTTTTCAATAGCGGTAGCCGATTCTAAAATTTGGTTAATCAAAGTACCTCCTACTAATCCGTGGCCAAAAATGGCAATATTGATTTTTTTAGAAACCCCAAAAATCTCTCCGTGAATTACATTCAAGGCACGATTCAATTCGGATTTCTTTACCACCAAACTCACGTTTTTACCCGTAACAGTATTATTGAACAAAATCGGAACGATTTTATTTTTAATCAAAGCGGTGTAGGGCTTGTGGAAAGTGCTCAAATCTTGACCGATGATAGAAATTACCGAAACATTATCGGTTACCGAAATTTTATTCACATCTTTCGAATAGAAATCATTTTCGAATTCTTTTTCCAACTGAATCATCGCTTTGGACGCTTTATCAGCATCTACCACCAATCCGATACCTCGTTCTGAAGAACCTTGCGAAATGATACTTACACTGATATCATTATCTCCCATTACTTTAAAAATTCGGGCATCGACACCTGTTTTACCAAGCAATCCGCGTCCTTCTAAATTTACCAAAGCCACATTTTCCAGCACTGAAAGCGTTTTGATTCCTTCTTTACTTGCTGTAGAACGAATTAAAGTTCCTTTATTTTCGTGATTGAAGGTGTTCAAAATACGAAGCGGAATGTTTTTTTCCAATAACGGAATAATCGTTTTAGCGTGTAAAATGGTCGCGCCAAAATTAGCCAACTCATTTGCCTCGTTAAACGTCAAATAATCGATTTTCTTCGCATCAGGAACTAAATCTGGATTAGCTGTGTAAATTCCGTCAACGTGTGTATAATTTTGTAATTCCTCGGCATTCAAATAATTAGCTAGTAATGAAGCCGTATAATTACTTCCGTTTCTTCCTAAAGTAGTGGTCACATTTTTAGCATTCGAAGCAATGAAACCGGTTACAATATTTACCGCATCGTCATTTTCTTTGAAATACTGCACCACATTTTTCTTAGACGCTTGTTCGATTGGTTGTGCATCACCAAATTTAGAATCGGTTTTAATCAATTCTCTACTGTCAGCAAAACGAGCATTTACGCCATTTTTTACTAAAATAGCCGTTAGTAATTTTGCAGAAAGCACTTCGCCAATCGATAAAATTTGGTCTTTAATTTTACTGCTGTAATCTCCAATTAAGCTTACGCCTTCAAATAATTTTTCGAGAACATTAAATTCTTCAGTCAAATCAACATCGTCAAAACCATTTTGTTGTTCCAATTTGAATTGTTCTAACAAGGGTTTGTAACTTTCATTTTTAGCCGCAACAGACAATAGTCCTTCCAGTTCGTCTGTAGCGTTACCACGTGCCGAAACCACCACAGCAATTTTCTCACCTTGGTTCACTTTGTCTAAAATAATTGCGACTACTTTATCTAATCCTTCGCCGTTAGATAATGACTTTCCTCCAAATTTTAAAATCTTCATAGTATTCTTTCTGTAAGCACCATTAAAAAATGGTGGCCAATAAATTATGTAATTGATTGTATTCTATCAAGAAAGCATCGTGACCGTGAATGGAAACAATCTCTTGATAGGACACATTTTGTTTGTATTTTTTTAATTCTTCATAGGTAGCACGATTCTCATTGGCCGTAAAAAACAAATCAGAATCAATGCCTATAATATGAATATTTGCTTCTATTTTTGATGCTATTGCCACAAAAGAATCCCTTCCTCTGGTAATATCAATCGTCTTTAACAACTGGTTCATCATTTTGTAAGCCGAAAGCTGAAAACGTTTTTGCAACTTCGTTCCGTGATGAGCTAACCAACTTTCGATATTGAAAACATCCAATTCTTCATTAGTAGTACGTTTAAATTTTGCCGAAAAAGAGGCTGGCGTTCTATAACACAACATAGCATGAATACGCGCATCTTCAATCGGTTTTGACGAATTGGCTAAAATTTGCTCTTGCAAAAAACAATTCGCAATTAACCAGTCGGTCGATTTCCAATCTGTTGCAATAGGAACTAAATGCTGAGTGATTTTAGGTTCTAAAGCTGCCATTTCCCAAGCAATTCCACCACCAACAGAACCGCCAATAATAACGAACAACTGTGCTATTTGTAACGCTTTTATTCCTTGATTAAACAGTTGAGCAACATCTCTTGCGTTGAAATCTTGGTAATTTTCGACAAGGAAACCATCGTATCCATTTCCTGGCACGTTGAATGCCAAAATAGTATATCGTAGTGTATCTATTGTTTTGCTTTCGCCAATTAAGTCATTCCACCAACCTTGATCGCCAATGACTTGGGAATTTCCCGTCAAGGCATGATTGACTAAAACAATTGGTGCTGTATTCAAACTAGGACCAAAAACTTGGTAACTCAAATTGATTACAGGATAATGCGCACCACTTTCGGTGGTGAAATTGTGTATTTGTATTTGGCTAATTTTATTTCCCAATGTCAAATCGGTTGTAATTATTGATTTGTGTTGGAAATATTAGAAAGAAATCTAGGAGGGAACTCATAAAATCTCGTGTTATCTTTCCACATTGCTGTGGTAGAATGCAGCACCTTCTTCGATTTACCGAAGGGTTGCTAAGGCTTCACTGGGTCTAATCCCTCTACCTTTCTCTATAACATTTCAATACGTTTATCTGAACTTTGAGCTGCAAATTAACGTCTTATTTCTTAAAGAAACAAATTTCATTCCTGCATAATTGGACAAAAATTTAGTACACGCTTATGATTTACTCTTTTGAACGAACAATCATTTTCATTTTTCATTCAAAAGAGCCAATCAAAGCAAATTTGTTTTTTAAATAAAGAGCGATTCATTTTCTTGAGAATACATTAGAAATAATAAGGAGTTGACCGTTTTAGTTTTCGGCAAATCAGTCTCGTTTAATACAAATCTTGGATGATTTAATTCGTTAGCAATCAAATTGCTTCTTGTTGGTTCCGTTCGAAACCATCTTCTGAATCGGCTACTAAAAGTAGTGGTAGTGGTTCTTTTCATAGTAAATAAGTGTAACTAATTAATTTTTTAAAGTGGTAACAAAAAACCCCTTTTGAAACAGTTTCCAAAAGGGGTTTTAAATGGTTAAAACAAAACTTTTGGCATCAACAGACTGGAATAGACATCACAACAGTCGCACAAACTAGCGCCACCATCTTGAATTGTTTTTGTTGTTGTTTTAAATTTTTCATTTTGTTTGTTTTGATTTTTTGATATAAAAAAAGCCTCCCGTTTTGCGAGAGGCTTTGCTATAATTACGTAAAATAATTTATGCAATAGGCAACCCGCAGGACATTTCCTGAAGTAATTTCACCATTTTGCACACCTTATTATTCATGTTTTCTTTATTTGAATACCAAAATTGCGAATAATTATTTACAAATCCAAATTTGAAGAAGAAATAATTCAAAAAAAAGAGCCCAAAAGCCTGATTTTTTGAAGAAAACGAAATCAAAACACCTTTTTGAGATAAAAAAAAGGAAAGTTTAATTTGGAATTCAAAATGGTTTTATAACTTTGCACTTTAATTTCAGAGGAAAAATTTGAACTGATTGCAACCTCGTTAAAAAATGCTAAAGCAGGAACTTCCCTTTAGCATTTCGGAGCAATTTCCTTTTTTTTCTCGCTTAATTTAAAACTAATTAAATTATTATGGCTTATTTATTTACGTCAGAATCTGTGAGCGAAGGACATCCAGACAAAGTAGCTGATCAAATTTCAGATGCATTAATTGATAACTTTTTGGCTTTTGATGCCGAATCAAAAGTAGCTTGCGAAACTTTAGTAACTACAGGTCAAGTGATCTTGGCTGGTGAAGTAAAATCAAACACCTATTTAGATGTACAACAAATTGCTCGCGATGTAATCAAGAAAATTGGTTACACTAAAAGTGAGTACATGTTTGAAGCTAATTCTTGTGGAATTCTTTCAGCTATTCATGAACAATCAGCTGATATTAATCAAGGAGTTGATAGAGCAAGTAAAGAAGAACAAGGTGCAGGTGACCAAGGAATGATGTTTGGCTATGCAACGAATGAGACGGAGAACTATATGCCTTTGGCTTTGGATTTATCACACGCTATTTTGATTGAGTTGGCTAACTTGAGAAGAGAAAACAACGAAATTAAGTACTTGCGCCCAGATGCTAAATCTCAAGTAACTCTTGAATATTCAGATGATAATAAACCCGTTCGTATTGATGCGATTGTAATCTCTACACAACACGATGACTTTGATCAAGAAGCCGCCATGTTGGCTAAAATCAAATCAGACTTGGTTAGTATTTTGATTCCACGTGTTAAAGCGAAATACCCTCAATACGCGCATTTATTCAATGATAATATTACCTATCACATCAACCCAACAGGAAAATTCGTTATTGGAGGACCTCACGGAGATACTGGTTTGACAGGTAGAAAAATCATTGTAGATACTTACGGTGGAAAAGGAGCTCACGGAGGTGGTGCTTTCTCTGGAAAAGACCCTTCAAAAGTTGACCGTTCTGCTGCTTATGCAACCCGTCATATTGCTAAAAACTTAGTAGCTGCTGGATTGTGTGACGAAGTTTTAGTACAAGTATCGTATGCTATTGGTGTGGCTAAGCCAACCTCTATTAACGTAAACACGTATGGAACTGCCAAAGTAAGTTTGACTGACGGAGAAATCAGTAAAGTGGTGGAAGGTATTTTTGATATGCGTCCGTACTTTATCGAGCAACGTTTGAAATTAAGAAATCCTATCTACAGTGAAACTGCTGCTTATGGACACATGGGACGTACACCTGAAACGGTTACTAAAACCTTCTCTGCTCCTGGTGGATTAACTAAAACGGTTACTGTAGATTTATTTACTTGGGAAAAACTAGATTTTGTTGACGCTGTAAAAACAGCTTTTAAATTGTAAAATATAAATTCTACAAATTTCTACATATAAAAAAACCACGCAAATGCGTGGTTTTTTTGTCAACTAAATTCAAATTACAAATTATACTTCAAGCTAAAAATTATATATCTAGGTTGTACAGTATACTGTGAGGTTCGAGTAGAAAATTGCGAAAAACTATCATCATTTAAAGAAGTCGTATTCAATAAATTTGTGGCTGAGATTTTATACTCTAATTTACTTTCTTTAGTTTTTTGATAAATCAAACTTGCAGAAAGAAAATCGTATTCATTATTGACCGTCTTGTCTCCATTGTAATAATGATAAAACTCATATTCTGAAACAAATGAAAAACTTTTCAAGAAATAATAATCCAATTTCACAAAAGGCTTATCTGTGTAAAATTTCGTGTTATTATAATCATTAACTGTTAATGAGTAGCCTAATTCTAAATTTGGAAAATTTTTATAATTTGTTGCTGCTGTTATTGTATGAGTTTGCGTAAAACTTTCTCTAACCGTTAAAGTAGTGTTTTGAATATTATTAAACTTTGACCAAGATAATCTTGTGTTAAAAGATGCTTTATAATTCTTTAAAAAAGAACGCCCATACATAGCAAAGGCACTCGCCGATTCATCAGCAAAATCAGAATTATATGGCGATGAAGATTGATTTACTCCATTGAAAATAGATTTTGTTTTGATTGCATCAATTGTCTTAGAGTAAGTCAAATTTGCTGAAATATTCTCTAAATTGAACATGTTGTACTTAAAATAACGCAACGAGTGTGTTTGTTGTGTAGCGTTTTCTAACGTACGACTCCCTTTTGACAGACTATTGTAATTGTTGAATACAAAACCTTCTGCTAATTTATTGATATCCGTAAAACTATTGGTATAACCAAAATTATAGGTTAATGTTTCGGCTTTCTTTATTTGATAAATGGTCAAGAAATCAGGTAATATTCTGAAAAAAAATTGGTTCAAAGCTGTTCCTAATTGTGTATTAGTCATGTCATAAGCATGGAAACTAACACCTGGTGTAATTGTAAATTTTCCTGATAAAAACTTATAGTGCAATCCTAAGAAAGCATCGTTAAACCTATAATTTACAGTATTATTATTTTGAGTATCTATTAAATTATTAATCCCTCCTCCATCTAAAATTTGGAAAATACTTGAATTAAAATTTTGACTAGAATTAGTATTCCCTATGGTAATATTAATATTGCTTTTGGGAGTTACCATATAATAATAATCTAATTTTGCATCTAATTTATTTGTTTTTACAAAACGATTTTGTGACAAATCATTTCTATTTTGCCCTGACAAATACCCTATTAAATTAAAGGGTTGTGTTTTTAAATTAGCATTATAAAAAGGATTTTCATCTTGATACAAATGCTGTATTTCGACTGCAAAAACATTTTTTTCATTTTTAGTAAAATAAGCACTCAAATTCTGATTCACCGACTTAGGATCTTGTTTTTTACCTGTAAAAATAGTTTCTGTATCTGTAACCGAATTTACTATTGATTGTCGCAACAAACTACCATTTTCATCTTGTTTTGACAATTTTGTCAAGATATCGTAATCCAATTGAAATTTTGCATTAGGCTTGTAAATAGAACCTATTTTAAACAATCCTAAATTACTTTTTTGATTAGTAACCTCATCTCTTTTTTCAGTAGAGGCAATTTGGTTAGAAGTAGGATTAAGGATGTTAACACTCGATTTTGTTTCTAAATCCGAATTAGAATTCAACACGATTCCAAACCCATTTAAGACCCATGCCTTAGTAACATTATATGAAAAATTAGCCGCTCCAAAACGCGTCTCAATTTCTTTAGCTCTATTATTGCGCATCAAAGAAATTCCTAAATCATTAGAGCTAACATTGAAACTACTACCCCCTTTAGACATCATATTTTTAAACCCACCCGTAAACTTAAAATAATCTTGAACGGTTAACGGCAACTCGCCAATATTATTAAAATTGGTAATTAAATTAATACTGTAATCTGGATTGTAATAAAATAATTTAGGATTGACTAAATACCTATTTGTATCATTGATTCCTCCTGCTGCCGAAATATCACCAAACCAGAAATTTTTCTTTCCTGATTTTAATTTGATATTCATTGCTACATTATCTTGATTATTTTCGACAGGTTTAAGTATCGAATTTTCATTATAATTTCTAAGAAATTGCACTTTGTCAATTGCATCTGCCGGAATGTTCTTTACACCTAATTTGCTATCTCCTTTAAAAAAATCTTTTCCATCTACCATTAGTTTAGAAATTTTCTTCCCTTCTACCTCAACCTCTCCATCTGAATTTACCTCAACCCCAGGTAATTTTTTAAGGACATCTTCTAATTTTCTTTCGGTTCCTGATTTGAATGAATCCGCATTATACACAATAGTATCACCTTTAATTGATACTGGCATTTCACGTACAATTTCAACTCCAGCCAGTTCTATACCTCCTGACTCCATGGTAATATTTTGAACCATATTTTCTGAGTGAGTTGCAATTGTTATTTCTTTGTTTTGCATCCCAATATAACTGAGTTTTACAGTATAAGAAGTATTTGCTTTTAAATTCAAAACAAATTTTCCTTTATCATTGGTAATTGCATACGAGTCCATTGTTTTGGTAACCTGATTGACCGCCATTACATTGGCCATTTCTAAAGGTGCCTTTCCTGAATCAAGAACCAGCCCTTCAAAACGGATAGTTTGAGCATACCCAGTCGTAAACAATACTAAAGTAAAACCTAATAATAATTTTTTCATCATACCTTATTTAATATGAAAATTAATTAATGGTTAATTCTAATCTCCATTCCTCCTCCTCGACTTTGGTTCATTTCTCTAAATTCTTCCATTTTTTTAATAACAATCTCGTCATACTCTTTTTGACTTACTACTTTACCTTTAGTCACCGCTTTAATTTCTACTTTATCATTAGAATTCAATACCACTTTAGAACATAAAATTGTCGTTCTACCATCACTAACCTCAAGGATTAAGCCTGGTAACCCCCAATAACCTTCTGGACCTTGATTCACTGGAATTTCTGGAGTATACCAAGCCGTAATTATAATTTCTTTAGGGATTTCAATAGCATCCATAAAATTTGTTTTCTTTGCTTCTGTAGTATTATCAGATTCTTTTTTAGGTTGTTCTTCTTTTTTTGGGCGAAAATTTCTAAAATCTGTCTTACTTGCTTCTTTTACAGCCGTCGCTTTGTAACAGGTATAGCCCCCAATCACTCGAGTTTCTGCCTCCATTTTCCATTTCAAATTAGTCAACGAATCTTTCACTAAAAACTCCTTACTCATGAATTCTTTATCTACAACATAGGTTTTCTCTTTAACATTTTTGTAGAACGTTCCGCCACCACCTGTAAAAGAACCCATCATTCGCATTCCCATACCTCCTTGAGATTGTGGCGCATCTAATTTTTCTTCTTCTTTATAAATAGAAGCCGATTTGTCAAAATTCAAAATAAACGTCTTTTCAAACATTTTTTTCATTCGCTCTTCCATCATCTTTTGCATTTCAGGAGTAATATTCTTGTTTCCTTCCATACGAACCTTAAAATCTGGAGTTTTAGTTTTTGACTCATACACTGCCATCCCTTGAAAGTCTTTTTGAGCGTGAGAATTCGTGTAAATTAATGCGAAGAATAGTACTAAAAATGTTTTTTTCATTGTGTTGATTTTATGATTATTGCACAAATATGTCGAAAGAAAATTCGATTTGTTACCAAAAAAATGTTAAATACTCAACGATTAGACATCTTAATTACTAAATGGTTTAAATTGAATTTTAAGAAAGTTTAAAATAAAACCTCAAGTATTCTATTCTTCTTTTGTGAATAAATCATTCTAAAAAATGTAGTACAAACACTAATTTTTATCTATTTTTACAACTTTAGAAAATTATCAATAATCAAATCACACTTCGGTAATGCACATAGCAGTAGCAGGAAACATAGGATCCGGAAAGACAACTTTAACTAATTTATTAGCAAAACATTTCAAATGGGAGCCACATTTTGAAGATGTGGTTGACAATCCCTATTTGGACGATTTCTATCATCAAATGGAGCGTTGGTCGTTCAACCTACAAATTTATTTCTTAAACAGTCGTTTTCGTCAAGTAATGCAAATTCGCGAAAGCGGTAAGAAAATCATCCAAGACAGAACGATTTACGAAGATGCCCATATTTTTGCACCTAACTTACATGCTATGGGCTTAATGACGAACCGTGATTACCAAAACTATTCTTCTCTTTTTGAGTTGATGGAATCTTTGGTAAAAGCGCCTGATTTGTTGATTTATTTGCGTAGTTCTATTCCTAATTTAGTGGGGCAAATTCACAAACGTGGTCGCGAATACGAAAACTCCATTTCTATTGATTACCTCAGCCGATTGAATGAACGTTACGAGGCTTGGATTCACACCTATAACAGAGGTAAATTATTAATTATTGATGTAGACAATATTAATTTTGTAGATAATCAAGAAGATTTAGGAGATATCATTCGCCGAATCGATGCTGAACTTAACGGATTATTCTAATTCATTCTGATTTTAAGATATAAAAAATGCCTCAATTTCTTGAGGCATTTTTATTGGTATCAAAATGAAACCTATTTAATAGCTTCTACTTTAGCTTTTACCTCAGCTTCAGTTCCTTCAAAAACCTGAACCGTTTGTTTTCCGTTTTCAGAAATAGTTACCGTTGCTTTAGCTTTACCATTTTCGTTGCTCATTTGAACATTGACTTGTTTCTTAGCTTCTCCTTTTTTAGCACAACATGCTTTTTCTTCTTTGCCTTCTTTAGCAATGAATTTTCCGTTGGCATCATAATGAGAAAGACACATTTCTTTTTGCTCCGGAGTACACTTCAAACTATCACACATCGCTGCACATTCGTCTTTAGTCATAGTCGCACATTTGCTCATATCACAATTGCCCATCATTTCAGCTGATTCACATGATTTCATCTCAACAGTACACGTCATTTCTTTAGGTGCATTGCCCGTACTTCCTTCTCCTAAAATTGGTGCAATTACCAACCCAATCAAGCACGTTAATTTAATTAAAATATTCATTGACGGACCAGAAGTATCTTTAAACGGATCTCCAACCGTATCCCCGGTAACAGCAGCTTTGTGTGCATCAGAACCTTTGTAGGTCATTTCACCGTTGATTTCTACACCTGCTTCAAAAGATTTTTTTGCATTATCCCAAGCACCACCAGCATTGTTTTGAAACACTGCCCATAGCACACCTGAAACAGTAACACCTGCCATATAACCCCCTAACATTTCAGCGATTAACTGGTTATTATCTGCATAAACTAATTTACCTAAAAGAACAATCGCGATTGGAAAACCAATCGTTAAAATTCCCGGCAACATCATTTCGCGTAAAGCTGCTTTGGTAGAAATCTCTACACATTTACCATATTCTGGTTTACCAGTTCCTTCCATAATTCCGGCAATTTCTTTGAACTGGCGACGCACTTCATACACCATATCCATAGCCGCTTTCCCTACAGAGTTCATAGCCAAGGCTGAGAATACGACAGGAATCATACCTCCTATAAACAACATAGCCAAAACTGGTGCTTTGAAAATATTGATTCCGTCAATTCCTGTAAAGGTTACATAAGCTGCAAACAACGCTAACGAAGTTAATGCTGCCGAAGCAATAGCAAACCCTTTTCCAGTAGCCGCCGTTGTATTACCAACAGAATCCAAAATATCAGTACGAGTACGCACTTCTTTTGGCAACTCACTCATTTCAGCAATACCACCTGCATTGTCCGAAATAGGACCAAAAGCATCAATAGCTAATTGCATTGCAGTTGTCGCCATCATAGCCGAAGCCGCCAGAGCTACACCATAGAATCCTGCAAAAGCATACGAAGACCAAATAGCTGCTCCAAACAAAATAACCGTTGGGAAAGTCGAAATCATTCCTGTTGCTAAACCTGCAATTACATTAGTTCCAGCACCTGTTGATGATTTTTGAACAATAGCCAAAACTGGTTTTGTTCCTAATCCTGTATAATATTCGGTTACAGAAGAAATCGCTCCTCCTACAATTAAACCTACAATAGTAGCATAGAAAACGCGCATAGACGAAATCTCTTTCAATCCTTCACCGTAAAATTCCATTTTCATAGTAGCAGGCAACATGTACTGTACTAAAAAGTAACATGCTACTAAAGTCAGTACAATAGAAACCCAGTTTCCAATGTTCAAAGCTTTTTGTACTTGAGCTTCTTTAGCATCATCGCTGGAAATTTTCACTAACATAGTTCCGATAATCGAGAATAAAATTCCGAAACCAGCAATTGCCATTGGTAATAAAATAGGTCCAATTCCGCCAAAAGCATCTTCGATTTTACCTCCCATATCTTTAATAACATAGTTTCCTAAAACCATTGCTGCTAATACCGTTGCTACATACGAACCAAATAAATCGGCACCCATACCTGCAACGTCACCCACATTATCCCCAACGTTATCTGCAATAGTAGCTGGATTACGTGGATCATCCTCTGGAATTCCCGCTTCTACTTTACCTACTAAGTCAGCACCTACATCGGCAGCTTTAGTATAAATACCACCTCCTACACGCGCAAACAACGCAATCGATTCAGCACCTAAAGAAAATCCCGCTAAAGTTTCTAATACTTTAGTCATGTCTTCAGACGAAGTCCAAGCTCCATTCATGAAAATTTGGAAGAAAATAATAAAAAATCCTGTTAAACCTAAAACGGCCAACCCAGCAACTCCTAATCCCATTACTGTTCCTCCACTAAAAGAAACCTTCAAGGCTTGTGGCAAACTAGTACGAGCTGCCTGAGTGGTTCTCACATTGGTTTTAGTCGCAATTTTCATCCCCATATTTCCTGCCAAAGCAGAAAAGAAAGCTCCAAAAATAAAGGCTACTACTATTAAAATATGCGTTGTGGGAACTATAAATGAAATCCCCGCCAAAACAGCACTCGCGCCAATAACGAAGAAAGTCAATAATCGATATTCTGCTTTAAGGAACGCCAATGCGCCTTCATAAATATAATCTGAAATTTCTTTCATTTTACCATCTCCAGCGTCTTGTTGTAGCACCCAAGCTTTTTTAACCACCATGAACAAAAGTCCAATAATTGCCATTACTATTGGCAAATAAATCATAAATGCATTCATAAAAATAATTTTGGTATTAGTTAATATTTTATTGATAATGAACGAATTTAAACAAAAAAGCAATACTCTTAACAGAATATTGCTTTTTTTATAAGGAGTAATTAAAAAATTATTTGATGCTAAATAAATTTTTAGGTTTGTTTTCGATAGCTTCAAAACGCTCTGTACATTCTTTAATGATGGCATACGCTTCGTTTACATCTCCCCAACCTTCTACATCTACTTGTTTATTTTCTAAATCTTTGTACACCTGGAAGAAATGCTCAATTTCTTTGATTAAGTGCGGATTTACATCACTCAAATCATTTAATGAATTCCAAATTGGATCAGAAACAGGTACACAAATTACTTTCTCGTCTGGCCCTTTATCATCTGCCATGTGGAAAACCCCAATTGGCTTCACTTCCATTACACAACCAGGAAAAGTAGGCTCGTTAATTAATACCAAAACATCTAATGGATCACCATCTAAAGCCAAAGTTTCAGGAATGAAACCATAATCAGCTGGGTACATCATTGAAGAAAATAACATTCTATCAAAACGCATTCTTCTAATCTTGAAATCGTATTCGTATTTGTTTCTACTTCCTCTTGGTATTTCGATTAAAACATCGAAAGTTTTTAATTTGTCTGCAGTCATTGTATTTATTGTATTTTTCTTTTAAATTTTGGTGCAAAAGTAAGGAAACTATCCCTTTTTACAAGAAAAATCAGAAGATATCTCTTAATTAAATTAAAATTGTTGTATTGTATAACCTCTCCTAAAACATTAAAGCTTCCAGCCTTTAAAAGACAGGAAGCTTTGTTAATTAAAAGTATAATTTTATTCTTCTTAAAAGTAAAACCCAAAAGAACCTTTAATAGTAAATTTAGTAGCGTCTGGAGTACTTAAATAACTACCCCTCCATGAAAAATCGATACGAAACACTTTGAATATGTTGCCTATACCTGCACTGTATTCCCAATAGATATTTTCAGGAGCATTGTAAACTAAACCTGAAGCATTGATAAATCGATTTTCATCTGAAATACTTCCATAAACGCCTCTTATTCCAATTATTTCACGCCAATTTAATTTTCGCAAAAAAGGGATACGAGAAAAGATACGTCCATTAAAATTATGATCCCATTTCAAAGTAGCATATTGATCACTAACAAATTCATAGAAATTCAAATTACTAAACGTATTTTCAATGGTAAAATAGGTTTGGTTGCCAGGAATTACACTCATTAACCCTAAAGGAATAGTACCAAAGGTCTTTCCTAATTCTAAAGTAATGTTAGTTCTTCCTAAAGGACCAATAATAATAGGCTGTTTATAAAACAATTGTAGCTTTTCATATTTAAAATCGCTGTTTAATACCCCTTTAAATCCATGGCTATAATTGATAAAAAAGCGACTATAAGGGTTGTCCACTACATCTCTCTCCACTCCATAGCCAATTGTCTTTCTGTTAGGCATGTATTCTATTTGAACATTTGCCTCAGACTGTTTTACCTCACTTTGAGTATTAGTTCTAGTGGCATTAGTATAATAATCTAGACTAAAAGTAGATGATGCCGACGCTAATGTTCGATGAGAGATTCCGAGTTGAAAAATCAAGTTTTTTATTGGCTCCACTTCAATAGATAGGTTGGTCAAATTAATATTTGTAAGTTTTCCATTACTGCCTGTCGTAAATAAAGCCGACGAAGCAAAACTTCGTCCCATTACATCATTAGTTGTTGTCAAGCTAGCACCAATTTGTTCAATATCCCGTCTATTCCCTGCCACAATAACAACTCGATTTTTCTTGTCGATCATCCATTTCCCTGACAATCCGTATTTGAACTTTTGATCATTAAATCCATAGGCCGTAAAAACCTGTACTCGCCAAGGATCATTTGGCCCAAAGAAAGTACGCCCTCCAACTCGGAGTCGAACTCCTTCTACTTCATTGAACCCAAAAGAAGAAAATATAGGGCCGTAATCAAAATTTTTAAATTCAACATAACCACTCCCTAAAATGGATACCAAATTATACATTTGCTTGAACTTTTTAACTGTTTGCAATGTGTCTAACATTTTATACACCCCTGCTTCGTCTTTGTTTAATTTTTCAAAACGGTTTTCATGCCAAAATTCTTCGGATTTTTTATACACATCGTTATCAATAAAATTAACTTGTTCTTTATAAAAAGCCAGTGGTTTTTCTTGATTGAATTGATGATTACGGTACAGCGTGGTGCGCTTACCATAAACTCCTTTAGAATCTTCTTTTTTGTTCAAAGCAAAATCTGACATCATATAATCTCGAGTCAACAAGAAAACAGAGTCGTTCATCACTTCAAATTCTTGTTCAATGTAGATATCTTTAATCCAATTAATATTAGCGCTTTTAGTTACCGCCATATTAATTTTTTTTATAGCAAATGTGGTATCATTCACCCAAAAATCACCTTTAAATGTAAGTTCATTTTTTCTCCTTGGATAAAATGAAATATTATAACATTTTTTATTATCAATATAAGTGCTATCTCTTAAAACATAATTATAAACATCTATTCCTGTTCTAGACAATGGACTTGTAAAACTCTTGTCAAAAAAAGTGAGATGATTATTATAAATGGAATAGTCATTATACAAATCTTTAATAAAAGACAAAATTTGTTGATTCCCTTCAAAACCAGAAGTTTTATTTGCTTTTAGTTTTTCTTTTACCTTTTTATGACGGTTATCACCATATACTTCTGACAAAGACTCATTAATAAAAATAGGCAAATAGGTTTTCCCAGTAACTTTAGAAGTATCGACATGTTTAAAAACAAACTCCATACCTTTAAAGATTTTATTCTTCATAAATGCACTATCGATAGTATTCATATCAAATTCTACCTTTTCGTATTTTTCCATTTGGTATTGGTTGAACTGAAACAAGCCATTTTTCCGTTTTCGCTCCCATATTTTTCTGAGTATATCTAAGGCAGGATTATTTTTTTTAGATGTCTTTCCTGTAAAAATAACTACTTCTTTCAAAGCTTCAATCTCTTTGAGCTGTACCCTGAAATTATACGTAACTGATTCATTCAAATGTATTTCTTTTTCAGAAAATCCTGAAGCGGAAATAATTAAATCTGTAAATTTTTGAGAAGATTCGATATAGAAATGACCATCTTCGTTTGCAACTACTCCTACATTCGACTTTTTAAACACAACATTAGCAAATGGAATAGGTTGATTCGATTTATCTAATACCACACCACTTACCTTAGTTTGCGCGAATATAAACTGAGATAAAATAAAAAATAATATACTAAATTTGGGAAAACTTAACTTCATAATTTAAAAAAAATCTTCATCAAATAAAAATCTGATGAAGATTACAAAGGTAAACATTATATTAATTGCCTTTAAACAATTAACAATGATGAGTAAAGTTATTTGTTCAATACTTTTTTAACAGCTTTAATTACATCTTCTGAATTAGGCAACCATTCTTTCAATAATACTGGAGAGTAGGGCGCTGGCGTGTCAGCTGTTGTAATACGTTGAATAGGCGCGTCCAAGTAATCGAAAGCACGTTCTTGAACAATATAAGCAATCTCTGAAGACACACTTGAAAATGGCCAAGCCTCTTCTAAAACTACTAATCGGTTTGTTTTTTTAACCGAAGTTAAAATAGCATCGTGATCCATTGGACGCACTGTTCTTAGATCGATAACTTCACAAGAAATTCCTTCTTTAGCTAATTCGTCAGCAGCAATAAATGCTTCTTTGATAATTTTTCCAAAAGAAACGATGGTTACATCAGTCCCTTCACGTTTGATATCGGCTACACCAATTGGAATTGTATATTCTCCATCTGGCACTTCACCTTTGTCACCATACATTTGTTCTGATTCCATAAAAATAACCGGATCGTCATCGCGAATGGCTGATTTTAATAATCCTTTAGCATCGTAAGGAGTAGATGGAACTACCACTTTAAGACCTGGTGTGTTAGCAAACCAGTTTTCTAAAGCTTGTGAGTGAGTTGCTCCCAATTGCCCTGCAGAAGCAGTTGGTCCTCTAAAAACAATCGGAACATTAAATTGTCCTCCTGTCATTTGACGCATTTTGGCAGCATTATTTATAATTTGATCAATCCCTACTAAACAGAAATTGAAAGTCATGTATTCTACAATTGGACGATTTCCGTTCATTGCTGATCCTACTGCAATTCCAGTAAATCCAAGCTCAGCAATTGGCGTATCAATCACTCGCTTCTCACCAAACTCGGCAAGCATTCCTTTAGAAGCTTTATAAGCACCATTATATTCAGCAACCTCTTCACCCATTAAATAAATGGATTCATCGCGGCGCATTTCTTCACTCATCGCTTCGCAAATGGCCTCTCTAAATTGTATCGTTCTCATAGTTGTATGTTGTATGTGTATTTTTCGAACCGCAAAAATAAATATTTTATATTACTTAAAAGCATAAAATCGCCTAAAATAATTAGGAGCTTTTCCGGCTATTCGCTATATCTTCCTCTGGCTGAAGAAGCCACAGGAAGGATGCCGCTGTTATCCGGGCTAAAAAATCACAAATTCTATAAAAAATATTATGCATGCATAGTAAATATTCCGATTTATTATTTTAAATTTGTAGAGCATTTAAGAAATCAGTAAACAAAACCCCTATGAAAATATTAGTTTGCATCAGCCATGTGCCTGATACTACTTCAAAAATCAACTTCGTTAATGGCGATTCTGAATTTGACACTAACGGAGTGCAATATGTAATCAATCCTAACGACGAGTTTGGTTTAACGCGCGCTATTTGGTTCCAAGAACAACAAGGAGCAAACGTAACTATTGTCAATGTTGGTGGCCCAGAAACCGAACCCACTTTACGAAAAGCATTAGCTATTGGGGCTAACGAAGCCATTCGTATTAATGCTACTCCAACCGACGGTTTTTTCGTTGCTAAACAATTAGCCGAAGTAATTAAAACAGGTGGATATGACCTTATTATTGCTGGAAAAGAATCCCTAGATTATAATGGAGGAATGGTACCTGGAATGATTGCTGGTATTTTAGGATATAATTTTGTAAATTCTTGTGTAGGCTTAACTATTGAAGGTACTAACGCAACTGCAAATCGTGAAATTGATGGCGGAAAAGAAATAGTAAGCACTACTCTTCCTTTAATAATTGGCAGCCAAAAAGGATTAGTGGAAGAAAAAGACCTTCGCATCCCTAACATGAGAGGAATTATGACTGCACGTACTAAAGTAATTACAGTTCTAGAACCTGTTGCGGCTAACGCCAATACAAAAGCGGTACGATTTGAAAAGCCAGCACCAAAATCGGCCGTAAAACTAATTGCCGCTGACCAATTAGACGAGTTAATTAATTTATTACACAACGAAGCCAAAGTAATTTAATAATCAGTTATTAATATTAGGTTATTTGCCAAACACTTACGCTTTAAACATTCAAAACACTTAAACTTAAAATCATGTCTTTATTAATATACGCAGAATCAGCCGAAGGAAAATTCAAAAAAGTAGCTTTTGAATTAGCTTCTTATGCTAAAAAAGTTGCCGAAAGTTTAGGAACTACCGTAACCGCTGTTACTATCAACGCAGGAGATGTGTCGGATTTAGCAAAATACGGAGTAAACAAAGTATTAAAAGTAAACAACGATGCCTTAACTGGGTTTTCTGCCAAAGCATACGCTGATGTTATCAAACAAGCAGCACAAAAAGAGGGCGCTAAAGTAGTTGTTCTTTCCTCTACAACAGATAGTATTTATTTATCATCTTTAGTAGCAGTAAGCCTAGACGCCGGATTCACTTCAAACGTAGTGGGACTTCCAGTAAGCATCAGCCCTTTCCAAGTAAAAAGAACTGCTTTTTCAAATAAAGCATTCAATATTACTGAAATTACAACCGATATAAAAGTAATTGGCTTGGCCAAAAATTCGTACGGAATTATTGAAAGTAACTCTTCCTTAAACGAAGAAGATTTCAATCCAAACATTGATGCCGCCGATTTTAACGTAAAAGTAACTTCAATAGAGAAAAGTTCTGGGAAAGTTTCCATTGCCGATGCCGATATTGTCGTTTCAGGTGGACGCGGATTAAAAGGACCTGAAAATTGGGGAATGATTGAAGAATTGGCTAATGTCCTTGGGGCAGCAACAGCTTGTTCAAAACCAGTTTCCGACTTAGGTTGGAGACCGCACGCAGAACACGTTGGCCAAACCGGAAAACCCGTAGCTACTAATTTATATATCGCTATCGGAATTTCGGGAGCTATTCAACACATTGCGGGAATTAACTCTTCTAAAGTAAAAGTGGTAATCAATAGTGATCCAGAAGCCCCTTTTTTCAAAGTAGCTGACTATGGAGTTGTTGGCGATGCATTCGAGATTGTACCACAATTAATTGAGAAACTAAAAGCATTCAAGGCACAGCATTAATTGAAATATAAATTTCAAAAAAGAATTCCCTAAAAACAATGATATTTGTATCTTTGCTTTTAGGGATTTTTTTTAAGGCTCCTCAAAATTTTCATTTGTAACACATGAGTTTAGTAAAATTATCTATAAAAGGAATTTCGTATAGCCAAACACAAAATGGAGCTTATGCTTTAATTTTAAACGAAATAGATGGCGATAAAAAATTACCTATTGTAATTGGTGCCTTTGAAGCACAATCTATTGCTATTGCTTTAGAGAAAGAAATTAAACCACCTCGCCCACTAACTCATGACTTATTCAAAAATTTTGCTGACCGCTTTGACATTATTGTCAAACAAGTGATTATTCATAAATTAGTTGATGGTGTGTTTTATTCAAGTATCATCTGCGAAAGAGACAAAATCGAAGAAATTATTGATGCGCGCACCTCTGATGCGATTGCTTTAGCAATTCGTTTCAACGCACCTATATTCACTTATAAAAATATATTAGATAAAGCGGGAATTTATCTAAATATCAACCCTGCTGATGCAAATAAAGACTCTGATGATATTGATAATATATTATCTAGCCCTGAAACTTTTGGTCACGAAAACGAAAGCAATCTCTCAGGAAGAACTTATGCCACACATAGTGTTCAAGAATTGAATGACCTATTAATTGAAGCTGTAGAAAATGAAGACTATGAAAAAGCCGCTAAAATTAGAGATGAAATTTCAAAAAGAGAATGCTAATTTTCGAATAAACAATTAAATACAAGAACTCCACACATGAAACAATACCTAGATTTAGTTAGACACGTAATGGAAAACGGACATCAAAAAGGTGACCGAACTGGAACTGGAACCAAAAGTGTCTTTGGCTATCAAATGCGTTTTGACTTAAATGAAGGTTTTCCAATGGTTACTACTAAAAAACTCCATCTTAAATCTATCATTTACGAGTTACTTTGGTTTCTAAAAGGGGATACCAACATTAAATATCTACAAGAAAAGGGAGTTAAAATTTGGGATGAATGGGCTGACGCTAATGGAAACTTAGGCCCTATTTATGGGCACCAATGGCGCAATTGGAACAGCGAAGAAATCGATCAAATTTCAGATTTAATCAAAGAATTAAAATCGAATCCAAATAGCCGACGAATGTTAGTTTCGGCATGGAATCCTTCGGTATTACCAGACACTAGCAAGTCTTTTGAAGAAAACGTTGCTAACAACAAAGCCGCTTTACCTCCTTGCCATGCTTTTTTTCAGTTTTATGTAGCTAATGGCAAATTATCATGTCAATTGTATCAACGTTCAGCTGATATTTTCTTGGGAGTACCATTCAACATCGCTTCTTATGCTTTATTGACCATGATGATTGCTCAAGTATGCAATTTAGGCGTGGGCGAATTTATCCATACTTTTGGAGACGCACACATCTACAACAATCATTTTGAACAATTGCAATTGCAACTTTCTCGAGAAACAAAACCATTGCCCAAAATGATTTTAAATCCAGCAATCAAAAATATTTTTGATTTTGACTTTGACGATTTTACCTTAGAAGGATACGACCCACACCCTCTTATTAGAGGAAGTGTTGCGGTATAAAAAGAAAAAATCCGCTCTTGAGCGGATTTTTAATTATATAGATAAAACACTATTTTCTGCTCCTGCATAATCATTCCAACGGAAAGAATCCGCTTCTGGTTCGTTCACAAATTGACCATCAATCAAATACTTGAATTCATAAGATGCATCTTTATTCAAATCAAAAACACCTTTAAAGGTTCCGTTTTTTAATTTATTCAATGCACCCGCTTCTTGATCCCAATTATTAAAATCTCCAACTACTGAAGCTATCTTCGCTTCTTTTGCTTCTACTGAAAAAGTAACTTTACAAACTGGTTTTGTCTTTACAAATTGTTTCTTAATTGACATAACTATTTCATTTTTAGAATTATGCAACAAAGTAACCACAATTCAACGACTCAAAAAAGCAAAAGTGAATTTTTAAGATAATGGCAAAAACCCAATACTTTTTTAATTGTATTCTTATTTTAAAGGTTGTATTTCATTATTTCCAAAATAAGAAAACCTTTTCGTACTAAATTATTACTAATCAACAAAATGGGATTTTGAAAATAAATTTTACCTTTATAGACTGAAAAACGTCATCAAAATAGATTTTTATTTCAATGACTTATCTTATTATGTAAACTATTATGATTGTAATGATTGCGGCTGTAGCCGAAAATAACGCCTTAGGGAAAAACAATGAATTGGTTTGGCACCTGCCTAATGACTTTAAAAGATTCAAAGAATTAACCACTGGACACCACATCATCATGGGAAGAAAGACTTTTGAAAGTTTTCCAAAACCACTCCCTAACCGAACTCACGTAGTGATTACAAGACAAGAAAATTACCATCCTGATAATTGTATCGTAGTTCACTCCATAGAGGATGCTATACTTGCATGTCCTAAAAATGACATTACATATATTATTGGCGGCGGTGAAATTTACAATCAAGGGCTTGATTTTTCAAACAAAATCGAGATTACTAAAGTACATGGTGATTTTGAGGCCGATGCATTTTTTCCAGAAATTAATCCTTTAGATTGGGAATTAATACATTCTGAATTTAATCCTAAAGATGAAAAACACCTTTATGATTATACCTATCAAACTTTTGTAAAAAGATAATACTACAAACAAACTATATTGGAAGCATGAAATTTACTGTTTTTGTTTTTGAGATTATATCTCATGTTTGCACTGCTAAATACCACAAAAGAAGTACAAACGATAATTAATTAAATTTCCAAAAACAATTAATTTTAAGAACGTGTATGCGTTAGATTTAGGACCTCAATAACTTTGAGACTTTCTAAAAAACAGTAAACTAATTAATCCAACAACGCAAAAGTTAATTAAATAATTCACAGAGGCTTCCAAATAGTATATAATTAATAGTTGTTTTCGTGACAAAATTGAAAATAAATTTAATGGACTACAATACCCACTTTTAGTGATATTTTTGGTCTATTATTTAGCACTCTATTGTTAACAGACTTTAGTTATATTTGCACAAAGAAATAAAATGTCAGAAAAAATAACTCCATACAAAGACTCTAACCTGAGTAAAAAAGAGCAAGTTGCTCAAATGTTTGATACTATTTCTGGAAATTACGACAATTTAAATCGTGTAATTTCTTTTGGAATAGATATGCAATGGCGTAAAAAAGTTTTAAATATTGTAACGCAATCAAATCCAAAAACCATTTTAGACATTGCTACAGGCACTGGAGATTTAGCCATATTAATGGCACAAACTAAAGCCGAAAAAATTATTGGCTTGGATATTTCTGCTGGAATGTTAGAAGTTGGGGTTCAAAAAATTGCTACAAAAAACCTATCTAATACTATTGAAATGGTTTTGGGAGACTCAGAAAATATTCCTTTTGAAGATAATTATTTTGATGCTATTACAGTAGCTTTTGGAGTACGAAATTTTGAAAACCTAGAAACTGGATTATCTGAAATATTACGAGTTTTAAAGCCAAATGGAACATTTGTTATTTTAGAAACATCAGTTCCTGAAAAGACACCTTACAAGCAAGGATATCGTTTTTATAGCAATACTATTTTACCCCTAATAGGTAAATTATTTTCAAAGGATAACGCGGCATACGGTTATTTGTCTGAATCTGCTGCAGCATTTCCCTATGGAGAAAAGCTGAACAATATTTTGAGAAAAATTGGGTTTATAGAAGTGAAAGCTTTACCACAAACATTTGGTGTAGCCACTATCTATACAGCATCAAAAAAATAATATGAAAAAAACAATAGCCTTACTATTAATTATTTTCTCTACTGCCGTTCAAGCTCAATTTAGAGAAAGTATTTTTAGCAAAAATCCTGTAATTCACCTAGAAACTTGGCAAAAACAAACCGTATATTTTGGATTTTTCTTAGGATTAAATTCTTACGACTTTAAGTTTAACTATAAAACTGTAAGCGAAGCAATTCAAGTTCAAAAAACTACTGGTTTTAACGTAGGACTCGTATCCGATTTAAGACTTCAGGAATATATCAACTTACGTTTTGAACCTGGTTTATATTACACTAAAAGAATTCTAAATTATCCTGAAAATTATTTTGCAACAACGCCAAGAACTTCAGACAAATTAAGAGAAGTGAATAGTACATATATTCATCTTCCGCTTCTATTAAAATTTTCAGCTCTCAGAACTGGAAATATTCGCCCTTATCTTTTAGGAGGATTTTCTACCACTTTAAATCTATCTGGTAATTCTAAATCAAAGGATGATAATTTAGAGCAACGTTTTCGTGTAAAAGCATGGAGCCCTAACTACGAATTAGGATTAGGTATTGATGTTTTCTCAGAATATTTTATCTTCTCGCCTTCCATTAGAGGAGTTTTTGGTTTAAAAGACGAACTAATTAGAGATAATGACCCTAATAGTCCATGGACTAATAATATTGAATCAATGAAAACAAGAGGATTATTCATTAATTTCACTTTTCACTAATCACAAATTATCCTCTACAAAATTCACTTAACACTATGGCTGTAGCAGTAGCTACATTTAAGCTTTCTGCTTTTTGAAGTGGACCGAAACGAGGAATTGTCAAGCGATTTTTTATAATCATTTCCAACTCCTTTGAAATTCCATTCGCTTCATTCCCCATGACTATGATTCCTTCACGAGGTAATTTGGTTTCATATATAGACCCCCCTGTCATAAACGTTCCAAAAACAGGTAACACGGTAGTCGATAGAAAATCTTGTAAATTCAAATAATTAACATTTACCCTAGTAATTGAACCCATTGTTGCCTGAACAACTTTAGGATTATAAATATCTACTGTCTCTTTAGAACAAACCAAATCTTGAACCCCAAACCAATCACACAACCGTATAATAGTCCCTAAATTACCTGGATCTCTAATAGTATCTAATACTACTACTAATCCTGATTCTTTGATTTTTTCCTCTTTAGGAATTCTAAAAACCGCCAAACAAGTATTTGGTGTAGCCAAAGTGCTAATTTTTTTTAAATCGGCCTCAGATACAATCGATTTCTTATCCTTTGCAACTGTTTCAAAATCGTTTTGAATGGTATATAAATGTTCCAATTCAAGATTAGAATCTAACAACTCTTGAATTCCTTTTATTCCTTCAACAGTAAATAATTGATGTACTGTGCGGTATTTTTTTTGTTGTAAACTCGATATAAGTTTTATTTGGTTTTTACTAACCATAAAAAAATGTACTTTTGAATTAAATTTTTAGAACACTTGAAAAAGACTTTTACAAAAATAGTAGCATTTATTCTAATTGCAATATTTATTTCTGCATGCAACTCCACAAAGCGAGTTCCTGAAGGTCATTTTTTATTAACTAAAAATGAGGTTTTTCAGGACAATAAGCTGCTTACTGACGAAATTATCTTAGACCAATTGTCTCAAAAACCTAACACCAAAATTCTAGGGTTTCCGTTTTTTTTAAATTTATACAATTTAGCTAATCCTAATCCAGACTCTACTTTTCAGGCTAAATTTAAAAACAACTCAAAGAAATACGACAGAATGTCTAAATGGCTTTCTGCTAAACAAGTAGACCAACTTGGAAAATCTTTTTGGTATTATGGAATTCATAATTTCTTAAAAAACACAGGAGAAGCTCCCGTTATTTTGGACAAAACAAAAGCAGAAAAATCTTTAACTAGATTGAAATACCACTATTTTAATAACGGGTATTTCGATGTAAAAGCAACTTATACATTTGATAGCATTAGCACTAAAAAAGGAATTGTAAAATACTCCATAACCCGAGGTAAACCGTATACAATAGATTCTTTGGAAACCACAATATATACCCCTGTATTGGACTCTCTATATACAACTGCTAAAAATATGTCTTTTATACATATTGGAAAGCAATATAAAACCGAGGATTTTGAAAATGAAAAAAATCGTATCACTACACATTTCCGAAATAACGGAGCCTATTATTTTCAACCTAACAACATTACATTTGACATTGATACCATAAACAAAAAAAATAAGGCAAATATCAATCTCAAAATAAGTAATTACAGTTACCAAGAACAAGACTCTACCAAAACAGTACCTTTCCAACTATTCAAAATAAGTGATGTAAAAATATTTACTGACTATTCTGCTGCCGACCCAAATGCTAAAATTACAGATAGTACCACTTATAACAATTTCAACTTGTATAGCAAATCAAAATTGAGGTACAAACCGTATGCTATTACCGATGCTATTTTTATTACCAAAGGAGGTTTGTTTTCAGATGCAAAAACAACTTTAACTAGCAGGTATTTGAGTAATCTCAAGATTTTTAATTATCCATCTATCCTTTATGAGGTAGATAAAAAAGACACCACCAATCAGTCTTTAATTGCAAAAATCTACCTAACTCCAAGAAAAAAATATAGTTTTGGTCTTTCGTTTGACATTACCCATTCAAATATCCAAAACATCGGAATCACTTTTAGCCCAACAATCTCAATCCGTAATGTATTTAATGGTGCCGAAACCTTAGAGTTTTCAGGACGGGCTAATATGGGATCTTCAAAAGATTTTGCCAATCCTAACAACATTTTCTTTAATGCTTCAGAATATGGTTTGGATTTAAAACTTCATTTTCCTAGAATTGTAGTACCTTTTAATACTGAAAGAATTATCCCTAAGAGTATGATTCCTTCTACTTTACTTACAACTGGATTTTCAACACAAAAAAACATTGGACTAGACAAAGAAAACTTTACCGGTTCAATAAGTTACAATTGGACTCCTAAAAAAAATAATACCGCCCGATTTGATTTGTTAAACGCTCAATTTGTAAGAAACTTAAATCCGAAAAATTATTTTAATGTATACAGTTCTTCGTACAGAGTCTTAAATACTCTAGCAAAAAATCCAAATTATAATGTAAATCAAAACTATTTTGATGCTAACAACAATTTAATTATTGAAAACGGCACTAATGGATTTATCCAAGATGCAATTGGAACAAATGCGATAATACCAACTTCCCCAACAGATTACACTACTATAAAAAGCATTGAAGAAAGACGTATTCGATTGACTGAAAATGATTTTATATTATCTACTAGTTTTAGTTTTACAAAAACAAATAAAAAAGATTTATCAGATAAAAATTTCTTCCTTTTCAAAACAAAAATCGAATCAGCTGGTTCCGTTTTATCTTTATTCGCTAATGTGGCTAACCTAGAAAAAACGTCAAACAACCGTTACAAAATATTTAATTTAGAATATTCTGAATATATTAAAACCGAATTTGATTTTATTAAACTTTGGGACTTATCAAGAGAGAAAGTGATTGCCATTAGAAGCTTTTTTGGAGTTGCAATTCCTTTTGGAAATTCAAATGATATTCCGTTTTCAAAAAGTTATTATTCTGGAGGATCAAATGACAATAGAGCTTGGCAACCGTATAGCTTAGGACCAGGAAGTACAGGAGGAACAAACGATTTTAATGAAGCAAATATGAAAATTGCTTTAAGCAGTGAATTTCGTTTTAAACTATTAGGTAGCTTAAAAGGAGCTCTTTTTGCTGATGCAGGTAATATTTGGAATGTATTAGACAATACTAAAGATACTAAAGCTACTTTTTCTAAGCTAAAAGATTTAGAAAATATAGCCTTAGGTTCAGGGTTTGGTTTACGTTATGATTTAGGCCTTTTTGTTTTCAGATTAGATTTAGGATTCAAAACCTATAACCCAGCTTATGAAACTGGAAATAGATGGCTGAAAGATTATAATTTTGCACGTTCCGTAGTAAATTTTGGAATTAATTATCCTTTCTAATGCTAATTAATTCTTATTTTTGCCAACTAAAAACTAAAAACAACTAAATAAAATTAAAATGGCACACAACATCAAACCAGGCGTAGCTACGGGAGATCAAGTTCAAGAAATTTTCAACTATGCAAAAGAAAAAGGATTTGCATTACCTGCAGTAAACGTTACTGGATCAAGCACTATCAATGGAGTTCTTGAAACAGCTGCTAAACTAAACGCACCTGTTATTATTCAATTTTCTAATGGTGGAGCACAATTTAACGCAGGAAAAGGATTATCTAATGCTGGTGAAAAAGCAGCTATTGCTGGAGGAATTGCCGGAGCACTTCATATTCATACATTAGCAGAAGCTTATGGAGCAACTGTCATTTTACATACTGATCACTGTGCAAAAAAATTATTGCCTTGGATTGATGGATTGTTAGATGCTTCCGAAAAACATTTTGCAGCTACTGGAAAACCTCTTTTTTCTTCTCATATGATTGACTTATCAGAAGAACCAATCGAAGAAAACATCGAAATCTGTAAAGAATATTTAGCTCGTATGAGTAAAATGGGAATGACATTAGAAATCGAATTAGGAATCACTGGTGGTGAAGAAGACGGTGTTGACAATTCTGATGTTGACAGCTCAAAATTATACACTCAACCTGAAGAAGTAGCTTTTGCTTATGAAGAATTATCAAAAGTAAGTCCTAAATTTACAATTGCTGCTGCTTTTGGAAACGTTCATGGGGTATACAAACCAGGTAACGTAAAATTAACTCCAAAAATCTTGAAAAACTCTCAAGATTTCGTTCAAAACAAATACAACACAGGAGCTAATCCAGTTGATTTTGTTTTCCACGGTGGATCAGGTTCTACTCTAGAAGAAATTAGAGAGGCTATCGGATACGGTGTAGTTAAAATGAATATCGATACTGATTTGCAATTTGCTTACACAGAAGGAATTCGTGATTATATGGTTAAAAACATTGAGTACTTGAAATCACAAATTGGTAACCCAGAAGGTGCCGATGTTCCTAACAAGAAATATTATGACCCAAGAAAATGGGTACGCGAAAGTGAAGTTACATTCAATACAAGATTAGAGCAAGCATTTGCTGATTTGAACAATGTAAATACTTTGTAATTACAAAGTAAAAAATACGAGGTAACGAAGTTTAAGAATTAAATTTTAACAAGTTAGAATGTAAAGTAATGAAGTTAAACTTCTAATCACCAACATCTAACTTCCAACTTTAAAAATATGGCTTGGTTTAAAAGACAAGAAAAAGGAATCACTACTCCTACCGAAGAAAAAATGGATGTTCCAAAAGGTCTTTGGTACAAATCCCCAACAGGAAAAATTATTGATGCAGAGGAATTAGCACGTAACTTGTACGTGAGCCCTGAAGATGATTTTCATGTTCGAATTGGAAGTGAAACTTATTTTGAAATCTTATTCGACAATAATGAATTTATTGAGTTGGATAAAAACATGACTTCAAAAGACTCTTTACATTTTGTGGACACCAAAAAGTATTCAGATCGTCTAAAAGATGTGACTTCAAAAACCAAGTTGAACGATGCTGTTCGTACTGGAGTTGGAAAATCAAAAGGAAAAGATTTAGTGGTTTGTTGTATGGATTTTGCTTTCATTGGCGGGTCTATAGGAGGGGTTGTTGGTGAAAAAATCGTAAGAGGAATTGACCATGCTATCCAGCACAAAATGCCTTTCGTAATGATTTCGAAATCAGGTGGAGCGCGTATGATGGAAGCTGCATTTTCTTTGATGCAATTAGCCAAAACATCTGTAAAATTAGTTCAATTAGCCGAGGCTAAACTACCTTACATTTCACTTTGTACTGATCCAACAACTGGAGGAACAACTGCTTCTTACGCCATGCTGGGAGATATCAACATCTCTGAACCTGGTGCCTTAATTGGATTTGCTGGTCCTCGTGTTGTTAGAGACACTACAGGAAAAGATTTACCAGAAGGTTTTCAAACCGCAGAGTTCCTTTTAGAACATGGTTTCTTAGATTTTATCACGCCTAGAAAAGAATTGAAAGACAAGGTCAACTTGTACATCGATTTAATTCAAAACAACGATATTAGATAAATAAAAAATCCCGAATTACTTCGGGATTTTTTTATGCTCAGTCACAATTCATTTTACATTCCTGTTCGAATTGCCTCTACAGGATCCAATTTAGCAGCGGTAATAGCAGGCAAAATTCCAGAAATTAATCCAATTAATGCCGCTAATCCAGTTCCTAAAAGCACATTGCTCATACTTAATACAAACTCAAAATCTAGCGCTTTTGTCAAGACAACTGAGATAATCCAAACCAAAAACAAACCTACCAACCCACCGATAACAGAAAGTATAACTGCTTCAAAAAGAAATTGAAACAGAATAAATTTATTCTTTGCTCCTAACGATTTCTGAATTCCTATTAAATTAGTTCTTTCTTTTACTGAAACAAACATAATATTAGCAATTCCAAAACCACCTACTAATAACGAAAAACCACTAATAATCCAACCCACCACATTCATCTGACCTACTATACCATCAATTAAATCCGTAAATCCAGACAAAACATTGATAAAGAAATTGTCTATTTCATCTGTTTTCATTCCGCGATAATTTCGCAACTTTTGACCCAACTCCGCTTTAAACGCATCCATATCGACACCTTTTTCAGGCTTTACAAGGATCACAGGCGTCATAGCATCATTATTATCGCCATACATTCGTCTTAAAAAATTAACAGGAATAAATACTGAAGTATCATTACTATCTCCAAACATTCCCGCCCCTTGTTTTTTCAACACTCCTATCACCGAAAATCGTTGACCATACAAACGAATATCTTTACCTATTGGATTACTCCCTTCAAATAAGTTTTGAGCAATTTCGTTTCCCAAAACAATAACAGCAGCTCCTGAATTGGACTCGGACTCATTATAAAATCGACCTTCGTCAAATTCTAAACCTTGAATATCAATAAATTCATGAGAAACAGGTACAATATTTACAGCACTCACAGAAGCCGATTGATATTTTATAGATTCACTTTTAACAAAAAGTTGGAATCCCATTTGATCCAAATTGTTCATAGAATTTTTCAAATATTCATATTCGTCATATTTTACATCTGGAAATTGTTCTCTTTTCCACTGTGGTATTTCGGACGGACCAAAAGAAAAACGCATTAAATAAATAGTATTTTTATCCAAGCTACTCAAATCTTTTTTGATTTTTTTATCCAATGAGTCTACTGCTGCTAGTACTGCTATAATAGAAAAAATACCAATAGTAACTCCCAACAAAGAAAGTAACGTGCGGAGTTTATTATTGCGCAAAGCATTCATTGCAAAACCAAAACTCTCTTTTAATAATCGAAGATAAACTAACATACTATTTTTCTTTTGTATCCATGTAAAATTGAGCAAATTTTATTCAAAAACCTAATAAAAAAAGTCTCCACAATAAGTACTCATTTTTAGCATAATGTTACAACTTTAGAATGAGATTTATAATCAAAAAAAAACTATTTTTGCACTTTAAAATTTTAACTACACAATGAGCACAACTAAATCGATTCAATCGGCATTAATTTCAGTATTTTCAAAAGACGGTCTTGAACCAATTGTTAAAAAATTACATTCACAAAATGTAACACTTTATTCTACAGGAGGAACAGAAGACTTTATCAAAAATTTAGGCATTCCTGTAATTCCTGTAGAAGATGTAACTTCTTACCCATCTATCCTTGGCGGAAGAGTAAAAACATTGCACCCAAAAGTTTTTGGAGGTATCCTAAACCGTCAAGATAATGAAAGTGATGTACAGCAAATGAAGGAATTTGACATTCCTCAAATTGATTTAGTTATTGTTGATTTATACCCTTTTGAAAAAACAGTAGCTTCAGGAGCTAGCGAAGCTGATATTATTGAAAAAATTGATATTGGTGGAATTTCATTGATTCGTGCTGCTGCAAAAAACTTTAAAGACACTGTAATTGTAGCTTCTGTTGACGATTATGGCTTGTTTTTAGATATGATTACCAATCAAAATGGTGCTACTACCTTAGAAGACAGAAAATTGTTAGCTACAAAAGCATTTCATGTTTCTTCTCATTATGACGGTGCAATTTTCAACTACTTTAATACAGACGAAACCATTTATAAAGAAAGTATCGCTAATGGCCAAGTGTTGCGTTACGGGGAAAACCCACACCAAAAAGGATTTTTCTTTGGCGAATTTGACAAAATGTTCAACAAGGTTCACGGAAAAGAATTGTCGTACAACAACCTTCTTGACGTAGATGCTGCCGTAAATTTAATTAATGAATTTAAAAATGACGGACCAACATTTGCCATTCTTAAACACAATAACGCTTGCGGATTAGCAACTAGAAAGTCTATCAGCGAAGCATATTTAGCCGCTTTGGCTTGCGACCCAACTTCAGCTTTTGGAGGTGTATTGATTGCTAATACTAAAATTGATGTAGCTACAGCAACCGAAATCAACAAGTTATTCTGCGAAGTAGTTATCGCTCCTGCTTTTGACACAGAAGCTATCGCTATTTTGGAAGAAAAGAAAAACAGAATTATTTTGGTTCAAAACGAAGTAGCCTTGCCTCAAAGACAAGTTCGTACTTGTTTGAACGGAATTCTAGTTCAAGACAGAAATAACATTACAGATACTAAAGAAGATTTAAAAACCGTAACACTAACTGCACCAACTGCTCAAGAGGTAGAAGATTTAATTTTTGCTTCAAAAGTGTGTAAAAACACTAAATCTAATACGATTGTTTTTGCTAAAAACGGAACACTTATTTCTTCTGGAACAGGTCAAACTTCTAGAGTTGACGCTTTAATGCAAGCTATTGACAAAGCGAATGCTTTTGGTTTTGACTTGCACGGTGCTTCTATGGCAAGTGACGCTTTCTTCCCATTTCCTGACTGTGTGGAATTAGCGAAAAAAGCTGGAATCACGGCTGTAATCCAACCTGGAGGATCAATTAAAGACCAGTTGAGTATAGATTATTGCAATGAAAATAAATTAGCAATGGTATTTACAGGAACACGTCATTTTAAACATTAATTTGTTTAACTTTGCTTGTTAGATAATTTTAAATTTAAACCCCGCTTAAGCTTATGGGATTTTTTGATTTCATGACCGAGGATATCGCAATCGACCTTGGTACCGCAAACACATTAATAATCCACAACGACAAAGTTGTTATAGATAGTCCTTCCATTGTTGCCCGAGACAGAATCTCAGGAAAAATCATTGCCGTTGGTAAAGAAGCTAACATGATGCAAGGAAAAACTCACGAAAACATCAAAACCATTCGACCTTTGAAAGATGGTGTAATTGCTGATTTTGATGCGTCAGAGAAAATGATAAATATGTTTATCAAAAGTATTCCTGCGCTAAAGAAAAAGATGTTTACTCCTGCTCTACGAATGGTGGTTTGTATTCCTTCAGGAATTACCGAAGTGGAAATGAGAGCGGTAAAAGAATCGTGTGAACGAGTGAATGGCAAGGAAGTATATTTGATTCACGAGCCAATGGCTGCTGCTATCGGTATTGGGATTGATATTATGCAACCAAAAGGAAATATGATCGTGGATATCGGAGGTGGAACTACCGAGATTGCTGTAATAGCTCTTGGAGGTATTGTTTGTGACAAATCAGTTAAAATTGCTGGAGATGTATTCACGAATGATATTATTTATTACATGCGTACGCAACACAATTTATTTGTGGGAGAAAGTTCAGCCGAAAAAATCAAGATCCAAATTGGAGCTGCAATAGAAGATTTAGAAACTCCACCAGATGACATGTCTGTTCAAGGGCGTGATTTATTAACTGGTAAACCAAAACAAGTAGAAGTATCTTATCGAGAAATTGCTAAAGCCTTAGATAAATCAATCCAACGTATTGAAGATGCTATTATGGAAACCTTATCACAAACTCCACCAGAATTAGCAGCTGATATTTATAATACAGGTATATACCTTGCGGGTGGGGGCTCTATGTTAAGAGGACTTGACAAACGTATCTCACTAAAAACAGACTTACCTGTTTACATTGCAGAAGACCCATTAAGAGCTGTTGTAAGAGGTACTGGAATGGCTCTTAAAAACATCAATAGATTTAAAAGTATCTTGATTAAATAGTCTTACGAAAAAGTCATAAATAACACACATTTAAAAAATGCAGCAAATATTTAATTTTATATTTAAAAACAGTAATCGCTTACTGTTTTTGCTGCTTTTAGGTATTTCATTGACCCTAACTATTCAATCGCATTCTTTTCACAGAAGTAAGGTAATTAGTTCAGCTAATTTTCTAAGCGGAGGAGTTTATGAACAACTAAATGAATTTGACGAATACCTCAACCTGCGATCTCAAAATGAAGCTTTAGTTCAAGAGAATGCTGCTCTTAAAAGCTTATTATTTAACAAAAAAGACACCTCTGCTATTAGAAAATTGGATAGTATTAAAGGTGTAAAACCAAGTGACATTATTGTTTCTAAAGTAATACACAATTCTTACAATGTTTATGAAAACTATCTCACTATTAATTCTGGAGAATTGCAAGGCGTAAAACCAGATATGGGAGTAGTCAATAGCTTAGGAATTGTGGGGATTGTAGACAATACTTCTCCACATTATGCAACTATAATAAGTATTTTAAATAAGAAATCTCAAATTAATGCTAAAATCAAAAAATCAAATCATTTTGGTTCATTAATTTGGAATGGTAAAAGTACTGGATTTGTACAACTAATAGATGTACCTCGATTAGCCTCTGTTAGAAAAGGAGACACCATAGTAACAGGAGGACAATCTGTAATCTTCCCTGAAAATATTAATATTGGCATTATTGATAAAGTATACATTGATAACGAAACCAATTATTACACTTTAGACGTAAAACTATTTAATGATATGACTAATCTAGGTCATGTGTATATCATAAAAGGTAAAGATCGTCAAGAAATTATGAATCTAGAAAAACGAGAAGAAAATGAATAGTAGTTTGTTTTTCAATATTTTCAGATTTTTCATTTTACTTACCATACAGGTTATTGTTTTTAATAACATTAACCTCTTTGGATTTATTAGTCCGTTCCCATACGTTTTATTTATTATTCTTTACCCTGTAAACGGTAATAAATCTGGTTTACTAGTGACAAGTTTTTTATTAGGTTTGATATTGGACATGTTTAGCAATTCGGGCGGAATTCACACTACTGCTTGTTTAACATTAGCCTACTTCAGACCTGCTATATTCAAATTTGCCTTTGGAGTAAGTTACGAATACCAAACCATAAAACTAAATGATGTTTTAACCCCTGAACGATTCTCTTTTATTTTAGTATCAGTACTCATACACCATTTAGTGTTATTCATATTAGAAGCGTTTGAATTTAACTTATTTTGGGATATTTTACTACGCACTCTGCTTAGCAGTATTCTCACAATTATTATTTCTATTGTCATCATATATTTAATTAAGCCTAATAAAAGATGAGAAAAATTTTGCTGCCTACCCTGATTATTGTTGCAGCATCATTGCTGGTATTACGAATATTTTACCTACAAGTTATTGATGATTCATTCAAATTGAAATCAGATAATAACGCGATTAAAATCAAATATGATTACCCCGAAAGAGGTTATATTTATGATAGAAATGGAAAATTACTAGTTTCAAATCAAGCCTCTTATGACATCATGGTTATTCCTAGGGAAGTTAAAAATTTAGATACTTTAGAATTTTGCCAATTACTAAATATTACAAAAGAAGAGTTCCTTAAAAAAATTGAAAAAGCAAAAGTATATAGCCCACGACTACCTTCCGTTTTCTTATCGCAATTAAATAAAATTGAATTTGCTGCTTTTCAGGAGAAAATTAGAAAATTTCAAGGGTTTTATTTTCAAAAGAGATCATTACGAGATTACGAAGTTAATTTTGGAGCCAATGTATTTGGTTTTATTACACAAGTTAACGAAAATCTAATTGCAAAAAATCCTTATTATAATAGCGGTGATTTGATTGGTAGACAAGGTGTCGAAGAAAGCTATGAAGAAATTTTACGAGGAATTAAAGGAGTAAAATACATTCAAAAGGATAAATACAATAGGGAGATAGGTTCTTTCAAAGAAGGAAAATACGATACAGTAGCCGTTCAAGGAAAAGATATTAACCTAACTATTGATGCTGAATTACAAAAATATGGCGAAGAATTAATGATTAATAAACGGGGTGGTATTGTTGCCATAGAGCCAAAAACTGGTGAAATATTATCATTAGTAACTGCTCCCTCATATGATCCTGCTATACTCGTCGGAAGACAAAGATCTAAAAATTACACCATGCTGTATAAAGATTCCATTGCTAAACCACTTTACGATAGAGGACTTTTGGCCGAATATCCTCCAGGATCTCCTTTCAAACTTATGACTGGTCTTGTTGCCTTGCAAGAAGGGGTTATTAATGAACAAACTAGTGTAGCTTGTCATCATGGTTTTAGCTATGCTAGAGGTCGTTTTATGAGATGTCACTGTCATGGAGGAATGCTACAATTACATCGCGGAATTTATGAATCATGTAACGCTTTCTTTGGCACAGCTTATATGAAGACTATCAACAAATATGTACAACCTTCTTATGCTGTTGATGTTTGGAGCAAACATGTTAAAAGTTTTGGCTTAGGCCAATTTATGGGATACGATTTACCAACAGGAAGACGCGGAAATATTCCTACTTCAAAAACATACAAACGAATTTATCCTAATGGCGGATGGAGAAGCACTGCAATTGTATCGAATGCTATCGGACAAGGAGAAGTTCTCATGACGCCTATTCAATTGGCTAATATGATGGCAACTATAGCTAATCAAGGGTATTATTACACCCCTCATATTATCAAAAAAATAAAAGGACAACGTATTGATCCTAAATTTACTACCAAGCACGTTACTACTATTAATAAAAAACATTTCAAACCAATCATAGATGGTTTATTCGATGTATATAATTTTGGTACAGCTTATTTCTTAAAAGCAGAAGGTATCGACATTTGTGGAAAAACAGGAACTGCTGAAAATTTTGCCAAAATAAATGGTAAAAGAACTCAGCTTGAAGACCACTCGATATTTGTTGCTTTTGCACCTAAAAACAATCCAAAAATAGCAATTGCTGTAATGGTAGAAAATGGTGGATTTGGAGCTACCATAGCTGGTCCAATTGCAACATTAATGATAGAAAAATACCTCAGAAAAAAAATTACTAGAACTGATTTGGAAACACGTATATTAAATAAAAGTTTACAAGGTCAATATGCCAAATTAGGAGGTCTTTCTGAAGCAGTTAAACTAGAGCTGAAAAGACAAGATTCCATTGCAGGAAACAAAACAATAGTCTCAAAAGTAAAAAAAGATACTATTAAGTCCAACAAAAAGTGACTCATTAAACTATGAAAAATCAAAGCATTACAAATAATCTCGACTGGATATGCGTTATTATTTATTGTGTATTAGTATCGTTGGGCTGGCTAAATATTTATTCTTCTTCCTTATCTTCGATGGAGGGTACTTCGGAAAAGCAATTTATTTTTATTGCACTAACCATTCCTCTAATATTTGTAGTGCTTTTTGTAGAAGGTAAATTCTATGAAAAATATGCCTCAATTATTTTTGGAGTTTCCCTATTGTCTTTAATAGGGCTATTCGCTGTGGGAAAAACGATTGCTGGTCAGCGTTGTTGGTACGGATTCGGAAGTTTTACACTACAACCTTCCGAATTTGCTAAGGCTGCTACAGCTTTAGCTCTAGCTAAATATTTAAGCGACACTCAAATCAATCTCAAATACACCAATAGACAAATACAAGCATTAGCTATAGTATTCCTGCCTGTATTGTTAATCTTACCTCAACCTGACCCTGGAAGTGCATTGATTTATAGTGCTTTCTTTTTAGTTTTATACCGCGAAGGACTACCTTCTTGGTACATTTGGACAGGGTTTTCTGCAATTCTTTTATTTGTACTAACCCTAATTTTACAACCTCAATATGTAATTCTACTTGCATTACTAGTTATAGTTATTATATATTATAAATCAAGATTAGCCGATAGAAATATTGTATTAAGTGGAATTCTTTTTGCTCTAATTTCAGGATTTGTTTTGTCTGTAAATTATGTATTCACACATGTGTTTAAACAGCACCACAGAGACCGTTTTAATATTTTATTAGGAAAAACAGTCGACATGAAAGGTATTGGATACAATACTAATCAATCTGAAATTGCAATTGGATCAGGTGGTTTTTTTGGAAAAGGTTTTTTAGAAGGGACACAAACTAAAGGAGGATTTGTGCCGGAACAACATACCGATTACATATTTACTACTGTTGGAGAAGAATGGGGATTTATAGGGTCATTAGTTGTAATTGCATTATTTGTTACTTTATTTCTTCGAATTATCTATCTGGCCGAAAGACAAAAAACAAAATTCAGCCGTGTATATGGTTATTGTGTTGCAGCGATATTATTCATTCACTTTTTTGTAAATATAGCAATGGTTGTTGGGATTTTTCCAACAATTGGAGTACCTCTTCCTTTCTTTTCTTATGGAGGATCTGGATTATGGGGCTTTACTATTCTGCTCTTTATTTTCTTAAAAATGGATGCCAACAAAGTAAACGAATGGTAATTTTTGCATCAATCCTATAAAAGAAAAAGCCCTCAAATTGAAGGCTTTTTCTTTTTAAATCTATTTTATAGATTATGATTTTACTAATTTACTTTTCAACTTTGTATTCATAGACCTCTTTACTATAGCTTTTGATTGCAAATCATCTAATACATTTAAAGCTTCCTCTACATAGATATCTTTTGATAATGATTCATGCCAACGATCTCTTTTTTCTTTCAAAGCGCTGTCTTTATTCATCGCTTCTGACTCGTAAGGCAAAGAAGTAAATTTCAAATTATTTTTATAATTCTGAAGCGGTTTGTATTTTTTTGCTTTCTCTTCTATTTGTTTTTGAGTCAATTTGAATTTGTCAATATTTAAGCTGTACACATAATCTTCGCTACGGCTATCAATCCATTTGGCATTGTCTTCTACCAGTTGAAATTGTGGGTTTTGAGCAATTCTTTTTTTACTGTTCGCAATGGCTTGGCTAAAGTTTTTATTGTTCGTCCAAACTCCATATTGGGCTGGATCAATTTTATCCCATGGCATTGCATTATGTACATCGCGTTCTCCCATTTTTAAATAAGCATAACGATCCGGCATTACTACATCACTACTTACTCCTTCTAATTGTGTTGAACCTCCGTTAATTCTATAGAATTTTTGAGTAGTTGTTTTCAATGCCCCTAAATCGCCAACGGAACTACTGCGTACAAATTGGTTCAAATCAATTACATTTTGTACCGTTCCTTTACCATAGGTTTGTTTACTTCCAATGATAATTCCACGTTTATAATCTTGAATAGCTGCTGCTAAAATCTCAGAAGCCGAAGCAGAGAAACTATTCACCATAATTACTAAAGGCCCATCCCACTCGATTTTCTTATCACGGTCATACAACACTTCTTTTCTTCTTCCTGCCGATTTGATTTGGACAATTGGTCCCTCTTCAATAAATAAACCAGCAATATCTACAACAGTTGACAAAGAACCTCCTCCATCATCACGAACGTCTAATACAATTCCATTAACGCCTTCTTTTTTCAAACGAGATACTTCTAAAGCAATGTCTTTACCTGCATCTCTACCGTCTTTATTTTCAAAATCAATATAAAATTTTGGTAAATAAATTACCCCGTATTTCAAGCCATTTTTTTCAACAACACTTGATTTAGCATATGTTTCTTCAATTTCAACAATATCTCTAATAATTGAAATTACTTTAATAGTTCCGTCTACTTTTTTTACCGTAAGACGTACTTCAGTTCCTTTTGGCCCTTTTATTTTTTTTACGACATCATCTAAACGCATTCCAACTACATCCACTGGCTGTTGGTTCCCTTGCCCCACTTTAATTACCACATCACCTGCCTCTAATTGTTTTCCTCTCCAAGCAGGACCTCCCGAAATCAATTCAGAAATTTCAGTATAATCGTTTTTCTTTTGCAAACGCGCCCCAATACCCTCTAGCTTCCCACTAATACTAACATCAAAACGTTCTTTTTCTTCTGGTGCCAAATAATTAGTGTGCGGGTCAAAACGCCCTGTAATAGTATTCAAATACACCGAAAAATAATCGTTTCTATCCAAATCTTTAATAAAACCAAAATACTCGTCCAATGATTTCAACGAACTCTCTCTAGTATCTTTTTCTAATTCTTCAAAAGATTTCACTTTCCCCGCATCAGCAGTAGCCTCTTTTTTAGTTTCGGCTACGTTGTCTTGGAAAACTGTTTCTGAATTAACTGGAGCAGCAGCATCTTTTAAGTCTTTATCTACTTTACCTTTATTTTCTTGAATCTCTAAACGATCCACTAAAGAAGACAAGGCCGACAATTTAATTTGCTTACGCCATCTTTCATTTAACTCTGCTGCATTTTTTGCATACGGCATTTTCTCATAATTCGTATTGCAAGATTCGTCTACTTTATAATCAAATGGCTTGCTCAAAATGGCTTTGTAAATGGCTTTACTCTCCTCCATTCGCTGCATTAAACGAGAATATGTCAAATCAAAAAATGTCAAATCTTTATTCTGTATTTGATCGTCTAATTCTAATTCGTATTTTGAAAACTCATCTATATCCGACTGTAAGAAAAAACGTTTTGATGGATCCAAGGCCTCGATATAATCTTTGTAAACTCCTTTAGAAAATTCATCATCCATTGTTGCAGGGCTATAATGTCCTTTTTCTAGAACAAAAGTTAATAGTTCTATCAAAAGTTTATCTTTCTCTGGATCAGAAGTGTTGACAGTATTTAGCTTAAAAGCAAATAAAGTCAATGACATAAAAGTAACAACTAAGAGTATTTTATAGTTTCTTTTCATAAAGGAAATAATAGTATTCATCAAGTTTTTTGTCTAAATTACTGTAAAAATAACACCAACAATTATAAGGACAACATAATTTTTTGTTAAAGATATAAAATTGTTCTTTTTACCAAAGATTAAATAGTTGAAGTTGGTATTTTTTGTTTTTCTTTGTTTACTATTTTTGATGAAATTCATTTAATCACTAATTTTTATCCTTTTGAAAAATAAAACCGACGTACTCCTTGGATTTGTAATTGGACTAATCACTTCTTTTTTAGGATGTTTTCTATTCATTAGTTTATTCACTGATTATACGTTTGTTACAGGAATCGAATTATTACAAGCCGATGGTAAATTAGGCAAGATAATCACTCTTGGTACCGTCTTAGATTTAATCGTTTTTTGGGCTTTGCTAAAATCATACAAAGAATTCATGGCACGCGGCGTAATTTTGGCCGTAATCGTTCTAACCATTATCACTTTATTTGTATAACTTTCAGAAAAATACGCAATAAAAAACATGAAATATTACATTATAGCAGGAGAAGCTTCGGGCGATTTACACGGATCCAATTTAATGAAAGCCTTATACCAAGAAGATCCGAATGTCGAAATTCGTTTTTGGGGTGGTGATTTGATGCAAGCTGTTGGCGGAAAGTTGGTTAAACATTACAAAGAATTAGCTTTCATGGGCTTTATTGAAGTGCTTTTCAATTTGAAAACCATTTTAAACAACATTACAACTGCCAAAAAAGACATTCTTGAATTCCAACCTGACGTACTTATTTTTATTGATTATCCCGGGTTTAACTTGCGTATTGCCAAATGGGCCAAAACCTTAAACATCAAAACCCATTACTACATTTCGCCTCAAATTTGGGCTTGGAAAGAAAATAGAATCACCGACATTAAAAGAGATGTAGATCAAATGTATGTGATTTTGCCTTTCGAAAAAGAGTTTTACGAAAACAAACACCACTACCCTGTTCACTTTGTGGGACATCCTTTGATTGATGCGATACACAATCAACCACAAGTAGATGCTACCGTTTTTAGAAAAGAAAACAACTTGAGCGACCAGCCCATCATCGCGATTTTACCAGGTAGTCGAAAACAAGAAATTACCAAAATGCTTTCCGTAATGTTGAGCGTGGTGAATGATTTTCCAGATTACCAATTTGTAATTGCGGGTGCGCCAAGTCAAGAGTTTGCTTTTTACAAACAATTTATAACGAATGACAACATCAAATTCATCTCGAATAAAACTTACTCCTTATTGCAAATTGCTACCGCAGCTTTAGTTACCTCTGGAACAGCCACTTTAGAAACGGCTCTTTTTAAAGTTCCCGAAGTAGTGTGCTACAAAGGAAGCTGGGCTTCGTACCAAATTGCTAAACGCATCATTACCTTAAAATACATTTCGTTAGTCAACCTCATCATGGACAAAGAAGTGGTAACCGAATTAATCCAAGACGACTGCACTAAGCAACGCATCAAAGAGGAATTAGCCAAAATTTTAAAAGGAGAACACCGCACTCAACTTTTAACCCAATACAACCAATTAGAACAAAAATTGGGAGGAATTGGTGCCAGTCAAAAAACAGCACAGTTGATTGTGTCCGATTTGAAATAGTTTTTAAAATTTAAGATTATAAAGCTTCCAGCCTTCAAAATTCTGGAAGCTTTATTTTTTATAGAACTTATTAATTCACTATCAAAATTTTGTACTTTAGTGACATGAGAGTTTTGCAATTCCCCCTAGCAAGAGTTACATTGGTTTTTATTGTAGGTATTGTATTTGCCTATCATGCACAACCTAGTCCCAATCTTGTGTTCGTCTCCCTATTGATGGCTACCCTTTTATTGGGTGGTGTTTATTTTTGGTGTACAAAAAAACCGCATCGCATTCGATATTTTGGTTTAGCTGTGTATTGTGTTGCTTTTGGTATCGGGCTAAGTACACAAACCATTCATACCGCCACACATCAAAAAAATCATTACACACGAATTCCAAACGTTTTTGAACAAAAGCATACTTTTACATTAGTACTCAATGAAAAGCTCAAAAGCAATGCCTTCAGTCAGCGGTATGTGGCTTTGGTTGACCAAATAGACAACGCCAATTGCTCTGGAAAAGTACTGCTCAACATCAAAAAAGACAGTTTGCATCATTCGTTTGTCATTGGCAATCGACTCCAAATTCAAGGGAATTTGTATCCCAACAGCGCACCCAAAAATCCCAACCAATTTGATTATAGCAACTACTTAAAAAACAAACAAGTTTATGGGCAATTGTATGCCGATGCTAGCGATAGTAAACTAAGTTCTTTGATTGAAAAAGATAGTTGGTATTATGCTGCTCAAATTCGGAATACCATTATTGATAATCTAAAAAAAGACGGTTTTCACTCCACTGAACTGAATGTAGCCGTTGCTTTACTACTTGGTCAGCAACAAGACATTGATCCCGAAATTATCCAAGACTACCAATATGCAGGAGCGGTCCATATTTTATCGGTTTCTGGCTTGCATATTGGGTTTATTTTATTGTTTGTTACTTTTATTCTAAAGCCTGTACCTAACAATAGAAAAGGCTCATTATTGAAATTGATTATCATTTTATGTTCATTGTGGTGGTTTGGAATATTGGCAGGTTTAGCCCCTTCGGTGGTACGTTCCGTAACTATGTTTTCGTTCGTAGCCATTGGACAACACCTTCGCCGAAGCGTCAATATTTACCACACCTTATTAGTTTCTATTTTGCTAATTTTATTGGTACAACCTTCTTTCCTTTTTGACGTGGGTTTCCAGTTGAGTTATTTGGCATTATTTTTTATTGTATGGTTTCACCCTTTATTATCCAGTCTTTGGGAACCCAAAAACAAAATTTCGAAATACATCTGGGACATTCTCAGCGTCTCATTTGCCGCACAAATTGGAACACTCCCTTTAAGTTTGTATTATTTTCATCAGTTTCCAGGATTATTTTTTATAACTAATTTGGTTATCATTCCTTTAACCGGGTTCATCATGGGATTGGGCGTTGTAGTAATGGTATTGGCCTATTTTGACCAATGTCCGTTTTTCTTATCCAAGGCACTAGAATGGAGTTTGTTTGTAGTCGACAAAATCATCCACAGCATCGCTACTGCAGAACAGTTCATTATCAAAGATATTCCATTCACGCTAGCCTTCCTTTTGAGTAGTTATGCCATCGTTTTTAGTACTATTCTTTGGTTCAAAAAACCGGAGTTTCAACGTTTGGTTGCTGCCTTAGTCTCGGTTATTGCCATGCAAATTACTTTTTTATGGAACGAATGGCAAGTGGCAAACCAGCAAGAATGGGTCGTTTTTAATTCGAAGAAGAATACTATAATTGCAGAACGTAATGGAAAAGCAGTCACTCTTTATGCCAATGATAGGCTTCAAAAAATTGGCACAAAAAACAACACCCTCAACGCTTATCTTGTAGGTAATTTTAGTCATTTGGCTTCCGCCAAAAAATTAAAAAACACGGCTTTTTTCAATGGAAACCACATTCTTATATTGGATAGCACAGGCGTTTATCCGCATCATCATCCTGATATTATTGTACTCACACATTCGCCAAGAATTAATTTGGAACGACTCATTCAATTGACTCAACCTAAAGAAATTGTAGCCGATGCGTCGAACTATAAATCGCTTCAAAAATTATGGAAAGCAACTTGCCTAAAAGCAAAAATCCCTTTTCACGCAACCAGTGAAAAGGGATTCTATATCTTGCATTAAAATGGTTATTTTCGCTTCAAAATTCCGTCAGCAACTGCTAACCACGCTTTAGGTCCACCGGCTACATAACCCGTATTCCCTAAGGCTTGAAAGTTAATTTTTCCTGCTGATTCTTGGATATTGCTAAAAAACACGGTTGGATATCCTTGAATACCAAAAATTTGTTGCAACTGACCATTTTGTTGTTTAATTTCATTTGTCTGTGGTTTATTTCTTGGATAATCCAATTCGACCAAAACCACATTATCTTTTGCCCAAGCAGCAAACTCAGGAGTTCTCAACACTTCTTTTTGCAAACGAATACACCAACCACACCAATCACTTCCTGTAAAAAACAACAGTAATGGTTTTTTTGTTTTCTTAGAAACTTCAATGGCTTTATTTACGTTGGTCTCCCAATACAATTCTTGTGCTTGTAACGAAACAGACCCTAATACAAATACTAAAGCAATAATTATTTTTTTCATTTTGTTGTATAATTTATGAACTCAAAATTAATGAATTATTTCACGTCTTGCATTAATTTTTTTACCAAAGGTGTAATCACAATTAAAAACACACCCGCAATAATCGAATATATAGCTAATTGATAATAGCCTTCGGTGTACGATTGCAATTTAGACACTAAAGTGTTTCCTGTATCTGAATTAGACATCGCAGCTCCTAATTTTCCAGCTGCCAACTGTCCAAAAGCACTAGCTAAAAACCACAATCCCATCATCATTCCAAAAAGACGTTTTGGTGACAATTTAGTAATAATTGACATTCCAATAGGACCCAAACACAATTCGCCAACGGTAGTTACCAAATAGGCAAACGTAAACACATTTAAAGAGGCAATTCCTTGCACAGTAGCAAAGAATCGGGTGAGATAAAAAACATAAAAAGAGGCTCCAAGAAATAAAAATCCAATTCCGAATTTGATAATAGTATTGGGTTCTATTTTTTTCTTCCCTAACCACAACCATAGCAATCCAATTAGCGGACTCAATACAATCACAAAAAAAGTATTGGAACTGTTGTTGACTACATTGGGGTCAATGTGAAAAAATAACAAACTATCATTCAGATTATCTTTGGCAAAAAGGGACAACGACCCACCGCTTTGTTCGTAAATCGCATTGAATAAAAAGTAAAAAAAGATGAACAAAAACGCCGCAATTAACTTTTTTTGCAAGTCAGTATTTTTCAAATTGATTGTTTCAAATACAAAATAGAGAATCGCTAGTACTCCTATCGTATACATAAAGTAATCCGTGTAATCGGTATTTTTTACCATTAAAAAAATCAACGGAATACTCAATAAAGAACCTACATAGACTGCAATTTCTCTCGTTTTTCTTTTAGTAGTAGAAAGATTCAACAATGGAGAATTTCCAATAGGTCCTAAATGTTTTTTGGTCAACAAAAAAGTAATCAAACCTAAGAACATCACAATCGCTGCCGATAAGAAACACCATTGCCAAGAATAATATTTACCTAAATAAATACACAAAGCACCTCCAAGAAGTCCGCCAACATTAATTCCGGCATAGAACATTCCGTAACCGGCATCGCGTCTGTGATCATTTTCATGGTACAACTCTCCCACCATAGACGAAATATTGGGTTTGAAAAAACCAGTACCAATAATAGAAAACGCAATTCCATAATAAAACAATGTTGCTGGCGAAAAGGCAATCAAAAGATTTCCTAAAATCATGACCGTCGCACCAAACAACAGCGATTTCTTGAATCCTAAAATTTTATCTGCAAAAATTCCTCCAATAAACGTGAATGCATAGACAAAGGCTTGGATAGCGCCATATTGTAAATTGGCTGCTTCGTCTTTTAGGAGTAATTGGTCCACCATAAAATAGGTTAAAACCCCACGCATTCCATAAAAACAGAAACGTTCCCACATTTCTACTAAAAACAAATACCACAATTGCTTGGGGTATTTGCCTTCAAAGTTTTGAATTTTTTCTATGGTT
>JBEENX010000009.1:0-56975 GCA_041191945.1 Bacteroidota bacterium
TGCCAATCCATAATTGGGGGTTAATCCTCAACCAGTTCTTAACTATATTTGAAAAAAGGGTTCAACTTTAATTAAAAAAGTAAAACCCCTATATTTTTAAACTTACACACTTTTTAGGATAGTGTCTATTAAATACTCATAAGATAACCAATTAAGTTTTCTTTTTTAGTAAGATCAAGTTTTTTTCGCAAGCGATAACGTGCTAATTCTACTCCGCCAATTGAAATATTCATAATTTCAGCAATTTCTTTAGTAGACATATTCATTAACAAATAAGTAGATAGGTCTAATTCTCTTGGAGATATTGTTGGGTGTTTTTCTTTTAATCTTTTCAAGAAATCAAAATGGACATTTTTAATATGTTTTTCTAGGTCTTTCCAGCTTTTGTCGGAGTTTACCTCTTTAAGTATGCTTTTACGTAGTTTCTCGAATTGAAATTTGCTCTCTTCGTCAAAAGAATTAGTATTGATGTCTTTCAATTTATGTATGATACCATTAAGTATTTTATTCTTTTTTACAACTTGGAGTGAATTAGTAACTAATTCTTTGTCTTTAGCTAATATTTTTATTTGAAGTTTGTCGTTTTTTAGTTTTTCAATTTCTTTTTCTAGTTTGTATTGTTCTTTACGTATTCTTGCTTCTTTCTCTAAATATAATCTGCGTTGTTCAATTGTTTCGTAATATTTGTTTTTGCGAATTTTAATTTTAACTCGATCACGAATAATACGAATCGTAGCTACAATTATTAATAAGTAAAAAATGTAAGCCAAAAAGTGTCTGTACCAAGGAGGAGAAATAGTAAAAGATAAGGTAGCTTCTTTTGAAATTATTCCGAAACCATTTTTGGTCTTTACCCTCATAGTATAATCTCCTTCTCTAAGATTGGTGTATTCTTTAATCGTTCCAGGAGTCCATTCGCTCCAATATTCATCAAAGCCTTCAAGTTTATAAGAATATTTTATGTTCTCAATGTTTTCATAAGTTGGTGTCGAAAATCGAAATTTTACATAGTTTGATTTATAGGGTATTGTTATATCAAAATCATCTTTATTATTTACTATAGTGTATGTTCCGCTTGGACTCGAAAAATTGCGGATAAAGACTTTAGGTAACTGATTAAAATCATTTGATAGTTTTGAATCGTAATGTGCTAAACCATCTGTAAGTCCTATAAATATATTGTTAGGATTTAGTGTGTTAATAGATAGATTATTGTACACTAAGTCTTCGGTAAGATTAAGAAAAGGTGCTATTCTATTACTATACGAATTATTAGATTTTTTTAATAAAACCCCAAGAGATTCGTTTGTTACATACCAAATATTGCCGTATCGATCTTCTTGAATTGTATTTGTTTGTGGAATTTTTCTGAAAACATTGGTTATTTTGTTATCTTTTTGAAAGGTTTTGTCGGTATAGGAGTACGTGTAAAAATGATTGTCTTTTTGGAAATAGACAATATTATTTATTCTTTGAATACTTGTAATTCCATTATCTGTACTTGAGAGTCTTTTGAATGTTTTTATAGAATTAAATTTATGCGCACTAGAGTCCAAACTCATCAAGTAAATAAGTTCATCTTTTTTTACCCAAATAGAGTTATTGGTATCAATTTCAAATTCTCCAACAGATTTATTAAAGCCGTCAATATGCTTTATAAATTTCCATTCGTTATTCTTTTTTTCAAATAAAGAGAACCCTTTGTAGTTAGAACCGATGATACTATTAGGTAGACTAGGGATTTTTTTAAAACTCCAATACCCAACATTATCTAATGTTTTTGTCGTTTTATCTGGGTTGATAATTATAGCACCCCTGTTATGTGCACAAAACAATTCATTATCAATAATTTGAACATTCCATGTTTGACCTGTAGTCCCTTTAATTAGTTCAAAATTATCTTCTTTAAATGGGGAATTCCAAGAATGATAAAACACTCCCTGATTTGTAGCAACAAATAGATTTTCTTTATGAACCGCTGTGGCATAAACAGTACTTAGGTTGTAGCTAAAACCAAAAAATGTAAAAGGAGAATTTTCATTTATAAATGCAATACCATTGTCAAGACCTAACCATAAGTTATTTTTATGGTCTATGTACGAGGCCAATACAGTATTGTTTTGCAATCCTTTTTTGCGATTGATATGTTGAATAATTTTTCCTTGAGGATTGCAAATAATAATCCCGTTTAAAACAGAATTAAGTGCGATGTAACTATTTTTTATTTTATATCCTCCTAAGCCACTATTCTTTTTTATGAAGTCATTGGCTTCAGTGTTCCATTGAACTAATTTTTGGTTTTCATAAATAAAAAGACCTTTGTCTAAAGTGGTAATGAGTAATTTTGTTTTTGATAAATTAAAAACACCCCATACTTCGGTATTATTTAATTCTGTTGTATTTTTTAAGGGGGTAATTTTTCCTTTATTGTATAGCATAAGACCTTTTGTAATATCTTGAAAATAAAGCGTATTGTCTGATAAGAATGAAAATTGAAATCGTGAGGGAGGCGTTAGTAATCGTAGTGTTTTTTTATTATATATATACGCTTTTTCAAATGATTGAAAGATTACTTCATTATTGTATAAGTGTATTTTCCAGATTATATCAATTGAATTTACCTGTTTTTTCTTCAAAAATCTAGACAATGAAAAATAAACTAATTTTCCATTTTTATTTGGTTTGAAATATCCAAATTCATTGTATCCTCCAACATAAATTTTTCCTGAAGAATCCGTCTTTACGGAACGAATAACAGATTTGTTAGGTAGTGTATATTTAGTCCAAACGGTTCCGTCATATTGAAAGAGCCCCTCATTATTTGCAAAATATAAATTATCGTCTTTGTCTTGATCAATATTCCAATTTTGTGTCCCTCCTTTATAATCAGATCTGATATAATTGCGTATTTCAGGTAGCCCAATATTTTTTACTTGTCCCAACACTAGCATAGTATTAGAGAAAATAAAAAATAAGTAAATACAAATTTGTTTTGATTTAGAATACATAACCTATTTCTTAAGCTTGTTCATGCTAATTTATTGTGAAATTATAGATTGTAGTGGTATTTTTTAATTTTTATTTTTTGATTATAACATTTTTTATTTTTTATTAAATTGATAATCAATATATTAATAAAATTTTGATGTGTTTTTGTAGTAACTAAAAATACGTTTTGATGTGTTTTTGTAAGGAATAAAAAAAATAAAAAATAAATTAATAGTTATAGTATTGCTTCAAATTACTAATTAATTAACCAAAATTTTAGAAAAATGAAATTAACGAAATTATTTATTTTTTGTTTTTTGTCATTCTTTTTCTCTATTTATGGACAAGCCCAAGATCTTGTTGTTAAAGGAAAAATTTATGACGAGAATGGTATTTCTGTTCCAGGAGCAACCGTTCTTATTAAAGGAACTAATAAAGCAACTACTTCAGATTTTGATGGTGTTTTTGAAATTAAAGCATCAAAAAATTCCGTATTGGTAATTAGTTTTATTGGATATACGACGGTTCAAGAATCTGTCAATGGGAGAGCCTCAGTTACTATTAAATTGAGATCTCAATCTCAGGATTTAAATGAAGTTGTAGTGGTTGGTTATGGAACTCAAAAGAAAAGTGTTGTTACAGGAGCTATATCTAGTGTAAAAGCAAAAGATTTAGAAAAAGTTCCTAATGGTAGAATTGAACAAACTTTACAAGGTAGAGTTTCTGGTGTTACCATTGCCGCTCAATCAGGTCAACCTGGAGCTGCTTCAACAGTTAGGGTAAGAGGATTAACCACTTTTGATACTTATGGGGGTAATAATCCCTTATGGGTAGTTGATGGTGTTATTGTGGATTCAGGAGGAATTGGTTTTGTTAACCAATCCGACATTGAGTCAATTGAAGTACTGAAAGATGCAGCTTCTCAAGCTATCTATGGAGCACGCGCTGCTTCTGGGGTAATTTTAGTAACTACTAAAAAAGGGAAGTCAGGTAAAATTAGTGTCAATTATACAGGTTTTATGGGGGTTTCTGCTCCTGAAAAAACTTTAAAGTTGTTAAATGCTACACAATATGGGGCATTGATGAATGAAAAATCAGTTGCGGCAGGTGGACCAGTATTGTTTTCTAATTTATCAGCTTTAGGTAAAGGAACGGATTGGCAAAAAGAGATATTTAGTAATGATGCTAGGAGGACTAATCACGAGGTTAATTTTAGTGGAGGTAATGATGTTTCTACTTTTTTTGCTTCATTTGGAGTTCAAGATCAAGAAGGAATTGTGTCTAAACCAATTTCTAATTTCAATAAAAAAACTATTCGTCTAAACTCTACACACAATTTATCTAAGAAGATTCAAATTAATCAAACTTTGGGTTACACGCATCAAAAAGGTGTAGGTCTTGGAAATACAAATAGTGAATTTGGTGGACCTTTAAGTTCAGCATTAAATCTAGACCCAATTACTCCGGTGGTTATTACAGATCCTATAGTGGCTAATTCTTCCATATATACAAATAATCCCGTATTTAGAGATGCTAATGGAAATCCTTATGGGATATCATCTTTAGTGGGCCAAGAAATGTCTAATCCAGTGGCTTATGTAAATACAAGATTAGGGAATTACAATTGGTCAGATGATTTTATTGGAAATGTTTTTGCAGAAATTAAACCTATTGATAATTTAAAAATTAAATCTTCAATGGGAGGTAAAATAGCCTACTGGGGAGATGAATCATTTACTCCAAAGTATTTCTTAAGCCCTACAGTATTAGCTTCTCAGAATAGTTTGGCTAGAGCTACCAATCAGACATTCGCTTGGAATATTGAAAATACAGCCTCTTATGCCAAAAACATTGGTTATCATGATTTTACAGTATTATTGGGGCAAGGTGTTTATGTAGATAATAATACTAGAGGATCTTATGTGGCTCATACTAATTTGCCAGTTAACGATTATAGAGAGGCCTCGTTTAATTTCCCTTTGCCAACAGCGCAACGTGTAGGAGCCTCTTATACTACACAGGAACATAGAGTAACTTCTTTATTTTCTCGTTTGAATTATTCCTATAACGAGAAGTATTTGTTTACAGGAATTGTAAGACGAGATGGATCTACTAATTTTGGGCCTAATAATAAATATGGATTTTTTCCTTCTTTCTCTGCAGGTTGGGTGGTTTCAAAAGAAGGATTTTGGAAAGAGAATAAGATTGTTAACTCACTAAAAATTAGAGGAGGATACGGGGTAGTTGGAAATGATAACATTGCAGCTAATGGATTCTTAGCTTTAATAGATGGAGGTCGTAACTATACTTTTGGTAGCGCTGGTTCAACTATATCGCCTGGAAATAGTCCAAGCGCGCCTTCAAATCCTGATTTGAAATGGGAAGAAACAGCTCAATTGAATATTGGTTTTGATGCCAAATTATTTTCAGATTTGAATCTAACAGTTGAATACTTTGATAAGAAAACAACAGGTATTTTACAATATGTTGACTTGCCAGGTTATGTTGGAGCTACCGGAAGCCCATTAGGGAATGTTGCTGATATGCAAAACAAAGGGGTTGAAGTAGAATTGGGTTACCGAAAAAAAATCGGAGATTTTAATTTCTCAGCTAATGGAAATGTATCGTATCTTAAAAATGAGGTTACTTATGTAGGTCAAGGCAAAGATTTTATAACTAGTGGAGTTGCAGGATTCCAGTCAATGGGAGAAATAACAAGAACACAGGTAGGACAGCCGTATAATTCTTTTTATGGATTTAAAACAGCAGGAATTTTTCAGACGCAAGATGAAATCAACGCTTATAAAAACGGATCAGGTACTTTGATTCAACCTAACGCTCGTCCGGGTGATTTCCGCTGGACAGATACCAATGGCGATGGTACAATAACCAATGATGATAAACAATTTTTAGGAAGTCCATTACCTAAATTTACTTTTGGGTTGACCTTAAATTTAGATTATAAAGGATTTGATTTAATGGCATTTGCTCAAGGTGCTACTGGAAATAAAATTTTTCAAGGAATAAGACGTCTAGATATCTTGAATTCAAATTATCAAACAGAAGCTTTGTCTCGTTGGACAGGACCTGGAACTTCAAATACTTATCCTAGATTAACCAACAATGACACAAATGGTAATTTTGGTAATTCATCTGATTTCTATTTAGAAAAAGGAGATTATGTAAGACTTAAAGTGGTACAATTAGGGTATGCTTTACCAACAAGTTTAGTGAACAGATTTGGAGCACAAAAAGTGCGTTTTTACATAACAGGAGAAAATATAGTAACCTTAACAAAATATACAGGATTTGACCCTGAAATTGGAGGGAATATTTTTGGAGTTGATAGGGGGTATTACCCACAAGCACGTACGTTTATGTTTGGAGCACAAGTTCAGTTTTAATACAAATTAAATTATGAAAACAATAAATTATAAATTATCATCTATTGCCGCAGCAATAGTTGTATTGTTGAGTTCCTGCTCTAAAGATTTTTTAGAAGTGGAGCCAAAAGGAACTAGCCTGGAGAATAATTATTATCAAAACCAAGAGCAAGCCTTTGCGGGTTTAGTTGCTGTGTATGATATTATGAGAAAAAATTCTGGTGGTTTTGAGAATATGATTACGATGATGAATGCAGGTTCTGATGATCATTATGCTGGAGGAGGAGGTGCAACAGATGGTGCTGGAATACAAGGATTCTCAAATTATACTTTAAATCCCAACATTATGCCATCTAGTTTTTGGAATGATCATTACCAAGGAATTTTCAGAGCCAATTATTTGCTTACAAAATTACCAGATGTCCCAATGGATGCTGCTTTAATAGATCGTTATACAGCAGAGACTAAAGCATTGCGTGCTAATTATTATTTTAATTTAGTACGTATGTTTAAGAATATTCCTTTGATTACTGTGCCCATGTCGTCATCAGAGTTTTATACTGTAACACAAGCAACACCAGCAGCAGTATATGCACAAATTGAGAAAGACTTGACAGAAGCTATTGCTAGTCCTAATTTACCTGCAACAGTTTCTTCAACTGAGTCGGCTCGTTTTACAAAAGGTGCTGCTCGTGCGTTGTTAGGTAAAGTATATTTATATCAAAATAAAAACACTTTAGCAGCAACTGAATTGGCTGCAGTAAATGGTACGCCAGGAGGAACTAGTCAATATGGTTATAGACTTTTGAGCAATTTTGCTGATTTATGGACCGTTAATAATAAGTTCAATACGGAGTCTATTTTAGAAGTTGCTCATACTAATGCTTCTAGTATAGGTTGGGAAAATTGGGGTAACGGAATAGATGAAGGAAATTCAGTTAATGTAATGTGTGGACCTAGAACGTACGCTAAGATTGCTTCTGATGCACCTGATTTACCTTCGGGCTGGAGTTTCAATGTGTTTACTCAAGATTTCTATGATTTTATAAAATTAGATCCACGATTTGCAGCTACTGTATTGGATATGAAAGACTTGCAAACAAGAGGTAAAGCATCTTATATTGGAGGATATCAAGATACAGGTTATTTTTTAAATAAATTTATTCCAAGACGCTCTGATGTAACTACGGGAACTGGTGAGCCAGTATTGAATTACCGACAAAATTCCTATGTAATTCGTTTAGCAGATACTTATTTAATGGAAGCTGAAGCATTAGGAGGAACTGGAGCAAGAGCACAAGCATTATTAGATGCTGTTAGAGCTCGAGTAGGTCTTGCAAGTACGCCAGTTTCATTAGCTGCGATAAAGGCAGAAAGAAGAGCGGAGCTAGCTGGAGAAGGACATCGTTTCTTTGATTTAGTTCGTTGGGGTGATGCTGCTACTAAATTAGCAGCTAGAGGTTTTAGAGCTAATAAAAATGAAGTTTTTCCAATTCCGTATAAAGAATTACAAAACACCAAATTAGTTCAGAATCCTGGATATAATTAATTAAAACATGAAAGTTATGAAAAATTTAAAAATAGTATATAGTTTAATATTACTAGTGTTCTTAGCTATAGGTTGTTCTGTTCCAGACGGTATAGATTCGGATATAAGTGCTGTAAATTCTATCAAAGACCCTAAATCTGTTTCTGTTTTAGCTTTAATTACACAAGATAATACAGGAAAAGTAACCTTGATTCCGAGGGGGGAAGGTGCTACTAGTTTTGAAATCGAATATGGAGATGGTACAACTACTGTAGCTAAAGTCATAGCTGGCGGTAGTACAGTTCATATCTATCGAGAAGGAGTGTACAAAGTTAAAGTAACTGCAATTGGATTATCTGGAAAGAAAACAGTTGCAGAACAAGAAATAAATGTCTCTTTTAGAGCACCAGAAAATTTAGTTGTTACAATTGAAAATGACAGGGTTGTTTCTAAAAAAGTAAATATTAGAGCTACAGCTGATTTTGCCTTGTTTTACGATGTTTATTTTGGGGATGTGCCTAATGAAGTACCTACTCAAGTTAATAATGGAGATTCTGTTTCGCATGTTTATGCTTCAGCGGGAACCTATACAATAAAAATAGTTTCAAAAAGTGGTGCTATTCGTACAACCAATTATCAGGAAGATTTTGTGGTTACTGCAATTCTAGCTCCTACCTCGGCAGCTCCAACTCCACCTAGCAGACAAGCTGCTGATGTTGTCTCTATTTTTAGTGATTCCTATACAAATATTACTATAAACGAATGGAATCCAGGATGGGGACAATCAACGATTTTGACAAATGTTACTGTTGGAGCAAATAATACTATTAAATATAGTTTACTTAACTATACAGGAATTGTAACCGACTATAGCAATCCGACCAATTTGTCTGCTATGCAGTATGTACATTTTGATTATTGGACACCTAACGCAACAAGTTTAGGTTTCAAAATAGTGAATACAAGTCAACCAGCTGGTCCAACTAAAGAATCGCAAGTTGATTTGTCATCAATTACCCTTAATAATTGGGTGAGCGTAGATATTCCGTTAGCTGATTTCACAACCAATAAATCTGCAATAACACAAATGTTATTTGCGTCTTCTGGGGGTACTGTATTTATTGACAATCTTTATTTTTACAAAAATCCAACTCCTGCTTCAGGTATAGAAGGGACTTGGAAATTAGCGACAGAAGCTGGAGCTCTAGGTGTTGGACCTGCTCCAGGAGATAAAAGCTGGTGGTCTATTGATGCCGCTGGAGTGACGGCAAGAGCATGTTATTTTGATGATACTTATGTATTTGGTTCTAATGGTTCTTTCAGGAATATTTTAGGGAGTACTACTTGGCTTGAAAGTTGGCAAGGTACTTCAGATGCTTGTGGAACACCAGTTGCACCTCATGATGGATCAGCTTCTGCTACTTATGTTTATGATGCTACTGCTCATACAATTACAATTAATGGTACAGGAGCCTATTTAGGACTTCCAAAAGCCACTAATACAGGGGAATTGCCAAATGTTTCTGTTCCAAATTCTAGAGTTTATTCTGTTCAACTGTCAAATGGGAATAACACTATGGAGTTAAAAATTGAATCAGGAACTGGTGTTTGGTGGTATTTCAAACTGGTAAGAGTTTAATTTCTAAAAAATACAAAAATGAAAAATATATTATATAAAATAACGTTTGTTATTTCATTGCTTTTGTTTACCAATTGCACAGTAGAAAAATATGAGTTAGGGGAATTAAATGCACCTTCAAATGTTGCGGTTGCTGTTACTATTGCAGGTAAAACGACTGCAACTCCTAATGGAGATGGGTCTGGAGATGTGACATTTACAATTTCTGGGGATAATATTTTAGCTTCAAAAATCGATTTTGATGCAAACAATGCTTTAGATTTAGTAGCTGTTAATAATGGGAAAATTACGAAGAAATACACCACTCTTGGTTTGAATACGTATACGGTAACCGTTATTGCATATGGTCCTGGAGGAACTTCTACTACAGTAACTACTGATGTTACGGTAAAAAGTGATTTTACACCAAATCCTGCTATAGTTACCGCATTGACTAATAATACTTCTAAAACTTGGGTAGTTGACAAGTCAGTTCCAGGTCACTTTGGAGTGGGTCCTTGGACAGGGTCTTCAGGCCCTGATTGGTGGTCTGCTAATGTAGATGAAAAAGTAAGTTGCTGTAATTGTTTTTACACGTCAACTTTTACTTTTACAAAAGCTTCAGCAACATCATATACTATTCAAGTAGCTTGTCCTGATGGAGCTTTTACTAAAACAGGTGCGTTAACCACTTTACCTGGAATCCCATCTTCTGGTGCAGAAGGATGTTATTCTTATGGGGGAGGTTCAGGAGCGTTTAGCTTTATTCCGTCTAGTACAGGAATTGCGGCGACTACACCATCAACTCAAACAAGTATTTTATTATCTGGAGTTGATACTTTCATTGGTTATGGCGCACTTCAAAAAGAGTATGAAATTTTAGTTATTAATGCAAATTATATGTATTTGAGAGTGCAGGGTACTGAAACAGGAAATGCATGGTACTTGAAGTTAAAACCAGCACCATAAATAAATTAAATAGCTACCAGACTTAGATTTCTAAGTCTGGTAGATTAAAATTTTAGATAAAATGGGAGATTATCCAAATAAATTTCAAAAATATAAGATTATGTTAAGTGTTTTCGTGTCTGCTTTTTTATTTTTTTCTTGTAGTGGAGATAACGGAGGCACAACTGGAGGCGAGACAATTACAAAACCAACAAATTTGACTGTTGTTGCCACACCTGTTGGGGTTTCAACTCAAAATCCAAATGGAGATGGTAGTGGGACAGTAAATTTTACTATATCTGCAACTAATGCTACTTCATATAAAGTCGCTTTAGGGGATGGTGAAACAAGGGAAACTTCTTCGGGAACCTTATCGTATACTTATAATGTTTCAGGAATCAATAGTTATACTGTTTATGTTTCGGCATATAATGGGGCACAATTTGTAAGTACTTCCATTCCAGTAACCATTTATGTAGCTCCTAAGGCGATATGGTCAGATGAATTTAATGTAGATGGAGCTCCTGATGCTACAAAATGGGCTTATGATATTGGCACTGGTGATTGGGGATGGGGTAATAATGAAGCACAATTTTATACGAGTAGAGCTGATAATGTTAAGGTTCAAAATGGAGTATTGAAGATAATTGCTCAACGAGAAAATTACAGTGGGAGTAATTACACTTCAGCACGTATAAAAACACAAGGTAAATTTACTTTTAAATATGGTAGAGTTGAGATGAGAGCAAAGTTGCCATCTGGAGGAGGGACTTGGCCTGCTTTATGGATGTTAGGAAATAATATTACAACAGCGGGGTGGCCTGCATGTGGCGAAATTGATATTATGGAGCATTTAGGGAATCAACTGAATAAAATTTATGGGACTCTACATCATCCAGGTCATTCAGGAGGAAATGCAGATTCGAGAACGCTTGATATTACAAATGCTACTTCAGAATTTCATATTTATGCTCTTGATTGGAGAGCCGATGCTATTAAGTTTTATGTAGATAATCAGTTATTCTACACTTTTACTAATACTTCTTCATTACCTTTTAATCAGAATTTTTTCTTGATTATTAATTGCGCTATGGGAGGAAATTTCGGTGGAACTATAGATCCTAATTTCGTTTCCTCTACCTATGAAGTAGATTATATTAGAGTTTTTAATTAAATGGTTTATAAACCTTAAGAGTTCTTCAAAAAAAGCTTTTATTTGTAAGTTGGATAAAAGCTTTTTGAAGAATATTTTGGTATATATGAAAAAAATAATGGTACTTATTGGATTGATTTTTTGTACTATTGTACACAGTCAGTCCATCAAAATGATGACGTATAATATCCGTTTAGATGTGGCGTCTGATGGAGTAAATGCTTGGCCTTTACGAAAAGATTTCTTTGCTTCACAAATTCAATTTTATGAACCTGATATTTTAGGGGTTCAAGAAGCAATGCCTCATCAAGTGATAGATTTAGAGCAATCACTTCCTCAGTATAGTCAAGTAGGAGTAGGACGTGAAGGAGAAGGTAAAGGAGAATCTTCCAATATATTTTATAAAAACAGCAGATTACGTGTGTTGACAGCAAATACCTTTTGGCTTTCAGCTACTCCACAAGAAATTTCCAAAGGCTGGGATGCGGCTTGCCATCGAGTTTGTACGTATGCCCTTTTTCAAGACATAATAACTAAAAAAATATTTTGGGTTTTTAATACGCATCTGGATCATATTGGGGACCAAGCAAGAACTAAAGGTATTGCCTTAATTCTTTCTAAGATTAAAGAATTAAATACCAAGAATTATCCAGTGTTTTTTATGGGAGATTTTAATTCGGAACCACAAGAGGATAGGATAATATCACTTAAAACACAAATGGATGACACTCGAGATATCGCAATACAGAAACCATTTGGTCCAATAGGGACATTTAATAATTTTGAGCATAATCTCTCAGTGACAAAACGAATAGATTACATTTTTGTTTCTAAAAAAGCTAATGTAGTAATACAGAAATACGCCGTTTTAAGCGATTCTGATGCGCTAAAGTATCCGTCAGATCATCTACCTGTTTTTGTAGAGGTAGTTTTTAATCCTAATAAATAATTACGATGTTAGTAAGAAATAAAATTTTTTATCTTTTGCCACTACTATCACTTGTTTTGTATAGTTGTTCTTCTCCTTTGAATGTTGTTGATAAAAATTATTCGGCAAATTCTTCGTTAATCCAAAACAAGGTTGATTTTTGGTTGACAAATCCCAACCAATCTATTTATTTGCAAAAGCAAAAAGAGTCATTAGTTTTTGGTGCCAATTACAACGCTTATCCTACGATTACAGTTGATGAAAATCAAATCCATCAGGATGTTGATGGTTTTGGTTTTACCTTAACTGGAGGTAGCGTACAAGCAATTACTATGTTAGATGCTCCAAAAAGAAGGGCACTTTTACAGGAATTATTCGGGAAGAATGAAAATTCAATTGGAATAAGTTATTTGAGACTTAGCATTGGCGCTTCTGACTTGAATGAATTTCCTTTTACGTATGATGATCTGCCTTTGGGACAAACGGATATTGAGCTGCAACAATTTAGTTTATCTCCAGATAAAGCTACTGTAATCCCAATGGTGAAAGAAATTTTAGCGATTAATCCAGAGATAAAATTATTAGCAACACCTTGGTCTGCACCTACTTGGATGAAAACTAACAATGCTTTCATAGGAGGTAGTTTGAAAACAGAATATTACGAAGCGTATGCTAATTATTTTGTGAAGTACATTCAAAAAATGCAAGAGGAAGGAATTACAATAACTGCTATCACACCCCAAAATGAACCGCTACATCCTGGGAATAATCCGAGTATGTATATGACGGCTTTAGAACAAGCCGATTTTATTAAGAATCATTTAGGTCCAGCTTTTGCTAAAGCTAATTTGAAAACCAAGATTATTATTTACGATCATAATTGTAATAAACCAGAATATCCTTTGACAATTTTGAACGATGTAGGTGCCAATCTTTATGTGGATGGGTCTGCTTTTCATTTGTACGAAGGTGATATTAGTGCTTTATCTTCTGTTCATGATGCCTATCCTAATAAAAATGTTTATTTTACAGAACAATATACAGGGATATCAGGTACTTTTGAGGGAGATTTAAAATGGCATTTAAAAAATGTAATTATTGGTTCTATGCGTAATTGGAGTAAAACTGCATTTGAGTGGAATTTGGCTAATGATGCTAACTTTAGACCCTATACACCCGGTGGATGTTCCACTTGTAAAGGGGCATTGACAATTAATGATTCAGAAAATTTTCAAAGGAATGTTGGGTATTACATTATTGCACATGCTTCTAAATTTGTTCCCTCGGGTTCTGTTAGGATTGCTTCAGAACAACATAAAGATCTAAACACGGTTGCCTTTAAAACTCCACAAGGGGACAAAGTGTTAATCGTGGAGAATGATGGTGGTGTTGCTCAACTATTTAATATTAAAAATAAAGGAAAGTGGGTTACAGTTGCTTTAGAGTCAGGTGCTGTAGCTACTTTTGTTTGGTAATCAATAAAATTGTAATTATGAAATATAAATTAATTGTTTTAGCAGGTATTTTAACCTTGTGTACCGAAGTCGTTTTTGCTCAGCAAAAAACAATCGATCAAAGAGTAGAGTTATTATTGAAACAAATGACATTACAAGAAAAAATAGGACAATTAAACCAATACACAGGTGATAATCAAGCTACAGGTCCAATAACAATAAATCCTAATAAAGAAGCCGAAATCAAAGGAGGATTAATTGGTTCAATGTTAAACATTGTTGGAACTAAGTACACACGTCAATACCAAGATTTGGCGATGCAGTCTCGACTAAAAATCCCATTGTTATTTGGACAAGACGTGATTCATGGATATAAAACAACTTTTCCAATTCCTTTGGCTGAGGCAGCAAGTTGGGACTTAGAAGCCATTGAGTTAAGCGCTCGAATAGCAGCACAAGAAGCGTCTGCTAGTGGGATTCATTGGGTATTTGCTCCTATGGTGGATATAGCTAGAGATCCTCGTTGGGGACGTGTGATGGAAGGAGCTGGAGAGGATACCTATTTGGGTTCTAAAATAGCTTTTGCTAGAGTAAAAGGGTTTCAAGGAAACCTAGGAGATACAAATTCGGTAATGGCTTGTGTTAAACATTTTGTAGGCTATGGAGCAGCTGTTGGTGGTAGAGATTATAACTCCGTAGATATGAGCGATAGAATGCTTTGGGAAACTTATTTGCCTCCATTTAAGGCTGCTTTAGATGCTGGAGCTGCTACTTTTATGAATTCATTTAATGATTTGAATGGTGTGCCAGCGACAGGGAATAAATTCTTGCAAAGAGATATTCTTAAAGGCAAGTGGAATTTTAAAGGATTTGTTGTTTCAGATTGGGGCTCTATTGGCGAAATGGTCAATCATGGAAATGTGAAAGATAGTAAAGAGGCTGCACAATTAGCGATAACAGCGGGGAGTGATATGGATATGGAGAGTAATTCCTATCGTTATAATTTAGCTCAATTAGTACAAGAGGGTAAAGTTGATATTGCTTTGATTGACGATGCTGTAAAACGAATTTTGCGTAAAAAGTTTGAATTAGGGTTGTTTGAAGATCCTTATAAGTATTCGAATCCAAAACGTGAAGACAAAGAACTAAATAATCCGATGCATCGTAAAATAGCAAGAGATATAGCGGCTAAAAGTATTGTTTTGTTGAAAAACGAAAAACAACTTTTGCCTTTATCTAAAGATGTGAAAAAAATTGCATTCATTGGCCCGCTAGTGAAAGAGCACAAACAAAACATGGGATTTTGGTCAGTAGAATTACCAGAAGTAGATTACGATAAATACATTGTTTCTCAATGGGAGGGGTTACAAAATAAAGCGGGTAAAAACACACAACTTTTATATGCTAAAGGATGTGAAATAGACGGAGACAATAAAGAGGGCTTTGCTGAGGCTATAGCAGTTGCAAATCAAGCAGATGTTGTAGTTGTGAGTATAGGCGAACGTAGAGACATGAGTGGAGAGGCTAAAAGTAGAAGTAGTATTCGTATTCCAGGAGTTCAAGAAGAGTTGGTTCAAGCACTTCAAGCTACCGGAAAACCTGTAGTGGTTTTAATAAATGCAGGTAGACCACTTATCTTTAATAAAATAGCAGATACTGCTCCTGCTATTTTATATACTTGGTGGTTAGGTACCGAAGCAGGAAATGCTATTGCAGATGTGCTGTTTGGAGATTATAATCCTTCGGCTAAATTGCCTATGACTTTTCCAAGAGATGAAGGACAATTGCCAATATATTATAATCATTTTAATACCGGTAGACCTGCTCCAAATGAAACAACAACTAATTACGTCTCAGCTTATATTGATTTGAAGAATAGCCCAAAATACCCTTTTGGATATGGATTAAGCTATACTACTTTTCAATATTCAGATTTGCAAGTAAGTAAGAACAAAATAAGCAATTCTGAAAACATTGAGGTTTTGTTTAATTTGACTAATTCAGGTAAGTATGCTGGTGATGAGGTGGTGCAATTGTATTTAAGAGATAGAGTAGGCTCGGTAGTACGTCCTATAATTGAATTGAAAGATTTTAAAAAGATACATTTGAATGCCGGCGAAACAAAAAAAGTTCAGTTTCTTATTGACAAGGAAAAATTATCTTTTTACAATGAAAAATTAGAATGGACAACAGAACCTGGTGAATTTGATGTGATGATTGGTTCTTCTTCGTCAGATATTCGATTGCGTTCGGTGATAGAGCTTTTAAATTAAAAAAAAGACAAGAAGTAGCTCGATTATTAATAGAAATCAATATATTTGGAAGGAAGCTTTTTGAACTTTTATAGAAGACTAAAAAGTATTGACTCAATTCAAATTCCTAATAAGCTTGTAGTTATGACATCATTAGGAGAGGTACTATGAAGAGAGAACTTAATTAGAGGTTGCTGTAAGCAGCCTCTTTTTTTGTTTGTATCAATACTCTTAGTCTATAATAGCCAGCTTTACAATTAATGTGTGATTTTGACGCAATGTACGTATTTTTTTGTTTTTGACATCAATTTGGAGCATAATTTTTTTGAATCGAATTTTGTGAACTATCTTTAAAATAGTATATTCGTCAAATTCATTAGTAAAATGAATAATTAGTAACTGTGAGAAATAATAGAATTGAATAAATGTTAAAAGAAGTTCTAGCTAATAAAGAAAACTACCAGCCAGGTCTATCCATTGATTGTGTAATTTTTGGGTTTCATGATAATCAACTTAAAGTATTATTAATTAAAACAAAGTATAGCGATAAATGGGCTTTGCCAGGAGGATTTGTTCGTATTGATGAGAGTATTGATGATGGAGCTATAAATGTATTGCAAGGGCGTACAGGGTTACAAGGAATTTTCCTTAGACAGTTCGCTACCTTTGGTCAGGTAAATAGGAATCCCGTTGAATTTAGTGATGGTGTATTGGCATTTTATCAAATACCATTAGCAGAGGCTCAATGGTACAGGAATCGTTTTGTTACCGTTGGATATTATGCATTAGTCGATTTTTTACAAGCTGTGCCACAACCTGAGGGGAACAACGAAATAGTAGAGTGGATTGATTGTAATGCGGTTCCAGAGTTAATTTTAGACCATAAAGAAATCTTTGATAAGGCGCTTGAAACCCTTCGAATGGAGTTGAATTTAGTACCTGTAGGGTATAATTTATTACCAGAAAAATTTACTATTCCTGAGTTGCAACGACTATATGAAACTATTTTGGGTAGAAAATTAGATCGTCGTAACTTTCTTCGAAAAATAACTTCAATTGGGATTTTGACCAAATTAGATGAGAAGAAAAGTAATGTAGCTCACAAAGCACCTAACTTGTATTCATTTGATAAAGAACGATACGAAGAAGTGTTGAAAATAGGTTTGCACCAAGGTTGGTAAAACCATATTGAATATTTTAAAAAGGGTTGTCTGTAAAGACAGCCCTTTTATATTTAATCCAGTAATTGATTTAACGTATTTTTTTTGGACTCACTATTTTTTTGTTTGTTTTAATATGGGAAATACTTTTTTAGTATATTTCAATTCGATTTGTATAAAATAAAAGGGAATCTAAAGTATAAGGGATGCAACAAGCAGAAAAGTTATCAAAATTAAAAAAGTTCTTGGATGAGCATAAAATTACCGACTCCAATTTCCAATTACGTATGGGGGCTAATTTTCCTATTATAACCGATTTATTTCAACAATTATATGCTGATAGTCCATTCGGAGCGCAAGCTTTCCAAGACTTGTTGATTACTTTGTCCAAGCATTTTGAGGAGCGATCTGCTTATCAAAAAGAACGTGATTTAGATCGTGTGGCGCATCCTAATTGGTATTCGAGTGAGAAAATAGTGGGAATGATGCTGTATGTGGATCTTTTTAATCAAGATTTCAACGGACTGAAAGAAAAAATACCTTATTTCAAAGATTTAGGAATTAATACCATTCACTTGATGCCTTTTTTGGATGTGCCTGAATTTGAAAATGACGGAGGTTATGCTGTACGTGATTATCGCAAAGTGAATCCAAAGTTTGGGACTATGGTCGATTTTGAATCTTTGGTGGCTGAATTCCAAAAGAACGACATGAATTTGGTTATGGATTTTGTTTTGAATCATTGTGCATCTGAACATGAATGGGCAGTGGAAGGGAGCAAGGGACATCCTAAATACAAAGACTTTTTCTATTTTTTTCCAGACCGAACTTTGCCAGATGAATACGAGAAAACAATGACTGAGATTTTTCCAGATACAGCACCTGGAAACTTCAGTTACTTGCCCGAGAGTAATCAATGGGTGATGTCTTTATTTTATGGCTATCAATGGGATTTGAATTATAAAAACCCAATGGTTTTAGTCGAAATGATTGATACAATGTTGTATTGGTCTAATAAAGGAATTGATATTTTTCGTTTGGATGCGGTGGCTTTTATGTGGAAAGAAATTGGAAAATACAATCAGAACCTACCCGAAGTTCATATTTTATTACAACTCTTTAAATTGTGTGGACAAATTGTAGCACCAGGTGTAGCGTATATTGCTGAAGCAATTGTACAACCCGAAGAAATTATCAAATATTTTGGCGAAGGAATTGCTGCAGGAGACGAATGCGATATTGCTTACAATGCAAATTTTATGGCATTGAGTTGGGAAGCTATGGCTACGCGAAGTACCGAACTGATAAAAAAATCAATGAAGGCTGTTCCTGCTAAACCTCGCAATACCACTTGGATTAATTATGCGCGTTGTCACGATGATATTGGGTTAGGATTTGATGATGAACTAGTGCAACATTTAGGGTTGGATAGCCTAGCGCATCGATTGTATATTTTGCAGTATTTCTGTGACGGATTCAATGGAAGTGCAGCACTAGGTCAGCGATTTATGACTGAACCTGAAACAGGAAAAGCACGAATATCAGGTTCGTTAGCAGCGCTCTGTGGTCTTGAGAAAGCGGTTGCTGAAAATAATGAGAGGGAAATAGAATTAGCAATTAAGCGCATTAATTTACAACATGCAATTATATTGTCTTTGGGTGGTTTGCCAATGATTTATAGTGGAGATGAGATAGCGACACCTAATAACTATGCTTATTTAGATGACGAAAGTAAAAAGTACGATAATCGCTGGTTGCACCGTTCTCCGATGAATTGGGAAGTGGTGTCAAAATTAAACTCTTCTAATTTGGTGTCAACTCAAGTGTACAATCAGTTGAAGAAATTAATTGCGATTAGAAAACAAACTTCTGCTTTTTCAGATGAAAATGATTTACAATTTTTAGACTGTGCCAATAGCCATTTATTAGTGTATAAGAAAACAGCTGTTTCAGGAGAAGCAGTATATGTAATTGCTAATTTCTCTGAATTTGATACGGTTTTTGAGAAGGCTATTTTTGGAACAAATGAGTATACTGAGCTTCACGATTTAATTACAGATAGTCGAGTAGCGATTCATCAAAGTACTTTTATAAGTGCCTATGATGTCTTGTGGTTAAAGGCATAAAAAAAGCTCCAATTTGGAGCCTTTTTTATTGTATTCTGTTATTTCTTATAGGTTTTTCACCACTCCAGACTCGGTATATTGAATTGAAAATTCGTGTGTTGTAAGATTAGCATTCAGTTGAGCAAAATCTTCTCCGTTTCTCCAAATTAGATTCAATTCATTTTCGGCAGATGCTATAAATTCTAAAGTTCCTGAAAAGGCTTTAGACGTATTGCGTAGACGTAGCATGTCCAATTGTTGTAACACCACTTCTTTTTTCAGTCCTTCTTGAATATTTTCTAAGCTTAATGTAGTTCGGTTGATTTCTTTGTGACCGTCTTTACCTGCTTTTTCCACACCTGCATAATCATTGGCACCCGCAAAAATATCCAAATACCAAATTTGAGGGATACCCGGCATAAAAAGTTGGATCGCTCTAGCTAATACTAATTTTTGTTCATTTTCGCCCAAAGCACTGAAGTAAGTAGCGTTAACTTGATAATACGAGATTTTTTTACCGTCGGCACCGTATAAGTTCTTTACCAAACCACCACGTTCTATGATAAGGGTCATCAAGTCTTCGATTTCAGTATCTTCTAACAATCCTTTTTGGTACACTCCATTTACTTCTTTTCCTTTCAAGTCCAGAACAGGAATTCCATCGTGACACCCCAGCATGTTTACTGTTTTTAATCCTTTGGTAATAATGTCATTGGCCCAAGTCAAAAGCGCTCTGTTAGTTCCTTTTTCAATAGCATGAATACACAATCCTGGCAAGAAGAAATCATAAATAGCATAGCCTTCTTTGGCTACTTCTTCGTGCAAATGCAAGCCGTATTCGGCGTGAATTTCAGGTAATAATTCCAAGTTATTTCTTTGGGCTATTTCATTAATTCGTGCTAAATACTCCCAAGTGCCAGGCTTGTTGAAAAAATTACTTTCACCAATAGCTTTGTGTAAATAAGCAAAAGCATCTAAGCGTAGAATTTGTCCGCCGTAACTTGCTACTTTAGCCAAAACGTCTTCGTAAAATTCCCAAACTAATGGCGATTGAGCATTCACGTCCATTTGTCCTAAATACTCGCGTTTGTTGTTTACGATTTTCAAAACTTCGGCATGGAGTTGTGCATTGCTACCTAAATCAAGACTTTGAATGTCTTGGTTTTCGTCAATAGCACTATTTATTTTTTCGCAAATAGCATTCGCTTCTTCAGGAGTGATATTGAGTGATTGTAAATCAGAAACAGTTATTTTTTGAAACGTTATTTTTTGGTAAAAAGTGTTCCAATACGGTCTTTCCTGTCCGTCAGGAAATACAATTTTCAGGATTGGTAATCCTGATTTTCGCATGAACAGTTTGTCTAAATATTCTTTATTAGGAATAATTACACCGTCTTCTCCAAGTGTTCCATTGCCTTTCCAGAACTCGTTCCAATCAATGAAAAAGTCTTTGAATTTTGATTGATCTCCATTAGCAATCAAATCTTTGAATTGAGGGGACGCTACCGATAAATGATTTAAAACGATATCAAATTTCAATTGGATATTCAATGCTTTTAAAGCTTCGATATCTTGTTTGGATACTAATTCCTCGTTGATGTCGTAATTGATTATGGAGAACCCTCTATCTAGATCACTATTGAAAAATGTTGGCAATACATAAAAAAGTGAAAAAGCATTCTTGAATTCTGGCAGTTGCAGCATTTTTACAATGTCATTTAAATTGTGTCCAATACTGTCTGGATAAGCGTTTAACATTACGCCATTAGAAATACTTTTTTGAGTTGAGTTTGATGACATGTTTTAGTATGTTGTGTGTTGTTTTATTTTAAGAAGATTAATAGTTTCCAACTAATTTAATGATGCCAAAGTTAGTAATAAAAAACACGAACTTAAAGCTGTGAATTTGATTTACTACAAAAAGAGTAATTAGCGTGCAAAAAATACTCCTCGCTGGTGCCGTACACTATTTAATTTCCCGGCAGCACCCATCGCATCTTCTTAACTCGTTCGGTCCCGCTATTCGCGCTACACGGTAGCTTGCTACTATCGGGGCTAGAATACCTGTTTATTTTTCAGTACTCAAAAAAAAAGGGAGACATATAGTCTCCCCTTTTGTAAAATAATTTGACTTAAGTATTGATGATCAAAATAATGGCTTAATCATTTTAAGCCATTACTAATATTGATACATTACTCACTACCTAACATCACTCTAAATAAAAAATGAAAAACCTTTTCTTCTTTCAAACTTAACTCCTTTTAATGTTTGCAATGGTTTTTCTAAATCATATTCTAATAAATTCGTCATTATAAAATACCTGCCATCGTTAAGGTAAACTCTTACTAATCTAAATCTTTCAAATGTTGTATAGGGGATACCCCACTTATCCATATTAGCAGATTTACAAATAACTATTTTTTTTATATCTGCTGAATGAAACACCTCTTTTTGTCCATTTTTCACTCTCTCTATTCTATCCTCTTGTATATTAAATATCTCTCCTTTATTCTTTAAATAATAAACTAAATGAAGATAAAAGGTAAAAGTAAATTGAATTAGAAGAAAAATATAAAAAACAATAAATCCACTAGTATTACCATATCTATTATACAAATAAAGACATAAAGGAACAAACAATATAGTTTGCAAAAAAAAGTCATACCAATTATGTAATTGACTTTTAATGTTTATTTTAATATTCTTCAAAAAACAAGATTTAAGGATGGAAATTAGAATATCCGTGATTATTATTGATTTCGTAAACACCCTGATTAATTACAGGCATTACATTATTGTTCCCCCTGCTGGCTCGAGCATCTTGCTCGGGCCTATTAATTCAATCTCTCCGCTACACCAAATTTCCAAACTTTGAGCTAACTCAAATGTAATCAAAATTTTTTCCAAATAGGCGCAAAAAAAACTCCTTAATTTCTTAAGGAGTTTTTATCGGTGGGCGATGAGGGGTTCGAACCCCCGACCCCCTCGGTGTAAACGAGGTGCTCTGAACCAGCTGAGCTAATCGCCCGATTGCAATTTGTAAATTTTCATTCCCTTATTGCGAGTGCAAATATACAGCTGTTTTTTGTATTTGCAAGAAAAAATCAAAAAAAATTATAAAATTTCTGCAACTACAAAAGTGCTTCCGCCTACATAGATGAAATCCATCTCTTGGGCATTTTCTTTTGCTTTGGCGTAAGCGGCTGAAACAGAATTATATATTTTCCCGTTGAGGCCAAATGAGCTGGCTTTTTTATGCAAAATGGCCGCTTCAAGTCCACGTGGAATATTTGGTTTGCAAAAATAATAGTGTGCGTTTTTTGGAAATAAAGGGAGTACTTCGTCCAAATCTTTGTCATTTACTACGCCTAAAACAAAATGTAAGTGATCAAAAGGCTCTTTTTGAATTTGATTTAGAACAATAGTAAGGCCATGAGTATTGTGTGCCGTATCGCAAATTATTGTTGGAGATTTACCAAGTTGCTGCCAGCGTCCTTGAAGGCCTGTATTTTTAACGACTTGGGATAATCCTTGCTTCCAATGATTTTCGTTAGTTTGGAAAGCAGTATGTTGATTTAAAACAGTGAGAGTCTGAATCACAGTTTTCTTATTCTGCACTTGGTAATCGCCAATCAAGTCAGAGGGGTAGGTAGTGGTAATCAAATCAGAGGCAAAATAGAGGTCACTTTGATTGGCTTTGGCTGTAGCTAAAAAAACAGGTTGGGTTTCGGGAGTATATTCACCAATGACCACTGGAATATAAGGTTTGATGATGCCTGCTTTTTCGGTTGCAATAGCATTCAACGTGTTGCCCAAGAACTGCGTGTGATCTAAACCAATATTCGTAATTACCGAAATCAAAGGCTTAATACTATTAGTGGCGTCCAATCTTCCGCCCATGCCGACTTCAATAATAGCGATGTCTGTTTTTTCTTTGGCAAAATAATCAAAAGCCAATCCAACGGTCATTTCGAAAAAACTCATATCATTGGCTTCAAAAAACGCCTGGTGTTGGTTGACGAAATCACAAACAAAGTCTTCGGAAATCATGGTGCCATTAATTTTGATGCGCTCTCTAAAGTCTTTGAGGTGCGGCGAGGTGTACAAGCCTACTTTGTATCCTGCTTCCTGAAGAACAGAGGCCAACATGTGCGAACAAGAACCTTTACCGTTAGTTCCCGCTACATGAATGCATTGCAATTGGTTTTCGGGATGCCCCAAATAATCCATGAGCAAATGTACGTTGGTCAAGTCTTTTTTATATGCCGAAGCGCCTTGAAGTTGGTACATTGGGAGTTGGTTAAAGAGCCAATTTAATGTTTCGGGATAGTTCATTTTTTTTGAAAAAAAGTAATTGTTTAAAATATTTTTCGATTTTTTTAGTTTACTATTGCATCGAAAAGTATCTTTATTGCAAATTTGAAATAAATTTTAGAATTAAAGCTTAAAAACAAGAATAATATATGTTTAGTTTATTACAATTACAGTCTGACAGCCTTGCTAATGCTGCCTCTAATGTGGTGGTTGAAAAAATTGCAACCAATAATGAAATCTCGGTTTTGGAGTTTATAGTGAAAGGTGGTTTCTTTTTGATTCCAATTGCTATTTTATTGTTTTATACTATTTATGTAATTATTGAACGGTATTTATATATAAGTAAGGCTTCTGCTATTGATAGTCGTTTGATGTTGGATATACGCGATCAATTGCATTCGGGTAATTTGGATTTAGCTAGATCAATTGCAGAAAGAAGTAATTCAGCTTCTGGAAATATAGTGAAAGAAGGTATTTTAGTTATTGGAAGACCCATTGCTGAAATTGAATCGAATATGGACCGTGCAGCGGATATCGAAATTGCACAAATGGAAAGCCGTTTGGGACATTTAGGATTAATTGCTGGTATTGCGCCTACATTAGGATTTATCGGAACAATCTCGGGTGTTATTAAGATTTTTTATAGTATTTCGGTAACTGAGAATATTAGTATCGGAAATATTTCTGGAGGTTTGTACGAAAAGATGATTAGTAGTGGTTCGGGTCTTATTGTGGGGATTATTGCTTATAGTGCCTACCACTTGTTGAATGGTAAAATCGATAATTTTGCCTTGAAGATTCAGAAACAAATTTTAGAGTTTGTCAATATTATTCAAAAAGCATAAGTATGTCTATTAAACGTAAAAGAAGATTTCATGCTGAAGTGGCGACCTCGTCACTGAGTGATATTATGTTTTTTTTATTGTTGTTTTTTCTCATCATTTCTACCTTAGCTAATCCTAATGTTATTAAAATGACCTTGCCAAAAGCGCAAGCCAATGAAAAAACGAACAAGCAATTCATAAGTTTATCGGTTACAGAAGACAAAAAATTCTATATCGATAAAGAACCTGTTGCTTTTGAAGCATTAGAAAGCACCTTAATGTCAAAAATGAATGGTGAAAAAGATCAAACGGTTGTGGTGCGAATTCCGTTCAATTTACAAGTACAAGATTTAGTTGACGTGTTACAAATAGGAGTCCGAAATAATCTAAAATTTGTGATTGCTACGAGTCTTAAATAGGAAATATACAAATAAAAAATCCCCTTAATTAAGTTAATTAAGGGGATTTTTTTGATCTATTGAGTTCTTCTAATTCAAATTGAAATTATACACAATTCTTCCAACTTGTTTTTCTGGGGCATCGCTACTGGCATCCCATTTGGTATTCATTGCGGCAATCTTTGCTTGCTCTAATAAACATTTGGCAGTATTGGTAGTGCCTTTAATTCCTGCTAAGGCACTGACAGTTCTTCCGTTTCTATCTACTGAAACTTCTACAACCACTTTTCCTTCTTCGTTACACGTATATTTAGGTGCTGGTTTAGAAATTGCTTTCCGATTTCCTAACGAATAACCACCTCCAATTCCATTCCCTGAGCCGCCACCCGAACCTGCCCCGTAGCCGCTTCCATTGCCAATTCCGTTTCCTGTGCCATTACCACCACCTGTTCCTCCGCCAGAGCCACCATTTCCATAATAACTTGTAGTACTCAAACTTCCATTTGATTTTCCTTTATTACCAGCTACTTTATCGTCGCCATCGCCTCCTTTGTTGGATCCTTTTAAAAGACTAGACAAAGCATCGTTAGTGGTGTTAGAAACCTTTGGCTTTACTACTTCAGGTTTGGCTTCGTCTTTAACTACGGTCGTTTTTTGCTCTGTTTTTTCTTTTTTAGGAATCACAACACTTTCTTCAGTGGTGTTTTCTTGTGCAATAACTGCTTCGTCTGGAGTAACTACTGTTGGAGTTTCTTTTACTTGGTTTTGGACTTCAAGGACTTCGCTTTTGTAATTACTTCCTGAACCTAAATCACTATCTCCAAAATTCACAGAAACGCCTCCGCCTCCACCACCAGTTAGCTCTGCCAAATTAGAAGGCGGCCAAAATCGGATGAAAAACAAAATCAATACCATTGCTGCATAAATGAGCAGCGAAAATGCTAGGGACTTTTTTTGGTCTGAAGAAGGAGTGAAACTCATGTATTTTGTTTAATTATAAAAGACTTTTTAAAAACGCCGAAATGTACTAAAAATTGTCAAGAGTGAAAAGAAATAGTTGTAGTTTCAATACTTATTTTTTGAATTTTAAATGCTAAAATTCCGTTTTAAAAAGTATCTTTGGTTGTATTTTTATAACAAATTAACCTATTTATTTTATATTATTATGGATTTTAGTCTAACCGAAGAACATAAAATGATTCAGCAAGCGGCACGAGATTTTGCTCAAAATGAATTACTGCCAGGTGTAATTGAACGAGATGAAAAACAAATTTTTCCCGCTGAACAAGTCAAAAAAATGGGAGAGTTAGGTTTTATGGGTATGATGGTAGATCCAAAATATGGAGGTAGCGGACTCGATACGATTTCGTATGTGCTGGCAATGGAAGAAATTTCTAAAGTAGATGCCTCGGCTTCAGTAGTAATGTCTGTAAATAATTCGTTAGTGTGTTGGGGATTGCAAACTTTTGGAACAGAAGAACAAAAACAAGAATGGTTACCTAAATTGGCTTCGGGTGAGATTCACGGGGCGTTTTGTTTGAGCGAACCAGAAGCGGGTAGTGATGCTACTTCGCAAAAAACAACTGCCATTGATATGGGAGATTATTATTTGGTTAACGGAACAAAAAATTGGATTACAAACGGAAATACGGCCTCTTTTTATATTGTGATTGCTCAAACGGATATCGCTAAAAGATCAAAAGGAATCAATGCTTTGATTATGACTAAAGACATGCCCGGTTTTTCCGTTGGTCCAAAGGAACAAAAAATGGGAATTCGAGGTTCTGATACTCATTCGCTGATGTTTACAGATGTAAAAGTCCCTAAAGTCAATCGAATAGGAGAAGAAGGATTTGGGTTTAAGTTTGCTATGAAAACCCTTGCTGGTGGTCGTATCGGAATTGCTTCTCAGGCGTTGGGAATTGCTTCAGGAGCGTATGAATTAGCACTTAAATATTCGAAAGAACGCAAGGCTTTTGGAACTGAAATTTGCAACCATCAAGCCATCGCTTTTAAATTAGCCGACATGGCAGTGAGTATTGAAGCGGCACGTCATTTGTGTTTGAAAGCAGCTTGGGATAAAGACAATCATCATAATTATGATGTAAGTGGCGCAATGGCTAAGCTCTATGCATCGCAAGTGGCCATGGATACTGCTGTAGAAGCGGTCCAAATTCATGGAGGGAATGGGTATGTGAAAGAATACCATGTGGAACGCTTGATGCGCGATGCTAAGATTACTCAGATTTATGAAGGCACTTCTGAAATTCAAAAAATTGTGATCTCAAGAGCTGTTTTAGCGGATTGATTTTGGAATTGAGTAAAATCTTCGCTGTTTTGTTTATTTTTGTCAAATGAAAAATATTATTATTACTGGAACGAGTAGGGGAATAGGATTAGAATTAGCCTTGCAATTTGCAGCAAAAGGACATCATGTTTTGGCTATTTCAAGAACGATTCCTCAAGCGCTTTTAGGTAACGAAAATATCAGTTGTTTGTCTGTTGATTTAGCGGTAGAATCTGATTTACAAAAAGTAACAGATTATTTGTCTTCTACTTGGAAACAAGTCGATGCAATCGTTCATAATGCAGGAAGTTTGTTGTTGAAACCTTTTTCAGAAACTTCGCAAACTGATTTTGAAAACATTTATAAAGTAAACGTTTTTGGCGTGGCTAATTTGACTCGTGTTGCTTTACCATATTTGCAAAAAGGCGGTCATGTAGTTACTATTAGTTCTATGGGCGGTATCCAAGGAAGTTTGAAATTTGCAGGTTTGGCAGCGTATAGCTCTAGTAAAGGTGCTGTAATTACACTATCTGAATTGTTAGCCGAGGAGTATAAAGAGCAAGGAATTGCTTTTAATGTATTGGCACTTGGAGCGGTTCAGACCGAAATGTTAGCCGAAGCTTTTCCAGGATACCAAGCACCAATTTCAGCGGCTGATATGGCCCAATATATTGTTGATTTTACCCTTACAGGAAATCAATATTACAATGGAAAGGTTTTACAAGTTTCTTCTTCTAATCCTTAAATTCGTTTAGTCTTGAGCGAAACGTTAGCCAGATATTTGCCAGAACATGCTGTGAAGCCTGTTTTTGACTTGATTGTAACGCATCAAGTGCATCTTAAAATTGTCAACGAGCGTCAAACCCGTCATGGAGATTACCGAAGAGGTTTAAGCGGTAAGCACGAAATTACGGTAAATGCAAGTTTGAATCAATACAAATTTTTGATTACGTTGATTCATGAGATTTCGCATTTGGTTGCTTTTGAAAAGTTTGGTCGTCACATCAAGCCACATGGTAATGAATGGAAATTTACTTTTCAACGTTTGATGGTGCCATTTATTCGGCCAGAAATTTTTCCACATCATTTATTGCCTTTATTGGCAAGACATTTTAGGAATCCATCAGCGAGTAGCGATACCGATACCACTTTGTCATTGGCATTGAAACAATTTGATCAACAAAATGATAAAAATTATGTTTTTGAACTTCCGTATGGTAGTGTTTTCCGAATTTCAAATGGTAAGATTTTTAAAAAAATAGCGGTGAGAACCAAACGATTTGAATGTTTGGAAATGAGTACAGGTAAAACCTATTTGTTCAATCCCAATGCTGAAGTAGAACTACTGAAGATCAATTAGAGAATTAGTAACCGTTTAAAACGGCTTCTCGTACTTTTTTGAATAGATTAGAAGAATAGACAAAGTTTACAACAGCTTCGTTATCGGTTCTGAAAATTTCTTCTTTAGTTCCTTCCCAAGCGATTAGGCCTTTCTTTAGGAATACAATTTTTTCTCCAATTTCCATTACCGAGTTCATATCATGGGTATTGATTATAGTTGTGATATTATACTCTTTGGTAATTTCTTGAATTAGATTATCAATTACAGTAGCCGTTTTAGGATCTAGCCCTGAGTTGGGCTCGTCGCAAAACAAGTATTTTGGATTGTTTACAATAGCACGAGCAATAGCGACACGCTTTTGCATTCCTCCTGAAATTTCTGAAGGTTTTTTATGATGAGCATCGATAAGATTGACACGGTCAATTACAAAATCTACACGTTCTTTAATTTCTCTAGGCGTTTTATTGGTGAACATTTTTAGAGGGAAACCAATGTTTTCTTCCACAGTCATACTATCAAATAAAGCACTTCCTTGAAAAACCATTCCTATTTCTGTTCGAATATCGCGTTTTTCATCTTTATTCATTTTTCCATATACTCTGCTGTCAAAGGAGATGGTCCCTTTGTCAATTTCGTGAATGCCTAATAAAGATTTGATAAAAACTGTTTTACCCGACCCACTTTGACCAATTACCAAACTAGTTTGTCCCGCTTCAAAAGTAGTACTGATTCCTCTTAGTACTTTTTGCTCTCCAAATCGTTTCTCAATATTTTTAACTTCAATCATTAGCTTAACAATATTTGAGTGAGTATATAGTTCATTAGGATAATTACTACTGATGTCCAAACAAAAGAAACCGTACTTGCTTTTCCAACTTCTAAAGCACCACCTTTCATATAATAACCATGAAAGGAAGGAATTGTTGCCAATATGAAAGCAAAAACTAATGTTTTAATAAATGCGTATGTAATATGAAACGGTATGAATTCCACTTGTATTCCATTGACAAATTCTGTTTCAGTAGTAAACCCACCAAAAACACCTGCCAAGTACCCACCAAAAATTCCCAAAAACATTGCAATACCAATTACAAAAGGATATAGAAATAGAGCAACAATTTTTGGGAATACCAAATAATTTAAAGAGTTAACTCCCATTACTTCTAAAGCGTCTATTTGTTCTGTCACTCGCATAGTTCCGATACTTGAAGTAATAAAAGACCCCATTTTTCCCGCCATAATTATCGAAATAAAGGTTGGAGCAAATTCTAAAATTACAGATTGTCTTGTGGCAAATCCAATTAAATATCTTGGGATTAAAGGATTGGTTAAATTCAAAGCGGTTTGAATAGCTACAACTCCTCCCACAAAAAACGAAATAAAACACACAATACCTAAAGAATCGATTATCAAGTCGTCAATTTCTTTTAAGATTAATTGTTTCATCACGCGCCATTTTACAGGTCTGTTGAACATGTCTTTCAACATCAAAAAATAGCGACCTATTTGCGATAAATATTTGAAGAGCATCATGGTTTAAAAATATGGGCTAATTTACAAAAAATGTATTGCTAGGAATGTTTTTAGTAAGAGGTTTTTGAATGTCTGTTAACCAAAAATTTTTTCTTTCATTTTTTTCCAGCGGTATTGTTTCACAAATTTAGCTTGGCTTGGTGTTACAAGCATTGTTTTGTTTTCTTTTTTAGCTTTCCAAAATCCCATTAAATAATCGATAAATAAAAATGGTTTGCCTTTTCGCATAGCTAGTTTTAAAGAGGCAATAGCCGTAATAAATAAGCCATAGCCTAACGTGTAAAATGCTTCACCTTGTTTGTATCGTGCGGCTTTCGTGTAACTAGCGCCAGTAGGTTTTAAGTGTTTTACGTGTAAGCTTTCGTCAGTAACAACTTTCCAATTGTAGAATTTGCACAATAATTCGTCTACCGTATCCCAGCCCATTTGCGCCTGTAAACCTCCAATTTGTTTGAAAGTTGCTGCGCGATACGCTTTTAATGCCCCTCGTATATGGTCTTTGTCCGTTAAGTTTTCTAAAACCCATTCGCTATTTCTTTCTATATAACAAAATCCACCTACCATTCCAATTTGATCATCAGATTTGAAATGGTTGAGAATGGTTTCGAAGTAATTCGGAGGAAAAATTAAATCAGCATCAATTTTAACGATGATGTCGTAATTATCGTCAATATGTTTTTGTCCTTCCTGAAAGGCTTGAATTACTTTGCTTCCGGGCATATGAACTGCATCTGAAGTTTTGTTTACTAATGCAATCCAAGGGTGTTTTTCGGCAAAAGCCAAAACGATTTCAGGAGTTCTATCGGTAGAATTGTCATTGACTACAATGACTTTTGTTGGGAGTACAGTTTGTTCTACTAATGACTGTAAAGTGAGAGCGATAAATTCTTCTTCGTTGTAGGAAGGGATTATGATATAGAACCTCATTTGACTAATCACTATTTACTAATTACTTTTCACTCTCTCTGCATACACGATATAGTACCGAGGTGTAAAGAAGCGCAATAAAGGTCTGAATCCAATTTTTTTTACGGGATGAGTAAATTTTTCTCGCGCGATAATTTTCCAACCTGTTTTTTCTAATAACCAATCCAATTGCCAATCTTCAAATTCGTGGTAATGTCTGTCCCATAGGTCTGTTTTGCTACGATATGCAGTAGAAAACCACAAACGTAGCGGAATCGAAATCAATAATTTATCTGATTTTACATTTTGTAAAACCGTATATGGGTTCAATAAATGTTCGAAAATTTCAAAGGCCGTGAAAACAGTGTAATCTTCATTTTGGAGAGCCGTTTGGTTATTGTCTAAATCTTCTCCAGTAGTGTTTTTTACAGTGTATCCATTTTCAATCATGATTTTTGAAAACGGATTAGGTACACCTAAATCAAAAATGGTTTCTGAAGTAGCAATGTGTTTTTGTAAAAACTCTAATGTGTGTTTGAATCTTTTATTTGGAAATGTTTTTTCGTACATATTTTGGTGAGGAACGACTTGAAATTTCGCCCGATTTTGTTAAAGTAACAAAGATAAATAAAGTTTTGGATTTTGAACTTTTAAGAGAATGATATCAATAAAAAATTCGCAGCGTATAGTAAACTGCGAATTTTGATAGTTATAGTGTGATTAATATCGGTACACAAATGCATTGATATTCATTCCTGCTCCAACGGATGCAAAGATTAAAATATCGCCCTTGTTGATTTCTTGATTTTCAATTTTGCCTCGAAGTACTTGGTCAAAAAGTGTAGGAACAGTAGCTACACTGCTATTTCCTAAATCGTGAATGCTCATCGGCATCACATCTTTTGGAGGTGTTTTTCCATATAGTTTGTAGAAGCGGTGCACGATGGCTTCATCCATTTTTTCATTGGCTTGGTGAATCAATATTTTTTTCACATCGTCAATACCCAAACCACTTTTATCCAAACAGCTTTTCATCGCTGATGGTACATTGCTTAACGCAAATTCGTAGATTTTTCGACCATACATTTTAATGTATTTAGTGTCGGGGTCTAAATCAGGATTATAGGATTTTCCAAAGAATAAATAACCGGCTTCATCATTGGCAAAAGTAGCGCTTTCGTAAGATAACATTCCGCTTTCATCATTTGAGGCTTCTATGATTGATGCGCCAGCACCATCAGAATAAATCATAGAGTCTCTATCATGGTCGTCTACTACTCGAGATAAGGTTTCTCCTCCAATAACCAAGCAACGTTTTGCCATTCCTGATTTGATAAAAGCATTGGCTTGTAAAACGCCTTCCACCCAACCTGGGCAACCAAAAAGTAAGTCGTAAGCAACACATTTTGGATTTTGAATTTGTAATTTGTGTTTTACTCTTGTGGCTAAACTAGGCAACATATCCGATTGGATTGTGCCGTGTTTTACGTCGCCAAAATTGTGTGCAAAAATGATGTAATCTATAGTTTCAGGATCTATATTGGCATTTTCAATGGCGCGTTTTGCTGCAAAATAGCCTAAGTCAGATGAGGTGTATTGGTCGTTAGCATACCTTCTATTTTCTATCCCGGTAATGCTTTTGAATTTATTGACAACTACTTCATTTGGATACCCAAAAGGACTACCGTCTTCGTTTAGAAAAACATGATTAGAAAAATCAGTATTGCTGATGCTTTTTTCAGGGATGTAACTTCCTATTCCGCTTATTTTGATATTCATAAATATTATATTACGTTACGAAAATATCATTTTTATTCGGAATTATTGTGTAAAAACTATTTTTAGTCGATTTATTATTGTTTTTTTAATAAAAATATTTAAAAAATAATAATACAATAATTATTTGTCTTGTTGTGCAATCTTTATTTGCATTATGGTAGATAAATTGTGCGCTTGGTTTTTCATGCGTTCGCAATTAAAACCTTCAAAGTTCTCGTTGATAGCGGCTTCAAAGTGAGTGAGCCAAATATCAAATAAGTCTTTCGATAAATAGGATTTAGCATTGACGTCCAAATGAATTTGCGTTAAATTATTGACGTAACCTCCTGTTCCTAAAATAGCTTGCGACCAAAAAGTGACCAAAATAGGCAGGTGTTCTTCTAGTTTTATTTTAACGACATCGGTAAAGATGTAACTAATTTTTTCGTCGGCTAATAATTTTTTGTAGAACTCATCAACAACGATATAAATTTCTTCGGGTGTTTGAATGTCTTTCATACTATTAAAAGTTAAAATGTAAAGTTAGCTGATTTTAATTTTAGGAACTGATTTAAATCATAATTTCTGAATAAGAAAAAGGTTTCAAGGATTCTGAACTCAATTCAGAATGACACTTGAAACCTTTTTTTCGTATTTCTAACCTCGTATATTGATTTACATATACGCTTCAATTGGTGCACAAGAACATACTAAATTTCGATCTCCGTAAGCATCATCTACACGACGCACGCTTGGCCAAAATTTATTTTCTAATAAGTACTCCAATGGAAAGGCAGCTTGTTCTCTGGTGTATGGAAAATTCCAAACATCAGCAGTAAGCATCGCTTGTGTATGTGGTGCATTGTGTAAAACTGTATTGTGGTTGTCGGCAGTTACTGCTGCAATCTCTTTTCGAATAGCAATCATGGCATCGCAAAAACGATCTAATTCGGCTACATCTTCTGATTCGGTTGGTTCAATCATCAAAGTTCCTGCCACTGGAAAAGAAACTGTTGGTGCGTGGAAACCATAATCCATCAAACGTTTGGCAATATCCGTTACTTCAATACCTTGCTGTTTGAAAGCGCGGCAATCCAAAATCATTTCGTGAGCCGCTCTTCCCATTTCGCCAGAATACAATACAGGATAATGTGCTTCTAAACGCGCTTTCATATAGTTGGCATTCAAAATAGCATATTTAGTAGCATTGGTCAATCCTTCTGAGCCTAACATTGAAATGTAACCATACGAGATTAAACATACTAAAGCCGACCCGTAAGGCGCTGCTGAAATTGCAGTAATGGCTTGATTACCACCTGTTGCAATAATTGGATTCGTTGGTAAAAACGGTACTAGTTTTTCATTCACACAAATTGGCCCAACACCAGGTCCACCACCACCGTGAGGAATAGCAAAGGTTTTGTGTAAGTTCAAGTGACATACATCAGCACCAATGGTAGCAGGATTTGTTAAACCTACTTGCGCATTCATATTGGCACCATCCATGTATACTAATCCACCATTTTCGTGAATTAAATTGGTGATTTCTATAATCGAACTTTCAAAAACACCGTGTGTAGAAGGATAAGTTACCATTAAACAAGATAATCGATCTTTGTACTCAATCGCTCTAGCGCGTAAATCTTCTACATCAATATTTCCTTCTGGAGTTGTTTTGGTCACGATAATATCCATTCCGGCCATCGCTGCCGATGCAGGATTGGTTCCGTGTGCCGAAGAAGGAATTAAACACACATTTCTGTGGTTATCTCCTCTTGATAAATGGTAGGCACGGATTGCCATTAAGCCGGCATATTCTCCTTGTGCTCCAGAGTTTGGTTGCAGAGTAGTTCCAGCAAAACCAGTAACCACATTCAATTGCTGTTCTAATTTTTTTAGCATGATTTGGTACCCTTCGGCTTGTTCAATAGGAGCAAATGGGTGAATGCTGTTCCAATTGGACATAGATAAAGGCAACATTTCTGCTGCGGCGTTTAATTTCATCGTACACGATCCAAGCGAAATCATCGAGTGATTTAACGATAAATCTTTACGCTCTAATTTTTTGATATAACGCATCAGCTGACTTTCAGAATGATGGTTGTTGAACACTTCGTGTTGTAAGAAAGTTGAAGTTCTAACTAAGTTAGCAGGAATTGCAGCGTCATTCGCTAATTCGCTAATTGGTACATTAGTTTTTCCTAAGGCTTCTGCAAAAATGTTTACTATTTGATTTAAGTCTGCTAATGAAGTAGTTTCATTTAGTGCAATCGAAATGGTTTCATTGTCAACATAGAAGAAGTTTACTTCATTTTTCTCAGCTACAGCTTTCACTTTTGCAGTATCTACTTTTACTAAAAGCGTATCAAAGAAAGCGGTGTTGGTTTGGTATACGCCTAATTGGTTTAAGGCTTCCGCCAAAGTTACTGCCGAAGCATGAATTTTATTGGCAATATATTGCAGTCCTTTTGGTCCGTGATATACAGCATACATTCCAGCCATAACCGCTAATAATACTTGTGCAGTACAGATATTTGAAGTTGCTTTTTCACGTTTAATGTGTTGTTCACGAGTTCCTAATGCCATACGTAAGGCACGATTTCCATTAGCGTCAATGGTTATACCAATGATTCTTCCTGGCATCGAACGCTTGTGTTCTTCTTTGGTAGCAAAGTAAGCTGCATGAGGACCGCCATAACCCATTGGAATACCAAAACGTTGTGAAGTTCCCACCACTACATCAGCTCCCATTTCTCCAGGAGGAGTTAATTTTGCCAATGATAAAAGATCAGCTGCTACAGCTACTTTTATTTCGTTACTATGTGCATTGGCAATAAAACCAGTATAATCTGTTACTTGACCGAATTTGCCTGGGTATTGTAAAATAGCTCCGAAGAAATCAGAAGAAAAATCAAATGTTTCGTGGTTTCCAACGACCAATTCTATTCCTTTTGGAGTAGCACGTGTTTGTAAAACTGATATCGTTTGGGGTAAAATTTCTTCTGAAACGAAAAATTTAGTTACGTTATTTTTCTTTTGATCACGAGAACGAACGTCAAATAACAAAGCCATTGCTTCAGCGGCTGCAGTACCTTCGTCAAGTAATGAAGCATTTGCAATCTCCATTCCTGTTAATTCAATAATGGTAGTTTGGTAATTTAAAATCGCTTCTAAACGGCCTTGAGCAATCTCTGCTTGGTAGGGTGTATAGGCGGTGTACCAACCTGGATTTTCAAAAATATTTCTTTGTATTACTGCAGGAACTGCAGTAGGATGGTATCCTAAACCAATATATGATTTATAAATTTTATTTTTTTTACCTAATTCTTGAATGTGAGCTAAGTACTCAAATTCGGTCATAGGAGCATCTAGTTCTAAGTCTTTCTTAAGACGAATATCATTTGGAATAGTTTCATAAATTAGTTGGTCTAATGAGGCCGCACCAATTGTTTGTAACATTTGATTTAAATCGGATTCTCTTGGACCTAAATGGCGTAAAGCAAATGCATCTGTTCTCATTTATATAGAATAAAAGTAAATATAGTTGTGTTTAAATAGAATGATAGTCTCTGTTGTAGAGTTTGAGCACAAAAGTAATTATTAAACTTGTATTTTTATGTTCTACAATTGGTAATATTTTGAGAATTTGTTAACCAAAATTCAGTCTTATTAACAGATTTGTTAGTTTTGTAGGATGCTTAGTCTTAAAAGAATTTTAAATTTCTATATTCAATCTTCCCTTCATGTTGGGATAGCTGTATTTTGTTTAGTGCAGCTTAGTGTTTCTCAATGGAGTAGTTATTCTTTTTTGGTCTTCTTTGGCACAATCGTGGGGTATAATTTTTTGAAATATTCCGAATGGTTTCTATCCAGCAAGCGATTACGAAACAATATCATTGAGATACTAAGTGTTACTTTAATTGCTGCGGTAGGGTTTTTATTTTTCTTTTTAAAACAAAACCCTACAGTACAGTTGGATTTGATAATGGCTTTGGGATTGGTTGTCTTGTATCCTTTTATTCGTAAACTGGGTTGGTTAAAGCCTTTCTTTGTAAGTTGTGTTGTAAGCTATATTACGGTGGTCATTCCGTTGAAGGGGACAGAAGCAGTAGCCTTGATTTTTATGCAACGGTTTTTACTGTTGTCTAGTGTAATGATTCCTTTTGAAATCTTGGATAGCACGACCGATTCTGTTGCTATGAAAACCTTGCCTCATTTGTTTGGAATAGCAAGAACAAAGCAAATAGGTTATGTATTAGTTGGGTTGTATTGTATCGTCTCTTTTCATGCACTATCCATACACTATCCATGCTTTATCTATGCTTTATCTTCAGTAGTTGCTATTTATTTTTCTTCCGAAAAAAGGAGTTGGTATTACACTTCATTTTGGGTCGAAAGTTTGCCTATACTGTGGTGGTTGGTGTTGATTGTATTCCAATAAAAAAAACCGAAGTAATTGACTCCGGTTTTTAGATTATGTTTGGAATTTTAAATCAATCCAGCGCGTTTCAATAATGCCTCTGGTTTTGGTTCTTGCCCTCTGAAGCGTTTGTACAACGTCATTGGATGCTCCGTTCCTCCTTTTGAGAGAATGTTGTCTTTGAATTTTGTGGCTACTTCTTTGTTGAAAATGCCTTTTTCTTGGAAATATGCAAAGGCATCGGCATCTAAGACTTCTGCCCATTTGTAGCTGTAGTATCCCGAGGAATACCCTCCTTGAAAAATATGAGAGAAGGAAACACTCATACAATTTTCGGCTACATCAGGGTAGAGACTTGTACCTTCAAAAGCCGCTTTTTCAAACGCTTTTATATCAGTAATTTCCATTGTATTATTGCTGTGAAATGCCATGTCCAAAATCCCAAAACTCAATTGGCGCAAGGTGGCCATTCCCTCGAGAAAACTTGCACTTTCTTTGATTTTTTCAACATATTCCTGCGGAATGATTTCGCCTGTTTCGTAATGTTTGGCAAACAAAGCCAAGGCTTCGGGTTCGTAACACCAATTCTCCATAATTTGCGAAGGCAATTCGACAAAATCCCAATACACAGAAGTTCCAGATAAACTAGGATAAGTCGTGTTAGCTAACATGCCGTGCAAACCGTGTCCAAATTCATGAAACAAGGTGGTTACTTCGTTAAATGTCAACAAAGAAGGTTTGGTTGGAGTAGGCGGTGTAAAATTACATACATTGGAAATATGCGGTCTTTCGTTTATGCCATTTTGAATGTATTGCGGCTTGTACGACGTCATCCAAGCACCGTTGCGTTTGCCTTTTCTTGGAAAAAAATCAGCATAGAATAGTGCTACCAATTCGTTTTTCTCGTCCAAAACTTCAAAACTTTGGACATCAGCGTGGTATTTGTCAATAGTGTCAATTTCTTTGAATGTCAATCCGAATAATTTATTGGCAACAGTGAAAGCACCATTTAGTACATTTTCTAATTTGAAATACGGCTTCAAAAGTTCGTCATCCAAATTGAATAATTTTTGTTTCAATTTTTCAGAATAGTACGGTCCGTCCCATTTTTCTAATTGGTCAATGCCATCTAATTCTTTGGCGAAAGCCGTCAATTGCGCAAATTCTTTTTCAGCTGCCGGTTTGGCTTTGGCTAACAAATCATTTAAAAATGTTTTTACCTGATTAGGGTTTTGTGCCATTCTTTCTTCTAAAACGAAGTGTGCATGAGTCTCATAACCCAATAAATTAGCGCGTTCATGACGCAACTTAGCAATTTTTAGGGTGATTTCTTGGTTGTCGAATTCGTTGTTTTGAAATCCTTTTTTTCCTGCGGCAATAGTGATTTCTTTTCGCAATTCACGGTTGTCAGCATAGGTTATAAAAGGGAGGTAACTTGGAAAGTCTAATGTAAAAATCCAACCTTCTTTTTCTTTGGATTCAGCTAAAGCACGAGCCATTTCGATAGCGCCTTCAGGCAATCCTTTTAAATCGGCTGCATTAGTAATGTGCAATTGATAGTTGTTGGTTTCGGCCAATACATTTTCGCCAAACGTCAGTTTTAATTTGGCTAATTCGGTATCAATTTCGCGTAAGCGTGTTTTTTTATCTTCGCTAAGTAAAGCACCATTGCGGGCAAAACTTTTGTATTTTTTATCTAATAAAGTCGCTTGTTCAGGAGTTAAAGTCAATTCGTTTTTTTGGTCGTAAACGGCTTTCACTCTTAGAAATAAGGCTTCGTTTAACGAAACATCATTACTAAATGCGGTAAGTAGAGGTGAAACATCTTGTGCGATTTTTTGCATTTCGTCGCAGGTTTCCGCCGAATTCAAATTGAAGAAAATAGAGGATAAGCGATCTAAAGTTTGCCCTGAAAAATCCAAAGCTTCAATGGTATTTTCAAAAGTAGGTGTTGAAGGATTATTGGTAATAGCATCAATTTCTGCTCGAGCAGCTGCAATCGTAGTTTCAAAAGCAGCTTGGTAATCGCTCATTTGAATTTGAGAGAAAGGTGCTGCATTGTATTTGGTATTGTATGTTGAGGTTAAGATGTTCATTGTTTTAAAGTGGCATCCCAAAACTACGGGAGCATAAAGTTTTATAGTTTAAAATTTTCTAAATCTTGATAAGTGTTCCAAAAACGTAAAAGCTCAATGTTAGTTGGAGTGATTCTGTAATAAAGTGTAATCTGTTTTGTAATTACAACTTTATGCACATTTTTATAATTTGTAGAAACAAAAAAGGTGTTGTTTTTTGCAATTAATTGAATGGTGCTTTCCGTTTTTTCTATAAAATTTAAAACATCTTGAAAAGTCCATTCTGCTTCTAAATAGTCAATATTTTGCCAATAGTCTCTTTTGGCTTGGGGCGACCAAATAATCATTATTTAAAATATTTTGAATACTTTTTTTTGGTTTCCTCCATAACAAGGTTATGAGGAATTCCTTCATTGCTTTCTAATGAATAAAGAGCTTCGTCAATGGCTGCTTTTTGTTTTTTGGTTAAATCCGATTTGGATTGAATTAAATGAATAATTTCTTCAATTAACATCGGATTTTCAATATCCAAAACAATCTTTGCTAGTTCTATTTTAGAAGTATGGATGTTCATGTGAATTGTTTTATCAAAGATAATTATTTTTTCAATCCTTCTGATGCTTTGATCACGGTTTCTTTTAGCCCTTGTTTGTAGGCAATTATTCGGTTTAAAGCAGTGGCATCAGCGCTTCCGATGATTTGAGCGGCCAAGATGCCTGCGTTTTTAGCTCCATTCAATGCTACTGTGGCTACAGGTACTCCGCCAGGCATTTGTAAAATAGATAAAACGGAATCCCATCCATCAATTGAATTACTCGATTTAACCGGAACTCCAATGACAGGAAGCGGACTCATAGAAGCCACCATACCAGGTAAATGGGCAGCACCACCAGCACCAGCAATAATAACTGAAATACCTCTTTTGTGTGCATTTTGGCTAAAATCAACTAATTTTTCAGGTGTTCTGTGTGCCGAAACAATATCTACTTCGGTTTCGATTCCAAATTCTTTTAAAATGTCGATGGCGTCTTGCATTACCGGCATATCCGAAATGCTTCCCATGATGATGGCTACTTTCATATTAGCCCCCTAACCCCCAAAGGGGGAATTCCTACTAGGGGTGAGTAGGGTTTTGGTTGTTTATTTGTTTAAATTTAAAAATACTAAAAAAGCAAATATATTTTCTAATTTTCAAATTGCTACATTGTTTTATTAGCTAATTACCCGAATCGTATTTTTTACTTGTTCTGCAATTTTTCTGGCTTCGTTCACGTTTTCGTTTACGATGGTAACGTGTCCCATTTTTCTAAAAGGACGCGTTTGTTTTTTGCCGTAAATGTGAGGTTTAACACCGCTCCAGCCTATTATTTTTTCAATATTTTCATAAATTACATTGCCTGAAAAACCTGCTTCACCTACCAAATTTACCATAATTCCTGCCACTTTGCTGTCGGTATTGCCTAAAGGCAAGTTTAAAATGGCGCGTAAATGATTTTCAAATTGCGAGGTGTAACTTGCTTCAATAGAATAATGACCTGAATTATGCGGTCTTGGTGCTACTTCGTTGACTATAATATCGTCATTTTCGGTTTGGAACATTTCCACAGCCAAAAGACCTACATGATTGAATTGTTGTGATACGTTTAACGCAATGGCTCTCGCTTTTTGGGCTACTTCCTCATCAATACGTGCGGGACAAATAACGTATTCTACCTGATTGGCTTCGGGATGAAATTCCATTTCTACCACAGGATAGGTTTTGATTTCGCCCGAAGGATTGCGGCATACAATTACCGCCAATTCATTTTTGAACGGAATCATTGCCTCGGCAATACATTCTACATTGGGTAGTTCGTCTAAATCGCTCGCTTGTCTAACTACTTTTACACCATTTCCATCGTAACCAAATTCAGTGCACTTCCAAACAAAAGGCAATTGAAGGGTTGATTGTTGATTGTTGATTTCCGATTTTAGATTTTCAAGATTTTCAAATCGTTGGTACGGTGCTGTTGGAATGTTATGTTGGGTATAAAAATCTTTTTGAACTCCTTTGTTTTGAATTAATTTCAAGGTTTTTGGCGAAGGATAAACGGGTAGGCCTTCTTCTTCTAGTTGTGTTAAGGCATCTAAATTGACCAATTCAATTTCGAAAGTCAACACGTCTACTAGTTTTCCGAAATTATAAACGGTATCAAAATCCATCAAGTCGCCTTGAAAGAATTGGTTGCACCCTATTTTACAAGGTGCCTCCTCACTTGGATCCAAAACATAGGTTTGAATGTCCAATTTTTGGGTGTCATGTAATAGCATTTTGCCTAATTGGCCTCCGCCCAGAATACCTAATTTAAAATCGGAAGAAAAATAGTTCATTTGGAGTGGTAATTATTTTTAGTTGTCAAATGCAGTCGCTTCGCTCGTGTCATTCAAGTTGTTGTTTCGTTTCGCAAAGATACTTAGTCCGTTGATAATTAACAATTGATATTGGATAATTCGTAGTTGTAAAATTACAAATTCCCTGTCTTTTATAGATTGTCCGATTCGAATTCAGTATATTTGCCAGAACTATACTAATTTGGGGTTTAATTTAGCCCTATTTACAACACAAAATATAATTTACAAGATGATTAACATTGTTTTATTTGGAAAACCAGGAGCAGGAAAAGGAACTCAAGCTGAATTTTTAAAGGGGAAATACAATCTAACTCACCTTTCAACAGGTGATATTTTTAGGTTCAATATTAAAAATGAAACCGAATTAGGGAAATTAGCTAAAACTTATATGGATAAAGGAGATTTGGTTCCTGATGAGGTAACGATTCAAATGTTACAATCAGAAGTAGATGCTAATCCTCAATCAGCAGGGTTTTTATTTGACGGTTTTCCAAGAACTTTGGCGCAAGCGGGTGCTTTGGATCGTTTTTTAGAATCAAAAGGTCAACAAATTACCGCGACTGTGGCGTTAGAAGCAGATGATGAAATTTTGGTACAACGTCTTTTAGAAAGAGGAAAAACTTCGGGTAGACCAGATGATCAAGACGAAGAAAAAATCAGAAACCGTTATCAAGAATACAATGAAAAAACGGCTCCTTTGATGGGATACTATAAGGATCAAGGTAAATTTTATGCAGTTGATGGAATAGGTTCTATCGCTGAGATTACAGAACGATTGAGCGCTGTAATTGATAATTTATAGTAATTATTTGAAAAGCTCGAAATTCTGGTTTTCAAGGGAAAAGTAAATTTACTTATCTTTAAACCGAGACTTTAAAAGAATACAATTGGAACTACTTATTATATTTTTCTTAATCCTTCTAAATGGCATTTTCTCCATGTCGGAAATTGCTTTGATTTCTTCACGGAAGAGCCGATTAGAAACTGCTGCTAAAAAAGGAAATAAAAGTGCTAAAATGGCATTGGATTTGGCCAATTCGCCAAACAAATTCCTTTCAGCGGTTCAAATAGGAATTACTCTTATTGGAATTTTAACCGGTATCTACAGTGGTGACAAAATCACGGAAGATGTCGAATTTTTTGTAAGTGGATTTGAAGCAATTAAACCGTTTGCGCATTCGTTTGCCGTGGGAATTGTAGTGGTGGTGTTGACTTTTTTCTCTTTGGTTTTAGGTGAATTACTACCGAAACGTATTGGTTTAAATCACCCCGAATCTATTGCCAAAGCTATGGCTATGCCAATGAAGGTAATTTCCATTATTACGGCACCTTTTATTTGGTTGTTGACTACTTCGACAGAATTTTTATTGGACATTCTTCAAATCAAACCCACGGCAGACGGTAAAGTCACCGAAGAGGAAATTAAAGCCATCATCAAAGAAGGGACTGAAGTGGGTGAGGTGCAAGAAATTGAACAGGATATTGTGGAGCGTGTGTTTCATATTGGTGATCGAAAAGTAAATTCGTTGATGACGCATCGAAGTTCTATGGTCTATCTTTCTGTAGATGATACTTTGGAAGAAATTAAATCCAAAGTTTTAGATGAGTTGCATTCTGTTTATCCTGTTTGTGTAGAAAATTTGGACGAAGTAGTAGGGGTGGTGTATTTGAAGGATTTGTTTGCTAATTTTGAAAAAGGCAACTTTCAATTGAAATCGATAGCTAAAGAACCCGCTTATTTTATCGAACATACATCGGCCTATAAAGCTCTTGAAAATTTTAAGAAAACGAAGGTTCATTATGCTTTTATCACAGATGAATATGGTGTTTTTCAAGGAATTATTACGCTGAATGACATTTTGGAAGCACTTGTAGGTGATGCCGCTGATTTTGATGATGACGAATACCAATTGATTGCCAATGAAGACGGTTCTTGGTTAGTAGATGGGCAGTATTCCTTACATGATTTCTTGACTTATTTTGATTTGGATGAGTTGACTACGGATTATGAAGTAACTACGGTAAGTGGTTTTATCATCACGGAGTTAGGTGCTATTCCTAAAGAAGGAGATAAATTGATTTGGAATAAATTAGAATTTGAAGCTCAAAAAATGGATGGTGTAAAGATTGATAAAGTAGTAATCAAAACCTTTATAGATTAATAAAATAAAAGAATAATGACAGAAGGGAACTTCGTAGATTACGTTAAAATATATGTTTCTTCTGGAAAAGGAGGGAAGGGGTCTACGCATTTACATAGAGAAAAATTTATTGAAAAAGGTGGCCCAGATGGTGGAGACGGTGGTCGTGGTGGTCATGTCTATTTAGTTGGTAATAAAGGACTTTGGACTTTGTTTCACTTAAAATTTGCTCGTCACATCAAGGCAGGGCATGGAGGAGATGGAGGTTCTGATCGAAGTACTGGAGCTGATGGTGAAGATAAATTTATTGAGGTGCCTTTAGGAACTGTGGTAAAAGATAAAGAAACGGGAGAAGTTTTATTTGAAATTACCGAGGATGGAGAGAAAAAAATCTTAGCTCGAGGTGGAAAAGGAGGACTTGGTAACTGGCATTTTAGAAGTTCGACAAATCAAACTCCACGCTATGCACAGCCTGGTTTGCCGGGTGTAGAAATGGATGTGATTTTAGAATTGAAAGTCTTGGCTGATGTAGGTTTGGTTGGGTTTCCAAATGCAGGAAAATCAACCTTATTGTCGGTTTTGACTTCGGCTAAGCCCAAAATTGCCGATTATCCATTTACTACTTTAAAACCTAATTTAGGAATTGTAGCATATCGCGATTTTCAATCCTTTGTAATTGCGGATATCCCTGGAATTATTGAAGGTGCTGCCGAAGGGAAAGGTTTAGGGCATTACTTTTTGCGTCATATTGAACGGAATTCGACTTTGTTGTTTTTGGTTCCTGTTGACACCCCCGATATTAAGGCAGAATACGATATTTTGGTGAACGAATTAACCCAATACAATCCCGAAATGTTAGACAAAGAACGGTTGTTGGTTATTTCAAAAATCGATATGTTGGATGAGGAATTGAAGGCAGAACTTAAAGCAGAATTAGATGTTGCGTTTAAAGATGTTCCTTATTTGTTTATTTCTTCGGTAGCACAACAAGGTTTGACTGAATTGAAAGATAAATTATGGGATATGTTAAATAACTAAGACGATTAGTTTAAAATATAATTGAATCCGTTTCAGAAGAAACGGATTTTTTTTGCAAAATGGTTTACCGATTAATGAAGAATGCAGTTTTTGTATTTATAGCTATTGTCCCTACGGGACATTTGTAGAGTGGTTACTTTATCTGTTACCTAGTATGTAGTCCCTAACGGGACTGTTTTAGAATGTAACGATTTAAAATGTTTTCTTTGCGTACAAAAATGTCCCGTTAGGGGCAATATATAGGTAATAAAGTAGTGTTGAAAAAGAAAGTCCCGTAGGGACGAAATATTTTTTATCGTTTCATAAGGTAAAAAAAGTCAAGCCTAATGAAATCGAGTCAAATACTAAATATAAAATTCCCTATTTTTGAAGAATGAAAGGGATTGTGTTTGTCTTACTATTTTTTCCTCTACTGCTTTGGTCTCAAGTTAATTTTGAGAAAGCCGAGCAGCTTTTGGATTCTGGAAAAACAGAACAAGCCCGTACGTTATTTGAAAGTATAGTTGCTGAAAATCCATCGCATTTAAAAGCAATTGAATATTTGGGAGATATTGCGGGCCAGCAAAAACTATGGGACAAAGCACTCTTGTATTATAAAAAGCTAAAACAATTGCAACCTAGAGAGGCTAATTATTATTACAAATACGGAGGCGCTTTAGGGATGAAGGCTAAAGAAGTGAATAAATTCAAGGCTTTGGGAATGATCGAGGAAATAAAATCGTCGTTTGAGAAAGCCATAGTTTTAGATCCAAAACACAAAGAATCTCGTTGGGCTTTGGTTCAGCTGTATTTGGAATTGCCTGGAATTATTGGTGGTAGTGAAGCAAAGGCAGTACAGTATTCTAATGAATTGATGCGGTTGTCTTCTTTGGATGGGTATCTGTCAAAAGGATATATTGAAGAATATTTTGGGCGAAATAAAAAAGCAGAACTGAATTATAGCAAAGCTTTTGAGTTGACCCATTCAAAATTAGCTTTCCAAAAATTATATCATTTGTATTGGTACAAAATGAAAAATTTTGCGAAAGCACAACAATTAAAAGAACGATTTGAAAATAGTTTAAAAGGCTACTAGTTTATGGTTTATTCTTTGAACCTATAACCTACTTACCCTTTAAACTCATAAATTTAAAAAATGAAAACACATTTTATTGCTATTGGCGGAAGTGCTATGCACAATCTAGCGTTGGCTTTGCACAACAAAGGGTATCAGGTTACAGGAAGTGATGATGCTATTTTTGAACCTTCAAAATCACGATTGGAAAAGAAAGGCATCTTACCTGCTGAAATGGGTTGGTTTCCAGAAAAAATAACTGCAGATATTGAAGCTGTAATTTTAGGAATGCATGCTAAAGCGGATAATCCCGAATTGTTAAAAGCACAAGAATTGGGCCTGAAAATTTATTCGTATCCGGAGTTTTTATACGAACAGTCCAAAAACAAAACCCGTGTGGTCATTGGGGGGTCCCATGGTAAAACTACGATTACTTCGATGATTTTGCACGTTATGCATTACCATAATATTGCGGTAGATTATATGGTTGGAGCTCAGTTAGAGGGCTTTGATACCATGGTGCATCTTACCGAAGAAAATGATTTTATGGTTTTGGAAGGAGATGAATATTTGTCGTCTCCAATTGACAGACGTCCTAAGTTTCATTTGTACCAACCTAATATTGCCTTGATTTCTGGGATTGCGTGGGATCATATTAATGTGTTTCCAACCTATGAGAATTATGTAGAACAGTTTGAGATTTTTATTGGCAAAATTACGAATGGCGGAATTTTGGTCTATAATGAAGACGATGCTGAGGTCAAACGTGTTTCGGAAGCCGCTACCAATCCAATTCGTAAATTGCCATACAGCACACCGGCTTATACAGTGAGTGACGGAGTAACGCTTTTAGAAACTCCTGAAGGTCCCATGCCTATTGAAGTTTTTGGAGCTCATAATTTGAATAATTTAGCTGGCGCCAAATGGATTTGCCAAAATATGGGAGTGGACGAAGCCGATTTTTATGAGGCAATCGCGAGTTTTAAAGGTGCTTCAAAACGTTTGGAAAAAATTGCCGAGGGGAAAGGAAAAGTAGCGTATAAAGACTTTGCCCATTCTCCAAGTAAAGTAGCTGCCACCACCAAAGCCGTAAAAGAACAATATCCTAATCGTACTTTAGTGGCTTGTTTGGAGTTGCATACGTATAGTAGTTTGAATGCCGAATTTTTGAAAGAATACGAAGGTGCTTTAGAGTATGCTGATGAAGCCGTTGTTTTCTATTCGCCAGATGCGGTAAAAATCAAACAATTGGAAGAAGTAACCTATGAGCAAATTGCTAAAGCGTTCAATAGAGAAGATTTGATTATTTATACTAATCCAGCCGAATTTAAACACTATTTATTCAGCCGAAATTTAGATAATTCTGCTTTATTGTTGATGAGTTCTGGTAATTACGGAGGATTGAATTTTGATGAAGTTAAGCAGTTGATCGAATAATATATAAGAACCCAAAAATAGAATTACCCATGGAAAATGCCCCCTTTCCCATTAGTAGTTGGTCCGAAGATGATAAGCCTCGGGAGAAACTCATGCTCAAAGGTAAAAATGCTTTGAGCGATGCTGAGTTGATTGCTATATTAATCGGTTCTGGAAGTAGGAACGAAACCGCTGTCGATTTAAGTAAACGAATTTTGGCTAGTGTAACTCATAATCTGAATGCATTAGGAAAACAAAGTTTGTCGCAACTGATGCAATTCAAAGGAATAGGAGAGGCCAAGGCAATTGCTATTGTGGCGGCTTTAGAATTAGGAAGAAGACGAAGGTCAGAAGAGGCCGTTGAGCTGGTTAGAATTAATTCTAGTAAAGTCATTTTTGAGTTGATGCAACCCATTATTGGCGAACTGCAACATGAAGAGTTTTGGATTGTGTATTTGAATAATTCCAACAAGGTGATTTCGAAGCAACAATTGAGCAAAGGCGGTATTACAGGAACCGTGGTTGACGTTCGTTTGGTTTTTAAATTAGCCCTAGAAACGGGAGCGACTTCTTTAGTTTTATGTCATAATCACCCTTCGGGGAGTTTAAAACCAAGTGAGGCTGATAAGCAAATTACTCAGAAATTAAAGAAAGCAGGGGAGAGTTTAGAAATAACTATCTTGGATCATGTAATAGTAACCGAAACGAGTTATTTTAGTTTTGTAGATCAGGGAATTTTGTAATTATAGGGATGAAGAATAAGCAGATACAGCACGTTTTTTTCGATTTGGATCATACGCTTTGGGATTTTGATAAAAATTCTGAAATGGCTTTTGCTACTATATTTAAACAGCATCATCCTGAAATAGCAATAGCCGATTTTATAGCCAAATATGCGCCTATCAATCAGGCGTGTTGGAAATTGTATCAGTACGATAAAATTACGCACGAAGAGTTACGTTACAAGAGGTTGAAGGATTCTTTTGACGCTTTGGGATATAGTATTTCTGATGCTGCGATTCATCAAATGGCAGACGATTATATTACTTTTTTACCAGACAATAATCATTTGTTTGATGGAGCCATTGAAATTTTAGATTATTTGAATGAAAAATACCAATTGCATATTATTACTAATGGATTTGCTAATGTACAGTATAAAAAAATAACCAACTCAAAGATCGATACTTATTTTAAAACGATTACTAATTCTGAAATGGCAGGGGTAAAGAAACCCAATCCTATTATATTTCAGCATGCGTTGGATTTGGCTCAAGCCCGAAAAGAAAACAGTATTATGATTGGCGATTGTTTGGAAGCCGATGTAAGAGGGGCTTTAGATTTCGGAATTGATGCTTTGTTTTTTAATCCAAATCAAGAAAGTACCCCAGAAGGAATTATTGCAATAAACCATTTGTTAGAACTTAAAATCTATTTATAATTATGAAAAAATTAGTATTGGTATTCGTCTTATTTAGTTCGTTTTGTTTTGCACAAAATAGCAACAATTACAAAGCGGTCATTGTGCCTTTGAAGTTTGATTTTATTCGAACCAATAATCAGTACCGTCTATGTACAATGTCTAAAATGAATCTCAATAAAGCAGGATTTACGGTGTTTTATGCTAATGAAATACTTCCCAAGGAATATAGTGATCGATGTGAGCTTTTGTATTATGATATTGTGAAAGAAAATGCTTTTTTAGCCACCAAATTGCATGTTGAATTAAAAGACTGTAGCAATAATTTGATTTATAAGTCTGAGAGTGGTTATACCAAAGAGAAAGATACAGAATTAGCGTTTTCAAAAGCTTTAAATGCTGCTTTTGAATCTGTTTATAAATTGAATTATAAATACGAAAAAATAGTTGTTACTACTCCTTTGGTAGCAATACAAAATGAAGTTGTCCCTGCAATTGCTTCTTCTGTACCAAAAGCAGCAGCACAAGTCGAGCTAACGACAGCCTCAGAATTGCTTTATGCTCAAGCTACTTCAAATGGGTATCAGTTAGTTGATGCAAGCCCTAAGATTATTTTTAAATTGTATGCCACTTCACGTTCTGACTTATATATTGCTATACAAGGGAACAATCAAGGTGTTTTTATTCAAAAAGACAAGGAGTGGTTTTTTGATTATTATGTAAATGAAAAATTAGTTTCAGAAAAAGTAGCGGTGAAGTTTTAGTAGCCGTATTTGTCTTTCCATCTGTTTTTTAAGAATTCTCTAGTATTATTTTCTCTAGCATTATTTCCTGGTTCGTAGAGGGTTGTTCCAGTAATTGCTTCGGGCAAAAATTCTTGTTCGGCAAAATTATTAGCATAATCATGCGAATATTTGTATTCTTCACCGTAACCTAATTTTTTCATTAGTTGGGTAGGTGCATTGCGCAAATGAAGCGGTACAGGTAAGTCTCCTGTTTGTTTGACTAGTTGTTGTGCATGTCCAATGGCTGTATACGAAGCATTGCTTTTTGGGGAAGTAGCTAAATACACGGCACACTGACTGAGTAGAATTCGGCTTTCAGGATAGCCAATAGTAGTTACCGCTTGAAAGGTATTGTTGGCCATTATAAAGGCTGTGGGATTCGCATTTCCAATGTCTTCGCTAGAAAGAATTAGCATTCTTCGGGCAATAAATTTTACATCTTCACCTCCTTCAATCATTCGGGCTAGCCAATATACGGCTCCATTGGGATCACTCCCTCGGATCGATTTGATAAAAGCCGAAACGATATCGTAATGTTGTTCCCCTGTTTTATCATACAAAACTGTATTTTTTTGTGCTAATTCAAGTACGCGTTCATTGGTAATTAAAATTTCACTTTCATTAGAGGCGTTTACGACCAGTTCAAAAAGATTTAATAGTTTGCGTCCATCTCCACCAGAAAGTCGTAATAGTGCCTCTGTTTCGACTAGATTTATTTTTTTTTCTTTTAAAATGGTGTCTATTTGCATTGCACGATGTAGTAAAGCCTCCAGATCCTCTTTGCTAAAAGCATTTAGAGTATAGACTTGGCAACGGGATAATAAAGCGGGAATCACTTCAAAACTCGGATTTTCGGTAGTGGCTCCAATTAAGGTGATCCATCCTTTTTCAACCGCAGCTAATAATGAATCTTGCTGGGATTTACTAAAACGATGAATCTCATCAATAAACAAAATAGGATTTTTCGATGTAAAAAGGCCGTCACTTTGTTTGGCTTTTTCAATTACGTCTCTAATGTCTTTTACACCAGAATTAATAGCACTTAGGGTATAAAAAGGGCGTTTGGATTCTTGAGAAATGATTTGAGCTAAAGTTGTTTTTCCGGTACCTGGCGGCCCCCAAAAAATTAAAGATGGAATAATTCCTTTTGCTATTTGCTGCGTCAATGCACCCTTAGGTCCCACTAGATGGGATTGGCTAATATAGTCTTCTAATTGTTGCGGACGAATGCGTTCTGCTAAAGGAGCTTCCATTTTAGTGTTTATGGGTTTATTTGTTGATTTGGTTAATTATATTGTAAATAATTTAAAAAAAATAAAAACACCGCTGATTCGCAGATTTTAAAGTTATGCAATCATCTATTATTCTATTTATTATTTCTAACCTCTAACTTCGTTGTCTTACCGCTTCGTATAAAAAGGCACCACAAGCAACAGAAACATTCAATGAACCAATAGTTCCAAACATCGGTAATTTTGCTTTTTCGTCTACAATTTTCAATACTGACGGGTTGATTCCGCGATCTTCTGATCCCATAATGATGGCAATAGGCTCGTTTAACGTAATATCGTAGATGTTTTGTTCTGTTTTTTCAGTTGCGGCTACTGTTTTGATTCCTGAGCCTTGTAAGTAAAAAATAGCGTCTTTAATGTGTTCTACTTTACAAATAGGCACATTGAATACGGCACCGGCAGATGTTTTTACTGTATCACCATTAACGGGAGCAGAGCCTGCTTTTTGAATGATAATCCCGTTGACACCAGTACATTCGGCAGTTCTAATAATAGCACCAAAATTGCGCGCGTCCGAAATCTGATCAAGTATTAAAAATAGCGGTTGTTTACCCGATTCTATAGTGGATTCTACTAAATGTTCCAATTCCATAAAACCGATAGGAGAGATGCTTGCTACAGCACCCTGATGGTTGTTAGGAGTTAAGCGGTTTAGTTTTTCTATAGGGACGTAAGAAAAATTAATATTGGCACGTTTCATTACCTTCATTAAATCCTTCATTAGTTCACTTGCAATTTCTTTTTGAATGAAGACTTTATCTACTGCAGCACCTGCTTGTATGGCCTCAATAATGGCACGTATCCCGAATATTATGTTTTCTTTTTCCATAACGCAAAGATATAAAAAAAAACCACCAGCCAAAGGCTGATGGTTTTCTGTTCGTATTATGAAAATAAATTAGAATTTATCCCAGAATACTTTTGTTGATTGAGCATCTCCACCCATTGCAGTTTTAGCTGCATCATAGTTGGTTTTGTTCAAAGTTGGCTCATTCAATGGATATGTGTAACGATTTGGTAAAGGTAATCCTGAAATCGCTGCAGTATTGAACGCAGGAGCATCATACTTTCTTTTTACACACCATCCTTCAAAACCTCTATTGTACATAGCTAACCAAAATTGGTATCCAATTTTTTGTCTCCAAGTTCCAGTAGCGGTAGCATAAGCTACATCTGTTCTTGCTAAGTAAGTAGTGATATCAGCTGAAGCAACACCCCAATCTGTCATGTTAGCAGTAATTCCATTAGTGTAATGACCAGCAGCAGTACCACCTACACTGTATCCTCTTTCTACCGCTTCTGCTAGTAAAAATTCAACCTCAGCATAATCTAATAATACTCCTCTGAAAGTTGGGTCTAACATTAAAGTTCCAACATGTGTATAACTAGTATATGAATTATTATCTCCGTAAGGACCACCAGTGTAAGTGTTTGTTCCTAAATTATTGTCAAAATAAAATGGTCTACGTGGGTCACTTTGAGCGTTCATATAATTAACTATAGTATTAGCAGCTACGAAGTCTTTACGTCCTGATTGAACTAAATCAACCCATAAAGGATTTGTATTTGGAGTAGAACCTTGGTAGTGTAAAATTACATTATCACTATTTGATGCAATTAAACCAGCTGTTACTGCTTCTTGGGCTGCAGCTTGAGCAGCAGAATTGTTTGCATCTGCCATTCTCATCGCAATTTTGAATTTTAAAGAGTTAGCAAATTTTTTCCATTTTGCTGTATTCCCTCCAAAAATGATATCTGCAGAAGTGTAACCAGCACTAGAGCTGTTTAATTTTGCAATTGCATCATTGATACGAACCAATAAATCAGTATAGATTGCTGCATCATCAGTGTAAGCTGGCGTTGGATCTGCTCCACCCTTTAAGGCTTCAGTATAAGGAATATCTCCAAAAGTATCCACCATTTGTTGCCAAGCATATACTTCAATAACTGAAATCATCGCTTTTTGTTTGTCTGTTGAAGCTAAATTTTTAGCGTCTTGCAAATCAAATAATACATCTCTGTACATAGTTCCCCAATGATTTTGAGGAATTGCTCGAGTGTTTAAGTCGTAATTACTTTCATCAGTATAAGTTGTTTCTGTCCAATACTGTGCAAATAATCGGTACACGTTTGTATTAACGTTGGTACTTTCCATTTGATCAAATAACTTTTTGGTAGCTGAAGTAAATAAGGCTTCAGTAGATACCTGAGTCGGGTTATTTGGATCCCTGTTTAAGTTCTCTAATGCTTCATCACTAGCACAACTAGCAATAAAAAGAGAAGATAGTATTACTAAATATTTTTTCATGTTTTTCATTTTTTAAAATTCGAATTTTAAACTAGCACCAACTTCTCTTACAGCTGGATAAGCCCCTGATTGGTATCCTTGAACATTTCCAGCTCCAAGACCTGCTTCAGGATCTGAATACGGAGTGTTTTTGTGGATGATCCATAAGTTTCTTCCAATTAAAGATAATGACATATTTTCAATTGATAATTTGCTAGATAAATCTTTTGGGAAAACATAAGATAAACTTACTTCTCTTAGTTTAACGAATGAAGCATCATATACGTGTTGAGATTGTGCTGCTCTTGCATATCCCCATGGGTTAGCATAAGAATTCGCAGCTGCTCTAACTGTATTGGCAGTTCCATTAGCTTGTACTCCAGGCAAAATAATACCACCACCATTAGCATTTGAATTACGAACAGGGTTTCCTAGTTCATTAGTTCCAGCTGTGAAGTCATACAATCCAGTTGCATACCCGTACCAAGTATCTAATGAGAAAACATCTCCACCTTTTCGGATATCTACCAAAGCACTTAAGCTTACGTTTTTGTATTTGAAAGTATTTTTGATACCTCCTGTCCAATCTGGGGTAATGTTACCAATTTTTTCTGTAGTAGAAGTAGTTAATTGATAGTAACCATTTGTTTTAACAATTGGTTTTGTTCTATCTCCATTGTAGTATACTAAATCTTTACCTCTAATAGTTCCAAAAGGCTCTCCTAAAGCCCCTCCTAAAGTAACACCACCTTGTACAGAAGCCAATTGCATAAATTCAATACCTTCTGCTAATCTTGTGATGATAGTTTCATTAGTAGACCAGTTTACTTTAATATCCCAAGAGAAAGAAGCAGTTTTGATTGGAGTTGCATTTAAAATTACTTCATATCCTGTTTTTTCTAAATCACCCCCGTTTAACCATAAGTTAGAAGCTCCAGTTGCATTAGAAACTGTAATTGGAGTAATCAAATCAACAGTTTTTCTTTTGTAGTATGATGCGTCAAAACCAAGTCTGTTTTTGAAAAATTGCATTTCTAAACCAATCTCAAACTCTTTACTTGTTTCTGGTTTTAGATTTGGATTATTAAAATTACTTGGGTTACTCGCTGTTGCATTACCATCGAATGAAGCTCCAACAGTATATGTGTTGAATACTTGATAAGGATCAGTATCGTTACCTACTTCTGCATAGTTAGCTCTAAATTTACCATAGGTTAACCATTCTTTTTTCAACAAGTTAGAGAAAATAATACTTGAGGCTACAGAAGGGTAGCTATATACGTTATTGCTTACAGGTAAAGCCGATGAACGATCTCTACGGAATGTAGCGTCTAAGTAATACGTGTTTTTGTATTCAAGACCTGCTTTAGCAAACAAACCTTCTACACGTTTGGTGTAATCTGTTTTTCCATAATCATTAGAAGTTAATGGGTTTACAGAATTAGCAAGTGTAAATAAACCTGGAGTTACAAGACCTCCATTAGCAGATGCTGCTAAGGCATTGTAATTTCTTACACGAACATTGTATCCAATAATTCCATTCAAGTTTAAGTTGTCATTAAAATTATGGCTAAAATTACCCATAAGATCGTAGTTTAATTCAGCAACTTTTCTATTAGTTACAGTGTAATCAGATACATCTGAAGAACCTACATCAATTCTTTCTTCTCTGATTTCTGAGTACGTATCAAATGCAAATTTTCCAACAACATTGAACCAATCATTTACTTTTTCAGTAGCACTAAAATTTCCTAGGTAACGATCTCTACTATCAGTTTGGTAATTTTTGTAGGTATTCCAATATACGTTGTCAGTATAGATAGGGTGTAAGTCATTCCATTCAGTTGCATTCCATGTGATGTTTTGTCCTGTGCTGAAGAAAGCCGCTTTTTGCTCTTGTATATCAACATTTGTTTGAAACCATTGTCTGAAAGCTTGCATTGGGTTTCCAGAGCTATATCCTGTACCATTTCTACCTCTACCAGTATTATTTGTATATGAAAAATCACCAGAAACGGTTAATCTGTCATTTAATTTCTGTGATCCAGAGAAGGTAATAGTGTTTCTTTTTAATAAACTGTTTGGAGCAATACCCTCTTGAATTTTATTTGTAAATCCTAAACGGAAAGTACCTGTGTCCGAACTTTTACCAAATGAGACAGAATTTGTTGTTGTTAAAGCATCTTGCCAAAAAGTATTTGGATTGTTTTTGGCAGCTACCCATGGAGTTGCTTTTTGATAACCTGGTAATTGTGGGTAAATTGAGTTCCATTGGTAAACTAATACATTTGGATCAAATGCTGCACCATACGAAGCATCTTCTGTAAAAGGAACAGTTACTTCATCAACTCCATCGCCATTAATATCACGTAAGTTGAAATATGGAGTGTCATAATAAGCACCATAACCAGCACCATATTTAGTTTGGTATACAGGTAAAGTATTTTTATCAGCAGTACCTACAGAAATTGTAGAGTTAACAGATACACCAATACCTTTTGAATTTTTTCCTTTTTTAGTAGTGATAATCAAAGCTCCATTAGAAGCTCTAGAACCATACAATGCAGTTGCAGCAGCACCTTTCAAAACGTTAACTGATTCAATATCATCAGGGTTGATGTCTGAAGCGGCATTACCGTAGTCATACCCACCTCTACCTGAAGCGACATTAGAACTATTATTAGTTTCATTGATAACTGGTGTTCCGTCAATAACAATTAATGCCTGGCTATTTCCATAAATAGAGCTAAAACCACGAACTACAATGTTCGCAGATCCACCCAGTGTACCAAAAGATTGAACATTAAGACCTGCTACTTCCCCTGATAATGCATCAGCAAAGTTGGTTACAGGAACATCAGCAATATCATTTCCTTTAACCTCTTGAGAAGCGTAACCTAAGGCTTTTTTTGCTTTTTTAACACCTAATGCAGTTGTTACAACAGCACTCTCAAGTTCGATTGCGCTACTTGCTAGTTTCACATTAATAGTTGTTGACCCTGCTTTAACTTCTTGAGTTTTCATCCCAATGTAGCTAAATACCAAGGTTTGGCTTGGCGCCACTTTGATAGAGTATTTTCCATCAAAATCAGTTTGCGTTCCAGTTTTAGTTCCTTTAACTAATACGCTTACCCCAGGTAGAGGTAATCCTGTATTGTCAGAAACAGTACCAGAAACGGCTCTTTCTTGCGCAAAAGTAATTTGCGTCACTAATGCTAATAAAAGCACTAAGAATCCATTTAATTTTAGTTTCATTTTTAATTATTTTGAATTAGTACAGCAAAAATCTTAATTATTTGTTAACTTTCCTAATATTCTTTATTGTTTTTTATGCGTGCATCTAAAATTTAACATTTTAACAGAAGTAATTTCGGATGTTATAAATCTTTGTTTTTTTATTTTATTGGTTTGTAATAGATGTGTTTTTTATATCAATGACACACTTTTTTCTTCCTTCATTTAGTGCTGTTTTAGCGCTTTTTTGTGCTTTTTTTGAACAGATCAATTTTTGGTTTTAGAGGTTGAAAAAAAGATTTAAAATGGATTGGTTATTAAATATATTGAAAATTAATCATTTAAGGTTTGTTAAGTTTAAAATATTTTATAAATTTGCAACCCCGTAAAAAGCGGGAATTAAATAAATAAGTAATTTTAGTATTAATTATGCCAACAATTCAACAATTAGTAAGAACAGGAAGAACTCAGATAACTAAGAAGAGTAAATCGGTTGCTTTAGATTCTTGTCCTCAAAGAAGAGGGGTTTGTACGCGTGTTTA
>JBEENX010000010.1:0-56159 GCA_041191945.1 Bacteroidota bacterium
TAGATTTAATCGTTAATTTGGATACTATAATTTAAATTTAAATATTGAATTTATTACGATAAAAATCATAAAATCAATTATAATTTAAAGTATTTTAAATTGAATATCTTAAATAAATGAAAAAAATTAAATTCTATTTATAAATTAACATTAAAAATACGAATCTGCAATTTTATTTATTATTATTGTAGATAACTAAAAAAAATCTATTAACATACTATAAAACATAAAAACAAACCAAATGGAAAGACGTGAAGCACTAAAACGAGTTGCTTATTTAATGGGAGGAGCCATTTCAGCAACAACAATGGGCGTTTTATTTGAAAGTTTTACAGTTTTAGATAAGTCTAAGATGGTAAATTTTTCAGTATCAGATGAAGCAATTTTGGCTGAATTTGCAGAAATTATTATTCCAACAACTGCTGCTTCTCCAGGAGCAAAGGCTGCAGGATTAGGTCCATTTATACCAATGATGATTCGAGATTGTTATCCAGCTAATTTGCAAGAATTATTCGCTCAAGGACTCAAAGATATGGATGAAAAATGTATCAAAACGTATGGAAAAAACTTCGTTGCGTTATCTGATTCAGAGCGTTTGCAAGTAATGACTAATCTTCGCGATGAAGCTAAATCTAATAGCAAGCAACCTTCATTTTTTGCAATTGCAAGAGATTTAACTATTTTAGGTTATTACTCGTCTGAAATTGGATGTACACAGGCTAGAGAATATATCGCAATTCCTGGTAGATATGATGGAAGTGCTCCTTTAGAACCAGGTCAAAAAGCTTGGGCTACTTCATAATTTTTTTCAACTATTACATTTAATAAAAAATATACATCGTGAATATCAATACAAACTTAAAAGAACAAAACACTTATGACGCAATCGTTATAGGTTCTGGAATTAGTGGTGGTTGGGCCGCCAAAGAATTAACAGAGAAAGGATTACGCGTTTTAATGTTAGAGCGTGGGATGAATATAGAGCATGTTAAGGATTATGAAACCGCCATGAAAGACCCTTGGGAATTTGAACATAGAGGTAGATTAACCCAAGAACAAAAAAGAACACACCCAGTTCAAATTAGAGATTATCCTTACCAAGAAGCTAATGAGAAATGGTGGGTAAACGATTTAGAATGCCCTTACACTGAAGAAAAACGTTTTGATTGGTATAGAGGTTTTCATGTAGGAGGAAAATCATTAATGTGGGGACGTCAAAGTTACCGTTTTAGCGATATCAACTTTGAAGATAATAAAAAAGACGGACATGGAAATGATTGGCCTATTCGCTATAAAGATTTAGCTCCTTGGTATGACTACGCAGAAAGATTTGCGGGAATCAGTGGGCAAAATGAAAATTGGCCACTTTTACCTGACGGGCAATTTTTGCCACCAATGGATTTGAACTGTGTAGAAAAATCAGTAAAAGAAAGAATTGAAAAGCATTATAATAGAGAAAGAATCTTAACCATAGGACGTACCGCAAACTTAACAGTACCTCACAATGGTCGTGGAAATTGCCAATACAGAAACTTATGCAGCCGTGGATGTCCTTTTGGAGCCTACTTCAGTACACAGTCTGCAACTCTCCCTGCGGCTATGGCTACTAAAAGATTAACCGTAAGGCCCTATTCTATTGTGAATCACATAATTTACGATAAAAATACAAAAAAAGCAAAAGGTGTTATGGTAATTGATGCAGAAACTAATGAAACAATGGAGTTTTATGCTAAAATAGTTTTTGTAAATGGTTCTACTTTAGGTTCTACATTTATCTTATTAAATTCTACTTCTGAAGCACATCCAAATGGTTTAGGAAACGGAAGTGGTCAATTAGGACATAATTTAATGGATCATCATTTCCGTTGTGGTGCCGAAGGTACTGCGGAAGGTTTTGAGGACAAATATACTTATGGACGTAGAGCAAATGGAATTTACATCCCACGTTACCAAAATTACGGTAATGACAAACGTGATTACTTAAGAGGATTTGGCTACCAAGGTGGTGCAAGCCGCGGTAATTGGCAAGCTGATGTGGCCGAATTAGCTTTTGGAGCTGATTTTAAAAACAACATGTCGAAACCTGCAGATCATTGGAGAATGGGATTAGGAGGATTTGGAGAAATGCTTCCGTATTATGAAAATAAAGTAACGCTTGACCATTCTAAAAAAGACAAATGGGGTCAACCCGTCTTAAAAATTGATTGTGAATACAAAGAGAATGAAGAAAAAATGCGTGAAGATATGATGAATGATGCTGCTGAAATGCTTGAAGCAGCTGGTATGAAAAACATTCAAACGTATGATATAGGCTGTTATCCAGGTATGGCGATTCACGAAATGGGGACTGCCCGTATGGGGAACGATCCAAAAGAATCTGTTTTAAATAAATGGAATCAAATGCACGAAGTAAACAATGTATTTGTTACTGATGGATCTTGTATGCCTTCAATTGCATGTCAAAACCCTTCATTGACGTTTATGGCCTTAACAGCTCGTGCAGCTGACTATGCAGTAAAAGAATTAAAGAAAAAAAATATCTAGGTTATTATTATGACAAGAAAATTAAGGATGGGAATGGTCGGTGGTGGCCAAGATGCTTTTATTGGAGCAATTCATCGTTTGGCAGCCAATATGGATGGCTTAATTGAATTAAGTTGTGGCGCTTTAAGTATCAATCCTGAAGTGGCAAAAGCTTCTGGGAAAGCATTGTTTCTTCCAGAATCAAGAACTTATTTGACTTACGAAGAAATGATTAAATCCGAAGCGGCTTTGCCAGCTGATGAAAGAATTGATTTTGTTACCATTGTAACGCCTAATTTTGCTCACTTTGCTCCTGCTATGATGGCTTTGGATCATGGATTTAATGTAGTAATCGAAAAACCAATTACGTTTTCTTTAGACGAAGCAAAACAATTGGAACAAAAATTAAAAGAAACAGGTTTAACACTTTGTCTAACCCATACCTACTCTGGTTACCCAATGGTAAAACAAGCCAAAGCTATGGTAAGAGAAGGACAATTAGGTAAAATCCGTAAGGTTTGGGTAGAATACCCTCAAGGATGGTTAAGTAAATTATCTGAAAGAGAAGGAAATGCACAAGCAGCATGGCGAACAGACCCTAAAAAATCAGGAAAAAGTTCTGTAATGGGAGATATTGGAACCCATGCAGCGCACCTAGCCGAATATATTACAGAATCAAAAATTACCGAAATTTGTGCTGAATTAAACACTTTAGTAGAAGGTCGTGTAATGGACGATGACGGGGCTGTAATGCTAAAATTTGATAATGGAGCTAAAGGGGTTTTAATGGCTTCACAAGTAGCCGCTGGTGAAGAAAATGCAGTCAAAATCAGAGTATATGGTGAAAAAGGTGGTATAGAATGGCTACAACACGAGCCTAATTCTTTAATTGTAAAATGGTTAGAAGAACCGATGCAAATTTTAAGAGCAGGTTCAAATTATGGTCATTTATCATCATTTGCTAGACACAATTGTAGAACCCCAGGCGGACATCCTGAAGGTTATTTGGAAGCTTTTGCTAATATCTACAGAAACTTTGCTTTAACTTTAGGATGTAAAATTGACGGAACTCAACCCACTCCAGAAATGTTGGACTTCCCTTCTATTGAAGATGGTCTACGAGGAATGGCATTTATTGATAATGTAGTGTTATCAGCACAATCTGATAAAAAATGGACTCCTAACGTTTTATAAGTATGACAACAATTCAAGGACCAGCGGTATTTTTAGCACAATTTATTGGAGATGAAGCGCCTTTTAATTCGTTAGACGGTATATGTCAATGGGCAGCTGATTTAGGTTTTAAAGCGATTCAAATGCCAACATTAGATGCGCGTTTTATCGATTTGCAAAAAGCAGCTGAAAGCAAAACCTATGCAGATGAATTGACTGGAAAAATAGCTTCTTATGGCTTACAAATTTCAGAATTATCAACGCATTTACAAGGTCAATTAGTGGCTGTTCATCCTGCTTATGATGATTTCTTTGATGGCTTTGCTCCTGCTGCATTGCGTGAGAATCCAAAAGCACGTCAAGAATGGGCAGTACAACAAATGAAATATGCTGCTCAAGCTTCTCAAAACTTAGGATTAAACGCACATGCCACTTTTAGTGGTTCGTTGCTTTGGCAATACTTCCACCCTTGGCCTCAAAGACCACCAGGATTAATCGAAGAGGGATTTGCTGAATTAGCAAAACGTTGGTTGCCAATTTTAAATGAATTTGATCAAAACGGTGTGGATGTTTGTTATGAGATTCACCCAGGAGAAGATTTATTTGATGGAGAAACGTATGAAATGTTTTTGAAAGCAGTGAACAATCATTCGAGAGCTTGTTTGTTATACGACCCATCTCATTTTGTATTGCAACAATTGAACTACATTCAGTATATTGATTTTTATCACGAACGCATTAAAGCCTTTCATGTTAAAGATGCTGAATTCAATCCTACGGGTAAACAAGGAACTTTTGGTGGATACCAAGGTTGGGCTGACCGTGCAGGACGTTATCGTTCGCCGGGTGATGGACAAGTTGATTTCAAAACTATCTTTAGTAAACTAGCACAATACGATTACCAAGGTTGGGCGGTTATGGAATGGGAATGTTGTATTAAAAATCAAGAAGATGGCGCTCGTGAGGGAGCAGAATTTATCAAAAAACACATTATCAGGGTTACTGATAAAGCATTTGATGATTTTGCAGCAGTTGAAACCAATACACAACTGAACAGAAAAAATTTAGGATTATAAAAAAAACAGAATAAACAAAATGAAACGTACTTATTTACTATTAGGCTTAGCCGCATTTACTTTAGCTTCTTTTTCTAAAATAGATTCAGATAAAAAATATATCAAAAAAACAACTATCGAGGTTCAATCAAATGATGGTGAAAGATTAATTGCAAAATCGGATTGTGTGGGTTGCCATAAATTAGATAAAAAATTAATAGGGCCAGCTTATATAGATGTTGCAAAAAAATATGCTAATACTGATAAAAATGTTAGTTATTTAGCAGACAAAATTATTAAAGGAGGTTCAGGAGTTTGGGGAACAATGCCCATGTCTGCTCATTCCTCTTTGAAAAAAGAAGATGCTAAATCAATGGCTAAATATATTTTATCATTAAAAAAATAAAAATTTAGTCAGTTACTATTACCAACTAACTTTAAGAAATTATGAAAAAGGAAGAACAACAAATGCCTAATAACAATCGTCGAGATTTTATAAAAACTAGCGCTATGGCAGCAGCTGCTTTTATGATTGTTCCTCGTCATGTATTAGGAAAAGGCTTTGTAGCCCCAAGTGATCGATTAGTAATTGCAGGAATTGGCGTTGGTGGAAAAGGTCAATCTGATATCGCAATGTTCCACAAAAGCGGAAAAGCTAATATCGGTTTTTTATGTGATGTTGATACTAGAAGAGCAGCCAACAGTGTAAATGCGTTTCCGAAAGCTAAGTTTTATAAAGATTGGCGCGAAATGTTAGACAAAGAGCATAAAAATTTTGATGCCGTTTCAGTTTCTACTCCCGATCATAATCATGCTATTCAATGTCTGGCAGCAATGCAGTTGGGTAAACATGTATATGTTCAAAAACCAATGGCTCATGATATTTATGAAGCTAGAATTTTAACACAAGCCGCAAAAAAATATAAAGTGGTAACCCAAATGGGAAATCAAGGTTCTTCTAATGATGCTTCTAGAACTATGAAAGAATGGTATGAAGCTGGATTAATAGGAGATGTTCATACCATATATGCTTGGACTGATAGACCTGTCTGGCCACAGGGCATTCCTTGGTCTACAGCTAAACCAGAGGTGCCAAAAGAATTGGATTGGGACTTATGGTTAGGAACAGCTCCGTATAAAAATTATGTAGACAAGTTAGTCCCATTTAATTGGAGAGGATGGTGGGATTATGGAACCGGAGCTTTAGGAGACATGGGATGTCACTTATTAGAAACTCCTTTTAGCGTTTTAAATTTAAAATATGCAAAGGATGTTCAATGTAGCGTGGGATCTGTTTATGTAGATGAATTTAAACGTGGTTATTTTCCAGAAAGTTGTCCTCCTTCTAGTCATGTTACCTTAACTTTTCCTAAAACAGATAAAACAGAAGGTGATGTTACAGTACACTGGATGGATGGGGGAATTCAGCCTGTTCGTCCTGAAGAATTAGGTCCAAATGAAATTTTTGGAGACGGAGGAAATGGAACATTATTCGTAGGAACCAAAGGGAAAATGATGTGCGATACCTACGGTCTAAATCCTCGTTTATTGCCGTTAAGTAGAAATGAAGATCTCCACATAGCGGAAAAATACCCACGTGTGAAAGATGGTATGGACGGTCATTACAGACAATGGGTTGAAGCTGCAATTGCTGGATATGGAAAACACCAAGTGAGTTCAGGTTTTGAAATTGCTGGGCCATTAACTGAAGCATTATTAATGGCTAATTTAGCTATTAGAGGTTACGATATTGTTCGTGATGAATTGGGAGAAGATGTATATCCAGGTCGTTCTGCTAAGTTGTTATGGGACAATGATGCCATGAGAATTACAAATTTTGATGAAGTAAATCAATTTGTAAAACGTGATTATCGAGAAGGATGGAAAAATTTAACCCTTTAATACAAACAAAATGATTACGAATATTTTAAAAATAGCACTTTTTACTATTTTGATACAAACATCTAATGCTCAAACTGCTCTGCCAAAAGGATTTGTTTCACTATTTGATGGACAGACTACTACAGGTTGGCACACCTATGGAAAAAAAACAGCTGGTTCTGCTTGGAAAGTAGAAGATGGAGTATTGCATTTTGATCCCACAGCCGCTAAAAATAACCAAGGTGGTGATTTAGTTACTGATAAAGAATATAGTAACTTTCATTTAAAATTAGAATGGAAAGTGGCTGCTAAATCTAATAGTGGAATAATTTTTTACGTAAATGAAGATTTGGCAAAATTCAAAAATACCTACGAAACAGGTTTAGAAATGCAAGTTTTAGACAACGATGGTCACCCAGATGGCAAAATAGAAAAACATAGAGCGGGTGATTTATACGATTTAATCAAAAGTTCTACAGAACCTGTTAAACCTGTTGGTGAATGGAATTCTGTAGATATCGTTTGTAAATTCGGAAAATTACAAATGTTGCTAAACGGAGTAAAAGTAGTGGAAACTATGCTTTGGGATGATAATTTTAAAGCGCTTGTTGCTAAAAGTAAATTTGCTACTTGGCCAGGATTTGCTGCATTCCAAACTGGAAAAATCGCATTACAAGATCATGGAGACAATGTTTGGTACAGAAATATTATGATCAAAGAATGGAATTCATTGCAACCTACAACAGGTTGTAAATAATTAAAAATAACTAACCAAACCAAAAAAATAAATTTATGAATACAACCAATCGTATTAAATTATCAACTATGATGTTCCTAGAATTTTTTATTTGGGGCTCATGGTTTGTAACTTTAGGAACCTTTTTAGGAGCTAATTTAAAAGCTTCAGGAGCAGAAAGCGCTGCTGTATTTTCTACTCAATCTTGGGGAGCTATTATTGCCCCTTTTATTATTGGATTGATTGCAGACCGTTATTTTAATGCCGAAAGAATTTTAGGAGTATTACACTTAATTGGTGCTTTTTTAATGTACCAAATGTACCAATCTAACGAAGTAGGTCCATTTTATATTTATGTATTAAGTTATATGGTTTTGTATATGCCTACTTTGGCTTTGGTCAATTCAGTCGCATTTAACCAGATGAAAGATCCTGAAAAAGAATTCGCTAACATTCGTGTTTGGGGTACTATTGGATGGATTTTAGCTGGATTAGCTATTAGCTTTGTTTTCCATTGGGATACGACAGAAAATATTGTTCAAGGAATGTTGAAAAATACGTTTTTATTAGCGGGAATTGCAGCATTAGTATTAGGATTGTTAAGTTTTACATTACCTGCTACTCCACCTAAAGTATCCGATGAAAAAATTAAAATTTCGGATATCATTGGATTAGATGCATTGAAATTATTGAAAGATAAAAACTTTGCTGTATTTTTTCTTTCTTCCATTTTGATTTGTATTCCGTTGGCTTTTTATTACCAAAATGCACATCCATTTTTAACTGAAGCTGGAATTGAAAATCCAACAGGGAAAATGGCTATTGGTCAAATATCAGAAGCTTTATTTTTGTTGTTAATTCCTGTTTTCTTTACTCGTTTCGGATTTAAGAAAACAATTTTAGTAGGTATGTTAGCTTGGGCTATTCGTTATGCTCTTTTTGCTTACGGAAACGGCACTGATTTGAGCTTTATGTTAATTATTGGAATTGCATTACACGGTATTTGCTATGATTTCTTCTTTGTTTCTGGACAAATTTACACGAATTCAAAAGCAGGAGAAAAATATAAAAGTGCAGCTCAAGGCTTAATTACGTTAGCTACTTATGGTGTGGGAATGTTAATTGGTTTTGCAGTAGCGGGATGGATTACTGACAACTACAAAACTGCTACAGGAACTATAAACTGGGAGATGGTTTGGATTATTCCTGCAGGAATTGCTTTAGCTGTTTTCATTTTATTTGCATTGACATTCAATGACAAAAGTAAAGCAGAAGTTTCGCACTAAATTGTAGATGAAAACTAATTTAAATAGACGTTCTGTTATTAAAGGAATACTTGCCAGTTCTGTTGCGCTAAGTATTCCTTTAGAATTGTCTGCTTTTTCTTTACCCAAAACAAACCCAATTCCTATGTTAAAAGGCAATATCAATCATTCTGTTTCTCGTTGGTGTTTTGATAAATTAGATTTAGAAACACTTTGTGTAGAAGCAAAAAAAATGGGAATTACAGGAATTGATTTGGTGGGACCGGAAGCCTGGCCAACACTCAAAAAGCATAACCTAGTTTCTACTATGTGTAACGGTGCCGAATTGAATCTAGTAGATGGTTTCAATGATGTTCAATTTCATGAAAAATTAATTCAAAGGTATACCGAAATGATTCCGCGTGTGGCTGAAGCAGGATACCAAAATCTAATTTGTTTTAGTGGCAATCGCAGAGGAAAATCAGATGAAGAAGGCTGGAATAATTGTGTTATTGGTTTACAAAAGTTAATTCCGTTAGCCGAAAAACACAATGTAATCCTAGTAATGGAGCTATTAAATAGCAAAATTAACCATAAAGATTATCAATGTGACAGAACTTCTTGGGGGGTAGAATTAGTTAAACGAATTAACTCTCCTAATTTTAAATTGCTATACGATATTTATCACATGCAGATTGATGAAGGTGATGTTATTCGAACAATAAAAGACAATATTCAATACATTGCTCATTTTCATACAGCGGGTGTTCCTGGTAGAAATGAAATTGACGACACACAAGAACTAAACTATCCTGCTATAATGAGAGCTATTGCAGGAACTGGTTTTAAAGGATTTGTTGGACAAGAATTTGTTCCTAAAAATCCAGACAAATTAGCTTCTCTCCAACAAGCGATTACAATTTGCGACATTTAACTAACAAAAAATAAAAACCCATGAACAAAAGAAGAGAATTTTTAATCAATAGTGGTTTAGTTCTAGGAACTTTAGCCATTACTCCTTCCCTAGCCTTTACAACAAAGAAAAAACCAATTGGAATTCAGCTATGGACTTTACGTGAAACGTTGCCAAAAGATGTTAAAGGGGTTTTAGCTCAAGTAGCTAAAGCTGGATTTAAAGAAGTAGAAACATTTGGGTTTTCGCCAAAAGACAATGCTTTTTTTGGAACATCAATTACTGATTTTAAAGCTATTTTAGATGCTAATGGTTTAAAAGCTACTAGTAACCATTTTGACTTTAATAACTATATCAAAACAGGAGATCTTAGTGATTTAAAATCGTATATAGCGGCTGCTAAAGTATTAGGAAGTGAATATGTCACTATTCCATGGATTTTACCTGAATTAAGAGGGACATCAGCTGATGATTATAAAAAATTAGCGGCAGGAATTAATAAAGTAGCACAGCAATGTCATGATGCAGGTTTAAAATTAGCCTATCATAATCATGATTTTGAGTTTACAAAATTTGAAAATACTAATGGTTATGAAATCTTGTTGAATGAAACAGATCCGAAATTAGTTGATTTTGAATTGGATTTATACTGGGCAGTTCGTGCAGGTCACAACCCATTGGATTTATTCAAACAACATCCAGGACGTTTCACTATGTGGCACGTAAAAGACATGGATAAATTCAATAAAGAGTTAAATGCCGAGATTGGTAAAGGAGCTATAGACTTTAAAGCTATTTTTGCACAAGCGAAATTATCAGGAATGAAACGTTTCTTTTTAGAGCATGAAACGAATTATACTCCGAATCCTTTAGAGTCAATTAAAATAAGTTTTGATTATATTTCTAAAAATTTAATTTAATATTTTTAGAAAACAAAAAAAAAGGGTATTTAATTGATTTTTAATTACATACCCTTTTTTGTTTAAAGTAAAGTTACCATTTTTCTAGGCCTAATAACTTCTTACCTAAATCATTTAATTCGGCTGTTTTATGTTTGGTTATTTCCCATTTTCTTGGATCGCCAGGAAAGGCATATCCTTCGGGAGCAATTCGATTTTTCCAAGAATTAATACGCCACGCTTTTAGTTCTTCATTATCTTCTTCAGCAGGCATCATCGAAATATATTGTGCTACACGCACTTTATCTTTGGTCAAATTAGGACGAATTCCGTGAGGTTGCGAACTATTAAATATTAGTAAATCTCCTGCCTCCATTTTCACTTTTACTAATTTATCTTCAAAGCCAGTAATATCAGGTTGAAAGCGATTTCTATCTTCAGGTTGCGTTAATTTCCAAGTATCATAGGTACGAAACAATTCGGGAATACATTGAAACCCTCCCATATTCTCATCCGTTGTATCCACTAATGCCAAAACACCTTGTACATTCTGAGGTTTTGTTTCAGGATCGTAATCCCAATGTATAAATCCTTTGAATTCATGTCCTGGACGAACTGGAAAATTCAAATTGGCTCTATCAATAGTTACCCATAATTTTTCCATTCCCCAAACATCAGTAAAAGCATCATATACTTTCTGCATTTGGCGGTTATCCCATTGGTATTGGTGATTGTATAGTTCTACCATTCCACTATTGGTTAATTCCTTCATTTGCATTTCGGCTCTTGGCGGTGCATACCAAGTAGATGAATTATTTGGGTCTTTTTCCTCGAATTCCCAAATAAAATTAGCCAATCGTTCTGCATTTTCTTTTGGTACGGCATTTTTGATAACAATATAACCATTGGTTATCCAAAAATTCCATTGTTCTTCGGTTAATAAACGGAGTGGTTTTCCGTTAGAACGGTCATTTAATTTGTGTACACTTGATTTAGCCACTGATGGATTTCCAGGAATATCTTTGTGTGCATTAGCTGCCATAGTTGGCGTCATTGTCGGGGTCATGGTTTGATTATTATTTTCCATATTTAAAAGTTAGGTTAATTTGATAATCCAAAAGTAGCGGGAATATGATAGTTGAAATATCACAAAATTTACCACAATTTGTACTATATTGCTGTTTTATTGGATTTTAAACTATTCAATAGTACATTTATACTATAAAATAAAAATTGAATGAAAATTGTACTGGAAGATATTAAACGTTTAGCGGGAAGCTCGTTCCGAATTTTGGTGAACCCAAAACTCAATGATTTTTATTATTGGCATTTTCATCCTGAATTTGAATTGACTTTTATTGAAGCTCCTCAAGGCACTAGACGCGTCGGAAATCATGTAGGGCAATTTGAAGGCAGTGATTTGGTTTTTATCGGTTCCAATATTCCTCACTTGAATTTTGATTATGGAATTAGAACCGAGTATGAAAAAGTAGTACTGCAAATTAATGCTGATTTTTTTAAGAATGATTTCGGTTCTACTCCAGAATTAGCGGCAATTCATCAATTGTTTGAAAATGCTAAAAAGGTAATTTGTTTTCAAGGAAATACAAAGGCAACTATTGGAAAACAATTAAAAACGATTCATTTATTACCTCATTTCGAACAATTTATAGCTGTATTATCGTTGTTTCAAGCACTAGCAACTTCTGAAGAAGTAACATTTTTACACGAAAAACCTTTTGAGAATTTCTATAATAATAAAGAACAAACCCGACTCAAAGTAGTTTATACTTTTATCGAAAAGAATTTTCAACGCACCATTACTATTGAAGAAATGGCACAAATTACCCATTTGTCTAAAGCTGCTTTTTGTAGGTATTTCAAAAAAATGACGCGACTAACGTTTATTGAATTCTTAAATCAATACCGAATTGAACAAGCTAAACGCCTTTTAAAAGAAGATAAAAACGTAACCGAAACTTGTTATGAATGTGGGTTTGAAAGTCTATCTTATTTCAATCGCATTTTCAAAAAAGTGGTTGGTAAAAATCCTCTGGAGTTTAAGAAAAAATAAGCCTAGTCCCCACTATTCAACCCCGCTACATAATAATTAGAATCAATTGTCAATTTCGAATTAGCATTCGATACCGTAATTACTTTCCACTCCTTTGTAGGTTGAAGTCGTAATGATTCTCCATTTAAGTCAATTTGAACAGGCATATTAAAATTGTCTACACAATTAATCCAACGATAACTTAATTGCTTTTCTTTGAAAAAATATTCTAGAGTGGGTACTCGAGTATCTCTCAAATATTGATTAAAAATGGTTGTTAATTCAACACCAGCCTGATGGCTAATATAATCTTCAATTTGTTTAGTGGTAACCGTTTGATGGTAAAACGTACTATTCAAACCTCTCAATATTTGTCGCCATTTATCGTCATTATTGATGATTTGCCGAATCGTATGCAACATATTGCCTCCTTTGTAATACATATCGCCAGAACCTTCGTTATTCACGTCATATTGACCAATAATCGGTTCGTCATTCTGGATGTTTTTACGAGTACCACGAACATAAGCGGCTCCCGCCTCTTTTCCATAATAATATTCTACAAACAAACTTTCAGAATAGTTGGTAAAACTTTCATGTATCCACATATCGGCAATATCTTTGTACGTGATGTTATTAGCAAACCACTCATGTCCCGATTCGTGGATAATGATAAAATCGAATTTCAATCCCCAGCCTGTTCCGCTCAAATCACGTCCACGATAGCCATTTTTATAACCGTTTCCATAGGTAACACTACTTTGATGTTCCATCCCTAAATACGGCACTTCAACCAATTTGTAACTGTCTTCGTAGAAAGGATAAGGGCCAAACCAATGTTCAAAAGCTTTGAGCATTTTAGGAACATCTTGGAATTGTTTTTTGGCTTTCGCCAAATTATTTCGCAACACATAATAGTGACAATCTAAATCCCCCTTTTCACCTTTATATTTTTCTGAAAAGGCAACATAATCACCAATATTGATGTTCACTCCATAATTATTAATCGGATTGGTTACTTGCCAAGTGTAAGTTGTTGTATTGTCTTTTAATTGTTTGGTATTGATCAAACGACCATTGGAAATATCCATGAGTCCTTTGGGAACATTCACACTAATCAACATAGATTCCACTTCGTCGTACATGTGGTCTTTGTTGGGCCACCAAACACTAGCCCCTAAACCTTGACATGAAGAGGCAATAAACGTCTTCCCGTTTTCATCTTTCTTCCAAGTAATACCTCCATCCCAAGGCGGATTAACGGCGATTTTGGGCTTTCCACCATAGAATACAATAAGTTGTTTAATTTCTCCTTTATTTTGATTGGCTACCAAAAAAACATGATACACATTTCCTTCTCTTTGGTATTTTAGATTCGTTCCGTCCTGAACTATTTTGGTAATTTGCATTGGCTCTTGCAAGTCAATTTGCATCACATTGTGTTTTTCGACAACCTGATAATCAATTGTATTTGAACCAACAATAGTACTATCTGCAGGATTTACTTTAATATTCAAATGGTATTTTTTTAAATCCCACCAACTTCTTTCTTTGGTAATACTACCTCTCAAACTATCTTGTCTGGTAAATTTTTGTGCTAAAAAGGTATTGGTAACCAATAATAAAAGAAATACGTAAATTGTTCTTTTGTTCATAATTCGAGTATTAATATTGCTGAATATGTTCGCCTAAAAGTGTATTTTCCAATCCGCGAATTTGCATGATGACACGATTATTAATGAAATCAAATTGTAATAAACCGAAGTTTTTCTCAGCTACAACTTTCCCTAGTTGATATGGATTTTCTTCACCAGAAAAACTAGAATACACATGAGTCAATCCACTAGAAGTAAAATCGATTAAAGGATAGTTTAAATTAGGGATTTTTTTAGAAGAAAAAGTCGCAATATGGCGATCTCCTGAAATAATAAAGGTTCCTTTTGCTTTCGATGCCACAATTATCTTTTCTAGTTTATCAATCTCATGCGGAAAATTACCCCAACATTCAAAACCATGCTTGTCCGATAGTAATTGAATACTACTTACAATTACATTGAATTGGGCATCAGATGTAGTAAGTTCTTCTTCTAACCATTTCCATTGTGCTTCTCCTAAAATGGTTCCTTTTCCGTATTGATTTGGCTGAAAGCGTTTTTTTGAATTAGAAGCTTTTGTTAGTGCTGTTCTAAAAAATCGAGTGTCTAAAACAATTATTTTGACTTTGTTTCTATCAAAATCAATCACTCTAGAATTATAAACACCATCTCTAAAACGCTCTGGAGCATCGTTTGAAGTTCCTAAGAAATCCAATAATAATTGCTGACTTGCTCTCTTATAAGGGTATTCCTCACCTCCATCATTTAGACCGTAATCATGATCGTCCCAAGTTCCTAAAATCTGTTTGTTGGCTATAAATTGTAAATAATCGCTTTCATTCTTTTGAATCGCATAATTTTCTTTAAGCTCATTCATATCTTCGGTATCGGAATAGACATTATCTCCACCCCAAATCCAAGCTACAGGATGATTTTCATCAATGGATTTCCACAATTCGTTTTTGAGTCTTTGGTTATCACAAGAACCAAAAGCAATAGAAAATGTAGTAGTTTGAGAATAAACAGAGATAGTAATCAGGGAAAAAATTAACCCTAGTTGACGCGTAAATTTAGGAAATGTAACAATCATTTTCTTCAGTTGAATATAAGAAGTAAATGTAAATGATTTTATTTATAATTAAAACAAAACCCAACAGATTTGATTCTATTGGGTTTAGAATAATGAAATTGAAATGAATTTATTTCTGTCTACTTTTCAAAACTTCTATGACATCATTGAGTTGAAAACCTTTGGCTTGTAATAAAATAAGATAATGAAAAAGTAAATCAGCACTTTCGCTTAAGAATAAATCATCGTTGTCGTCTTTCGCCTCGATTACCACTTCTACGGCTTCCTCACCTACTTTCTGAGCTATTTTGTTGATTCCTTTTTCAAATAAAGAAGCCACATAACTTTTTTCAGCTTCGGCATTGTCACGACGCATTTTGATGGTTTGTTCCAAAGTCGAAATAAAACCATAATTCGGTTGGTTTTCTTCTGCCCAACAAGTATCGGTTCCGTTATGACAAGTAGGTCCTACAGGCTGCACTTGAATCAATAAGGTATCATTGTCACAGTCGTTCTTGATACTAACTAGATTCAAGAAGTTACCACTTTCCTCTCCTTTTGTCCAAAGACGTTGTTTGGAGCGACTATAAAAAGTTACTTTTTGCGTAGCTTGCGTTTTAGCAAAAGCCTCTTCGTTCATATATCCTAGCATTAAAACGGCTTTGGTTTCGCTATCTTGAATAATGGCAGGAATTAATCCGTGTGCGCTTTTTGAAAAATCGATGTTCATGTTTGTTAAAGTTAGAGGTCAGAAATTAGAAATTAGAGGTTAGGAATTGAACGTTTGAGGTTTAAATCTACTTCGTAATTCCCACATCTAAATTCTAACTTCAATATGATTATTTTGTAATTCTTTTTTTAAGGTCTTAATTTCAATTTCTTTGAAATGAAAAACACTGGCGGCTAAAGCAGCATCTGATTTTCCGTGGACAAAGGTATCAATAAAATGTTGCATATTCCCAGCTCCTCCCGATGCAATAATAGGAATAGTAACTAATTGCGAAAGTGTAGCCAAAGCTTCGTTAGCAAATCCGTTTTTAGTTCCGTCATGATCCATGGACGTAAACAAGATTTCTCCTGCTCCGCGTGTTGCCACTTCTTTGGCCCAATCAAAAAGTTTAATTTCTGTAGGCACTTTACCTCCTACTAAATGTACCATCCATTCGCCATTAATTTGCTTAGCATCAATAGCTACTACTACGCATTGACTTCCAAATTTTTGAGCCAAATCAGTAATCAGTTGCGGATTTTTTACCGCCGATGAATTGATAGATACTTTGTCTGCACCGTTTTGCAATAAGATTTCTACATCTTCTACTGATGCAATTCCACCACCAACAGTAAACGGAATATTAATCGTTGCAGCAACTTTACGAACTAAATCAACTAAAGTTTTGCGGCGTTCTTCTGTGGCTGAAATATCTAAGAAAACTAATTCGTCAGCCCCTTCTTCTGAATAGATTTTTGCCAACTCTACAGGATCTCCTGCATCTCGCAAGTCAACAAAATTAACCCCTTTGACCGTTCTTCCGTTTTTGATGTCCAAACAAGGAATGATTCTTTTTGTAAGCATAGTAGTAATGTAACAATTGATTAATTTATAAATTGTTCAATTGTTGAATTATTTAGTTTCTAATATATAGTTTTCCAATTGTTTCAACGAGATTCTTCCTTCATAAATTGCTTTCCCAATAATGGTTCCTTCGCAACCAAGTTCTGCCAATTTTGGTAACTCCTCAAAAGTAGAAATACCACCAGACGCAATTAATTTGATTCCTTTGGCTGTTGCTAAAATTTTAGCATATAAATCAAAACTCGGTCCAGACAGCATGCCATCTTTGGCAATATCTGTACAAATGACATACTGAATTCCTTTTGTTTGATAGTCTTGAATAAAAGGAACTAAATCTTCGTTAGAGTCTTCTAACCAACCCGAAACTGCTACTTTTTCATTGGTTGCATCGGCTCCCAAAATGATTTTATCCGAACCGTACTCCGCAATCCATTTTTCAAAAACACTTCTGTTTTTTACGGCAATACTTCCTCCTGTGATTTGGTTCGCACCCGATTCAAAAGCAATTTTTAAATCGGCATCTGATTTTAAACCCCCTCCAAAATCAATTTTTAATTTGGTTTGTGTAGCAATCTGTTCTAGAATTTTGTAATTCACAATTTTGCTTGACTTGGCTCCGTCTAAATCTACCAAATGCAAATACTCAATTCCGTGTGCTTCAAACGATTTGGCTACTTCAAGAGGGTTTTCATTGTAGATAATTTTAGTATAGTAATCGCCTTTGGATAAACGAACACATTTTCCGTCAATGATATCTATGGCTGGTATTATTCTCATACTATATTCGATTTGTGATATTTGATATACGATATTTAAAATTTTAAAAAATTCCCTAAAATTTGTTCGCCCACATCGCCACTTTTTTCTGGGTGAAATTGGGTTCCGTAAAAATTATTTTTTTGTAATGCCGAAGCATATTCTACATCATAATTTGTATTGGCAATGGCTTCGCTGCAATTGGGAACATAATAGCTATGTACTAAATACATGTACTCGTTATTGTTAATTCCTTCAAATAAAGGTGATTTCAAATTATAAATTTGGTTCCACCCCATTTGAGGAACTTTCACCTTGTTAGAAAACCGAATGACATTGGCATCAAAAATGCCTAACCCTTCTGTATTTCCTTCTTCAGAATGGTGACACATCAATTGCATTCCTAAACAAATGCCTAAAACAGGTTGTTTCAATGTTGGAATCAAACTATCTAAACCACTTTCTTTGAGTTTTTGCATCGCATAACTCGCTTCACCAACTCCCGGAAAAATTACCTTATCAGCTTGCTGAATTTCGTCTGGATTATTGGTTAATACGGCTGAATATCCCAAACGTTCTATAGCAAATAGAATACTTTGGATATTTCCCGCGCCGTAATTGATAATTACTATTTTCATTTTTTTAGTTGTTGGTTGTTGGTTGTTGGTTGACAGCTAAAAACTATCAACCAATAACTATCAACTTTAAAGCATTCCTTTTGTTGAAGGTAAAATCATTTTCTCGGTATCGCGTTTTACAGCTACTTTAATCGCTTTGGCAAAAGCCTTGAAAATAGCTTCAATCTTATGATGTTCGTTAGTTCCTTCGGCTTTGATATTGATATTGGCTTTGGCACCATCAGAAAACGATTTGAAAAAGTGGTAAAACATCTCTGTTGGCATTTTACCTATCATTTCGCGTTTGAATTCGGTTTCCCAAACCAACCAATTTCTTCCTCCAAAATCAATAGCTACTTGCGACAAACAATCGTCCATTGGCAAACAGAAACCGTAGCGTTCAATCCCTAATTTATTTCCTAATGCTTTCGCAAAAACTTCTCCTAAAGCAATAGCTGTATCTTCAATAGTATGGTGTTCATCAACTTCTAAATCCCCTTTTACAGTAATTTCTAAATCCATTTGGCCGTGACGTGCAATTTGGTCTAGCATGTGATCAAAAAAGGCAATGCCAGTGTCGATTTTACTTTTACCAGTTCCGTCTAAATTAAGTTGGATAAAGATATCCGTTTCATGTGTTTTCCTTTCGATACTAGCAGAACGAGCTTCTAGTTTTAAAAACTCATAGATGGTTTTCCAATCGGTGGTTTGTAACGAAATTACATCGCTAAAATCTTCATTCTCTTTGATTTCGTCACTTCCTAAACCCTCTTGTTGTTTTAAGAAAATGGCTTTAGCACCTAAGTTTTTAGCCAAAGCAACATCCGTAATTCGGTCGCCCAATACAAATGAATTAGCCAAATCGTAATTAGGATTGTCTATATATTTGGTTAACATTCCGGTACGAGGTTTACGCGTAGGCGCATTGTCTGCTGGAAATGAACGGTCGATAAATATATCATCAAATAAAACCCCCTCATTTTCAAAAGCTCGTAAAATGAAGTTTTGTGTAGGCCAAAATGTATCTTCTGGAAAACTATCCGTTCCCAACCCGTCTTGGTTAGTTACCATAGCCAATTCGTAATCCAATTCGCTGGCAATTTTAGCCAAGTACTGAAAAGCTTTTGGATAAAATTCTAATTTTTCTAAACTATCCAATTGAAAATCGGCGGGTTCAATAACAATTGTGCCGTCACGATCTATAAATAATACTTTTTTCATTCTGTGTTTTTATTTTTTAATCAAGAAATTACTTCTTAATCATTCATTCCTTTACCACGTTTAATTTGATCCATCCATTTTTCTACTCGAGCCGTTTTTGTTTTGGATTGCTTGGGTTCTGAAAAATAGAGTAAATAGCCTTTTTGTCTTCCAGGTGTCAAACTTTCAAAAGCTGTTTTTAGTTCTTCGTCACGATCCAAAAAATAGTGAAATTCCTCAGGTATAGCAATTGCAGTAGGTTCTTTATAAACTACTTTAGCTCCTGATTTTTCTAACTCTACAGCTTCAAAAATGTAGGCTTTAATAGTATCTCTTAGATTTTTAATCTGATCTGTGCTTGTAAACTGTAACTGTCTTGTTGCTTGTGTGTTTTCAGTCTGGGCAATTAATACTTTTTGGTTGTCTTCAAGCAATACTCCCTTGAAAAAACTAATGGCGCAAAAGGCTTTAGTGGTGCCTAACATAACAATATTCTTATTTTGAAAGGTATAACAAGGATGACTCCACTTCAACTCCTCAGTCACACCACATTCTACAATGATGCTTCTTAACAATTGTAATTCCTTTTCCCAAGTACGTACACGGCACAAGGGCGTTGCCATTTTTGAGCAACGTCCGCAACCTTCATTAAAATACGTTTCTACATTAGGAATCATTACTAACTTTTAATTTAGTTCAAGCTTTTCAAAGCCTCTATTAACTTCTTGTTCTCATTTTCTGTTCCAATAGTCAAACGCAAAGTATTTTCACACAAAGGTTGCGTCGTTCTGTTGCGAATCACAATTCCTTTGGCAATTAATTCATCATAACGTTGATTGGCATTATCAACTTTAATCAAAATGAAATTAGCCTCTGTAGGATATATTTTTGAAACAAAATATACTTCACTTAATACTTTAAGTAATTGCTCTCTTTGTGTTATTATTGAATTGATTTCTTCTTTTATTTGATTTGGATTAGCCAATCGTTCCAATGCTCTTTGTTGCGTCAATTCGTTAACGTTATATGGCGGCTTTATTTTGTTTAAAACTGCAATAATTTCAGCTGAAGCATAGCAAATTCCTAAACGAATTCCAGCCAAACCGTACGCTTTGGATAAGGTTTGTGTAATGATTAAATTAGGAAAATTATTGATTTTTTGAATCCAAGAAGCTTTGTCCGAAAAGTCAATATAAGCCTCATCAATGACCACTAATCCGTTGAAATTATTCAGTAAATACTGTACGCTTTCTTGAGAGAATGAATTTCCTGTTGGATTGTTGGGTGAGCAAAGAAAAATCATTTTGGTATTTTCATCTACCGCGCCCATTATAGCTTCCAGTTGTGGTTGAAAATCAGCAGAAAGTAAAATCTCTCTATTTTCAATCGCATTCAAATTAGCCAAAACGCCATACATTCCGTAAGTAGGCGGCAAGGTGATTACATTGTCTATTTTTGGTTCGCAAAAAGCACGAAACAACAAATCCAACACTTCATCACTTCCATTTCCTAACAAAATTTGATTTTTATCCACGCTGTTTTGTTGGGCTAAAACAGATTTAACTGTCGCTTGTTGTGGATCTGGATACCTATTTACTCCATTCTCATAGGGATTTTCATTGGCATCCAAAAAAATCATATCAGCTGTATCAAAATCTTCAAATTCATCACGTGCCGAAGAATACGGTTTCATGACTTTTACGTTGTCCCGAACTAAGGTATTGATGTTCAATTTATTTTCCATTTTCAATCGCTTTTAAACGTAATGTTACCGCATTTTTGTGTGCTTGTAACCCTTCTTTCTCTGCCATAATTTCAATGGCCTTGCCAATGGTTTGAATACCACTTTCTGAAATCTTTTGAAACGTCATTGATTTCGTAAAACTATCCAAGTTGACTCCACTATAATTCTTAGCGTATCCGTTAGTAGGTAAAGTATGATTGGTTCCCGAAGCATAATCACCCGCACTTTCCGGTGTATAATTCCCTATAAAAACCGAACCCGCATTTTCGATATTGTCAACATAAAAATCATTGTTTTCAGTACAAATAATAAAATGTTCCGGGCCGTATTCATTAATTAAATCCAAAGCGATTGCTGCGTTTTCTACAAAAATTAATTTCGAATTAGCAATGGCTTTCTCGGCAATTTCCTTTCTTGGTAAAACAGCCAGCTGCGATTGTACTTCTTGTTCAACGGCATCTATCATCGTTTTAGAAGTTGAAACTAAAATTACCTGACTGTCTGTCCCGTGTTCGGCTTGACTTAATAAATCGGATGCCACAAAAGCCGGTACCGCACTATCATCAGCAACCACCAATAATTCAGAGGGACCTGCCGGCATATCAATAGCTACACCAAATTGAGTTGCTAATTGCTTGGCTACCGTTACGTATTGATTTCCTGGGCCAAAAATTTTATACACTTTTGGGATTGTCGTAGTCCCAAAAGTCATTCCTGCTATCGCTTGAATACCTCCTACTTTGAGAATTTTGGTCACACCACAAAGATTTGCTGCGTACAAAATTGCAGGATTCAGATTCCCTTTTTTATCGGGTGGCGAACATAAAACAACTTCTTTACATCCCGCAATTGAGGCCGGAATAGCTAACATCAAAACTGTTGAAAATAAGGGAGCAGTTCCGCCAGGAATGTATAATCCTATTTTTTGAATGGGTCTTTTTTCTTGCCAGCATTGCACTCCTCCTGTAGTTTCAACACTAACACGAGTTGTTTTTTGCGCTTGGTGAAATTTTTCAATATTCGATTTAGCCAATTGAATCGCGGCTTTCAATTCATCAGAAACAGCAGCAATCGCTTGTTGAATTTCATCATCAGTAACCAACATGGTATCTAAAGCAATTCCGTCAAACTGAGCAGTATATTGATTAATTGCAGCATCTCCTTTTAATTGTACTTCGGCAAAAATTTCTTTTACCGTAGCTTCAATATCATCCACAGTTTTAGTAGGCCTCTCTAAAATTGAAGCCCAATTTTCCTGTTTTGGATTGTATATTTTGTTCATTGCTTTATATGATTTAAGAAACTACAACACCATTTTTTCAATTGGGCAAACCAAAATTCCTTCGGCACCGGCTGCTTTTAACTGGTCGATAACTTCCCAAAAACGATCTTCTTCAATAACGGTGTGTACACTTGACCAACCTTCTTGTGCCAAAGGCATTACCGTTGGACTTTTTAAAACCGGTAAAATAGTATTGATTAATTGAATTTTATCATTGGGTACATTCATCAAAATGTATTTTGATTTACGTGCTCTTAAAACCGACTGAATTCGGAATTGTAATTTATCTAAAATCGCTTTATTCTCTGGAGTTATCTTAGGAGAAACGGCTAAAACAGCTTCGCTCTTAAATATAACTTCTACTTCTTTTAAATTATTTTTGAATAAGGTACTTCCGCTAGAAACAATATCCACAATGGCATCGGCTAAACCAATATTGGGAGCAATTTCTACAGAACCCGAAATTTGGTGCAAATCAACATTCACATTTTTAGAGTTGAAAAAGTCTAAAACAGTGTTTGGATAAGAAGTAGCAATTCGCAAGCCGTCTAAATCTTTTACTGAATTGTAATTGAAATTTTTAGGTACCGCTACGGAAACTTTGCATTTTGAAAATCCTAATTTCTCTGCAACCTCAATGTTTTTACCTTTTTCAACCAATAGATTATCACCAACAATAGCGACATCTACTACTCCATCAATTAAATATTGTGGAATATCTGAATTTCGTAAATACAACACCTCTAATGGAAAATTAGATGCAGTTGCTTTTAATTGATCATTTCCGTTATTGATAGAAATTCCACAGTCTTTTAAAATTTGGATACTATCTTCGTTTAAGCGTCCTGATTTTTGAATTGCAATTTTTAAAGTACTCATTGTTTTGTTGTTTTTGTTTGTTGTGATTCGAGTACAACAGATTTTTAATAAAAAACCCGCTTGATGTACTCAAACGGGTTTTTAAATATGTGACTTACACGCATACCATTAACACATCGCTTGAGAGCAATTTTGTAAATGATGATGATGTAATTGATTTGATAACATAATTTTTAATTAGAAATTTTCTTTATTTCGAATGCAAATATAGAATAAAATATAGTAACCACCCAATTATTATTGTAACTTAAAACTATATTATTGTTAAAATACAAAATACTAACTTAATGTTGGACCTGCACTAACTAATCGTTTTCCTTCTTCGGTATTCGTATATTGTTCAAAGTTTTTAATATAACGTGCTGCTAGATCTTTAGCTCTACGCTCCCATTCGGTTTTGTCTTCATAAGTATCCCTAGGATCTAAAATACCATCACTAACATTTGGTAAAACTGTTGGAATAGTTAAATTCAAAAACGGAATAGCTCTTGTTTCAGCCTCTTCAATATCACCACTAATAATAGCATCAATAATGGCTCTTGTATTTTTTAATGAAATTCGTTTTCCGGTTCCATTCCATCCTGTATTTACTAAATACGCTTTGGCTCCGTGCTCTTTCATCTTTCCAATTAAGGTTTGAGAATAACGTGTTGGATGCAAGGTCAAGAAAGCTTCTCCAAAAGCGGGTGAAAACGAAGGTACAGGTTCTGTAATCCCTCTTTCGGTACCGGCTAATTTTGAGGTATAACCGCATAAAAAGTGGTATTGTGCTTGATCATCATCCAAGATAGAAACTGGAGGCAATACTCCAAAAGCATCTGCTGAAAGGTAAATTATTTTTTTAGCATGTCCCGCTTTTGAAGGCAATACAATTTTATTGATATGATAAATAGGATACGAAACTCTAGAATTTTCTGTTATAGAATGATCGTAATAGTTAATTTCTCCGTATTCATCTACTATTACATTTTCTAATAAAGCATCCCTTTTAATGGCTCTCCAAATATCTGGTTCATTTTTTTCAGACAAATCAATTACTTTAGCATAACATCCCCCTTCATAATTAAAGATTCCGTTATTGTCCCAACCGTGCTCGTCATCTCCAATCAAATAGCGTTTTGGATCAGCTGAAAGTGTAGTTTTTCCAGTACCCGAAAGACCAAAAAATATGGCTACATCGCCGTCTTCTCCTACATTAGCAGAGCAGTGCATCGAAGCCATTCCTTTTAGAGGTAAATAGTAGTTCATCATAGAGAACATCCCTTTTTTCATTTCGCCTCCATACCAAGTACCACCTATGAGTTGGATTTTTTCAGTAAGATTGAAAACAACAAAATTTTCAGAATTCAATCCTTGTTTTTGCCAATCGGGATTGGTTACCTTAGAACCATTCATGACCACAAAATCAGGTTCTCCAAAATTTTCCAATTCATATCCAGAAGGTCTAATAAACATATTAGTTACAAAATGTGCTTGCCAAGCCACTTCCATTACAAAACGGACTTTTAATCGAGTATCCTGATTGGTACCACAAAAAGCATCTACTACATATAATTTAGACGAAGTGGACAATTGTTTAAGCACTAATTTTTTCAAATCACGCCAAACTGATTGTGTAGTTGGGAAATTAACTTTGTCATCCCAATAAATGGTATCTTTAGTTACATCGTCTTTTACAATGTATCTGTCTTTTGGAGAACGGCCTGTAAAAATTCCTGTTTTTACTGCTACCGCACCTGTATCTGTCAAAGCTCCTTTTTCAAACCCTTTTCTACGGTGCGACATTTCATCTTGAAACAATTCTTCATAGGAAGGATTGTACGAAACTTCATGATATCCCGTAATTCCTAAATCGTGTAATTCTTGAATAATTCTGATATTTTTCATTTTTTATTGTATTTAAAAAAGCGCATTTTATATACATCAAAATTACGGAAAATAAAATTACGAAATCGATATAGTTCATAATAATACAACAAGAAATATGTATTATTGTTATTTTTATAACAAAAGTTATAAATATTACTATTTGTCCTAATTAATCAATATTATTTTTTTGGATATAATAATAAATAAGCTAATTCGTAAAAAAAATAATGACCGCTATTTATCATGATCAATTTCCTCTTTTTCAGTAGTTGTGTTCGGATAACCTTCTCTAATTTCGTTATGACGTATTTCACCTCCTGAAGTACCCACTTTTTGCACTAAGAAAAGACTCACAACTCCAATACCTACTATGCAAAATGAAACTAATTTCTCTTTTGCATTCTTTTTAAAATTGAAATACAAAGCGATTATTGAAAGTAAACCTAAAACATACAATAGTAAAGCTAGCTTCTCTGCTATTTCTTCATGCTCGTGGATAATTTCCCAACCCACGTTAGGCATATTTTTGACTAATTCTTCTGCTCCTTCCCCAGTTCCCATACTTAAGGCTCCAAATATGGCCGCTATAATAAATAGAACATACGAAGTGTTTTTTACGGTATGATTTTTCAAAATTAATCCCGCAATTAAAATTCCAAGAGCTAAAATGGTTCCGATAATTGGAAAATGGTTTACTACCATGTGTAAATGCGCTTCATTCATAATTAGTGTATTTTAAGTTATTAATTAATTTAATTTTTAATTGGCTACATCAAAAGTGCCTTTGGTCAAAATCTTTGAAGAAGCGTTAATATTCCCATTAGGAAGAATTTCTACAAAATCTTTATTCTTTTCTTCAATAGAAACCGCTACTTTTTTAAATGAATAGACTTTGTCTTTGGTATCCTTTAATAAAAGTACAAAATTTTTGTTGTTTTCTGTAATCAATGCTTCCGTAGGAATCGCTACTCCTTTTTTAGAATGTGTTACAATCTTTGCTTCAACAAACATTCCTGTTAGTAATTTTTGTTTAACAGATTCGTCTAAATGTCCGTGTACGTTAATTGTCCTGTCATTACCTTCTATTGATTTTCCTACCAAATGTACTTCTGCTGGGAAAACTTCTTTTGATGCTTCTGGAACTGTAAAATTAATTTTCTGCCCCACTTTCACTTTTAAAATATCTTTCTCAAAAACAGCTAATTCTAAATGCAAATGATTGGTATCTACAATTTCTAATATAACGTCTGAAGGAGCAATATACATTCCTACATTAGCATTCATTACTACTATATCTCCTGCAATTGGAGACGAAATTGTAACAATAGAAGTCAATCTTCCTTTTTCTACATTGGCCGGATTAATTTTTAGCAAGAGTAATTTTTCTCTTAAACTTTGATACATTCCTTTGGCTTTACGGTAATCGCTTTCGGCTTTTAAGTAATTTTTTTGCGAACTGATTTTTTCGTTAAACAATGTTTTTTGACGTTCGTATTCTGATTTTAGATAGTTAATTTGCTCGGCTACTTCCAAATATTCTTTTTGAATATCTAAAAACTCGGTGCTTTCCAAAGTAACCAATGCTTGACCTTTATGTACTTTATCTCCTACTAATAGTGTAGTCGATTTTACATAACCTCCAATAAAAGTGGTGACTTGAGCTCTGTTTTGTGGAGGTACATCAATTTTTCCAGAAGTAGCAATACTTACGTCAAAATCTTGTTCGGTTGGATTTGCAATTTGCATTCCTCCCGTTTTGAATTGCGTTTCAGTTACGTGAATTAAACCGTCTTCTTTAGTTGTTGGCGCTTCATTTTTAGCTTCTTTACACCCCATTAAAAGAGTAAGTAAAGCAAAAGTATATAGTGTTTTTTTCATAATAATAGATTAAAAATTAGGGTAATACAATTCTAATTGGGTAGTGTTGTATTGTAACAACGTATCTAAATAATCAACTTGAATATTGGTTCCGTTTTCTAAACTTTGAATGTATTGAAAAAAATCAATTTCTCCATTCTTATAGCTTAAATTGGCTACTTTAATGATTTCTTCAGACAACTTTTTCCCGTATTGATTGTAATAATTAATAGCTTCTTGGTACTTAATTAAATCATTTTTCTTCTGGCTAAGATAACGCTCTATTTTTTGTTCTTCAGATTGTTTTTGTTGTTCCCAACTTTTTAAATCCAATTGTGCTACTTTAATTTTAGAAATGGTTCCTGTAAATAAAATCGGCAAAGCAATCCCAACTTGAAATCCATACAGTGATTGAGACAGACCTGTGTTTTTACCTTGGAAATAATCAATATTAATATCCGGTAACCAATGTTGTTTTTGCAAGCTTAATTGCTTTTTATAAGTCGTTGTAATTTGCTCTAAATAAGACAAATGAAGTTCTTTTACTGAACTACTTGCTAAAGTAGTTAGCGGACTCATTTGGCTATTTGAGACTACCACTTTTTCCTCTGATTGAATTAACGAATTAAGCAATTCATATTGTGCTAATTTATCTTTTTCAATTTGAGATTTTTTAGTTTGAATTTGCCCTGACTTTGCTTGAGCCGTAATTTTTTCTAAATAATTAGTTTCCCCCAATTCAAAACGACGTTTACTTGCTTTAGAAAAATTTTGGTACAAACTATCCAAATACATATAGCGTTTTTCCTGATTTTGGAGGTACACAATATGTTCGTATACTTTAGAAACAGCCAAAGTCAATTTGTTTTTTTGCAATTCAAATCGGGCTTTTTCTTTTCCATACTCTGAAGCAAGAAGGTTTTTCTTCGCGCCATAAACTGTGGGGAATTCAAATCGTTGTTGTACTCCAAATACTCGTAACGGAGTATTATTTAGCGCCAAATTATTTTGGTCGTAACTGTAATATACATTGGTTTTATCAAAAGAATAGGCAGCTTGAATCGATTCTTTCAACTTTTCTAATTGTAATTGCGAAGCCTTGATTTCTTTGTTATTTTCTAATGCTAAATTGACAATACGTTCTCGTTCTGAAGAAGTATTTTGCGCCATTATAGCTGTAGAACTCAACAAAAATAACAGTAGATAGGTTGATTTATGATGCATTTTAAATTTAGGTTTCTTAAACTCTTTTTGATCAAATACTTTAAAAAGTACAGGCAAAACAATCATTGTCAAAATAGTGGCTGTAAATAACCCGCCAATTACTACTGTTGCTAATGGCCGTTGTACTTCGGCTCCTGCTGAAGAAGAAATAGCCATTGGCAAAAATCCCAGAGCCGCTGCTGCCGCTGTTAATAATACGGGGCGCAATCTATCGGTAGTTCCTTTTAAAATTAATTCATTCATATTATTCATTCCGTGGTGTTTGAGTTCTTTAAAATGTTCAATTAAAACGATTCCGTTTAACACTGCAATTCCAAAAAGTGCAATAAAACCAACACCTGCCGAAATACTAAAAGGCAAATCACGAATCCATAAAAATAAAATTCCTCCTACTGCCGAAAGTGGTATTGCGGAATACACCATTAAGGCTTCTTTGATAGAACCAAAAGCAAAATACAGGAGAATAAATATTAAAAATAAAGCAATAGGCACTGCTATAAGTAAACGCGCTTTGGCACTTTGAAGGTTTTCAAATTGCCCTCCATATTTCACATAATAGCCAGATGGAAGTTTAATTTTAGTGTCTACAATTTTTTGAATATCTGTTACAACGCTTTGTAAATCGCGATTTCTAACATTAATTCCTACTACAATTCTACGATTAGTATTGTCTCTCGAAATCTTTGCAGGACCAGTAGTATAATCAATAGTGGCTAATTCACTTAACGGAATTTGTTGACCGTTTGGAGTCGATACATATAGGTTTTTCAAATCTTCAATATCGTGTCTATTCGTTTCATTAAGGCGTACTACCATATCAAAACGTTTTTCTCCCTCAAATACATTGCCCACTGTTTTTCCAGCAAAACTTAAAGCAATCATTTCGTTTAAATCAGCAATATTCAATCCATAACGTGCAATTTTAGAGCGATCGTATTGTACAAACATTTGGGGTAAACCCTCTGTTTTTTCAATAATAATATCTGAAGCTCCTTCTACATTTTTAATAGCGTTTTCTATTTCGTGTGCTTTTTGTGCCAAAATTTCTAAATTTTCGCCAAAAATCTTTACCGCCACATCTGAACGTGTTCCAGAAACTAATTCGTTAAAACGCATTTCGATAGGTTGTGTAAATTCAATTTCCATATTCGGAATTTGAGTTTCAACCGCCTTTTTGATTTTATCAGCCAATTCATCTTTGGATTCCGCTGATACCCATTCTGATTTAGGTTTTAGTTTTACAATAACATCACTTTCTTCCATAGACATTGGGTCAGTTGGAACTTCGGCAGCACCAATTCTACTTACTACTTGTGTGACTTCTGGAAAATTTTTCAGTATAATTTTTTCAATTTTGGTGGTTGTTGCGATTGTTTTTGTCAAAGAAGTTCCCGTTTTTAATACGGGTTGAATAACAAAATCACCTTCGTCTAAGGTGGGTATAAATTCTCCTCCCATAGTAGTAAACAAAACAATTGCGAAAACTAAAAGTCCAAATGCCCCATACAATACTTTTTTGGTATTGGCCAAAGCCCAAGTAATGATAGGCAAGTACCATGAATTTAATTTCAGAATTAGTTTATTTGCAAAAGAATCAGCACTTTCTTCTTTCGGTTTTAAAAATAAGGAAGAAACCACCGGAACATACGTAAAACAAAAGAGCATTGCTCCAACTAAGGCAAAACTAAAGGTCATTGCCATAGGTTTGAACATTTTTCCTTCGATTCCAGATAACGACAAAATAGGTATGAAAACGATCAAAATTATCAGCTGTCCAAAAACAGCTGAATTCATCATTTTAGAAGCGCTCTTAAAAGTAATTTGATCAATTTGCAGTTGACGTTCTTCTTTTGAAAGAGTGGTCAAATGCGCTGATTTATGCACGATTTGAAAAGCAATAAACTCCACAATAATAACGGCTCCGTCAATGATAATTCCAAAATCAATAGCGCCTAAACTCATCAAATTGGCATCAATACCAAAAATATTCATAAAAGAAATAGCAAATAATAAACAAAGTGGTATCACCGACGCTACCACTAAGCCTGAACGCCAATTTCCTAATAATAAAACCACAACAAAAATTACAATTAAGCAACCTAGAATTAAATTTTCCGCCACTGTAAAAGTCGTTTTCCCTACCAATTCGCTTCGTTCCAAAAATCCGTTGATATACACACCTTCTGGTAAATGCTTTTGAATTTCGGCTACCCGATTTTTAACATCAGTAATAACTTGTTTAGAGTTGCCTCCTTTTAACATCATTACTTGTCCTAATACTTTCTCCCCTTCTCCATTTCCAGTAATAGCTCCAAATCGGTTTGCGTGACCAAAGTTTACTGTTGCAATATTTTTAATATAAACAGGTGTTCCATTGGTGTTTTTTACTACGATATTCTCAATATCTTCTAATGATTTTACTTTTCCTTCGCCACGAATGAAATAACTTTGATTTACTTTTTCAATATAAGCTCCCCCTGCTATGCTGTTGTTTTTTTCTAAAGCAGTAAATACGTCGCTCATACTAATATTTATAGCTTTTAAGCTGGCTGGACTAATCGCAATTTCATATTGTTTTAAATATCCTCCCCAAGTATTAATTTCTACTACACCTTTAATTCCTGATAATTGACGTTTCACTACCCAATCTTGAATGGTTCTTAAATCAGTAACCGAATAATTGGCTTTAAATTCAGGTTTAACTTCTAAGGTATATTGATAAATTTCGCCCAAACCTGTTGTAATAGGTCCCATTTCAGGCGTTCCAAAACCTTCCGGAATTTTTTCAGAAGCTGATTTTATTTTCTCGGCAATTAATTGTCGTGGTAAATACGTTCCTAAATTATCTTCAAACACAATGGTTACCACTGACAATCCAAATTTTGAAATAGAACGAATTTCTTTTACACCTGGCAAATTGGCCATTTCTATCTCTACAGGATAGGTAATAAATTGTTCAATATCTTGTGTAGAAAGATTGCGAGAAGTAGTAATAACTTGTACTTGATTATTGGTTACATCAGGCACAGCTCCAATTGAGATTTGGAACAAAGAAAATATCCCAAAACCAAATATTCCAAGGGTAAAGAGTAAAACAATTAATTTGTTTTTTAAACTAAAAGCTATGATTTTTTCGAGCATTGTATACTTTTATTTATATGTCACAAAAATAACATATAAATATAGCTCTTTTCTTAAGAATTACTTAAGTCTTTACTTAGAAACGATAAGTTAACTTTGGTTCCAACATTTTCTTCACTTGTTATTTTTACTTCGATTAAAAGTAAAGAACATAATCGTTGTACTATAGATAAACCAATTCCAACCCCCTTTATCTCTGGTGAAATTATAGTAGCATTAGAACGGAAAAAGGGTTGAAATACTTTTTCTAAATCTGTCTTTGGAATTCCAATACCTGAGTCAGAAATAGTACATTCTATTTGATTTGAATTTTTCTTCAGTTCAATTGCAATTACTCCATTTTCTTTAGAATATTTCAGCGCATTTGAAATTAAATTATTAATAATTATGGAAAGTAAATGCTGATCTGATTCACAATAAAAATCATCTTTAAATAAAGTTTTTATCGTAATTCCTTTTGATTCGATTAAAACAGACTGTCTTGCGATGACCTCTAAAAACAAGGCATTCAAACAGACCAACTCAATTTTTAGGGATTGTTTTTCATTTTCGTAGCGTGCCAATAATAACAATTGATCAACTAGATGGTTGAGATGATTAACCTCTGTAATGCAAAAATTAATTTTATCTTCATACTCCTGAGTCGTTCTTGGCTTTCTGGTTAAAACCTCCAAAGTTCCTTTTATGACCGTTAAAGGGGTTCTCAGTTCATGAGATGCATCAGAGGTAAATTGTTTCTCGCGTTCAATTGCATTCTCTAAACGATCTAATAAATTATTAATTGTTTTCGATAAAACATACAATTCATCTTTTGTTTTTGGTAATACTATTCGCGACTTCAAATTGTCTTTAGTGATAGCATCAGAAGTTGTCATTATAGTATTGATAGGTTTAATACTTCTTCCTGCAATTATTCGTGCAATTAAAAACAAAACACCTAAAATAGTAGGATATGCAATTAATAAAACTTCTAATAGATCTTGTAGAACCATTTGTGCATTTTCTAATGACATGGCTACCATTACGTATCCTACAATGATTTTTTCTTTATATATAGGCAATTGTGTTTGGCGAATCAATTTACCTTCTAATTTATAATCAAACAATTGACCAAAAGAAATTTGAGAATTAAATCTAAGATTACTTCGTTTCAAATTAGGTGACTTTTCAACTAATTTTTTGTTCTCATCGATGAACTGAACAAAAACAGGATTTACATCAATTGTATTATGTTCTCTTTCCATCCATTCATTCTTGTGGATTAAATGAAAATCATTATTAATAATTGAGATCTCCGTTAAATGCTTTGCCGATTCTGATTGTATATCATCACTAATATGACTATAAACACTGAACCGAACACTAAAATAGATAACAAAAAAAACTACTGCTATCAACAAAGCAGTGGTAATGATATAATGTGACGCAATTCTATTTTTGAAAGAAAGTTGTTGCATAAATTAGTCATTTGCGATGTATCCTACTCCACGAATAGTTTTGATACAATCTTCTTCTTTTTTTAAATTTAATTTCTTGCGAATGGAATTCATAAAAACATCGATTACTCCTGTGTCATAGTCAAAATGAATATCCCAAACCTCTTCTATTATTTGAGTTCGTGTACAAACTCGTCCTTTATTTTTAACTAAATAACATAGCAATTCAAATTCGCGATGCGTCAAAATTACTTCTTGATTGTTAGCATAAACCAAACGATTACTAAGATTTATTTCAATGCCACCTAAATACAAAATTATTGTTTGTTGATTTCGAAAATGAATTTTAATTCGTGCTACTAACTCATCAAAACTAAAAGGCTTTTTAATGTAATCATTAGCTCCAGCTTGTAAACCTTCAATAGTTTCTTGAACGGTGTCTTTGGCTGTTAAAAAAATAATTGGTGTGGTTTTATTTTTTTTACGAAATTCTATACAAACCTCAATTCCGGTCATTTTTGGTAACATCCAATCCAATAAAACTAAATCAAAGCTCTTTTCTAGTAGTAATTGTAAAGCTACTTCTCCGTCTGATGCTGTCGAAATTATATAACCTTCCTCTTTCAAACCTTGTTCTAAAAATTGAACAATTCCAGCTTCGTCTTCTACTAATAGTATATGCATTGGCTAAAATAATTTTTGATTTATTGCATAATAAATTTAAAAGCAATTGTTGCAATACTTGCCTTAAGTCTATCCGTTCGTTTGTATTGGTGAAATCTAAAATCAACATTTTTAAGTCCAAATTGCCAAATTTTAGCTGAGGCAAAAATATCAGTGTAATTAATTCCAAAACCCAACTGCTTGGTCCCAAAGTTAGCTAAATCTGGATCAGATGTATAAAATTGTTCTGAAGAAAGATGCATTTCGTAAGGGGCATAAAACTTGGATGCCGTTTGTTTGTAATAACGAAATGTAGGAAATACAGTGAATTTATCGGATAATTTGAAAGGTAATTCTACACTTGCTGTATGAGCTTGAATATCCCAATCATCCGAATAATATCTGTAATACATACGTAACACTAAATATTCATTGATATAATAATTAATACGAGCTCCAATAGGTAATTTAAAACGGGTGTTAGGCAATCGTTCTATATCATCAGCTAATTTAAATACTCCTGTATTAGTGGTACTTTCATAACTAGTTATATATTGTGATTGACCAATAAAAAAATTGGTTTTATCAGCAAAATAGATACGGTGGTAAGGCGTTGATAACAACCCTTGTTGTTGTAAAACATCAAAGAAAACTGAAAACTGAAATCGTTTAGTTAGTATTTGAGAAAAGCCAAAAGAAGCCGAATAGGAATTTCTATTAGTCAAAGCTAAATCTTTAAATTTGGTAGGAAGATAGGTTTCTGTAGCCGAAATACCATTTTCATTATAAACAGTTACTCCGCTAAAATATCCTTGATTTAGAAAGTTAGCGCCATATTTAGAATACTCGTGAAGCTCCGTTGGATAAATCGGGCGCCATTGATCTAAATAAACGTTGGCCTTTATATTTATCTCTGTGTTTTTTTCATTAAAAAGCGCTGCAATACCTCCTCCAAATCCAGTAGAGGTATAATCATATTCATTAGAGAATGCTACATCTGCATTCCAAATGAAATTTCTAGAATCACTACTATGACTATAATTAGCCATTATAGAAACTAATTCATCGCTTTTGGAAGCTCCCGAAGATGCCTGCCAAGGTGATCCATAAGGGCCTGAACCCGTTGTAGGTCTTGTAGCTTTAGTACTAATTTTTTTATCATCATCATCATCGTCACCACCAGAAGCTCCAGAATTATTAGCTCCTGAAGCTCCTGAAGCATTAAATGGATTGATATTACTTGATGATGCTGATGAGTAAGCAGAAATACCTGCGTCTATAGTTAAAACATCGTCATCATTTAAAGGCATTGCTACCGTAATATTAGAAGCAATATCAGTCAGCTTTTCTGTTCCAATTCCTCCTGTAACTGATGATTTTGAGCCATCCTGTTTGTAATAACTAGCTAAAAAATCCACTTCCGTACTTTCTAATACCCTTTTTTTGAATGCGGGTTGCTTGTTGCCTTGCGAGTAAACACAAGCGGTACAAAAAAGAAATACAATCGTACTAAATTTTTTCATTGATAAAGTCATATCGAAATTAATAATTAATTGCAACCACATCCTCCACCTGACTTTCCTCCATTGGCTCCTGCTGCCGCTTCTCTATAGACTTGAAAAGTTGTTTCATATTTTTCTGCTGTTCGAGCGGCTAATTTCATATCTACATCATTAATTTTTTCTTTTTCATATTCTTTAACAACCGAACAAGATTCCATTAATAAAAGAATACATAAGACTAAACTTATATTTTTCATTTGTTATATTTTTTAATATCAATTCCTTTTGAAGAATGAATTTTACCCTTGTCATCTACGATAATGCATTCAATTCCTTTTAATTGGTTCACTAAATCTAATCCCACTTCGACTCCTAATACAAAAATTCCTGTAGCTAAAGCATCTGCAATTTCAGTTTGTTTAGCAAATACAGAAACGCTCACTACTCCCTGTGCAGGATAACCTGTTCTTGGGTCAATTATATGTGAATAACGAATACCATTGAACACTACGTATTTCTCATAACTCCCTGAAGTTTCTACAGCACTATTCTCTAAAGGAAATGTAGCGAAAACCTTGTTTTTATTCATTGGATTTATAATTCCTACTGTCCATGGCTCATGATTACTCTGTCTACCCCACGCATTAATATCTCCTGATACGTTTACAATGCCTGACTTACACCCATTGGCAAATAACAAATCTTTGACTTTATCAGCAATATAACCTTGTCCAATACCCCCAAACCCTAATTTCATTCCTTCTTTTTTCAAAAATACTGTCTGATTGGTTTTGTCCAAAACAATATTTTTATATCCAATTTTAGAAACGGATTTTTTAATCGCTTCTTCAGAAGGCATAGTGGTCATGCTTCCATCAAATTTCCAGATTTTATCCATTGAAGCATATGAAATGTCAAAAGCTCCATCTGTTATTTCAGAAATTTTAATAGCTCTTTCCACTAAATCAAAAACTTCTGAGTCTACTTTCACAGCTTGAATACCTGCATTTTTATTTACTAATGAAATTTGGGTAGTTGGAATCCAATCGGATATTTGATTTTCAATACGTTTTACTTCAGCAATAGCTAAATCTGTGTACTTTTTAGCTTCAACAGAATCTTTAGCTACTACTGTAATTTCAAATGGACTACCCAACATAGAAATTTTTTTCTTATACTCTGCCTGAGCAAAAGATGAAAAACTAATAACCAAGGCTAAAAAAGAGAGTACTATTTTCATTTTTTCTCGAATGAATGAATGAGTTGAATATATTCAGTTGCTGAAATATTTTTGTATCCTTCAATACCTAAAACAGCTCCTGATTTATCTAACAAAAGTACTAAAGGAAAATTACCCGAGGGATTATATAGCCCAGCTAATTTTTTATTACTTTCAGTTAGAATTGGATTTAACTGATTAACCTTTTTCTTCGGAAAGTCAGCTTTATAAATTACCCAATTAGTCTCTGATTCTTTTTTAAACTCAGCAGATTGCCAAACGGTTTTATCTAGCTTAATACAAGGCGCACACCAATCTGAACCCGAAAAAACTAAAACGATATTCTTATTTTCAGCTAAAGCTTGATTTTGTGCTTCTTCAAAAGAAGGCTTCCAATTTTGAGAATATCCAAAAACTGTAAAAAATAATAGAAATAAAACTGTTTTTTTCATTTGAAAACTATAAATATGAATCAATTATACAAAAGTAACTCAAAATCAATGGATTTATTTTAGACGCAATTTAAATTAAGCTAAACTTAAGTTTTGATTTTGCATCACATCAAACTAAATAAAATCATTTAATAATAAATTATAGAGGTGTTAATTTACTCTATTCATATTACTCTCAAATTGCTTATTTTTGCAAAAAAAACTAATCTATTATGTCTTCAATTAAAAACTTATCTCCTTTTTATAATATCACTTTATTTTATATAATCGTAAGTTTTATTTTAAGAATTATATTGTTGTTTCATCCCATTACACAAGCAACTTTTTCATGGATAGATACACTAAAAATTTTTAGTCTAGGTGTTGTTTCTGATTTCTTAGTTTTTACAGTAATTAGTGGTTTTTTATGGTTGTATTTGATTTTTATTTCTAATTCAAAATACTTGAAACCTACAGGATATATCCTATTTGGACTTCTCGTTAGTTTATTTTTATATGTTGCGTTTGGCAATACCATTCTCAATGAATATGGAGGTGCCTTACCTGAGATTGGAATGGCTTTTATTGGTTTAAAAACACTTCTTTTTGGCTTATTACTATTTCTTCCAAAACACAGACATACTATACGCTTCTGGTTGTTCTCTTTTGTGATTTTTCTTTTTGTTACTTTAATTCTTCAAAATGCGATTAGTGAATTTTTCTTTTGGAATGAATTTGGAGTAAAATACAATTTCATTGCTGTAAACTATTTGGTTTATACCAATGAAGTTATTGGTAACATTATGCAGTCGTATCCTGTTATCCCAATCTTTACGACACTTTTTTTAGTATCAGGAACAATTACCTATTTCATTGTACAACATTCTAAAAACTTTATTGAATCGATTCCTTCTTTTACTGAAAAAATCAAAATTTCAGGATTGTATTTGGTTATGTTAGCGCTTTCATTAACTACAATTCCGTATTTGGCTGCCAAAGAAAATTCTCAAAATATCTTTACCAATGAATTACAGTCGAACGGAATTTACAAATTCTATTTGGCTTTCATTCACAGTGAATTGGATTATTTCAAGTTCTATAAAACAATTCCGAATCAAGAAGCGTATGCTACTTTGAAAGAACAAATTCAAGGTATTACAACCGAATCTACTTCTAGACCAATTACTGCAAAAGGTCAAGAAACCCATAAAAATGTAGTGCTAATTACAATTGAAAGTTACAGTGCCGATTTTATGAAAGCCTATGGAAATCAAAATAACATTACTCCATTTCTAGATAATTTGGCTAACCAAAGTTTACAATTTACAAATTTGTTTGCGGTAGGAAATAGAACCGTTCGCGGACTAGAAGCTGTAACACTTTGCTTTCCTCCTACAGCAGGTGAAAGTGTGGTAAAGCGAAAAGACAATAAAGATAAATTTTCGACAGGAAATATCTTCAATCAAAAAGGATATCAAGTAAAATACTTGTATGGCGGCGATGCTTTCTTTGATAATATGGAAGATTTTTTCTCTGGAAATGGGTATGCTATAGTAGATAAAAAATCATTACAACCAAGCGAAATTACCTTTGCTAATGTTTGGGGAGTTTGTGATGAAGATATGGCTAATAAAGCTATTAAAGTGATGAATGCCGAAGCACAATCGGGCAAGCCGTTCTTTAATCATTGGATGACGGTAAGTAATCACAGACCGTTTACGTATCCAAACAACAAAATCGATATTCCTGGCGATTCCAAATCCAGAGATGGAGGAGTTAAATACACGGATTATGCTTTAAGACAGTTTTTTGAGATGGCAAAAAAACAACCTTGGTTTCAAAATACAGTTTTTGTAATTGTTGCTGATCATTGTGCATCTAGCGCTGGAAAAACAGAACTTCCGTTAGACAAATACCGAATCCCTGCGATGATTTACAGCCCAGGATTTATAGTGCCTCAAAAATACACCCAATTAATGTCTCAAATTGACTTAATGCCTACCGTAATGGGATTGTTGAATTTTAATTATCAAAGTAAATTTTACGGACAAGATGTATTCCAATCCGATTACAAACCAAGGGCTTTGATTGCAACTTATCAAGATCTAGGTTTGATAAAAGACAATGTTTTGACAATTATTTCTCCTAAACAACAAGTCAAACAATTTCAATTGAGTTTGAAACCAGACCCAAAAATAGCCCCTGAATTTCAATTGTATTATGACCAAACGCCATTGAAAAAAGAAAGAACTGATTTAGTTATAGAAACGGTTTCTTATTATCAAACTGCCTCAGACATGTTGAAGAAAAAGAAATATCAAAAATAATTTATTTTATAACAATCCATTATATTTTCTAACGAACCATTCTGTAGCTAGTAAAGTAGAAATAATAACGAGTAACCAAAACCAATCTATCAAAGAGGTTCTCACCATTATGTTTTTTTGAACTGATTTATAGCTTTCTTCTTCTACTAATTGATGTAATAAGGTGTCAATTTGCGAAGGTATATACAGCTTGCCTTGTGTCTGATTCGCCAATTGATTTAATTTATCAAAATCAGGATTCGTAAATTGTTTTTCGACATCAAAATTGAGTATTTCAAAATAACCTGAATACTTTTCTTTGGAGTTTAATTCGGTCACTGCAAACTTATATTTTCCTGGCGGAATTCCGTCCAAATTTACTTTGTAGGAATTAGAACCTTTAAGTAAATCATAATTTGTAACTGCTTTGGTTTGGGTATTTAAAACGCTAATATTCAATCTCGCCTTTTCGTCAAGCTCTTGATTTTTATTAAAATATTGCGCGCTTATCACAATATTATCTCCTGAATTATAGAATTGTTCGTGTTCGACTACCAATGATTTCTTGCTACTATTGGAAGCCAAAAACTGAATAATCTTATCTATAAAAACATCATATTTTTCAAAAGATTGATTAGCTACAAAGCTTTTTGCACGCCATTTCCAACTGTTTTCGCCTAATAGAAATGCCGTTCGTTTTCCATTATTTTCTACAAAAGCAAGCAAAGGCGATTGCGTATCAATTCCTTTAATTCTTGAAGAAAGTAAGACAGAAGCATTTCCTTTAGTAGTAATCGTTCCAAAACTATTTTGTAAAGGAGGAAAAAATTCAAACCCAATGTTGTCTAAAGCAAATACATTAAATTGGGGATTAAAGCCTGCAAAATAGTCTTCTGTTTGGCTTCCCATTTTGAATTGTAACTCATTTTGTTGTTGATTTAAAAAACCAAAATCAGTACTCGGTCCCGTAATAATAAATGAATTAATACCCGCTAATTTTACTTCGTCGAAAATAGATTTAAAACTAGCGTTAGGTTGGTATACAATAACAATAGTATATTTTTTTAATTCATTGATAACATTTGGTTTAAATATAGTTACCTTACGTTGAGCATTAGATTCAATAGCTCGTTTTAAAGCGCCAATGTCAGGATGATTTATTGCTGAAATCAAAGCGATATCTGTCTTTTGATCGATTACTTCAACGGCAAAATTTTTAGTGTTATTAAAATAATTTTTCTCTTTTTTTGAGGAAGAAATAGTGGCTTGAAATAACTGCAATCCTATTGTATTTGCAGGAAGCAATAACTGAATAATTGCCGTTTTATTAGAAGGAGAAAAAGAAATATTTTGACTTGCAACAACTATCTTATTTTGATAAATTTTAAAATTAGCTTTAATTTTTTGGAATCCAGAATACGTAACAAATGCTTCAACTGGAAATTTATTTTTATAAAAAGCATATTTATTAGCATTAATCTGGTTGATTTTTAAATCAAATACTTTTGCTGTATCTCCTACTACAATAGGATATACTTTGTTTGCAGTATCAAAACCATATACATAATCCGATCCTGTAGTTTGATTCCCGTCTGTTATAATAATAGTTGGAAAGGTTTTATGTCTGTAGGTCTGTTTTAGTCCTGTTGCAACAGCATCTAAATTAGTTTGCTTTCCTTTAAAATTAAATCTTTCCGATAATTCTAAATTTTCAGCAAATTGATAGGATTGAATAGTAAACTTTTCCTTTAACGCAGTATTGGAAACTATTTTTTGATACACTTCTTGAGCCGCAACATTGGATTTTAAAAATGGCATGGAACTCGAATTATCCATAACCACAACCAAAGGTGTTTTTTCTACTTCAAAGGAATTCTTTATTATCGTTGGATTTATCAACAAAACAAAGATGCCTAGAAATGATAAAAAACGTAAAAAAGCCAAAAACAAATTCAGTTTGGATTTGTTTTTGACTTTATACAAATATTGAAAAAAGGCTAAACCAGCAGCAATGAAAACAGAAAGAATCAGTAATACAATTGTGATGGCGTCCATTTTATTTAAAAAATTACCGTTTGAGTGTAAAAATCAAACTATTAGCAACCGATTATGTTAGCATTCCGCCACAAACATTAAGTACTTGACCGGTCACAAAAGCACTCATATCTGATGCAAAGAAAAGGCACGCATTAGCTACATCATCAGTAGTTCCACCACGTTTCAATGGAATTCCATCTCTCCATCCTTGCACTACTTCCGGACTTAATTTAGCCGTCATTTCTGTTTCGATGAAACCTGGCGCAATAGCATTACAACGAATATTTCTTGAACCTAATTCCAAAGCAATTGATTTGGTAAACCCAATTACTCCTGCTTTAGACGCCGCATAATTGGCTTGACCTGCATTTCCCTTCACCCCTACCACACTACTCATATTGATGATAGAACCTGAACGTTGTTTCAAAAATGTTTTTTGAGTAGCCTTTGTCATATTGAATACCGATTTCAAATTCACGTCAATTACTTGATCGTAATCGGCTTCAGACATACGCATTAACAAATTATCCTTAGTAATTCCGGCATTATTAATTAAAATATCAACAGTTCCAAATTCTTCAACAACAGCATCTACGAAAGTTTGTGCTTCATTGAAATCAGCAGCATTAGATTGATACCCTTTGGCTTTGATTCCCATAGCATTCAATTCATTTTCTAAAGCCAATGCCGATTCAACAGACGAACTGTAAGTAAACGCAATGTTAGCACCGTGTTTTGCAAACACTTCAGCCACTCCTTTACCGATTCCACGGCTGGCACCAGTAATAATGGCTACCTTTCCTTCTAGTAATTTCATAGTATAAAAACGAAATAGATTATTTTAATTAGACTAATGCTGATTATACTCTTAATGAGACGTAATCAAAGTTCAAATATAGTAATAAATGAAGAATATACGAAACAGAATCAGAGTTACAATTATCGCAACAGGATGATGGTTATTTAAAAAATTATATATTTATACAATTAATTTATTGCAATTGCGTTATAAATAATCCTAAATCAACTATACCCAAATAATTATGACAAAAACAAACTTAGTCTGTATCTTTTCGATTGCTATCTGCTTACTATCGTGCAGTAATCATGATAGTAATTCAACAACGGATCTTTATCCCAATGTAACCGCTACTTTTTCTGGAAAAATTGATTTAAATAATTTGAGTAATTATTCCAATCAATCCAAACCTACCTACATAACAAAAGACAATACCGCAGGAAATCCAATAACAGACAAAGGTGCCACTCTAGGAAGGGTTTTATTTTATGATAAAAATTTATCTTCCAACAATACTATTTCTTGTGCTTCTTGCCACATTCAAGCCAATGCTTTTGGTGATACCGAAATTGCGAGTACAGGTGTTAATGGAACTACAACTAGACATGCTATGCGATTAATTAATAGTAGGTTTGCCAACGAGACTAAGTTTTTTTGGGATGAAAGAGCTACTACTTTAGAAGCACAAACCTCTGAACCTATCAAAAATCATATAGAAATGGGATTTAGCGGTACCAGTGGAGATGGTTCAATAAGTACTTTAATTGCAAAATTACAAAGTATCGGATATTATAAGGAGCTTTTTAAATACGTGTATGGCTCAGAAGAAATAACCGAAAATAAATTGCAATTGGCATTAGCACAATTTGTTAGAAGTATTCAGTCATTTGACTCAAAATACGATGCGGGTAGAGCGGCTGTGCAAAATGACAATCAACCCTTTTCAAATTTTACCGCTCAAGAAAATCAAGGAAAAAATTTATTCTTAGCTCCTCCCGTGTTTGATGCCAATGGAGTTAGAACTTCTGGAGGTCTGGGTTGTGCCGGATGTCATGCGCCTCCTGAATTTGACATCGATCCTAACACAAAAAACAATGGGATAATAGGAATGCTAAATGGTACCGGAATAGATGTTACCAATACAAAAGCCCCTTCGTTACGAGACTTAGTAAAATCAGATGGAACTCCTAATGGACCTATGATGCATACGGGTAATTTTACAACTTTACAAAACGTTATTGGTCATTACGGAAATATCACTATAGCACCTAGAAATACTAATTTAGACCCGCGATTAACCCCAAACGGAATTGGGCAGCAATTAAATTTAACAGCAACTGAAGTAAATGCACTGATTGCCTTTATTAAAACATTAACGGGTACTAATGTATATACGGATCCTAAATGGTCCACTCCTTTTAAGTCATAAAAAAAGCGCCATAATTAATTGGCGCTTTTTTATTTTTTACTAAAAGGCTACATTCCACCTTGGTAATCGGTTATTTTCATCTAGAAAATTTTGAAGAATTTGCCCTTCAATATAAGTAGGAATTACTTTTACTTTATCATTAAAAGTAGTGTACCAAGAAACATCTAAACGTTCAATATTTTCTAATTTCATTTGGGCTGGCCAAGAATATTTTCTTCCCGTTTTAGCAAATTGATGACCGTTAACAATTTTGTCATATAAACCACCATTCTTACTTTTTAAGGTTCCATTATTTTGAACAGTTCCTGTAGAACCTACCATGATCAATTCTTTCTCTTCACCATCAATAGCATATACCAAGAAAATTCCAATAGCATTTTCTGGAGCATTACATACTTCTTCTAAACTATCTTCTTGAGTAAAAGTAAAACTATTACTTTCTTTAAACTTTTTTAATTCTTTATACATTTTATATTACTGTATTTATTAAACAAAATACCCCACGAAACCGTGAGGTATTTTACATTCTATATTGAACTTAGGACTAACCTAAAACTTCTTTTACTTTTTTACCAATTTCAGCTGGAGAGTCCACTACATGAATTCCGTTCTCTCTCATAATTTGTTTTTTAGCTTCAGCGGTATCATCAGAACCTCCAACAATAGCACCTGCGTGCCCCATTGTACGTCCTGCTGGAGCAGTAACTCCTGCAATAAATCCAACTACTGGTTTACGGTTTCCATCCGCTTTAATCCATTTAGCAGCATCAGCTTCTAATTGACCACCAATTTCACCAATCATAACAATACAATTCGTTTCTGGATCGTTCATTAACAATTCAACTGCTTCTTTGGTAGTTGTTCCAATAATTGGATCTCCACCAATTCCGATAGCAGTAGTAATTCCTAATCCTTGTTTAGCTACTTGATCAGCCGCTTCATAGGTTAAAGTTCCTGATTTAGAAACGATACCTACTGTTCCTTTTTTGAAAACAAAACCTGGCATAATTCCCACTTTAGCTTCACCTGCAGTGATAACACCTGGACAGTTCGGTCCAATTAATCGTGCATTTCTTTCTTTAACATAATTATTAGCTTTAATCATATCTGCTACAGGAATTCCTTCTGTAATAGCAATGATTACTTTGATTCCAGCATCAGCAGCTTCCATAATTGCATCAGCAGCAAAAGCTGGCGGAACAAAAATAATTGAAGTATCAGCACCCGCCTGATCTACAGCATCTTTTACAGTATTAAAAACTGGACGCTCTAAATGCGTTGTTCCTCCTTTTCCTGGAGTAACACCACCTACAACGTTAGTACCGTATTCAATCATTTGAGAAGCGTGAAATGTTCCTTCACTTCCTGTAAATCCTTGAACAATTATTTTTGAATTTTTATTAACTAAAACACTCATGATATATTTTTTATATGATTTTAAAAATTGTTATGCAAAAGTACGGTTTTGAAATTATTTTTGAACTTTTTAATTGAAAATAAATTAAGAAATTTGACTCATTTGATAACCTCTGTACAGTTTATTATCTTTTATTTGCCAAATCACTATAAAATTTGCTAAAAACATCTCTTCTCTTGGATTTTCAATAGTCTTTACATAATGAGAATAGCGAACAGAAACCAAGTCATTTTCAGAAAGAATATGACTAATTCTAACTTTAGAACGTACATAAGCTTTATTCAATTCACCAGCTAAGTTAACAATCGAATCGTAATTCATTTGGACAAATCCTTTACTGCTGTTCCAATCCAAAATAATTTCGGGATGCAAAAAATCTTTCATGACTTCGGCATCGATTAAAGCATCTGATTTGTAAAAACTTTGCACTAATTTTTTAGCAGACATTATTTCAATTTATTTAATAGTTCAGGTATTTTTTTGATATTGGCTAATTGTTTCAATTTCTCTCTTGATTCTTCTATTGGTGTACCAAAATACGACTTTCCACCTTCAATAGACTTGGTTACTCCAGTTTGTCCCATCACCACTGCTTTGGTACCAATTGTAATTCCGCTTGTAGTTCCTACTTGTCCCCAAAGCGTTACTTCATCTTCAATAACTACACAACCAGCAATTCCAGTTTGAGAAGCTATTAAACATTTTTTTCCAATTACAGTATCGTGTCCAACATGTACTTGATTGTCTAATTTGCTTCCTTCTCCAATAGTAGTATCTCCCGTAACTCCTTTATCAATGGTACAAAGTGCGCCAATGCCCACATTATTTTCAATAACCACTCTTCCTCCCGAAAGCAGTTGATCAAATCCTTCTGGACGTTTTTTGTAATAAAAAGCATCTCCACCAATCACGGTTCCTGCATGAACAATCACATTATCACCAATTATGGTATGGTCATAAATTGCTACGTTAGAATGAATTAAACAATTCTCTCCAATCACAACATGATTTCCAATGAAAGTATTAGGCTGTATTATTGTTCCGTGACCAATTTTTGCCGAAAGCGAAATAGACACATTCGACGATTGAAAAGGCATAAAATGTCTTGTCAACAGATTAAAATCTCTAAACGGATCATCCGAAAGTAATAAAGCTTTACCTTCTGGGCAATCTACTTCTTTATTAATTAAGATAATGGTAGCATTAGACTGTAATGCTTTGTCATAATATTTTGGGTGATCTACAAAGACAATATCACCCGGTTCTACCACATGAATTTCGTTCATTCCCAAAACAGGAAAACTAGCATCCCCAACAAAATCACATTGAATTATGTTGGCAATTTCTTTTAAAGTTTGTGTTTTTGGAAATTTCATGTGTTGTAAAATAATTAAGGTTGATAACACAAGTGCAATCAACCTTTTGTAATTTTTGGATTAATTTATTCTTTTACACGTTCCATATAAGAACCTGTAGCAGTGTCAATTTTAATTTTATCTCCTTCATTAATAAACAAAGGGACGTTTACTGTTGCTCCTGTTTCTACTGTTGCAGATTTGGTTGCGTTAGTTGCTGTATTTCCTTTAACACCAGGCTCGGCATAAGTAACTTCTAAAATAATAGAAGCTGGCATATCTACAGAAAGTGGTGCTTCGGTTTCAGCATTAATCTGAATCATTACGTTAGTTCCTTCTTTCAATAAATCTGGATTGTCTAATACATTTTTATTCAGTGTGATTTGCTCAAAAGATTCATTATTCATGAAATGAAAATCATCTCCTTCAGCATAAAGATATTGGAATGTATGTGTTTCTACACGAACTTCATCAATTTTATGACCAGCAGAAAAAGTGTTGTCTAATACTTTTCCATTAGTCAAAGATTTTAATTTTGTTCTTACAAAAGCAGGACCTTTACCTGGTTTAACGTGAAGAAATTCGATGATTTTATAAATATCATTATTGTATTTAATACATAATCCGTTTCTAATATCCGATGTACTTGCCATTTTAAATTGTATTTGTTGTTTAATCTAATTTTATTAATAATTACCGCTATATCCTTTCATTACTCCTCTTGACGAATTTCGAATAAAATCTAATATTTCATCACGTTCTGGAGTAGCTTCCATTTCTGCTTCAATAATACCGATAGCTTGGGTAGTATTGTAATTTTTTTGATACAGAATACGGTAGATATCTTGAATTTCTCTAATTTTCTCCGTTGTAAAACCTCTTCGTCTTAAGCCAATAGAATTAATTCCTACATAAGACAATGGCTCTTTAGCTGCTTTTGTAAAAGGCGGAACATCTTTTCTTACCAATGAACCTCCAGAAATCATAGCATGGTCACCAATATGGATGAATTGATGCACTGCAGCTAAACCGCCAATAACGGCATAATTACCTACAATAACATGTCCTGCCAAAGCAACACCATTTACAATAATAGCATTGTTTCCTACAACACAATCATGTGCAATATGTGCATAAGCCATTACTAAACAATTATCTCCAATAACCGTCTGTCCAGAAGCTACGGTTCCTCTATTGATGGTAACACATTCTCTAATCGTACAATTATCTCCAATAATAGCTAAGGAATCTTCGCCACCAAATTTTAAATCTTGAGGCACAGCTGAAATAACTGCTCCTGGGAAAATATTACAATTTTTTCCAATTCTGGCACCTTCCATTATCGTAACATTGGAACCAATCCAAGTGCCATCACCAATAACTACATTGTTATGGATCGTTGTGAAAGGCTCTATAACTACATTTTTGGCAATTTTAGCGCCAGGATGAACATATGCTAACGGTTGATTCATCTGTTTTTTTTTATAATTTCTATTAATTAGAAAATTCGCGGTAAAACTACAGCGAATTTTCTAAATTTTATTGTTTTTTAGCTATTTGTGCCATTAATTCTGCTTCAGCCACTAATTTACCATTAGCATACGCATTGGCTTGCATGTGACAGATACCTCTTCGTATTGGAGTAATCAAGTCACATTTGAATATTAAAGTATCTCCTGGAAGTACTTTGTGTTTGAACTTAACATTATCCATTTTCATGAAATAAGTCAGATAATTTTCTGGATCAGGAACTGTACTTAAAACCAAAACTCCTCCTGTTTGTGCCATTGCTTCTACAATTAAAACACCAGGCATTACTGGAGCTTCAGGAAAATGACCAACGAAGAAATTTTCATTCATGGTTACATTTTTCATTCCCACCACGTGATTTTCTGACATTTCGATAATTCTATCAATTAATAAAAAAGGAGGACGGTGTGGCAATGTAGCCATGATTTGATGAATATCCATCAATGGTTCTTGATGTAAATCATACGTTGGAACAAAATTACGTTGTTCTATTTTTATAATTTTAGATAGCTTTTTGGCAAATTGTGTATTGACATAATGCCCTGGTTTATTGGCAATAACTTTCCCTTGGATTCTTGTCCCAATCAAAGATAAATCACCCACAACATCTAACAATTTATGTCTAGCTGCCTCGTTAGGATAATGTAATGTAAGATTATCTAAAATTCCATTTGGCTTTACGGTTAGTTCATCTTTTCCAAATGCCTTTTTAAGATTTTCCATTGTAGTAGCTGATATTTCTTTATCAACATATACAATGGCGTTATTTAAATCACCTCCCTTAATCAATCCATTATCCAAAAGAGATTCTAACTCATGCAAGAAACTAAACGTTCTTGAGTCTGAAAATTCTTCTTTGAACTCAGAAAGGCATTTCATTGTTGCATTTTGAGTGCCTAAAATTTTAGTTCCAAAATCCACCATAGTAGTGATGCAATAATTATCACTTGGCATTACTAAAATTTCACTTCCTGTTGCTTCATCTGTAAAAGAAATTACTTCTTTCACCACATACACATTACGTTTTGCTTCTTGCTCTTCTATTCCTGCTTTTTCAATAGCTTCTACGAAATATTTAGAAGAACCATCCATAATAGGCAACTCCGATGAATTCAACTCAATGATAACATTATCCAAATCACAGCCAGTTAATGCTGCTAAAACATGTTCTGGAGTTTGAATTTGAACCCCTAATTTTTCTAAATTAGTACCACGTTGCGTATTGACAACATAATTAGCGTCTGCCTCAATAACAGGTTGACCTTCTAAATCTACACGAACAAAAGTAAAACCATTATTTGCTGGAGCAGGTTTAAAAGTCATTGTAACTTCTTTACCAGTATGCAATCCAACACCTGTTAACGAGATTGCTGTTTTGATGGTTTTTTGTTTAACCATTTTATTTATTTTTTTGATTTAGTATTTCTTTTTTTAACTCTTCTAACTCCGCTACAATTTTAGGAAGGTTTTTAAAATGAATATATGATTTTGAAAAATCAGTATAGCCAAAAGCAAGACTTCCTTGCATAATTTGTCCATTCTTTACATTTTTAGTAATACCCGATTTTGCTTTAATACCAACATTGTCTCCTACTATAATATGACCAGCAAAACCTACTTGACCACCAATCATACCATTTTTTCCAATTTTAGTAGAACCTGCAATTCCAGTTTGAGCAGCTATCACAGTGTTTTCTCCAATTTCTACATTGTGAGCAATTTGAATTTGGTTATCCAATTTAACTCCTTTACGAATGATTGTAGAACCCATTGTAGCTCTATCTATCGTGGTACAAGCACCTATCTCAACATCGTCTTCAATAACAACATTCCCAATTTGAGGAATTTTTTTATAAGTACCGTCAGGATTGGGTGCAAACCCAAAACCATCAGCACCTATAACTGCTCCCGAATGAATAGTACAATTATTTCCAATTACCGTTTCTGAATAAATTTTTCCTCCTGCAAAAATAGTCACATTGTCTCCAATCACAGCATTATCACCGATAAATGAATTGGGGTATATTTTGACATTATTCCCTAAAACTACGTTTTTACCAACATAACTAAAACTTCCAAGATACAAATCAGTACCATATTGAACTGTCTCATCCATAAAGGAAGGATTTTCAATACCTATTTTATTCAATTTTACTTGATTATAGAATTCTAATAACTTAGTAAAAGCGCTATATGCATCCTCTACTTTAATTAAAGTAGTCGTTAAAGGAGTTTCAGGAACGAATGTTTTATTAACTATCGTTACCGATGCTTGGGTGGTATATATGAAATTTTGATATTTCGGATTAGACAAAAAAGTCAAAGAACCTTCTTGCCCCTCCTCTATTTTTGACAATTTAAAAACTTCGGCATTAGGATTCCCTACTACTTCTCCTTCTAAAATTCCCGCTATTTGTTCTGCTGTAAACTTCATTCTAAAGGATTATTTCTTTCATAGGCATAGAAAAACACCCGTTTAAAGGATTTTGGATATACAATATGAATAGCCTCTTTTTGTTCATTCCGACAAAAATATAAAAAATAGACTTTAGTATTACGTTTTTATACTAGTTGTTTTGGAAAACAAATGTAATATTTAGTAACCAACTTGGATAATGATTTCAAATTCAACTGGTCTGATGCTTCTACTACATCTTCAATTGTTTTATCTTTTTTCAAAATACGAATAGGTTCAGCCTCTTTACTGTAGGCTTGATTTTTAATTTTCCCTTTAAAAATAAAGTAATTACTATCTGAAATTGATATATTATTTTCTGCCGAAAAACGTTCTTGCAATGGTGTTATTTCGTCAAAAACTACTTTCTCAGAAGCTACTTTTATCTTGGGCAAATCTCTATTGATAATCATTTTACTTAATGATGACAAAATAAAATCATCTTGTCGCTGCCACGATTTTAAGGCGCTAATAATATCAAAATCATCCAATTGAGAAAACAAATCCAATGTTCGAGCATCAAAATCCTCAAGAGTAATTCGGTTTTGCATAAAAAACAACAATGGCTCACTGCAAGGCAATTGAACTCCTTTTAAAACCAATTCTTTGGCACGCTTTAATGCTTTAGTCAAAATTAATTCAGCGACTAAACTGGTCTTGTGTAAATAGGCTTGCCAATACATTAAGCGTCGTGACATTAAGAATTTCTCTACCGAATAAATTCCTTTTTCCTCAATAACCAAAACATCATCAACTACATTCATCATTTGAATCAAACGCTCTGAATTGACATTTCCTTCCGCCACACCAGAATAAAAACTATCTCGTTTTAAATAGTCCATTCGATCCATATCCAACTGACTTGAGATCAATTGCAACATAAATTTACGATGGTATTCTCCTTTAAAAACCTGAATAGCTAAGCTCAACTGTCCATTGAACTCTTGATTCAATTGATTCATAAATAACAATGAGATAGCTTCGTGATGCACATCTTCAACAATGCTTTTTTCCATAGCGTGAGAAAAGGGACCGTGACCAATATCATGCAATAATATGGCAATATATAAAGCATTCTCTTCTTCCTCTGAAATAGAAACTCCTTTAAATCGAAGTACATCAACTGCTTTTTGCATCAAATGCATACACCCTAAAGCGTGATGAAAACGAGTATGGTTAGCCCCAGGATAAACTAAATAAGACAATCCCATTTGAGAAATACGTCTCAAACGTTGAAAATAAGGATGCTGAATTAAGTCGTAAATTAAAGCGTTTGGAATGGTTATGAATCCATAAATTGGATCATTAAATATTTTAAGTTTATTGATTTGGTTCACAATGTATTGCTTTAAGGCAACAAATATAGGGAATTTTGAATTGAATTTTGAAGTGCTTTTTTTCGTAAATTTGTTAGTAACAAGTACTAATTTCTATTTAATTTTCAAACGATGAACAACGAACAATTTCAAAAAGATAAACTTCATTTAATTCATTGGATTACCCAAATCCAAGATCATACATTGATTGAAAAAATTAAATGTTTGATGAGTACTTCTAATGAGAATTTGCACCTCACTAAAGAACAAGAATTACTATTAGCAATAGAAAAAGGTAAGGAAATCAGTTCTCAAAAAAATGTAGATGAATTATCCATTGATTCTAAAACAGACTATGAATTATAAAAAAAGGAGAGCAATTGCTCTCCTTGTTAGTTTGTGATAATTTTTATAATCTTCTTAACCAAATGTTTCTGAATTGTGTTTTACAACCGTGATCTTGAAGTGAGATTACATCTTCTCCATGCGCTTCTGGATAATTGTGTAATCCCATATACAAAGTCAATCCGTTAATTGTAGCGTTATTTTGAACTACAACTCCATTATGGAAAACCGTAATTCTAGCAGGTGCATCAATCAATCCGTTAGTTTTAAAACGAGGTGCAGTATATATTACATCATACACATTCCACTCTAAAGGCGTTTTCATTGCATTAACCAAAGGTGGGTGATCTTTATAAATACTTCCTGCCTGTCCGTTATTATAAGTTCTATTGTTATACGAATCTAACACTTGTAATTCGTAACGATTTTGAAAAAAGATTCCGCTGTTACCTCTCATTTGACCGCCATCTACTACTTCATCTGGAGCGCTCCACTCAATGTGTAATTGACAATCTCCAAATTTCATTACCGTTTGAATATCTCCTGATTCTGGAACTACTTCAAAATAATCATTATTTACAATTTTCCATCCTGCAGGCTTACTATTGTCTTTTTTATTCACCCATTGATTTAAGTTTTTACCATCAAATAAGATGATTGCATCCGAAGGGGCATCACCTATTTTCTTAGCAGGAGTAATTACTTTTACTTCTGGATTCCAAATTTCAGTCATTTCAGGTTTCATTGGCATTGGCGAAACCTCAGGAGGAGTGTTAACAAAAGCGTGTTGTGCAAAAGATGCTGTAACTGAAAAAACAGTTAGTAATACCGCGTTTTTAATTGTTTTAGTTTTCATAGTTTTTAGTTGATTTATTCAAGGATAAAAGTAATAAATTCGTTTTGACAAGCAAGTTAAAGCGAATTATTTTTTTAAATAGTTGAAAATTCTGTTAGTCATTATTTTAGATTTAAGAATTTCAAAAAATTATAGTTATTTTAGCAAAGCAACGTTTTAAAAACTGTAAATTGCCCTTCGGTAACGGATAACGCATTATGGAAGACACTATAAAGATACTTTGGGTAGATGATGAAATCGACCTATTAAAACCACATATTTTATTTCTTGAAAAGAAAAATTACAGCGTAACTACTTGTAATAATGGTTTGGATGCTATTGCTATTTTTGAGAAAAATAATTTTGACATTGTGTTTTTGGACGAAAACATGCCAGGGATGAGTGGATTAGAAACTCTTTCAGAAATGAAAGAAAAAAAATCATCCGTTCCTATGATTATGATTACCAAAAGCGAGGAAGAATACATTATGGAAGAAGCCATTGGTTCTAAAATTGCGGACTATCTTATAAAGCCCGTAAATCCGAATCAAATTTTATTGAGTTTAAAAAAGAATCTAGATCACTCTCGTTTAATTTCTCAAAAAACCACTTTAGATTATCAAAAAGAATTTAGAAAAATCACCATGGAAATGGCTAGCGTAAATTCTTTTGAAGATTGGATTGAATTGTATAAAAAATTGATTTTCTGGGAATTACAACTTGAAAATATCAATGATGTCGGAATGAGTTCTATCTTGGAATCTCAAAAAACAGAAGCCAATTCTCAATTTGGAAAATTTATAGAGCGAAATTATGAATCTTGGTTTGAACCAAAAGCGAATCGTCCTGTTTTATCCCATACATTGTTTAAAGAATTAGTTGTACCTGAAATTACAAAAAAAGACAAACCCGTACTTTTTATTGTTATTGATAATCTGCGTTACGATCAATGGGAAGTCATAGCGAATGCTGTGAGTAATCATTATAAATTAGAAAAAGAAACGCCATATTATGCGATACTGCCCACGGCAACTCAATATGCTCGAAATGCTATTTTTTCAGGTTTATTGCCTTTAGAAATGGAAAAACAATTTCCGGAATATTGGAAAAATGATACCGATGAAGGAGGAAAAAACTTGTATGAAGCCGAGTTTTTGACCGAGCAACTAAAACGTCTTGGACTGAACATCAAACAGGATTATTTTAAAATTACTAATCTGGCTAGCGGACGCAAATTAGTTGACAATTTTAAAACGTTAAAAAACAATGACTTAGTAACAATCGTCTATAATTTCGTCGATATGCTTTCTCATGCTAAAACAGAAATGGAGGTGATTAAAGAATTGGCTCCTGATGATAAAGCGTATCGATCTCTAACCTTAAGTTGGTTTAAAAATTCACCTCTTTTAGGCATGATTCAGCAAGCACAAAAAATGGGATTTAAGTTAATTATTACCACTGACCACGGTACTATTAATGTCAAAAACCCATCAAAAGTAGTGGGAGACAAAAATACGAGCTTGAATTTACGCTACAAAACAGGCCGAAGTCTTACCTACGAAAACAAAGACGTTTACGCAGTAAAAGATCCTAAAAAAATAGGATTACCTAGCATCAATATGAGTAGTTCTTATATTTTTGCAAAAAATGATTTGTTCTTGGCCTATGTCAATAACTTCAATCATTATGTTAGTTATTATAAAAATACGTACCAGCATGGTGGCATTTCGTTAGAAGAAATGATTGTCCCTTTTTTGGTTTTTAATCCACGATAAATGGAAATTACGTTTACCATAGAACAATTGGAATCGGTTGCACGACAAATCATTACTCAACAATCTAATAAAGTGATTCTTTTTCACGGAGAAATGGGTGTTGGAAAAACAACTTTGATTAAACAATTATGCAAAGAGCTTGGCGTATTAGACGCAACAAGTAGTCCAACCTTTTCTTTAGTTAATGAATACGAAACAACTACTAATCAGATTGTTTATCATTTTGATTTTTATCGTTTAAAAAATGAAATGGAAGCATTAGACATGGGAGCCGATGATTATTTTTATTCAGGAAATTGGTGTTTTATCGAATGGGCAGAAAAAATTCCAAACCTTATCCCAGAACATCATTCGGTAATAACTATTGAATTACTTCCCGATGGAAAACGTCATTTAAAGTTAATCCATTTGTAATCATTTAGATGTAGAAAAAAATACGTAAATTGTACCTTTTAATTTGAATTAACAATGTCGCTATCACCTTTTACCAAAGAACAATTATTGCCTCAGGAAGAGAAACTCGAAATTGCAAAGCAAAAAAGCGAACTTTTTATTGGTATCCCAAAAGAAACCAGTCATCAAGAACGTCGGATTTGTTTGACTCCTGATGCAGTGAATTCGCTGACGTATCAAGGCCATCGTGTCATGATTGAATCAGGTGCTGGTGAGAGTTCGAGTTATTCTGACAAGGAATACTCCGATGCAGGAGCTGAAGTAACTCAGGATACCAAAAAAGTTTTTGGTTGTCCCATAATTCTAAAAGTAGAACCGGCAAGTATCACTGAAATTGAAATGATGCATCAAAATGCAATTGTCATTTCGGCCATTCAAATTAAAACCAGAAAAAAAGAATATTTCGAAGCCTTGGCAAAGAAAAAAATTACCGCTTTAGCCTTTGAATACATTAAAGACGAAGACGGAACCTATCCAGCAGTCAAATCGTTAAGCGAAATTGCAGGAACAGCATCAGTGCTAATTGCAGCGGAATTGATGATTACTAATCAATTTGGAAAAGGCTTACTGTTTGGGAACATAACCGGTGTCCCTCCCACTGATGTTGTTATTTTAGGTGCTGGAACAGTGGGTGAATTTGCTGCAAAAACCGCTATTGGTTTGGGTGCCAATGTCAAAGTTTTTGACAATTCAATTACCAAATTACGTCGTTTGCAAAACAATTTAAACCAACGCATTTTTACGTCAACCATTCAACCTAAATCGTTGTTAAAAGCTTTGAGACGTTGCGATGTGGCTATTGGTGCTATGCGCGGAATAGAACGCTGTCCTATTGTTGTAACCGAAACAATGGTGGAACACATGAAAAAAGGCGCCGTTATAGTCGATGTAAGCATTGATACAGGGGGCTGTTTTGAAACTTCAGAGGTAACGACTCACGAAAAACCAACCTTTATTAAGAATGATGTAGTGCATTATTGCGTTCCTAACATTCCTTCTCGATATTCCAAAACAGCTTCACTTTCCATTAGCAATATTATTTCGCCTTATTTAATGCAAATTGCCGAAGATGGCGGTATCGAAAGTGCCATTCGTTGTAACAAAGGCTTAAAAAACGGAGTCTATATGTACCACGGAATATTGACCAACAAAGCAATTGGGGATTGGTTTGGGCTACCCGATAGTGATATTAATTTAATTGTTTTTTAAATTAACTTTCACTTACCTTTGCCAAAAATTAGTGTATGAAATTTTTCCAACGTTTTGCGTATTATTTTTTAGGTCTTATTATGGGGCTATTTTTTGTTTCAATGGTATTTAGCGGAAAAGATACCCGTTGTAATTATTTTCCAAATGCCCGTGTTTTGAACGACTTAAGAAATAAACCTTTCAATTATTCGCCAAAGGCAACTGAAATTCTGGCCCAAGCATGGATTGACACTACTGATATTAGAAATACATTACAATATGGTGATGTTGATTTTGATCAAAGTAACATTGCTGTGGGAAAAGGAAAAAAATATGTTATTGAAGGCAAAACAGTAAAAAATCAAGAAATCATACTTACTGTAAC
>JBEENX010000011.1:0-51076 GCA_041191945.1 Bacteroidota bacterium
TAAATATTCATACACACCATTTACAGAGATTTTTTTGCCTCCTAATATGTATATTTTATCGTTGTATTCATTCAGATTATGGTAAGCCCTTTTTCTAAATTTTAATTGAGAAGTTTCCCATTGATTAGTATTTATATCATAGATCATTAAATTTCCATTGTATACGTCACTTGAATTTTGAAAATTAAGCTCTCTAATATAGTCTTCCATGGTAGGATCTATCTTTTCATATTGTAGTTTTTTCCAAGCATCTGTTTTGTATGAAGCATCTCCACCAATTATAAAAATTTTATTATTTTTTACAACTGCTCCAAAATTAGAAAGTGCTTGTTTCTGGGAAGCTAATTTTTGATAAGTAATCTTTGACTTTAGTTCTTTAGTATTTGAAGATGAAATTATAACATTGTCTAAAACCTCTATTTTTTCCTCTAATACTATTGAAAAATTATTGTTTTTAAATTCGCTATAGCTAATTTTTTTGAAAACATAACTGATATGAGAAAAAGAAAGAGTGTCATTGTCTTGAAGTTGACTAAATTTTTTAGTATCAAATTTTCCTTCTTTGTTGGTTGAGTAATTTACATTAAAACGATTTACATTTATTTTAACATCTTCGATTGGGAGTTTACTTTTGCTGTCTATCACAACACCACTATAATTTTGTGATACTGATAAAATTGGAAAAAGAATACTAAGTAAGAATATTTTTTTCAAAATGAGTATTTATTTTGGATAGAATAGGTACTACTATCTTTTAGATGGAGAGTAGATTTAAAAAGTAACTATCAAATAGTTTTAGATTTATACACCAACAAACAGAGCAGACTAAGTAATTCGTCTCTACGAAAGTCCATTTCTTTTTTTACACTTGAATCACCCCTAGATTAAACGGTTTTTCAATAGGAGCGTGGTTGGCGGCTTCAATTCCCATTGAAATCCAAGTACGCGTGTCCAAAGGATCAATAATAGCATCCGTCCATAATCGAGAAGCGGCATAGTAAGGCGACACTTGTTCGTCATAACGCGCTTTGATTTGGGTAAATAATTCGGCTTCTTTGGCTTCATCTACTTGTTCTCCTTTTGCTTTAAGCGAATTGGCTTCAATTTGTGCCAATACTTTGGCAGCTTGTGTGCCACCCATTACGGCTAATTCAGCACTTGGCCAAGCCACAATCAAACGTGGATCGTAGGCTTTGCCACACATAGCATAATTTCCTGCACCATAAGAGTTACCAATGATTACAGTGAATTTTGGTACGACCGAATTGGCAACAGCGTTCACCATTTTGGCACCGTCTTTTATAATTCCTCCATGTTCGGATTTACTGCCTACCATAAAACCCGTCACGTCTTGCAAAAACACTAACGGAATTTTCTTTTGGTTGCAATTGGCAATAAATCGAGTGGCTTTATCTGCCGAATCAGAATAAATTACCCCTCCAAATTGCATTTCGCCCTTTTTAGTTTTGACTACTTTTCGTTGATTGGCTACAATCCCCACAGCCCAGCCATCAATGCGCGCATAGCCCGTAATAATGGTTTGACCATAACCTTCTTTGTAGGCTTCAAACTCCGAATTATCCACTAATCGCTTAATGATTTCCATCATATCGTATTGGTCTGTACGTGCTTTTGGAAGTACGCCATACAACTCGTTTTCGTCTTGAGCGGGTTTTTTGGGTTGAATTCGGTTAAAACCAGCTGGGTTATAATCGCCAATTTTATCCACGATATTTTTTATTTTATCCAAAGCATCTTGGTCATCTTTGGCTTTATAATCGGTCACTCCTGAGATTTCACAATGCGTTGTTGCGCCACCTAAAGTTTCGTTGTCAATGCTTTCGCCAATGGCGGCTTTAACCAAATAACTTCCGGCTAAAAAGATACTTCCGGTTTTGTCCACAATCAGCGCTTCGTCACTCATAATAGGTAAATAAGCGCCACCCGCAACACAACTTCCCATCACTGCTGCAATTTGGGTAATTCCCATGCTACTCATTAGGGCATTGTTTCTAAAAACACGCCCAAAGTGTTCTTTGTCCGGAAAAATTTCATCTTGCAAAGGCAAATACACCCCAGCACTATCTACTAAATAAATAATGGGAATGTGGTTTTCCATAGCTATTTCTTGCGCACGAAGGTTTTTCTTAGCAGTTATAGGAAACCAAGCGCCTGCTTTAACGGTGGCATCATTGGCTACCACAATGCATTGCTTCCCTTTGATGTATCCTATTTTTACCACCACGCCACCCGAAGGGCATCCGCCGTGTTCGGGGTACATTCCTTCGCCTACAAATGCACCAATTTCAATACTTTTTTTATTGGGATCGAGCAAATAATCAATGCGTTCACGAGCCGTCATCTTTCCTTCAGCATGTAATTTTTGGATGCGTTTTTCACCACCTCCTAATTTTACTTCGCCTAATTTTTTACGCAGTTCAGAGAGCAACAGTTTGTTGTGATCTTCGTTTTTATTGAAATTCAAATCCATTTATAATTGTTTGTCAAGTATCGATAGTGCTAAAATACAAAATCACTTCATGTGTTTGTGTTTCTTTGAAAGCTATTTTTAGGACTATAACTAAAAGCGTTTACTTATTCGTCTTCTTTTTGTCCCATCATCATCAGATAGGATTTTAAGAAATTATCAATTTCCCCATTCATTACAGCATCTACATCGGTAGATTCAAATCCGCTACGAACGTCTTTGACTAATTTGTAGGGGTGCATGACATAGTTTCTAATTTGCGAACCCCATTCAATTTTCATTTTCCCCGCTTCGATATCAGCACGTTGTGCCAAGCGTTTTTTTAGTTCAATCTCATACAATTGAGAGCGAAGCATTTGCATGGCGCGGTTTCTATTGTCGTGTTGCGAACGCGTTTCTGAACATTGAATCTGAATTCCCGTTGGTTTGTGAACCAATTGTACTTTGGTTTCTACCTTGTTTACGTTTTGTCCTCCTGCACCACTAGAACGAGCGGTAGTGATTTCAATATCGGCAGGGTTGATTTCAATTTCGATGGTGTCGTCTACCAATGGGTACACGTAGACAGAAACAAACGAGGTATGTCTTTTGGCATTGCTATCAAAAGGCGAAATGCGCACCAATCGATGCACTCCATTTTCTCCTTTTAAGTAACCAAAAGCATAATCGCCTTCAATTTCTAATGTTACGGTTTTGATTCCCGCCACATCGCCTTCTTGAAAGTTCAATTCTTTGACTTTATAGCCTTGTTTTTCGGCCCACATTAAGTACATTCTCATGAGCATGGAAGCCCAATCACAACTTTCTGTCCCACCGGCACCAGCCGTAATTTGGAGGACAGCACTTAGTGTATCTCCTTCTTCCGAAAGCATGTTTTTGAATTCAATTCCTTCAATATGCGACTCGGTGGCATGATATTGTTCGTCTAACTCTTCTACTGAAAGTTCGCCTTCTTTGTAAAAATCATAAGCCAGTTGCAATTCATCAGTCAGCGCCACGGCTTTGTCATAATCTTCGATCCACTTTTTCTTGTTTCTCAGATTTTTAACAACGATTTCTGCTTCTTTGGCATTGTTCCAAAAGTCAGGAGCAAACGTCTTTTCTTCTTCGTTTGTAATTTCGATTAGTTTGGCATCAACGTCAAAGATACCTCCTCAACGCACCAAGGCGTTCTACAATACCTTTTATTTGTTCGGTAGTTGTCATAAATTATGTAATTTTGTGTGGCAAAAGTAAGACTTTTTAAGGAAAGACAATTCAGGAATTGTTTGTGCCCCACTTTAACAATATAAAAATGGAAATAAATTTAGTTAGCGATACGATTACCAAGCCTACACACGAAATGTTGCAGTACATGTTTAATGCGGTGGTGGGAGACGATGTGTACAAACAAGATCCAACGGTTATTGAATTAGAATCGAGAGTTGCAGCATTATTCGGAATGGAAGCAGGATTGTTTTTCCCTTCAGGAACGATGGCTAACCAAACAGCAATTAAATTACACACGCAACCAGGAGAACAATTGATTGCGGATAAATATGCACACGTTTATAATTATGAAGGAGGAGGGGTGTCGTTTAATAGTGGGGTTTCGTGTTGTTTGTTAGACGGGAATCGTGGCATGATTACGGCTTCGCAAGTGAAAGCAGCGATTAACGATCCCGAGTTTTATCACAGTCCGTTAACGAGTTTAGTTTGTTTAGAAAACACCACGAATAAAGGCGGTGGCGCTTGTTATGAATTGGATGATTTGCGCCAAATCAAGCAAGTTTGTACGGAACATAATTTAAAATTTCATTTGGATGGCGCCCGAATTTGGAATGCTTTGGTAGCCAAAAATCAAGACCCAAAAGAATTCGGAAAACTATTTGATACTATTTCAGTTTGTTTGTCCAAAGGATTAGGAGCGCCGATAGGTTCGGTTTTATTGGCTGACAAAAAAACGATTCACCGTGCGTTGCGTATTCGTAAAATCTTTGGAGGCGGAATGCGTCAAGTGGGGTATTTGGCAGCAGCCGGAATTTATGCTTTGGACAATAATATCGAACGCTTAACCGAAGACCATCGTCGTGCCAAAGAGTTAGCTACTGTTTTAGAACAAATGAGTTGGGTGGCATCAGTAGAGCCTGTAGAAACCAATATTTTGATTTTCTCGTTGGTACCTCAAGTAAGCGAAGCACAATTAATTGAAAAACTAAAACAAAAAAATATTTTAATTAGCTCGATGGGACAAGGGAAGTTGCGCATTGTAACCCATTTGGATTACCGAGAAGTGATGCATACTTACGTCCTAGAAACTTTAGAAAAGTTAGTGGTATAGCGATGAAAAATCATATCAATCAAATCACTTTAGTAGTTAAAGACTATGACGAAGCTATTGCTTTTTATACCCAAAAATTAAATTTTGACTTAATCGAAGATACTGTACTTAGCGAAGTCAAACGTTGGGTTGTTGTTGCTCCTAAAAATTCGCATTGCCGATTATTGTTGGCAAAAGCAGCCAATGAAGAACAATTACAATCTATTGGAAATCAAACAGGAGGTCGTGTTTTTTTGTTTATGAATACGGATAATTTTGAAAGAGAATATCACAACTTATTGGTTAATCAAATTACAATTGTTCGTCAACCTAAAATTGAAACTTATGGAAAAGTATTGGTTTTTCAGGACTTGTATGGTAATTTATGGGATTTGATTGAACCTGTAAAAAAAGAAGATGTAAATTATTATTCTACTGCTATTTTATCAATCAAACCAGAGGTTCATTTTGAAACAGCCATAAGAGCATTAAAAAAATTGCAAACTGAAACCCAATTGGAAACCGGTAATTTCTTATTTGAAATTCATTCGAATACGACCGATGCAAAACAAATTATTGTTTGGGAAGGCTTTTATTCAGAATTCGATTTTCAAATGCATCTAAAGTCAAATCATTTACAAAATTTCCTGAAACAAAATCTAGTTGACTTTATTTCAGGATATCCCGCAACACGAATAATTTAAATTATTTGAATAAATTATCCATTCCTGGAATCATAGGCATGTCCATTTTGGCCACAGCATCTAATTCGGCTTCATTGACTTTAGTTGCTTTTTCAATGGCTTTATTCAAAACCAAAATCAGATAATCTTCTAATTGTTCTTTGTCTTCTAATAACGCATCGTCAATAGTGATTGATTTGATTGTTCTATTGGCAGTCAAAGTAACTTTAAGTGTTCCGTCAGTACTTTGTTCGTCAATAAGAACGGTATCCAAACGTTTTTTAGTGTCTTCTATTTTTTGTTGGGTTTCTCTTAATTTACCCATCATTCCCATTAAATCCATTGTGTTTCTGTTTGTTAAATTTGGATTACAAAATTAGTACATTCTGACTGTAATTACATACTAAAATAAAGTTAAAATAGCAGATTTTTCAATAGGGTTTACCTTATTTTGCACTTTAATTTAATTAACAAATTCTAAAGATGTCTTTACCTATTGCCGCTCCCATAGCCAAAATAATTCCGAAAAAATTAAAGAAACACAACGAGATTCGATTGGATAATTATTTTTGGTTGAACGACAGAGAAAACCCTGAAGTAATTGATTATTTGAATCAAGAAAATGCTTATTATGAAGCGATGACAGCGCATACAAAGGATTTTCAAAAGGAATTGTTTGAGGAAATGAAGGGGCGTATTAAAGAAGACGATCAATCGGTTCCGTATTTATACAACGGCTATTATTACATCACTCGTTTTGAGAAAGGGCAAGATTATCCCATTTATTCAAGAAAAAAAGGAAGCTTAGAAGCCCAAGAAGAAATTTTGTTTGATTGTAATGAATTGGCCAAGGGTCACGCCTTTTTTCAGTTAGGAGGTTTGAGCGTGAGTCCAGACAATCGTTTTGCTTCCTTTGGGATAGACACTGTTGGGAGACGTATTTACACTATTAAAATTAAAAATTTAGAGACCAACGAAATCCTTTCAGATGTGATTGAAAATACAACGGGAGGTTCGGTTTGGGCTAATGATAATACAACCCTTTTTTACACGCGACAAGACAAAGTGACCTTGCGTGCGGATAGTGTTTTTAGACACCAATTAGGAACTTCAGCAACGGAGGATGTTTTGGTTTTTGAAGAAAAAGACGATACGTTCAATGTTTCAGTTGGCAAAGAAAAATCAAGAAAATATATTGTAATTGGGTCTGATAGTACCATGACAACAGAGTATCGCATTTTGAATTCAGATACACCCGAAGGCGAATTTAAAGTTTTTCAACCTAGAGTTCGCGGACTAGAATACAGTATTTCTCATTTTGGCGATTCGTTTTATATTTTGACGAATAAAGATAAAGCGACCAATTTTAAATTGATGAAAACTCCTGAGAATGCCACCGAAAAGAAACATTGGAAAGAAGTAATTGCGCACCGAGAAGACGTATTGATTGAGGATATTGAGATTTTTAGAAATTATTTGGTGGTAGAAGAACGTTCCAATGGATTGAATCATATTCGAATCATGCCTTGGAACGGAGAAGGGGAGTATTATTTGCCATTTGGGAGCGAAACCTATAATGCCTATACGACTACAAATGTTGATTTTGATACTGATATTTTACGTTATAGTTACCAATCTTTGGCTACCCCCTCTTCGGTAATTGATTTCAATATGAAAACCAAAGAAAAAGAAATCAAGAAAGAACAAGCCGTTTTGGGAGGCCAATTTGACAAGAATAATTATGTTGAAGAACGTGTTTGGGCTACAGCTCAAGACGGAACCAAAGTGCCTATTTCAATGGTGTATCGTAAAGAAGTGAAAAAAGACGGTACGAATCCACTGTTACAATATGCTTATGGTTCGTATGGAGTAACGATGGAGCCTTATTTTTCGACTACTCGACTGACTTTGTTGGATCGCGGATTCATTTTTGCTATTGCCCATATTCGTGGAGGAGAAGATTTAGGAAGACAATGGTATGAAGACGGAAAATTATTAAAGAAAAAAAATACGTTTACTGATTTTATTGATTGTTCTCGATATTTGATTCAGGAAAAATACACGTCACCAGCTCATTTGTATGCCGAAGGAGGTTCAGCAGGAGGGTTGCTGATGGGCACAGTCATTAATATGGCACCTGAGTTATACAATGGTGTGATTGCCCAAGTTCCTTTTGTAGATGTGGTGACCACTATGTTAGACGACAGCATTCCGCTCACTACGGGTGAATATGACGAATGGGGAAATCCAAACAATAAAAAGTACTACGACTATATGTTGTCGTATTCTCCTTATGATAATGTGAAAGAACAGGCATATCCTAATATGTACGTTTCAACTGGTTTACACGATTCGCAAGTACAGTATTGGGAACCTGCAAAGTGGGTGGCAAAATTGCGTACCCATAAAAAAGGAAATGCTGTTTTGTATTTGAATACTAATATGGATGCGGGACATGGAGGGGCTTCGGGACGATTTGAAGCTATCAAAGAAGTAGCAAAAGAGTATTCTTTTTTACTAGATTTAGAGAAAATCAAAAAATAATTGAAAAATAGTATTAAATTTGCTCAAAGTTAAGGCGATCCAAAAATGACCTTGATTAATCATTTTTTTATGAAAGAAGAAATAAATGCTCATAATTCTATTTTAGATTTAATAGGAAACACTCCTCTTATTAAATTGAAAAAGGTAACTGAAAGCTTAGAAGGTAATTTCTATGCTAAAGTAGAAGCATTTAATCCTGGACATTCTTCTAAAGACAGAATTGCATTATATATTATTGAACAAGCAGAAAAGCAAGGAATCTTAACTCCTGGTGATACGATTGTAGAAACGACTTCAGGCAATACTGGATTTAGTTTAGCAATGGTAAGCATTATAAAAGGATACAATTGTATTCTTGCTGTAAGTTCAAAATCTTCTAAAGATAAAATTGATATGCTTCGTGCTATGGGTGCCAAAGTATATGTTTGCCCAGCACACGTCTCAGCAGATGACGAACGTTCCTATTATAGTGTTGCTAAACGTTTGCACGAAGAAACTAAAGGTTCTGTTTACATCAATCAATATTTTAATCAACTCAATTTTGATGCGCATTATTTGAGTACTGGTCCTGAAATTTGGAATCAAACCAATGGAAAAATCACGCATCTTGTCGCTTGTAGTGGAACAGGAGGGACTATTTCAGGAACGGCCAAGTATTTAAAAGAACAAAATCCCAATATTAAAATTTTAGGAGTGGACGCTTTTGGTTCTGTGTTGAAAAAATATCACGAAACTAGAGAATTTGATAAAGATGAAATTTATCCGTATCGAATAGAAGGGTTAGGTAAAAACTTGATTCCATCTGTAACAGATTTTGATGTTATTGATAAATTCATGAAGGTTACTGACGAAGAAAGTGCTCATGCTACTCGGGAATTAGCCAAAGTAGAAGGGTTGTTTGTAGGTTATACTTCAGGAGCTGTTTTTCAAGCAATTAAACAATATGCAGATGAGGGAGAGTTTGATGCAAATAGTAATATTGTCGCTATTTTCCCAGATCATGGCTCACGTTATATGAGTAAGGTATTTAGTGATGAATGGATGAATGAGCAAGGTTTTTTCGATAGTGTTAACCAAGAAGAATCGCAACGAATTGAATTTATAAAGTAAAAAGTAGTGTGCTAACATAAAAAAAAACTCCAGAAATTTTCTGGAGTTTTTTTTATGTGAATTAATATGGGTCTTAACCAAATAAAGGATTATTCTTCCATAGTATGATAAACATTCATCACATCATCATCTTCTTCAATTTTTTCAATCAATTTTTCTACATCAGCCACTTGGTCTTCAGTAAGTTTTTTGGTAATTTGAGGAATTCTTTCAAAACCAGAGGATAAAATTTCTAACCCTCTGTTTTCCAATTCTTTTTGAATTGTACCAAAACTTCCAAAAGGTGCATAAATTAATATTCCATCTTCATCTTCAAAAACTTCTTCGGCCCCAAAATCAATGAATTCTAATTCCAATTCTTCAGGATCTATACCTTCTTTTGGAATGCGAAAATTACAAGTGTGGTCAAACATAAATTCAACAGAACCTTGAGTTCCCATAGTTCCATTGCATTTATTGAAATAGCTACGAATGTTAGCGACTGTTCTATTGTTGTTGTCAGTAGCCGTTTCAATTAAAAGTGCAATTCCGTGAGGGGCATAGCCTTCAAACAGCACTTCTTTATAATTAGCCGTATCTTTTTCAGTTGCTTTTTTAATTGCGCGTTCTACATTTTCTTTAGGCATATTGGCTGCCTTTGCATTTTGTATTACCGCTCTTAATCGTGAATTGGCATCTGGATTTGGTCCTCCTTCTTTTACCGCCATTACGATGTCTTTACCAATTCTAGTAAAGGCTTTGGCCATTGCTGACCAACGTTTCATTTTTCTACCTTTTCTAAATTCAAACGCTCTTCCCATTGCTGCTATTTTTTAAACGTTGCAAAAATACTACTATTTTGCAGTTTTACAATTCTTATTATTTTTTATAAAAGGGTAGTTGTACCACTTTGGCAGGTACATCATTTTTACGAATACGGATGTAGATAGTACTATCAACATGGCTAAATTCGGAATTTACATATCCTAAACCAATTCCTTTATTCATTGATGGCGACATAGTTCCAGAAGTAACAATTCCGATTGTATTTCCTGTGGCATCTACAATTTCGTAATCGTGTCTAGGAACGGCGCGTTCTATCATTTCAAAACCTACTAATTTTTTAGTAACACCAGCTTCTTTTTGCTTTTGCAAATTAGCAGAATTAGTAAATTCTTTATTGAATTTGGTTATCCAACCCAATCCTGCTTCTAATGGCGAAGTAGTGTCGTTGATATCGTTTCCATACAAACAGAATCCCATTTCTAAACGCAAGGTATCTCGAGCGGCTAATCCTATAGGTTGGATGTTAAAGGTTTTTCCTGCTTCAAATACTTTGTTCCAAATGTGTTCTACATCGGCGTTTTTACAATAAATTTCAAAACCTCCCGCTCCTGTATATCCTGTAGCTGAAATAATAATATTATTGATTCCCGCAAAATCACCTATTTCAAAATGATAATAAGCTATTTGTGATAAATCCAATGAAGATAAACTTTGCATAGCTTCGACTGCTTTTGGGCCTTGGATTGCTAGTAATGAATACTCATCAGAAAGATTTTGCATCTCAACGCCTAAATCGTTATGACTACTTATCCAATCCCAATCTTTATCAATGTTAGAGGCGTTGACTACTAATAAATATTCGTCCTCTTTTATTTTGTATACCAATAAATCGTCTACGATTCCTCCTTCATTGTTAGGCAAACAAGAGTATTGCGCTCTACCGATGGTTAAAGTAGAGGCATCATTAGAAGTTACTTTTTGAATTAGTGTCAAAGCATTGGCTCCAGAAAGTAAAAATTCGCCCATGTGCGATACGTCAAATACACCTACTCCTGTTCGAACAATTTCATGTTCAGCGTTAACCCCTTCATATAGAATTGGCATATTGTATCCGGCAAAGGGTAGCATTTTGGCTCCCAAACTTTCGTGAATGTGTGTTAGGGCTGTATTTTTCATTATAATTGAAGTGATTTTTGAAGGCGCTAATGTATTGCTTTTTTATGGAGTGACAAAAAATATGTGAAACTCATTTTAACCCCTTTTTTGTTTTAATTTAACTATAATTCTATAATAGAAATCAAATACTATCAATATGTTCCACTTTGTTTTTAAGTTCTTTTTGCGCCAGTTCAAAAAGTATTTTAAGTTGATTATGAAAATCAGATGAGTTGGATAAATAATTCCAAAAAAACTAATGTGTTAATTGTTTAGTTTTATCTTGTTTTTGGGAGGTCAAAAAGTCCCATTTCTTTAGCTGCTTTAATCAATTCTTTATCACTACCACCATTAAAAAGTAATTGTTTTTTCAAATTGGCTTTTCTTTTTTCAATACTACTTAACGAAAGAGGAATATAGTCGGGCAGTATTTTTGTTTTTATTCCTTCAGCAATCAATTGTAATATTTTGCTATCATGTTCATCCCAGTCAAGATTCTTAAACATGAATTCTTTCCGTGCTTCTATAATAGACTTACTGTAGTAGTTTTTGTCATTATTAATTAGTTTTATTATCTTGGAAAAACCTTTGTAATCAATATCATTTTTTGAAAGGAATCCGTTAGGATTTAATTTTTTGATTATTCGATTAACCCAAACAGGTTCACTATGCATAGAAATAATAATAATCTTACAATTATGACACTGTTGTTGCAATAGTTTCCCGATATCTTCTCCTGAATAGATGTTTTGGTCTTCGTAAGCAGGTAAACTTACGTCAAGGAATGCAATGTCTATAGGAGTATTGCTACTACTTAATTTTTGAATTGTTTCGAAGGCTTCTTTGCAATTATAAGCGCGATAAAAAATAGGTTTTTCTATAGTTTCAATAGTAGATAAGAGTGCAGTATAGCTATCTACATTTAGTGGATGATCGTCAATAATTAAAATATTCATTTTTTGTTTCGTTTGAATTATGTGGGGAATAAAACGGTTTAAATGTACATAAAACGATTTAAAATTACGGTTTTACCGTAAAATAACAATTTGATACTACTATAAATTGCGTTTAAAAATGCAGTTTTCTTATGTACTTATTGATGGATCCCAAATCAAAGAGTCAACATTAGAAGTAATCATGACTCATGATGACCTTTTATGTGTCGCTACTTGTAATAATAACATCGACGGACTAATTAAAATATTAGAGTTAAATCCTGATTTGGTGTTTTTGAATATCGATGTATGTATTGATAATCCTCAGAATCAGATCTCTTTTTCATTGTTAAATGAATTGCATGAATTCTTAGATGTACTACCTGCAATTATTGTTTTGAGTAACTCTAAAGAGCAAGCCTTTGAGGCTTATCAACTTGGGGTTTCAGGGTATTTATTAACTCCCATACACCCTAATGAATTACGCAAATGTTTATTGAGATATCAAAAAACACACAAATTGCTATATGCAGATAAAATTTCTATAAAATCAAATGGGGATTATCATTTTATTAGTACTCAAGATATAGTTTACTTGAAAGCAGATAACAATACTACTGATTTCCATTTGCAGTCAGGTAGAGTTATTACTGCTTTCAAAACGTTAAAGCACTTTGAAAAACTTTTGCCATTTTGTTTTTTTAGAATTCATCACGGTTACATTATTAATGTAAATCATGTAAGCAGAATAAATTTAGGAAAAAATAAATGTTATCTTATGAATAATCAAATTCTCTTACCTTTTTCAAGGACTTATAAAGATAATATTAATACAATAATTATTCGGATTTCATAAAACGAGGTGAATTACTCGCAAAAAATAGTGATATACTAGAATAAAATAGTTACCTACTAATCAGAGTGCTTTTGAGTAAAGAGAATTCTTTTTGAGCAGTTACATTTGTTTAGTCCAATCAATGACGTTAAAGCTTTAATGGTTGTATTTAGAGTGGGGTATGACTCTAAAACAGCTCTGCAAAGACATCCTCTCTTTTCAGAAAAATCAATTGAATTGCAATACTCAAAAGGTATTGCTAGGATGAATTGTATAATCCTTTTAAATGATTTATTATGAAAAATTCATTAGTATTTAAATTAGTCTTTGTATTTGTTTTTGGTGTATTATTTCAATCATGTACAGTAGATGATTTGCCAGCAGATACAACAGCAAAACAAACAAAAACAACGGTTAAACCATCAAATGTCAATGCTGACGATATTGGAGAGCCTATTATACCTAAAACTAGAGGATAATAACGTTATGTAAATATCTATTAAGGCCATGTTTACATGGTCTTTTTTTATTATTTTTGGAAAAAACAAATTGAAGAAAACACTATTTATTTTTATTTTACTGATTTTGTTTATGCTACCTTCTTGTTCTAAGCATAAAGTGCAATCGTTTATTGTCGTTTCATCTTCAAAATACAAACAATTCTCTCCTAATCAAAAAATACACTACCTAGATTCATTAAGTATACTTTCACATTCACTCTCTAATGATTCTCTAACTCGATCTGCATTGTTAGATTTATCTTCAGAGTATTATTTTCTAAATCGATCTCAACAATCATATAATTTAAGTAAAAATGCCTTTCAATTAGCTAAAGAAGTCAAGGATAGTTCAGTAATGGCTAAATCCCTTTATTATATGGGTGATTCTTATGAAATAACCCATAAGGACAGCGCTTATTTTTATTACCAACAAGCTGAAAAATTATATCGTTTATTGGGCGATACAAAAATGTCAGGTAGAATGCTGTTTAATAAAGCGTATGTGTTGTTTTATGAAGGAAATTATTTAGAGAGTGAAATACAAGTATCTAAAGCATTGCAGCTTTTAAAAAATAGTGATGATCAAGAAATGCTATTTACATGTTATAATTTATTAGCTTCTAATTTTGAAAGAATGGAAGAATATGATGAAGGATTACACTATTATCTGAAGGCCAAGAAAGTTCTTTCAAATATGAAAAAATATGATTCTAGGGGAAATAATTTTGATGTATCATTATCAGTAAATATCGCCAATATATATGAAAAACAACATCAATATTTAAAAGCAAAGAAAGAATTAGAATTATTAGTAACTCCTAATTTAAAAAATAGATGGCCTAATGAATACGCAACAGTTATTGGTAATTTAGGATATGTTATAATGAAATTAGGAGATTTAAAAAAAAGTAAAGCATTATTATTAGAGTCCTTATTAATTTCTGAAAAAAGCGGTATAGCTTCAAGTAAAATTTATAAATTAAGTAATCTTGGAGAATATTTTGCTGTTGTTGGAGATACCGCTAAATCAATTCATTATTTAAAACGATCGTTACTGTTAGCAGAAAAATTCAAACAGTTAGATAATAGTAAATTGAATTTGGAATTACTTTCTAAAATAGATTTAAAAAATAGTTTGAAATACAATAAACGATACATAGTATTAACTGATAGTTTAGCTAAAGTACAGCGTAAAAGTAGAAATAAATATGCTCGAATAGCCTATGAAACTTCTACATTGGAGGATAAAAATAAAGTTTTGAGTGAACGAAATTTGTATTTGTTGTTCGGAATATTGTTGCTGTCATTTGTTTTTATAATTTGGTTTTGGAGTAGTAGGCAGAAAGAATTTAATTACCGTCAAAAACTACAAGATGCCGAACTAGAATTGTTTGAATTAATGAAATCGTATCAAACTGATTTGACTGTAGCTAAGGAAAAGGAGCAAAATAGAATTGCTAAGGAGTTACATGATACTATTTTGAATCGTTTGTACGGTATTAGGTTACAACTGGGATTGCATAATGCGAGTGATAAAAAAGAGTCTAAAGAAAAAATAGATAGCTATATTGATGAATTACAAATTTTAGAAAAGGATATCCGAGCAGTAGTTCATGATTTACATACAGATGAAATCTCTACTCAATTTGATTACCTCTTTTTGTTGTCTAAATGTATTAAAGAGATTGAGGAGATTAGCTTGACTAATTGTAATTTTGAGTCTGATCCCATGATTGATTGGAGTGCAATATCCAGTTTAGTTAAAATTACTATTTATAGAATCATTCAAGAAGCGATATCTAATATGCATAAATATGCAAATGCTTCAGAGTGTCATGTCAAATTATATTTAGAAATTCCTTCAAAATTAGTATTGAGCATTGAGGATAATGGGAGTGGTTTTTATAGTGACTCCTTGTATCAAGGTATTGGTTTGAAGAGTATGAAAGAACGTGCTACTCAGGCTAGAGCTGAATTCGTAATAACAAGTGTCTTGCAACAAGGGACTACTATAAAATGTTTTTTCACGGTTTAATCAGTAAATTAAACCGTAAAAAAAATCCAAAAAAACCGTAAAATCTATTTTTTAAAAATTGATTACTTGCACTTAACAAAATGAATTTGATTTTGAATTGTATTTCAAAATTGATTATTGTTTTTTCATTTTAGTTATGTGAAAATTTGAAAAAAATTTAATGATATCCCTGTTGGGTGTGGTTTTTTATGGAATTTGAAGACACAGCATTTTCCTAAAATAGATATTGCACCCTCAGGTTTTTTAGTTTGATAAAGTCTTGTTTTTTTAAAATAATTAATTCTACTAAATATAAAATTTAACTGTAATTGGTTTTTTTGTTATAAAAAAATAAAATTAAATATTTTTTGTAAATAAAAACTTTCAAAAATTAAAAAAACACCCGTATTATTTTTTAATTTTTTTTGATTTAAAGATGCAAAAAATGCAAAAAATAATGCTGTTTTTAAATTAGGATTGTATTTTTTTAGTAAGAAAATTAATATTTAGGCAAAAGTATATTTTAATAAAAATGTTCTTACAAATAGTCGTAAGTTTGCATATGGAAAAACAAGCATAAAGTTTTGATTTTCTAAATGTTATTTCCCCCTTAATAATTCATTGTAGATTTCCAGATCGGTAGTAATTTTATTTAAAAAATCAATTCTCGGTTGTTATGAGAAATCTATATGTTTTTTTATTCTGCTTCTCCATCTTAGGAAAAATATATTCCCAACGTTTACATCACCAAACATTAAGTACACAAGGAAAAAATACTATGTTGTTTAATGGTTATAGAGTTAATCAAAGTATTGGACAAATTAGTGTTATCGGTAATTTTAAAACGTCTTCATTTTTTGTTGTGCAAGGGTTTATTCAAAGTAATCAACCTACTATTCCTTTAAACACTTCTCTAGTACAAGTACAAGTCTATCCTAATCCCTTTGTTTCAGAAATTCATTTTAAATTATCCTCTGATATGCTATCAACTGTTACCATATGTTTGTTTGATAATCTGGGAAGATTAGTTTATAGAGCAGATAAGAAACCTGTTAATTCAATTATATCAGTAACAGATTTATATCTTTCAGAAGGGACATATATAGCTAAATTGACAGGACCGAACTTAAATTATACAACTCAAATACTTTCTATTAGATGAAAAAAATTTATTTACTATTATTACTAAGTTCCTTTGTTGGATACTCTCAAGCTGTCTATGTATTAGTCGGTAAAAACCATGCTAATTTTGATATAAAATCAAATGGAATAAAAAATATTAATTTGACCAATAAGGGTATCGGAGATTCATACGAAATAGGAATAGCAATACCTATTGCGATTACAAGATTACCATTTGATAATCCGCTTAATTATAACGTAGGTTTGACATTAAATCAATATAACGCAGAAAGTGGGAATAGAGCAAATCATTATGAGTGGAAGACAGAGTTCATAGGGGTTCAGAATACAATTGCTTACTCTTTTATAAAAACAAATCATTTGGATGTAGCGGTTAAAGGAAGTTTCAATCTTGGAACAATAGTGTCAGGAAGTCAATTAATCAACAATTCTTTTTATACTATTTCTAATCATAAAGAATTTAAAGGATTGCAATTTACTCCTAGTTTAGGATTGCAAGCACAATGCAATCTTTCAGAGTACGCGTATTTGAGTTTAGGATATAATTATGCTTCATCGTATAATCTTTCGAATACGACTAATGAAAAAGTTACCATACACAATCACCAACTCCTCTTTGGAGTTCATTTAGAATTATATTAATCTGTAGTTTTATGAAAAAGATAGTCTTATTTATAGTCTTATTTGCAACATTGCAATTTCAAGCACAAACTAGCTCAGGGATAACCTATCAAGCTGTAATTTATAATCCATCGGGACAAATTTTGCCGGGAAATAATCAGAGCGATTTAGTATTGTCAAATAGATCAATTTGTTTACGATTTAGTATTATCGATATGAATACTCAACTAGAATATCAGGAAACAATACCAACTCAAACTGATGATTTTGGTATGGTTAATCTGGTAATTGGTACAGGTAATCAAGTAGGAGGATATGCTTCAAATTTCCATACAGTGGTTTGGGATGGGTCGAATAAAAAAATGAAAGTAGAAGTTGATTTAACTACAAGTTGCTCTACTTTTATAACTATAAGTGAGCAATTTTTTACCACAGTACCTTTTTCAAATTATGCAAAAAGATCAGATAATGTAACGGGAATAGTAGCCATTACAAATGGGGGGACTGGAGCTACAAATATTGTTGGTGCTAAAACTAATTTAGGATTAAATAATGTGGATAACACTTCAGATTTGAATAAACCTATCTCTATAGCAACTCAATTAGCATTAAATACCGAAACTTTAAGGGCTACTGCTGCTGAAATGAATTTAGCAGTTAGTTTAACAAATGAAAAAAATAGAGCAATGGCTCAAGAGGCTTTGAAGGAAAACGGAATTAATAAATCATCAGATGGTAATTTAGGGACAAGCGATGTTTTGTTCCCAACTCAAAATGCGGTAAAAACGTATGTTGATAATCAAATAAGTGCAGGAGTTATAGATGCAAGCTCTTCAAACAAAGGCAAAATCAAATTGGCTGGTGATTTAAGTGGTACTGCAGATGCACCTTTAGTACCTGGTTTAGCTACTAAAGCACCTTTAAATTCTCCTATTTTAACTGGATTACCAACGGCTCCTACAGCAGTTGTTGGTACTAACTCCACTCAAATAGCCACAACAGAATTTGTATCAACTGCTCTTACAGCAAAACAAAATATTTTGATTAATCCAGTTACAGGTACTGGTAGTCAAAATAGAATAGTGAAATTTTCAACCAATGGAAGTACATTGGCCGATAGTCAAATTTTTGATAATGGAATAAATATAGGAATAGGTAATACAACCCCTAATACAAAGTTAGAGATTACTTCAGGTACTTCAGGCACCTCAGGATTGAGATTTACTAATTTGACGAGCGCCTCAACCCCAACTTATAATGCCTAACTATTTATCTATAGATGGCACAGGAAATGTAGTTTATGCGACAGGAAATAGTCTACCTCTCATAACAGCTAATGGAGTTAATTCTGGTACAACTGAACTTAGAGATTACAATGTGTGGGCAAATCGTGGAAATGGTTTTTATGTTACAGATAATTTAGGAGCTATTTCAAATCAAATCCCAAACAATTTGGCTTGGTTTACATTATCTCAAGTAGCTAAAGGTTCAGGTTATTTTGGGCAAACAGCTTTGACTGATCAAAATTTTTGGTTTAGAGGAGGGTATGTAAATTCAATCGCTTCAAATAGTTGGAAACGTATGCTTTCATTAGATTCAAACTCAAGATTTGCGGTGTTTTGGGATAATACTACAATTAATACAATTAACCTCAATAATGTAGATAATGGTCCGATGGTATTCTCTACAAATAACATGGAGCGCGTAAGAGTTCTATCTTCAGGTAATATGGGAATAGGTACTAGCACCCCAGCCTCTAAATTAGAAATAAATGGATCCGTTACTAATACTACAGCACATGATGCCTCAGCTACCACAACAATTGATTTTTCTCAGAGTAATTTAGCTTTTACTACAGCAAGTGCAGGTGCATTTACATTAACAAATATAAAAACAGGGGGAACATATACTCTAGCAGTTCAAGGGGCTACCGCAGGGACTTCGGTGTTCAGCGCTACTGGATTTACGTTTAGATATGTAAACAATGGAGTTACTACAGCAAATAAGCATTCATTATATACTTTTTTGGTTATGGGAACAACTGTGTACGTTTATCTAGCAACAGGATTTTAATTTGTTTAAGATGAAAAAAATAATTACTATTTTGTTCTTTTATTTTGGTTTTAGTCATGGCCAAGTAGCAGGAACACCATATATTTTACAATCTGTTTCGAGTGGGAATTATGTTTTGGATGTGATAGCGCAAACGCCTTCTATAGCAGTTAGTGTTAGAAAACTTTCTAAAAATTACACGGGTTATTGTATTCAAGTAAGGAGAAGTAGTGATGGAGTTACACGAGATATCGGTTTTGATGCTAGTGGAAATTTGGATACGACAACACTTTTATCTTTTATAGGCGCTAATGATGGGTATGTTAGAATTTGGTATGATCAGAGTGGTAATGGAAAAAATTTAACTCAAATAACCAGCATTTACCAACCTAAAATTGTTATGGCAGGTTCATTAGTAACATCAAATGGACAGCCTTTTATTGCTTTTTATGCAGTACCTAGTTCTAGCGTATATAACCATATGGATGTTTCAGGCGCTTCTATTGCAGTTAATGCACAAGTAATTGTGGTTAATAAATTTGGTTCAATAACAGGTTCAGATGGTTTTTTGTTAGGTGATTATACCTATTTTCATTGGCATTCAAGACCAAGTACAAATTTATTCCATAGTTCGTTCACTTCGAGTTCTGTTTATAATGGTACTTTGTATATAAATGGAGTAGCTACTTCACCTTCTGTAGCTCCTTTTCACACTAGCTTAAAGACTATTTCTTTAGCTCCCCAAATTCCTAATACAGGAACAGAATGGAATGTGATAGGTAGAGATAGAACAAGCCATCATACAAATAATGGTGGTGGGTATTCAGAAATTATTTCTTTCCCTGTTTCGATAACTACTAATGAAAGAGAACAAATAGAATTTAGCCAAAAAAATTATTTTAATATGTAATTATTTAACGTATAAATTTAGTTTTTTAGTTTGAAGTATTTATTTAATTTACTACTAAGAAAGTCTAACTTCTTAAGAAATTAAGGAGTTTTTTTGAAATACTACTTTTTCTTTTCTAATTGCTCTATAATTTTAGTATAATTTTCAGCTCCTACTTTTTTAGCGATAATTTTCTTTTCTTGGTCTAAAAGATAGATAACCGGAGTTTGTCTCACGTTGTATAGGGTTTGGAAATCGACATCTTCTTTGGTGTAATTGCCTGTAACTACAGGGGCAGGGTAAACGTTTATCCAATCGGATAGTTTTTCTTTGTCAATAAACTCCTTCCATTTTACCATTTCATTGGTATTGTTGTTTACTGCAAAAACGACTACGCCTTTTTGTTTCCATTCTTTTTCGTAAAGCTCGTGCATTTTTGGAATTTCGGTGGCACAATGCCCACAAGTAGGATCCCAAAAAGCAATTATGGTGTATTTGGCTTTAACGTCATACAAGTCAATTCGTTTTTGGTCTTGGGTTAGCATAAATAAATTACGCCCTTTGTCTCCCACTAAATTGTCTTTGATACTCGATACTTTGAACTTAAAGAATTCTTTCTGTTTGAGCTGTAGCCAAGCGTATTCTTTGTTTTTGAAATAGGTGTTGTAAATATTGATAAACACGCGGTCCATACCCATAATTTTAGGCTCGGCATACAAATCGACAAAATGCAGGCTGAGGTATTTGAATACGTCTCCGTTAGGCTGATCAGTTTGATTTAAAATCTGGACTATTTCAGTAGTAACAGCTTCGGGTGTAACGGGAACAAAAGAGTTGAAATAGGTAGCAATACGATTCTCTAAAAAAGGATTGCGCAATAAGCGATTGTCTTTAAAGTTAATTCCGTCAAAAAAGTGTTTTTTCAAATACGCAATCGAATCGGCTTTAGTGGCTAGTTGTTCTTCGGCAGGTTTGTTCAAAAAATTATCAATGGGCTGACTCATTCTGAATAATAGTGCCAAGGTATTACTAGGGTTCGCCTGAATGTAATTGTTTTTGTAGGTATTGATTTCACTTTGAATTTTCTTCAAATCTTTGATAACTACAGCGCTGTCTTGTTTTGTTTTTTTGTCGGCCAAACTTTTTTCTAAAGATTTGATTCCTTCCATTTTGGTTCTGAAAAAAGAATTGAAGTTATTGAAATCTTGATTCAAGGGAGAGTTTTGTATGGCCAACGTTTTTTCGGTAGGATTGGTAACCTGAATATTGAATTTTTGATTCGTATCCATCAAGAATTCCAATTCTATTTTTTTGTCTGTAGTCACTAACATATAAATTCCCTCTACGTATTTTTGGTCTTTTTTGAAGACTAACTTTCCGTCATAAGTCCCTTTTACAGAATCTAGTAGGGTCTGGTATTTTCCATAATGACTGGCTAAATAGTACATTTTGTTTTTGTATTCAGGCGATTGGAATTCAATTTGGCTTACCGAAATTGTTTTTTTGGCCTGTGCCAATGAACAAAAAGAGATCATGAATAGTAAGAAAGTACAAACTATAGATTGGATTTTCATATAGGTAAAAAATTGTTTGTTAGTGGTCATATATGGTATCGCCTTTTATTTATTGGTGTTTGCTTGAGCAAACGTATGGTTAATGGCGGTTTCATAAAAGTATAATTTTAGTCAAAAATAGGTTTTTTTAATGCGATTTCAAATTTAGCAGTTAATAGATAATTTAGTCAAAAAAAATAAATACTTTTAACAGATAATTATAACAAAAAGTTAGGATGCGATTGAATTTGTCTTTGTTTTTACTAGTTTTCTTTTCAGCGACTACTTTGCTTCACGCTCAAAATCACGGAGTGATTGCTGATACTACTTTTGTCAATTTAAAAGACTATAGCGGTGATTTTGTGTATGACATGAAATATGCAACTACCGACAATTTCTTGAAAGCCAAAGTCTATGATTGTGCTGAATGTTTTTTGCGCTTGAAAACGGTAAAAGCGTTGGTAAAAGCCAATGAAAAATTGATAAAAAAAGGTTACCGCATTCAAATTTTCGATTGTTACCGTCCATTGGATATTCAAAAAAAAATGTGGCAAATTGTTTCTAATCCGGAGTATGTGGCTGATCCTGCTAAAGGCTCGATTCACAATAGAGGAGGAGCGGTTGATATTACGTTAGTAGACAAGAACGGTAAGGCATTGGATATGGGAACTCCCTTTGATTTTTTTGGACCTGAAGCGGGGCATAATTACCAAAATCTCTCGGATGAGGTAAAGCAAAATAGAGCGCTTCTTAAACAAATTATGCAAGAAAATGGCTTTGTTTCTTTTGATTCAGAATGGTGGCATTATAATTTACAAAATGCCTCGAAAGATAAAGTTGCCAATACTAAATGGAAATGTAATTAAATCAGAGATAATAACTTATTTAGCGCAGTCAATGTTTTGAATAAAGTAGGTTTCAGGCTCGTATACTTCGTTGTTTAGTTCTGAAATGAATTGCTTTTTAAGCACGTAATCTTCAGTATCAGTCAAGTATTTGATACGCATCATCGATACGGGTGATTTCTTTAATTCTTCAAAACTATCTTTCATAAACATAAAAGTTCCCGGAGTAATTCGGTTATCAAAACCTTTGTCGTCACGAAGCATAGTTCCGCAGTTTTCTTGGTCCATGTGAAGTAAGGTAACCACTTTTCCATTATTTAATTGTAAAAATAGTTTGGAGTTTTTATCGAAACAATTGGCTTTCATAAACCCTTTGCTTTTTTGAATTAATTGAACGTTCAATAAAGGCATTCCATCGGCTACGGCCAAAGAAAAGAAAATATAGCTAGACGTACCTGCAAAATTTTTCTCGGCAATCATGTATTCTTTGGTAGATTTATAGGTGCCAATAGAATCGGTTACATCGGTAGTGTATTCACAGGGTTTTTGGGCAAATGATTGTAAACTGAATAAAAATATAGCGATGGCAAGTAGGTGTTTCATGGTTTATTTTATTTTGGCGCAAATTAAAACTATTTTATCATTTTTCATATCAGTTGTGAAAAAACAATATGAATTGCCTCCTTCTTTAATTTTCCATTTTTTACGAAGGGTATCGACTGTTTCTGGAAAGTTGCGGATGGTAATGTTGCATTTGGAATTTTCTAAATGTGTTTTTACCTCTTTTTTTGCATAAGGAATGTGGTGTTGTATTTCAAAAATGCGTCCAGGAAATTCAATTACTTCATTAGAAGTATACAAATGGGAGTGTTTGTGTAGTTTATTTAGTTGGTAATTAGTACCTATTTCGTCAAAACCTCCCGATTTCATAATAGCGCTATTGGGTTCGTACAAATAGCGTTGGGGTAGTGAATAATTGGATTCAGAGGCTTCTTTGCCCAATGTAAATTCAAAAGTATCAATAGTTTCTTTAGTAAGATTTGCGGTTTTGATTGCAATAGCTCCAGTGTAGTTTTTATGCAATTCCCAAAGCAATTCTTTCACTTCGTTCTCTAAAGCCACAATATGTATTGTTTTTACGTTGTGTAGTTCAGACAATCCAGCGGCTACATCTAACAATGGCGCTGTTTTGATCAAGATAGCGTTTGATTTTTCAAAATAGAAATTTAAATTCTCAGGAACATTGGGCAAACAATCTTGAAGCATAAATACTTTGCCTTTGGCATCATTACGTCGTGACGGATCAATGTACATCCAATCCCATTTTGAAGTTGTTGATTGTAAAACGTCTAAGCTATCTCCAGTAAAGTATTGTATATTGGTAACGCCTAATTGCTCAAAATTATGTTGGACAATCTTCGATAAATCTGAATTGATTTCGCAATGCGTTACGGTTTTAATTTTTTTTGCAAAATAAAAATCATCTACTCCAAATCCGCCTGTTAAGTCAATAAGGCTGTTCCCTGAAATCAAACCCGATTTGTATTCGGCGGTTCTTTCTGACGAAGTTTGTTCTACAGAAATCTTCGAAGGATAAATAATGTTAGCAGTCTTGAACCAAGTAGGTAACTTTTCTTTTGCTTTGGTTTTGGCTTCAATTTGGTTCAAAATAGTAATCCATTCCACTTCAGGAAACGGATTTTTTTGAAGGGCTAATTTTGAAATGGATACCTCAATTTGATTTTGTATAAATTCCTGTATGCTAGGATTTAAAATAGGAGAATCCAAGACTAAATATTTTTAGTTATTAATTGAATCACAATGTTGTTTGGAAAAAATTCTTTCCCAACAACTTTTAAAATAGTGTATAAAGGCACCGCGATGATCATTCCTAAAATCCCAGAAAGAAACCCAGCAATAAGTATTACTAAGAAAATCTCTAACGGATGCGAACTAACACTTTTAGAAAAAATAAATGGTTGTGATAGATTATTATCAATAAGTTGCACAATCCAAAACCCAATTAAAATATAAAGTGTTGTTGGTAAAGTTACGGTTTGAAAATCGTTTCCTAAATGGCTAATCATAGTTAAAATAGCCGCTAGAATTGTTGCAATTAATGGGCCTATGTACGGAATGATATTGAGTACCGCACATAAAAACGCAATAATAACAGCATTATCCATTCCAAAAATCGATAGAACAATAAGGTATAAAATGAAAACGATGCCCAGTTGTAATAACAGTCCTATAAAGTATCGTGAAAGTAAATGATTGGTTTTGTCTAACGAGTTTAAAATTTGAGTTTCGTGGCTATCAGGAATTAATTTTTTGGCACTATCAATAAATAGTTTACGGTCTTTTAAAAAGAAAAAAGTTATAAAAAACACTGAAGCAAGCCCAACGCCAAAACTACTTATGATGCCTATAATACTATTCAAGAAGTTCGGAATAAAATTGAAATTAATTTTAGAAGTGATATTCACTTCTTTTAAAAACTTGGTAGAATCAATATTATGTTGTTCTAAGAAAACTGCAATTTGATTGATTAATTGGTTGGTGTTTCGTTCTATTTCGTTGGTGTTAAGTAAAGATAAACTTTCGCTTTGCGCCAAAATTAAAGGAATGAAAAGGGAAATAAATCCAACTAGTATAAGAGAAAATAAAACTAAAGTGCTTATTGTAGCTAAAGTGTTGTTGAATTTTAATCTCTTTTTTAAGAAGTCTAAAATAGGATTTCCAATTAAAGTAAGTAGCAATGAAACTAGGAGATATACAAGAACCGATTGAATTTGGTACAAAATATATAGAGCAATAGCTATTACAATCAAAGTCCCTATAGCTCTCAAAATTCCGTTAGCAATTGTTTTAGATGTAATCATTTCTAATAGATATTGATTTATGGTATAAAGATAGGAAAAGATTTAAGAAGCTTTTAAACTCTAATTATTTCTTATTCTTTTAAACCGTTGGGTGCAATTATTTAATTTATTAGTTTTTTTTTGAATTATTATCCACGAATTCTCGAATTATTAGAATGTAAAGGCAAGAATTAGTTCATCTTTGATGATAATTCGAATGTAATTGAATAGTTATTTCAAAAATTTGAGAATTCGTGGTAAAATCATTTCAAATTTTGATTACACCCAACAGGTTCTTTAGCTTATTTGTGATTTCGTACAAAGCAATACTAGTAGCTTGAACCACATTCATACTGCTGTTGTTGCCATACATAGTGATATGGGTAATTTGGTTTGCAATGGATAATAGCGGTTCGCTAACACCTGCTATTTCACTACCAATTAACAAGGCTATTTTTTGATTATTATGTACTTTAACTTCGTTGATGGCTGTGCTTGTTTGGGCTATTTCTAAAGCAATAATTTCGTATTTATTTTCCAATAAATAATCAATTGCAACGTCTGTTTCTTCAATAAGGGTATAGGGTACATGCAAATGCGTATTTCGGGAAGTTTTGTTTATTTTTCTTGGTATTAAAGGGATGTCTTTGCCAATAAAAATAATTTTTTCGATACCAAAAGCTTCTCCAATTCGAAATAACGAACCGATATTTTGTTGGAAATAAATATGGTCACACACTAAGGTGATAGGGAATTTTTTCTTCTCGAAAGGCGTATTTTCGTGAGTAAGTTGCATTAATTATTGAAAATATAATTGATAATATTAGCTCCCATTTTCAAGGCTTTTTGACGCACTTCTAGAGGGTCGTTGTGTACCTCGGCATCTTCCCATCCGTCTCCTAAATCACATTCAAAAGTGTAAAGCAATACGAGCCTATTTTTAATAAAAATCCCAAAGGCTTGTGGTCGCTTACTATCGTGTTCATGAATTTTAGGCAAGCCATTTGGAAAAGAAAAAGGTTTTTGAAAAATAGGATGATTGGCTGGAATCTCAACCAAATCATTAGAAGGAAATAGTTTTTTGATCGTTTTCCGAATGTATTCGTTCATTCCGTAGTTGTCATCAATATGTAGAAATCCGCCAGAATTCAAGTAATTTCGAAGGTTAGTTTCTTCTTCTGGATTAAATAGTACGTTTCCGTGTCCCGTCATGTGTAGGTAAGGATAGCTAAAAATATCAGGACTGCTAGGTTCTACCGTAGCCGGTTTTGATTTAATTTTTGTTTGGATAGTAGCATTGCAAAATTGAATCAAATTAGGCAGCGAAGTAGGGTTAGCATACCAATCGCCACCTCCGTGGTACTTCACCAAGGCAATTTCTTGAGCAAAGCATTGAAAAGAGAGGAATAACAATAAGAAATGAATTTTTCTCATAGTTTTAATTTATTTCTCATTAAAAAACATCACGCTATGACAGGCTACCACTGCTGCTGTTTCGGTTCGTAATCTTGTATTTCCCAAAGAAACAGGAATGAAATTTTGTTCCAATGCCAATGTAATTTCTTTTTCAGAAAAATCACCTTCAGGACCAATTAAAATGGTAACATCTGTAGTAGGTTGTAAAACAGATTTTAATGTTTTTTTATCGGTTTCTTCACAATGTGCCATCAGCTGTAGTCCGTTGTTTTTTTGCTTCATGAATTCTTTAAACGAAATAGCAGGATTCAGTTTTGGTAAAAACAATTCGTTAGACTGTTTCATTGCGGAGAGAATAATTTTTTCAAAACGTTCTGGATTGATAACTTTTCGTTCCGAACGATCACAAATAATAGGGGTAATTTCTTGAATACCTATTTCGGTTGCTTTTTCCAAAAACCATTCGTATCGGTCGTTCATTTTAGTAGGCGCTACGGCTAAATGCAATCGAAATGGAGCAGGAGCAGCTTTCTCAAAAGAGACAATTTGAACGGTACATTTTGAATCCGAAGCGAATACTACTTTTGTTTTAAATAAAAAACCTAAACCATTAGTTACAAATAAAATATCACCATCTTTTTTACGTAATACTTTAATGATGTGTTTGCTTTCTTCTCTATCAAAAGAAAAGGTTTCGGTCGTCTCATTTATGGTGGAATTATAAAATAATTGCATAGTTTTAAAATTGAATTCGTGCTTTGGAAACCACAGATGAGTTTTCAAAATGTTCGGATAAAAACTTTTGATACCCTACAATTCCAATCATGGCAGCATTATCAGTAGTGTATTCAAATTTAGGAATAAAGGTCTTCCATCCGTATTTTTTTTCGGCTTCTTTTAGTGTATTGCGTATTCCTGAATTAGCTGATACTCCGCCGCCGATAGCAATTTGTTTGATTCCGGTTTCTTTTACGGCTAACTTTAATTTGTCCATTAAAATTTCAATAATGGTATATTGAATCGAGGCACAAATGTCATTAATATTCTCGTCAATGAAGTTGGGGTTTTCTTGCTTTTTCTTTTCAATAAAATACAAAATAGCTGTTTTTAAACCTGAGAAACTGAAATCTAAATTGGGAACTTTAGGCTTCGTAAAAGGAAATGCTTTGGGGTTTCCTAATTGAGCGTATTTGTCAACCAAAGGTCCGCCAGGATAAGGTAATCCTAGTATTTTGGCACTTTTATCAAAAGCTTCTCCCACAGCATCATCGGTGGTTTCGCCAATAATAGTCATATCAAAAAAACCATCAACACGAACAATTTGGGTATGTCCTCCACTAATAGTCAACGCTAGAAAAGGAAATTCAGGTTTGTCAAATCCTTGCTCGTCAATAAAATGCGCTAAAATGTGCGCGTGCATATGATTTACAGCGATTAAGGGTATTTGCAAAGCCAAAGCCATGGATTTCGCAAAAGAACTTCCCACTAATAAAGACCCCATTAAACCAGGACCTTGAGTAAAAGCAATTGCAGACAGTTGTTCTTTTTGTATATTTGCTTTTCGCAGTGCAGCATCAATAACAGGAACAATATTTTGTTGGTGCGCTCTCGAGGCTAATTCAGGTACAACACCGCCATACTGATTGTGAATCAATTGATTGGCAACAACATTAGATAGTACTTTATCGTTATGTAAAACGGCTGCTGCGGTATCGTCGCAAGAACTTTCGATAGCAAGGATAAAAACCTCGGAATTTTGCATAAAAAAGCGCGAATTTTAGATTATATTTGGCATTCTGTTTCAGTGAATCAGAGCAGCCAAAATTAAAGAAATTTATTTAAAGCATCTTGATTAAAAGTCAAATTAGAAATAAAAAATAGAGACGTATTAAAAATATCAAAAAAATAGTATCTCGTTTGTTAATAGGATTTCTACTCCTGTTGCTTGTGTTTGGTATTGTGTTGAGCTTGCCAGTGGTTCAAACTCAGATAGCTCAATATGTAATGACTACTTTGAAGGAGGATTTTGGTACGGACATTACACTTGAACAAGTGGCGATTTCTCCTTTTGGCGGAGTAAAATTTAAAAATGTATTGATTAGAGACCATCATCAAGATACTTTAATTTATGCAAATCGAATTAAGACCACCATTTTAGACGGAAAGAAGTTATTAGATGGGGATTTGATTTTTAGTGACTTGAGTTTAGATGGAGTAGTATTTAATTTAAAAACCTATAAAAAAGAGAAGCTTACAAATATTGACGTTTTTATAAATGCTTTTGGAGAAGGTAAACCTTCTAAAAAACATTTTTTATTGACTGCACAAAATGCTCAAATTACCAAAGGACATTTTATTGTAACAGATGAAAATAGAGTTGTTCCAAAGGATGTTGATTTTACAAAATTAAATATTCAACTTTCTGATTTTAAATTGTACGGTCCTGATGTAAATACCAATATTCTGAAAATGTCTTTTTTAGACCATCGTGGGGTGTATGTGAAAAAATTAAGCGCAGTATTTAGTTATACCAAAAAGCAAATCAAATTAACAAAGTTAGAAGCATATACTAAAGAAAACTCTGAGATAAAAGCTAATGTTGCTTTGAATTATAGAATCGAAGATTTTACTGATTTTAACAATAAAGTACAATTTGATGTTCAATTAGCCTCTTCCACCTTAGCCTCAAACGATGTTCGTTGTTTTTATAAAGAATTAGGTAAAAACCAATTCTTTTACACCAAAGCCAATTTATTGGGAACGCTAAACAATTTGAAAGTCAGTCAATTGAATTTAGTGGATTCTAAAAAAAGCAAAATGATTGGCGCCATTCGATTTAAAAATTTGTTTCCCAAAAAAGGACAAGAATTCTACATGAAAGGGAAATTCAGTACACTTTCCTCAAGTTATGATGATTTAGTGACTTTATTGCCTAATGTTCTCGGAAAAACATTGCCTACTAATTTGAAAAAATTAGGCAAATTCAATTTAGTTGGTAAAACAGAATTGACCACAAAAGATATCAATGCCGATTTTGTAATGACTACTGCTTTAGGTGCTGTAAAATCAAATTTTGTAATGCATTCTATTGATTTTATTGATAAAGCTTCTTATGTTGGGAATGTGGTTTTAGATAAATTTGACTTAGGAACTTTTGTTTCTGAAAAAGATTTGGGCAAAATTAGTCTGAATCTTGCTATTGATGGAGTTGGCTTTACTGAGAAATATTTGAATACACAAATCAAAGGGGCAATTTCTCAAATGGATTACAATAACTATTCGTATCATAATTTAGAGGTAAATGGAAATTTCAAAATGCCTATTTATCAAGGAAAAGTCGCTATACATGATCCTAATCTAAATTTGACATTTGATGGTTTAGTAGATTGGACTAAAAAAGATAGCCGATTTGATTTTCATATTGGTATTGACAATGCTAACTTGTACCAACTAAAGTTTACTAAAGACACGACCTCTTTATTGAAAGGAGATATTGTGGTTCAAGTTACCGGGAATTCGGTAGATAATTTGCAGGGAGATGTCTTTGTAAACGAAACTACTTATACGAACTCTAAATCGACTTATTTCTTTACTGATTTTAAGGTTAATTCTAGTTTTGATGAAAATAAAATTAGAACGATAACGGTCAATTCTCCAGATATTGTAGAGGGTAAAATCGAAGGTAAATACAAATTCAATCAACTACGGAAATTAGTTGAAAATTCGTTAGGAAGTTTGTACACAAACTACAAACCGAATAAGGTGGAGAAAGGACAATTTTTAAATTTTGATTTTTCGATTAATAATAAAATTGTAGAAGTACTTTTTCCTGAAATCTCTATTGAAACTAACACAGTTGTAAAAGGAAAAATCAATTCGGATAAAAACGAATTTAAACTCAATTTTAATTCACCTCAGATTATTGCAGCTAAGAACACGTTTGATAATGTTAGGATTAATGTGGATAATAAAAATCCATTGTATAATGCATACATCGAATTGGATTCTATTAAATCTAAATATTATAAAATACGCGACTTTAGCTTGATTAATGTTACAATGAAAGACTCTTTGTTTTTTCGTACGGAGTTTAAAGAGGGAGCAAAAGGCGAAGATTATTTCAATTTGAATCTATACCACACTATTAATAAAGAAAAGAAAAATGTTGTTGGTATTAGTAAATCAGAAGTGAAATTTAAGGATTATTTGTGGTTCTTGAACGAAAATGATACTCAAGACAATCGAATTGTTTTTGACAAAGAGCTAAAAGAGTTTATTATTGAGGACATTGTTCTATCTCACGAAAATCAAAGAATAGAATTATTTGGTACAACTAGAGGGAATTCGTATAAAGATTTAAAATTGAATTTTAAGGATGTGAATTTGAATAAAATTACTCCAGAAAATGAATTATTTGTCTTTGATGGTAAAATTAACGGGGAGGTCAATTTTAAGCAAGATAAGATAATATTCCGCCCAACAGCCTCATTGAAGATTGATCAATTGAGTTTGAATAAAACAGATTTAGGAACACTCGACTTGGATATTGAAGGAGATGAAAATTTATCCAAATTCACTATAAACTCTACAATAAAAAAAGATGATTTTGAAGCGTTTAATGCGAGTGGAAATTTTCAAGTTAAGAACAATGAAACAGTAGTAGACTTACGATTAAAATTAGATGAATTCAAGTTGGCAACATTAGAACCAATAGGGGGAGAGGTTTTGTCTAACATCAGAGGTTTGGTATCTGGAAACGCAACGATTCAAGGAAATTTTACTAAGCCTGAAATTAACGGTCGTCTTTATCTTGATAAAGCAGGAATGGGTATTCCGTATTTGGGAACAGATTATTTTCTGACCGATAAAACCATTATTGATTTAACAGATGAGAAATTCTTGTTTAGAAATAATTTACTAACAGATTCTAAATATGGGACCAAAGGACTTTTAAATGGAACCATTGAGCATAAAAATTTTTCAGATTGGAAATTGGATTTAACCGTTACCTCAAAAAGATTACTATCATTAGACACCAAAGATAATGAAGATACAGCCTATTTTGGTGCCGCTTATATTAATGGTATAGCGAGCATTAAAGGACCTACAAATGCTTTGTTTGTTAAGGTTGATGCTAAGTCAGAGAAAGGAACAGCAATTAAAATTCCAATCAATAATACAGAAAGTGTAAGTGATAATGCTTTCATGCATTTTATCACAGCAAAAGAAAAATTCAATTTGAAACAAGGAATTGTTGAGAAAGTTAGAGATTATAATGGTTTAGAATTAGAGTTTGATTTTGATATCACGCCAGATGCTGAAGTAGAGGTTATTTTAGATCGAAATTCAGGACACGGAATGAAGGGTAAGGGAAATGGATCGTTGTTATTTAAGATTAATACTTTGGGTAAATTTAATATGTGGGGAGATTTTCAGGCCTATGAAGGAACATATAATTTTAGAACAACAGGTATTACTAAAAAATTTACAGTTAAAAAAGGAGGTTCTATTTCTTGGGATGGAAATCCTCTAAAGGCTCAACTTAATTTAGAAGCGGTGTACAAAACTACTGCTAATCCTTCTTTATTGATAGATAATTCCTCATTCAATAAGAAAGTTCCGGTTGAAGTAGTGATTGGAATTAAGGGAGATTTAATGAGTCCGGATCCTGATTTTAATATTGATTTTCCAACTGTAAGTAATGTTTTAAAATCAGAGATACAAACTAAATTATATGATAAAGAAGTGCGTCAAACGCAAGCACTATATTTATTATCATCAGGTAGTTTCTTGAGTTCTGAAGGAATCAGTAAAACAGATTTGTCAGGTAGTTTGTTTGAAACTGCGACAGGCTTACTGGGTAATGTGATACAATCCGACGATGAAAAGTTTAATGTAGGGATTAATCTTGTAGGCGCTGATAAAAGGCTAGGTAAAGAAACAGATGGACGGTTTGAGGCATCAATTTCATCTAAAATTAATGACAGACTGACTATCAATGGTAAATTTGGAGTTCCTTTTGGAGGAATTAATCAAACAGCTTTTGTAGGGAATTTGGAAATATTATGGCGTTTAAATGATGAGGGAACAATGAACTTGAGGTTTTTTAATAAAGAAAATGATGTAAATTACATAGGTCAGGGAATTGGTTATACTCAAGGGGCAGGTATTTCGTATGAGGTAGATTTTGATACTTTTAAAGAGCTAGTGACTAAAATGTTTAAAAAGCAACGTGTTTTTGAAACAATTCCGTCAGAGTATTTAGACCAAGATTCAGAAATGACCCCTAATTATATTCGTTTTTCGAATTCAAAAAAGACAAATAAAGAAGTGCCTAAAAGTAATCAGGAAGCCATAATTCCAGAAGAAGACTAATAGATAATGGATGATTTTTTTATAAATTATTAAAAACGAACTAAATAGCTGTGTTTTTTTAAAAAAAGTTAATTTTTGATGACTTTTTGAAAACTTATCAACGAAAACGATTGAATTCAAGAAGGTTTCGTTAATTTATTTAAGACATCGCTTTGAAACTAAATCACGTTTATTAATTTTACGCCAAATAACTAAAATGATGCCAAATAAGATAAGAAAAATAGGTGTTTTAACATCTGGAGGAGATTCTCCAGGTATGAATGCTGCCATACGATCAGTAGTTAGAACTTGTGCATTTCATAATATTGGATGTATAGGAATTTATAGAGGATATCAAGGAATGATTGAGGGAGACTTCAAAGAGATGGGGCCTCGAACAGTAAACAACATTATCAACAAAGGAGGTACTATTTTAAAGTCGGCTCGTTCTATGGAATTTAAAACTCCTGAAGGAAGAAAAAAGGCTTATGACAATTTAGTAAAAGCAGAGATTGACGCCTTTGTTGTTATTGGTGGAGATGGAAGTTTTACAGGTGCTTTGATATTTAATTCAGAGTTCAATTTTCCAGTAATTGGAATTCCAGGTACCATTGATAACGATATTTTTGGAACAAGTCATACGCTAGGATACGATACTGCTTTAAACACAGTCGTTGAAGTAATTGATAAAATTCGTGATACAGCCAGTTCACATAACCGATTATTTTTAGTTGAAGTAATGGGACGTGATGCTGGGCATATTGCTTTAAATGCTGGTATTGGGGCTGGCGCTGAAGAAATTCTGATTCCTGAAGAAGATATGGGATTAGATCGTTTATTAGATTCGCTGAAGAAAAGTAAAGCTACAGGAAAATCATCAAGTATTGTAGTAATTGCTGAGGGGGACAAAATTGGAAAAAGCGTTTTTGAATTGAAAGATTATGTGGAATCCAATTTACCTGAATATGATGTCAGAGTATCTGTATTAGGTCATATGCAAAGAGGAGGTTCTCCATCTTGTTTTGATAGGGTATTAGCAAGTAGATTAGGAGTTAAAGCAGTAGAGTCTTTGTTAGAGGGTAAATCTAATTTGATGGCTGGTATTATTGCTGATAAGATTACATTGACTCCTTTAGAACAAGCTATCAAGGGGCATTCAGAAATTGATAGAGAATTGTTACGTGTTTCAGATATTGTATCAATCTAAAAGTAGCCTATAAATAGTAAATTAAAACACTAAATAAACTAAAATTAAATTAAAATGTCAAAAGTAAAATTAGGAATAAACGGTTTCGGAAGAATAGGACGAATTGTATTTAGAGAATCTTTCAACAGAGACAATGTTGAAGTAGTAGCAATCAATGATTTGTTAGAAGTAGACCACTTAGCATACCTTTTAAAATATGATTCAGTACACGGTCGTTTTAATGGGACTGTTGAAGTTAAAGAAGGTAAGTTATATGTAAATGGAAGACACATCCGTGTAACTGCTGAAAGAAACCCAGCGGATTTGAAATGGAATGAAGTAGGTGTGGATGTAGTTGCAGAATGTACAGGTTTTTTCACTACTGTTGAAACTGCAAGTGAACATATAAAAGGAGGTGCTAAAAAAGTAATTATTTCTGCTCCTTCAGCTGATGCTCCAATGTTTGTAATGGGAGTAAATCATGAAACTGCAAAAGCTTCTGATTTAGTTGTTTCTAATGCTTCTTGTACAACAAACTGTTTAGCTCCATTAGCTAAAGTAATTCACGATAATTTTGAAATTGTTGAAGGTTTAATGACAACAGTTCACGCGACTACTTCAACTCAAATGACTAATGACGGTCCTTCTAGAAAAGATTATAGAGGAGGTCGTTCAGCTTTAGTGAACATGATTCCTTCTTCTACAGGTGCTGCAAAAGCAGTAGGAGTTGTAATTCCTTCATTAAACGGAAAATTAACAGGTATGTCAATGCGTGTTCCTACTGTTGATGTTTCTGCAGTAGATTTAACAGTAAAATTGGCTAAAGAAACTTCGTATGCTGAGATTATGGCTGTTTTGAAAAAGGCTTCTGAAACTACGATGAAAGGAATTTTAGGATTTACCGAAGATGATGTTGTATCAAATGATTTTGTATCAGATTCAAGAACTTCTATCATTGATGCAAAAGCTGGAATTGGTTTGAATTCTACTTTCTTCAAAATTATTTCTTGGTACGATAATGAATATGGATATTCAAGTAAACTTATTGATTTATCTGTTCATATTGCTGGATTAAAATAATTTAAAGAATACTCATAATAAATCCCGTTATTAGTTCGTAACGGGATTTTTATTTCTTATTTTGAACTATTTAATAGTTAATTTTATAGATTAGTATATATTTCCAAAATTCAAAACAAAACCCCAAAAAAAACAAAAGATGAAATTAATAGTTGATAGTGGTTCTACCAAAGCTGATTGGATTGCGATAGATGATAATGGAAAAGTATTGTTTACTACACAAACCTTAGGTTTGAATCCTGAAATTCTTGATGAAGAACAAGTTGTTGAACGATTGAATGATCGTTTTGATATCTTACAAAATAAAAATAATGCAACTCATTTGTTCTTTTATGGAGCAGGTTGTGGAACAGATAGAATGAAAGCTTTTCTTACTCAAGTTTTCCAATCCTATTTTATCAATGCCACTGTGATAGTTGAAGAAGATACCTATGCGGCAGTATATGCAACTACTCCAAAAGGAGAGAGTGCTATTGTAAGTATTCTAGGGACTGGATCTAATTGTAGTTATTTTGACGGTAAACAATTACATCAAAAAGTACAATCTTTGGGATACATTGTTATGGATGATTGTAGTGGTAATGTTTTTGGTAAAGAATTGATTAGAAAATATTATTTCAATAAAATGCCGCAACATTTGGCAGTGGAGTTTGAAAAAGAATACGATATGTCTCCAGATTATATCAAAAGTAAATTGTATAAAGAAGCTAATCCCAATGCCTATCTCGCGACCTTTGCTAAATTTTTAATTCAGCACAAGGAAGATCCTTTCTGTAAAAAAATCATTTATAAAGGGATGAAATCTTTTGTGAAAAATTATATTAGACAATACGATAATTATCAAGAAGTCCCTGTTCATTTTGTAGGATCTATTGCATTCTATTTGAAAGAGGAGTTAGAGATCACTTTTGAAAAATACCAAATTAAATTAGGGAATGTATTGAGAAGACCAATTGATGGATTGATAGCTTATCACGTTGCTAACAAATAAAAAAGAATATGGAAATTGCTGTAATTGCACATGACGGAAAAAAAAATGATTTAGTTCAGTTTTTAATTAAAAATAAATCTATTTTACAGCAAGAAAGAATCAAATTGATAGCCACAGGAACCACCGGAGGTAAGGCTGAGGAAGCAGGTTTTAAAGTAAAGCGCATGCTTTCAGGACCTTTAGGAGGTGATGCACAAATAGCTGGTAGAGTAGCGGAAGGTACAACTCAAATGGTTTTCTTTTTTAAAGATCCATTGTCAAGTCATCCACATGAAGCTGATATTAATATGTTAATTCGTGTTTGTGACGTACATAATGTGCCATTGGCTACTAATGAGGCAACGGCACAATTATTACTCAATGCTATAGCACTGCAATCATAGAGATTTCAACATTTACATTTTTAGGCAAACAAGCCACTTGAACCGTTTCACGAGCTGGAGCGGTTTTTTCGTTAAAATAAGCTCCGTAAATAGAATTTATAGCACCAAAGTCATTCATATTTGAAATGAATATTGTTGATTTTACTACATTTTCAAATGTCATTCCTGCTGCTTCTAAAACAGCTTTCATATTTTCCATTACTTGTTTAGTTTCTACCTCGATAGTGTCGATAACTAATTCTCCATTAGCTGGATTAATCGCAATTTGTCCAGAGCTGTAAAGGGTATTTCCTATCACTACAGCTTGGTTATAAGGACCAATTGGAGCGGGTGCTTTTTCAGTAAAAATTATTTTTTTCATAATGTATTAATTATCTTATTATAGTGCTTCGTTTGTCCCATTTAATATCACTCAATACTCCAGACTTGATTCCAATAAAGAACCCCCAGTTGGCATACGTCCCAAAAGGTGACCAGTTAAAATCCATTCTCCAGCTTAATAAATCTCTTTCAAAACGGAGTTGGGTATAGGTAACTCCTTTTTGGACAAAATCGTATCCAGTTGAGATTCCTGTTTTCCATTTTGGAGTTAAATCGGCATTGATAGAAATCATTATTGAATTACCAATAATTTTCTTTTCCCTATTGTTGTTTCCGTAAGTTAACGAATAAGCAAAAGTCATGTCCCAAGGTAATTTTGAATGAAAAAATTCTGATATAGTATCTTCTCCTTTGTTTTCGGTATCATCAAATTGACTTACCTGATGGTTTCCTAAATTTGGTCTTCCAAACAAATCATCTTCACGGCCTCCGTTTCGTTGTGTTTGGTTGTTGTCATTTTTTGATTTTGTTTTGTCAGAACTAGAAAGAGCGTAATTTAAAGTCATATTAGCACTAGTCATTCGAAACAAGCTACCTCCATTATTAATATTATAACTATTAATTCTTTTCCCAGAGTTATCAATAGCATATGGATCTAAAGTAGCTCCGAAATTAATATTCATTTTATTATCAAAAAATTGTGTACCTCCGCTAACACGTACAGGAGACCATGCCAAGGTTTTTACTCCGTCAGCATTCACATCATAACTTGTTGAAAAGTTAAGATTGTTAAGGAGCATTACTTTTTTAGGCTCTGTTTTAGTACTATCACGATCGGTAACTTTAGCTTCAAAAGTGTTGCTCAACTCAAATCCAAGTATGTTAGAGTTGGTATTTCCTGGAGCACCAAAAATACCTCCTTCAAATCGTGAATATTCTTTTAACATTGTCCCGCTACCATCCATGGCGTAAGTATCGTAGTATTTAGCAAAACTAGGGGTATAACTATAGCTTATAGATGGTCTCATTACATGACGAATAGCTTGAATTTTTTTAGTTGATCCAAAATTAAAAGTTCCATAAATTGTTGTTCCAAGACTTGATGAAAAGGAATAGGTTCTATATGCATCAAAGCCTTTTATTTCACTATCAACTACTTTGCCTAGAGTACTGTTGTATTCTTTTTTTATGGTTTTGGTATACCAAACTTCTTTGTAATTTAATGATGAAGAGGCACTAAAGTATTTGAATAGTTTAAAATTTGTACTCAAAGGAATAGTGTGTTGTAAACCAACTTTGGCATTTTCAAACATTTTTGGTTTAAAAAATAAAGAGTCAGTAGTAGTAATACTATTTCTAGCACTTAAATCATATTGTAAGTTGATATTTTTGAAAAACCCTTTTTTTACACCATCTTTTTTTACAAAAGGATACATACGATCTATACTAAACTGTAGTGTAGGCAAGGACATGTCGATTTGTTCTGTTTGAGTATTTTGTGAATGTGTTGCTGTTAATGAAAGTCGTGCTTGTGGGCCTAAACTGCTAAATGTTTTACTGTAAGATACAGAAGAGCTAAGGGTATTGTTTAAATTTGAACCAATATTTAGCTGATTAATCGAACGTTTAAAATATTTACTACTCCCCATGTTAACAGAAGCTGAAAAACTTGAGTTTGGATTGGCTTTACTGTCCCTAGAGTGTGACCACTGTATGTTATAAATTTTTTGTTTTGTATAATCTGGATAACCCCTTTCGCTCGTGACTAAATTTTCAAATCGAATATTTAGATTTCCTCGATAATTATATCGTTTTGCATAGTTTGATTCCAATCGCATTCCATAACTCCCGTTAGTATAATAATCTCCAAGCAGGGTTAAATCATAATGGTCACTTAAAGCAAAATAATATCCTCCGTTTTGCAAAGAAAACCCTCTTGTGTTTGAGTCGTTATAACTTGGTAAAAGAATTCCTGAGATACTTTTTTCTTTTGACATCGGGAAAAAAGCAAAAGGCAACGCAATAGGAGTTGGGACATTAGCAATTACCATATTGGTAACGCCTGTAACAACTTTTTTTCCAGGAACAAATTTTACTTTATTAGTTTGGAAATAATATTCGGGGTTGTCAACATCCTTAGAAGTAGTAAATCGTGCTCCTTTTAAAAAATAAACAGAATCATTTTCTTTTTTGGTTAGAGCTGCTTTTATTTTAAATTCGCCTTGATCCGATCTGGAATTCCAAATAATAGCTTTTTTAGTTTTAAAATTGAATCGAATAGAATCAGGTTCTACAACATTAGCTCCTTGTTTAAAATTGGGAAATTGCGTGTATTTTCCTGTAGAGTCTTTAATTCTTCCTGCATATACTTCATTTTTCTCATAATCTAAAAGAATAATTCCAGATTTTAATTCTACATCCTGATAGTACAATTCAGCTTTATCATACAATGTGACATGCTTTTTCTTCTGATCTATTTTAGTATAATTTTGAGCTTTGTATTTTACCTTACCTTCTAAAAATGCTTTTTTAGATTTTAGGGTGTCTTTTTTGATGGTGTCAGATTGCGTTTTTATACTCTTTAATTCTGTTTCAGAAGTGTTTTTAGTGTCCTTTTTAGGTGTAATTGAAGTAGATTTTTTATTGATATCCTGAGAATACAAATTACTGGATCCAATTGTTAGGAAAAAGGGTAATAAAACGATATTAAATAAGTTTGTACGCAAAGGTTTAAATGCTATTTTTGTAAAAATATGGTTTGTTTCTTGATGTGTCAAACTTACATATTATTTTTCGGCAAAAATAGTCAAATAAATAATTTAAAACCATAATGGTTGTTTAAAATTAACATTCTAGATATATGTCTTTTATTACTAAAATTAAAGTTTTCATTCCTTTCTTTTTTCTAGTGTTATCATTAGAAACGTATAGTCAAAATACAAAATTCAAAGTTACTTTAGACGCGGGGCATGGTGCGCATGACTTTGGTGCTGTATATAGTGGGCGTATCGAAAAAAATATAGCTCTAGCAGTTGTTTTGAAAGTAGGGAAGTTACTTGAAAAAACTAAAAAAATCGATGTTGTTTATACCCGAGAAACAGATGTGTTTATTGATTTGATTGAACGGGCTAATATTGCCAATAGAGCAAAATCAGATATTTTTGTTTCTATTCACTGTAATGCTAATAAAAACACCGCAGCTGATGGTACAGAGACTTATGTTATGGGGTTGAATAAGTTAGCTTCAAATTTAGAAGTGGCAAAGAAGGAAAACTCTGTAATTACAAAGGAAAAAGATTACAAACAAAAATACGACGGATTTGATCCCAATTCGCCCGAATCTCTGTTAGGATTAACATTAATGCAAGAAGAGTTTTTAGATAATAGTATTTTCTTAGCAAGTAAGGTTGAAGAACAGTTTGGTAAATTAGGGAAAAAATTACGTCATGGCGGAGTTAAACAAGCCCCATTCATGGTATTGCATAAAGCGTATATGCCTAGAGTTCTTATTGAGATGGGATTTGTTTCTAATCCAGTTGAGGGAGATTTATTAAATTCAGATGAAGGTCAAGAGGAGTTAGCACAAGCAATAGCAAATGCTATAATTGGATACAGAAATGAATTTTTTGGTGATACTCCATTGGAAATAAAAGAATTAAAACCATCAAGACGAATTGTGGCTAAAACAGTTAAAGATACAATAAGTCACAATAAAGTTCCAACGGCTCCTGTAAATACAATAGAAGTCAAAAAAACAGAGCCTAAAAAAGAAACATCCAACTCAGAAATTGTATACAAAGTTCAAATAGGTGTTAGTCCTAAAAAAGTAGATCTAGAGCCTAAAAATTTTAAAGGTCTAGAACCTATAACAATGGATAGTAATAAAAAGTCGTATATCTACATGTATGGAAGTACAACAAACTATGAAGAGGCTAAAGAATTGCTTACAGCAGCAAAGACTAAAGGGTATGCCTCCGCTTTTTTAGTTGCTTTTAAAAATGGTGAAAAAGTTAGTATTCAGGAAGCATTGAAATTATAGTCGTTGTCAATTATTTTATATTAATTTTGCAAAAAAAAAAGATTTTGAAACTATCAAGAGAAATTAAAACCGCGGTCCTTGTAATTGCCTCCATTTTATTATTTATTTGGGGTTATAGCTTTCTAAAAGGAAAAGAACTTTTTGCAAATTATAAAACATTTTATGTCGAGTATGATAATGTAGAAGGATTGGCAAAGTCAGCACCAGTTACATTAAACGGTTTGACTATAGGAAAAGTTAATGATATTAAAATAGAAGAATCTACTGGAAAGTTAATTGTTGAGTTGCAAATTACAAGCGATTTTCCAATTTCAGCAACAAGTAAGGCAGTCTTATACGAACCTGGTTTAATAGGAGGAAAACAAATTGCTATTGAACCCGATTTTACGTCTAAAGCACCGGCTATTAATGAACAGCACTTAAAAGGTGGGGTAAAATTAAGTTTGAGTGCTTCCGTACAAGAAAAATTAGTTCCTTTACAGACTAAATTAGAATCTATTTTAGATAATACAGACAAATTATTATCCGGAGTTAATGCTGTTTTGGATAAAAAATCTCAAGAAAATATAAAAAAATCATTGGCTGAATTGAGTAAAACCATGGAGGCGCTTCATGCTACTTCAACCAGTGCAAGTGCTATTTTGAATGAAAATAAATCCGATGTCAAAGCAGTAATTGCCAACTTTAAGAAAGTGTCTGCTGATTTTGTTGTTATCTCAAATTCATTAGATAAAGCAGGATTAGGTAACACGGTTGAAAATTTGAATAAAACCCTAGCCAAAGTAGATGGTTTGATGTCAGATTTACAATTAGGTAAGGGTTCTGCAGGGAAGTTGTTAAAAGATGAGGCTTTATATAATAATTTAAAAGCGACTACAAAAGAAATGGAATTGTTGTTGCAAGATATTCGATTGTATCCGACTCGTTATATTAATGTTTCAGTTTTTGGAAAGAAAAACAAACCTTATGTGGGGCCCGTAAAAGATTCGGTTTATGTAGGTCCTTCAAAAAGCTCTATTTCTAAAGTTAAAAATTAGCATTCATGAACTATTTAGACAATATAGTATTTGCTATTGTACTCTTTATTGGTTTCGGTTATTTTTATTCTAATGTAAAAAAGATAATCAGAAACATCAATTTAGGAACCGATGTACATCGTAAAGACAATCCGAAAGCACGTTGGAAAAACATGGCTATGATTGCTTTAGGTCAATCTAAAATGGTAAAACGTCCTATTGCTGGGATTTTGCATAGTATTGTCTACGTTGGATTTATCATTATTAATATCGAATTACTTGAAATTATTATTGATGGTTTATTCGGAACGCATCGTGTATTTTCATCATTAGGTGTAGTGTATAATTTTCTAATAGCCTCTTTTGAAATTCTTGCGATCCTAGTTATTGGAGCTGTTTTTGTGTTTTGGTCAAGAAGAAACATAATTAAACTAAAACGTTTTGCAAGTACTGATTTGAATGGAACTCCGAAAAAAGATGCTAATTATATCTTGTATTTTGAAGTGGTATTGATGGTATTATTCTTGTTAATGAATGCTTCCGATTTTCATCTACAAAATGTACCAGGAGGTTATTCTCATTTCATTAAAGCGGGTTCATTTCCAGTGAGTCAATTTATAGAACCATGGTTTAATGGAATGTCTAATGATTTGGTAATGTTACTTTCAGAGTTATTTTGGTGGATGCACATTATTGGGATTTTGGTGTTCATGAATTACTTGTATTTTTCAAAACACCTACATATTCTATTGGCTTTCCCTAATACTTATTATGCTAATTTGAATCCTGAAGGGCAATTTGATAATTTGGCTTCGGTAACCAATGAAGTCAAACTGATGTTGGATCCTAACGCTGATCCATTTGCGGCAGCTCCTGAAGCTACAACTCCAGCTAAATTTGGAGCAAGCGATGTGCAAGACTTGAATTGGTTGCAATTAATGAACGCCTATACATGTACTGAATGTGGCCGTTGTACTTCGTCATGTCCAGCCAATCAAACGGGTAAAAAATTATCTCCTCGTAAAATTATGATGGATACTAGAGATCGATTGGAAGAAGTTGGTAAAAATATAGATGCTAACAAAGGTGTTTTTATTCCCGATAATAAATCGTTATTAAACGATTATATTACTCCAGAAGAACTTTGGGCGTGTACTTCTTGTAATGCTTGTGTTGAGGAGTGTCCTGTAAATATTAGTCCGCTATCGATAATTATGGATATGAGACGTTATCTTGTAATGGAACAAAGTGCCGCTCCAATGTCTTTGAATGCGATGATGACTAATATTGAAAACAATGGTGCGCCTTGGCAATACAGTCAACAAGACCGATTGAATTGGAAAAATGAATAAATAGAGAATCCTACTTTCTAGGAGAATAACTATAAATATAAAATCAAAACCATGTCAGAAAATATAGTTGTGCCAACAATGGCCGAAATGTTAGCTCAAGGGAAACAACCCGAAGTTTTATTTTGGGTAGGTTGCGCAGGAAGTTTTGATGATAGAGCAAAAAAAATTACGAAAGCATTCGTACGAATATTAAATCGTGCCAATGTGTCTTTTGCAGTCTTAGGTACAGAAGAAAGTTGTACAGGGGATCCAGCAAAAAGAGCAGGGAATGAGTTCTTGTTTCAAATGCAAGCCATGATGAATATTGAGGTTTTAAATGCGTATGAAGCTAAGAAAATTGTTACTGCTTGTCCGCATTGTTTTAATACTTTGAAAAATGAATATCCTGAATTGGGTGGTCAATATGAAGTGGTTCATCATACTGAATTTTTGAAATCATTATTGGATGAAGGGCGTTTGACTATTGAAGGAGGACAATTCAAAGGAAAGAAAATTACCTTTCATGATCCGTGTTATTTAGGACGTGCTAATAAAGTATATGAAGCTCCTAGAGATTTGATCCAGAAATTAGATGTTGAATTAGTCGAAATGAAACGTTCTAAAGCGAATGGATTATGTTGTGGGGCAGGAGGAGCGCAGATGTTTAAGGATGCAGAACCTGGCAATAAAGAAATCAATATTGAAAGAACCGAAGATGCACTAGAAACAAGACCTGACATTATTGCTGCAGGTTGTCCGTTTTGCAACACAATGTTGACGGATGGAATAAAAAATAAAGAAAAAGAAAGCGAAGTGAAAGTGCTAGATATCGCTGAACTGATTGCTAACGCACAAGACTTGTAACATTCTTACAATTAACCTTATACAATTTTAAACATGTACGTTCCTTTTGAAAGTTTACCAGAAGAGTCAAGAATTTGGATTTACCAATCCAATAGAAAATTTTCAGATGAAGAAATGGCTGAAATTGAAACCGCTTTACAAGCGTTCCTCCAAAATTGGGCTGCACATGGAACTAGTTTAGAATCGTCGTACCAATTAAAGTACAATCGTTTTATAATTCTTGCAGTGAACCAAGAAGTTCAATCAGCAACAGGTTGTTCAATTGATGCTTCTGTTGAATTTATTCAAAGTTTAGAAAGAAAATACAACGTTGATTTATTAGATAAAATGAACGTAACTTTTAAATTAGGAGAACATATTGCTCACAAACCTTTGATTGATTTTAAGAAAATGGTAAAAGACAAAGCAGTAACTGAAAACACTATCGTTTTCAATAACCTGATTAATACCATTCAAGAATTTAATGAATCTTGGGAAGTTCCAGCTGCAGATAGTTGGCACAGCCGTTTTTTCTAAAAAATTGATTTGATGAAAACTTTCTTGTTAAGAACTGGACTTTATTTGTCATTGTTATTTTTGGTAGCCAATTGTGGGATTATCAAAAGTAAGTTCTTAACTCATCCAACAATAACACTTCAAAAACCAGAAATCTCAGATTTTGAAGAAGTCTATATCCCTCAGCAAAAATCGGAAAGAAAAAACTTTTTTAAAGACTCGGATGCTGAAACTCATTGGGTTGATAGTATTTATCGTCAAATGACACTCGAAGAGAAAATAGGTCAGCTATTTATGGTAGCGGCATATTCTAACAAAGATACCGTACATACTAATGCGATTGAGAAATTAATTCGAAATCAAAAAATTGGCGGGGTAATCTTCTTTCAAGGAGGTCCTTTGCGTCAAGCGAATTTAACCAATCGATACCAATCCAAATCTAAAATCCCGATGTTTGTTGGAATTGATGCCGAATGGGGATTGAGCATGCGATTGGATTCTACCTATCGTTATCCTTGGAACATGACTTTGGGTGCCATTAAAGATTTGAAATTGATTGAGAGGGTAGGCGAAATGATGGGGAGAGAAAGTAAACGTATGGGAGTTCACTTTAATTTTGCTCCCGTTTTAGACATCAATACCAATCCGAAAAATCCAATTATTGGGAATCGCTCTTTTGGTGAAAATAAAGTTAATGTCACTGAAAAAGCCATTGCATTGATGAATGGGGTGCAAAAACAAGGAGTTTTTTCAACAGGAAAACATTTTCCAGGACATGGAGATACAGCTATAGATTCACATTTAGGATTGCCAATGGTTACTTCCTCTAAGGAACATTTAGATGTGGTCGAATTATATCCGTACAAACGTATGTTTGACGAAGGATTGGTCTCAGTAATGGTAGGACATTTAGAAGTGCCTAGTTTAGAATTTCGTCAAAATTTTCCTTCTTCTATATCGTATAGTATTGTTACTAATTTGCTTCAGAAAGAATTAGAATTTGATGGTCTAATTTTTACAGATGCCTTGAATATGAAAGGGATTACTAAATATAGAAAACCAGGTGAACTAGAATTAGACGCCTTATTAGCAGGGAATGATATTTTATTATTTCCAGAGAATGTGCCTTTGGCAGTAACTACTATTTCAAAAGCCTATCAAGATAGTATTGTGTCTGAAGAGCGTTTAGCTTTGTCAGTTAAAAAGATTTTGAAATACAAGTTTAAAGCAGGATTGAATCATTATAAATCTATTGCTATTCCTAATTTGATGAGTGATATTAATCCTCCAGAAAATGATGCTTTGCAATACCAATTATATGAGAATGCGACTACCGTTTTAAAAAATGAAGGTGAAATTTTACCTATCAAAGATTTGGTAAAAAGTAAAATTGCCTACGTAAAATTGGGTGATGATACTAATAGTTCTTTCGTTTCCACTCTGAAAAAATATACAGAAGTTACAGAAGTTACGGCTCCTACAATTGATAGTTTGAATGTAAAATTGAAAGAGTTTACTACGGTTATTGTTGGCTATCATAAAGCAGATAAGCCATGGAAAAATAATGATTTTACGGCTACAGAATTAATTTGGCTTCAGGAGATTGCTCGAAATAATAAAGTTATTTTAGATGTTTTTGCTAAACCATATACTCTTGAACCTTTGGTCAATTATAGTGAGATAGAAGGATTAATTGTATCGTATCAAAATAATCCAATAGCACAACAGGTAGGTGCAGAAATTATTTTTGGAGCTATTGAGGCTAAAGGAAAGTTGCCAGTTTCAATTAACGATACTTTCAAAGTAAACGATGGGCTTTCGACGGAAAAATTAAATAGGTTAGGTTTTACAGCTCCAGAAAATGTTGGCATGAGTTCTGAAAAATTAGCTAAGATTGACACCTTAGTTCAAAAAGCAATTGTAGGAAAAATGACGCCAGGAGCTCAAGTTGTAGTGGCTCGAAAGGGAAAGGTAATTTATCAAAAAGCATTTGGGAATTTCACTTATGACTCGGATGTTAAAGTTACTAATGAAACCATTTTTGATGTGGCTTCAGTGAGTAAAATTGTTGGTACATTGCCTAATGTGATGCAACAATATGACCAGCAAAAAATCAATTTAGAAACCACTTTAGGTTCCATGTTGCCCATTTTTGCCCATTCAGATAAAAAAGACATTCGTTTTAAAGAATTGTTATCACATTATGCAGGATTGGTTTCTTGGGTACCGTTTTATAAAGCTACCTTGGATTCAAAAGAAAAACCATTAACAAAATATTATAAAAAAAATCCGGATGCTCAATTTTCTAGAAAGGTTGCTGATAGTTTATACATACGCAATGATTATCATGATACGATTATGAAAATTATAGCTGATAGTAAACTTGCCACAAAAAAAGAGTACAAGTACAGTGATTTTACCTTCATCATACTGGGGAATTATTTAGAAAGAATAACTGGAAAAACATTAGATGTTTTAGCTTCTGAACAATTTTTCAAACCCTTAGGCGCAACGAATACATTTTATAATCCGTTACAAAAAATCGACAAAAACCGAATAGCGCCTACTGAAATTGATTCTTATTTTCGGTACCAAAAAATACAAGGATATGTACATGATATGGCAGCCGCCATTGAAGGAGGAGTAGCTGGTCATGCAGGTGTTTTTTCAAATGCTATGGATGTTGCCAAAATAATGCAAATGTATTTGCAAAAAGGGAATTACGGAAACTATCACTATTTTTCAGCTAAGACTTTTGACGATTTTAATACCTGTTATTTTTGTTCTGAAGGCAATAGAAGAGGTTTAGGATTTGACAAACCTCAACTCAGCGGAGATAGTCCAACATGTGGTTGTGTATCAAAATCTAGTTTTGGACATACTGGTTTTACAGGAATTATGGCTTGGGCTGATCCAGTTACAGAAATTGTATATGTTTTTATATCCAACAGAACCTATCCAATAAATCCAGTAAATACTCTTTCCAAAGAACATATTCGGGAAGACATTCAAAAAGTCATTTCGGAAGCTATTATAAATTAAAGAGCATGTTTAAAAAAAAATTTTTTTTCTGTTTGTTTTTAAGTTCATTTTTGGGTAATGCTCAAAATCTAGATTTTAATGTATTGAACAATATTAATGTGCACAGAAATAAATCGTTAGATAGTGGATTTAAAACAATTACAAATTCAGTGATTCCTGTTAGTATAGCTACTCCAATTTTAATTTATTCAGTTGGTTTAATACACCATGATTCAATAGCAAAACAAAAAGCATTATTTATAGGTGAATCATTTTTAGCTTCGGCTTTCATTACAACCGTTTTAAAAGATGTAATTAGACGAGAACGTCCATATGTAAAACATCCGGAAATACAACCGCTATCTTTAGAAGGTAGCTATTCCATGCCTTCAGGACACACTTCAACAGCATTTGCAACGGCCACTTCCTTGAGTATTGCATATCCTAAATGGTATGTAGTTGTTCCTTCCTTTGTTTGGGCTAGTTCAGTAGGGTATTCTCGAATGCATTTGGGCGTTCATTATCCGTCCGATGTTTTAGTAGGAGCTATAGTTGGGAGTGGTTCGGTTTATGTTACTCGCAAATTAAATCAATGGTTAGATAGAAAACCCAATAAAATTAAATAATTAATTTATTGGTAAATTCTTTTTTTTAAAAGAAATAGACAGACTTTATTTCTGTACATTCGTATTCTAAATTATAGCAATGAAAATAGCAATAGTTTGTTATCCCACCTTTGGCGGAAGTGGAGTTGTAGCAACAGAATTAGGTCTTGAGTTGGCGCGTCGAGGACATGAAATTCATTTTATTACTTACAGTCAGCCAGTTCGATTAGCGTTATTAAATCCCAATGTGCATTATCACGAAGTTAATGTGCCTGAATATCCTTTGTTTCATTATCAACCGTATGAATTGGCTTTGTCTAGCAAATTAGTTGATATGGTAAAGTTGTATAAGATTGAAGTATTACATGTACATTATGCAATCCCCCATGCGTATGCGGGTTATATGGCAAAGCAAATGCTGAAAGACGAGGGAATTGACATTCCAATGGTGACAACACTTCATGGGACGGATATTACCCTAGTGGGTAATCATCCATTTTACAAACCAGCGGTTACTTTTAGCATCAATAAATCTGATTTTGTCACTTCAGTTTCACAAAGTTTAAAAGACGATACACTTAAATTATTCAATATTAAAAATGAAATTCAGGTAATTCCTAATTTTATTGAATTAGATCAAATTCAAAAAGAAGCCAAAACGCCTTGTCAACGTTCAGTTATGGCTAATGCCGATGAGCGAATTATTACTCACATTAGTAACTTTAGAAAAGTAAAACGAATACCGGATATTATTAAAATATTTCATGCTATTCAAAAGGAGATTCCTGCCAAATTAATGATGGTGGGCGATGGACCAGAGAAAGAAAAAGCAGAATATTTATGTCAAGAATTAGGTATTTTAGACAAAGTTATTTTCTTTGGGAACAGTAACGAAATTGATAAAATTTTATGTCAAACGGACTTGTTTTTATTGCCTTCCAAAACAGAAAGTTTTGGCTTAGTAGCTTTAGAAGCGATGGCTTGTGGAGTGCCTGTGATTTCTAGTAATGCAGGTGGTTTGCCAGAAGTGAATAAAGATGGTTTTTCAGGTTATTTAAGCGAAGTAGGTGATGTCAAAGGAATGGCTAAGAACGCTTTGAAAATACTAAAAGATGACAACGTTCTGGCCGAATTCAAGAAAAATGCTTTGGCAACAGCCCAAAAATTTGATATTAAAAAGATATTACCAGAATATGAAGATTTGTACCGAAGAGCTATTGCAAAATATTTATAAGTATAAAAAAAGCCACTTAAATATCGAGCTCATTAGTATCAAAATTAACTGTATTCTATACCTTGAGGTGTATTTTAAATTTAAGGAGCTTTTTTAATTGGTTTATTCGGTAACTTTAATTTCAAATAGTTTATCCCAATTTTTACCAGTTACAAATATCGTTTTGGTTTTTGGATTGTATGCAATTCCGTTAAGTACTTCTGCCGTAGGATTTTTTACAAATTTTCTGAGTCCTGATAAATTCAAAATTCCTTCAACAGATCCACTTATAGGATTTACTACTGCAATGGCATCTTTTTGCCAAACATTACTGTAAATTTTACCATTAATCCATTCTAATTCGTTGATTGATTTTATTTTAGCATTTCCAGAATAGACATTAATATAATCTACCATTTTCAAAGAGTTAGGATCCATTTTCCAAATTTTTTCGGTTCCGTCTGTTTGGTAAATATACTTGCCATCATTTGTCATTCCCCAACCTTCAATGTCTTTTTCATACGTAAACGTTTTTTCTAATTTCAAGGTAGTCGCATTATAGATAAATCCTGTTTTTTCCTGCCAGGTTAGTTGGTATAATTTGTTATTTACAAACGTAATTCCTTCTCCAAAGTACTTAGGTTCTAAATTAGTTTGATTGTACACTTTTCCAGTTTTGTAATCGTATTTTCTAAAATAGGAAGCTCCTTTTTGTCCAGTGCTTTCATACAGCGTGTCATTATGAAATTCAAAACCTTCTGTGAAAGAAGCCGTATCGTGTGGATATGTGTTTATAATAGTATATCGTAATAATTTAGGCTCTACATTTGAGACTAACTCTACTCGGTCAGTTGCTTCTGTGTTCTCACCTTCAAAATAAACAATAGCTTTAAGGTTTTGGTATCCTAATTTTTGGTTCTTAAAAGTAAAAGGCAGTTTGCTTAATCCTTTTGTGGTACCAATTTTAATGTCATTTATATAATACACCACACTATCAACCGTTTTTGAATTGGGGTTCAATAGGTTTAATTCAATAGTTTCTTGAGGTAGGTATTGAGCTTTAAATTGGTTGGTATCAAAAGTAAATAGGGTGTTATTTTCTTTTTTTGCTCCGCCACAATTGGATAAAATGGTTCCTAATAAAATGATAAATAAGAAGTTATATTTTTTCATAGAATAAAATTTGAATCTTCGAATATACAACCTTATTTTATTAGTAGCAATGCACTTGTAAAAATATAAAAAGGTTGTATATTTGCACCGGCAAGTCCTACACGACCAGCTCCTGCAGACTCCCCCAGGATGGGAACATAGCAAGGGTAAGCGGTTGAGCGGTGCGATGTAGGTCGCTTGCCATTTTTTATGAATCTTCCATTGGGAAGATTTTTTTGTTTTAAAGGTATTCAGAACTTCTTTTTGAGTATTTTTATGGCTTAAAGCAAATGCAATAAATACAGAATTAGATGGGT
>JBEENX010000012.1:0-46925 GCA_041191945.1 Bacteroidota bacterium
CAGTAGTAACATCGCTCACCAAATGCAAGGTTGGACTAGCCGAACAATTATCAGTTGCTGTAGGTACTTCTGTTAAGGCTGAATCAATAGCCGCAGTATTACTACATTCGATAGTATGATTTAATGCACCAGAAGTTGTAACAATAACAGGAGCAGTAGTATCAATCACAGAGATAGTTTGCACAAAATTGGTACTAGTATTACCACAAGCATCGGTAAAATTCCAAGTTCTCACTCTTGAATAGGCATTGGCACAATTGCTATCCGCAGTAGTAACATCGCTCACCAAATGCAAGGTTGGACTAGCCGAACAATTATCAGTTGCTGTAGGTACTTCTGTTAAGGCTGAATCAATAGCCGCAGTATTACTACATTCGATAGTATGATTTAATGCGCCAGAAGTTGTAACAATAACAGGAGCCGTAGTATCATTCACAGAAATGGTTTTAGAACAAGTGATGGTACAGCCGCTTGCATTTGTTGTTTCTAATGATAAAGTATAAGATTGATTACAGTTTTGTCCACTAACAACATTAACCGTCTGAGATGTTGTACTACCACTAATAGTTGCATTGCCTGAAATACTCCATAGATAAGTTGTTCCAGAAGGAGCAGAATAGGAATTGGTTGTTGATGGACAAATTGGACCTTCAACGCCAGTAATTGAACAATTTGGTGAAGGAACCGAAGTGATAATAACATCGTCATAAACGATACAATGAGTACCAACACCATTGGTTGGATGAGTTTCTACTGTAAGGCGTAATGTTGCAGAATTTCCGGTAATGGTAACGTAAGAATTTAACTGCGAAGGGTTAGCTATTGTTGCACTACCATTAATTACGGACCAAGTTGTAGAAACAACAGAATAATTTGGACTTGGAACAGCTACACCTTTGAGTTGGTAACTTCCTCCAGAACAAATTGTGCCATCATCTCCAGCATCAGCACTTCCCAACGTAAGATTACTTACTGCTAGTGGATCAAAAAAATCTTTTATGGAGGAAGACGGAGAGGTAGATGTTTTTGATTTTACAAAAATAGTCTTGATTTTAAGATTAGCACAAGGATCAATTGTTCCTAATACTTTGGTCAAATTAACAGCTGATTCAATAAATGTATTTTGCGGATAAGTGTTTGTTCCAAAAGCAGAAAAAAGTACAGGGATACTAGTTGTATTACCTGCAGCATATACTGAATTAACAGGAAGTGATGAATAATACGTTTTATATTGCCAAACACCACTAACTAGACTCCATCGTTGAATATCAAATTTTGCAACTCCACTTTCAAAATAAACGGTCAATAAAAAATCACCTTCTGTTCTTCCACCAGTTGAATTAGAAGCGGTTGTTGCAAAACCAGTTGCTGTTTTTGTTAGTTCATCTTGTAAAAATTCAAAATCAATGTAGGCATTTCCTGAATTACTTAAACGGTCGGCGGCAAAGACAAACCAAACATTACCGTTTGCATCCGTTGTAAAATGAATTAAGGCATTGTTCATATCAGTTTTATTATTGGCAGTACCTACTGCCCAAGTCATATTGTTTGGGTTGTCACTCACTTTGTCACCACCTCCAAAAATAGTATCTGTCAAACTATTGTATTCATCATACAAATGATACGTTGTCTTTATGTTTATAGGAGTTCCAGAATTAGCGAGAACAAAACCTCCCGTACCAGTACCATCTAACCAATCTCCATTTGACGAGTTTGATATAAGTGTTCCGTCAATATTAAATCCACCGCTAGGAGAGTTTACAGGTGCAATACCCGATCCTATTTGGGCATAAAGTCCTGATGAATTGAGAAATAAAAAGAAGACGAAAAGTCTAACCAGATGAGTAAATGTTGGTTTCATATTGATTTTTTTAAATCGTTAGAAAAGAAATAATTGGACTATTGTAGTATTGATTTCTTTAGAATCAGTTACCTAATTATATATAATAAATATTTAACTATTTGATATAGTGATATTTATATCTAAGTTAATTCTATAAAATGCAAAGCGATATTTATTTTCTTTGAAAGACTTAAAAACTCGTTAAAGGGTTACTTGGTGGTATTTTGAGGAATAGTTTTCTTTCTTTTTATGATTTGAGATATAGAACAGTAATTAAGAGTTAAAAAAAGAGATTTATATACATATCTTTCGTAAATTGTCTCACAAACGATTTTTTTTGGAATACGATAACAACTAATCCCCCATATAGTATGAAAAATGTAATAGTAGTTAGACACGCAAAATCAAGTTGGGCAACACCTACTAAAGATGTTGATAGACCCTTACTTCAAAGAGGTATTTCAGATGCTCATTTAGTTTCTTCTTGTATTTTGAATTTCATTCCAAAAACTTTTTTACTTTGGACAAGTACAGCCAAAAGAGCTTCGGACACGGCTATAATTTTTGCTCAAAATATTGCTTTCCCAATTGAAAATATAATTTATAAAGAAGATTTATACACTTTTGATGAAAATCAACTCGAGAAAGTAATCAAATCGTGTAATAATCTTTATGAAAGTCTTATTCTTTTTGGACATAATGAGGCTATTACAAATTTTGTTAATAAATTTGGAGATAGTTTTATTCTTAATGTTCCTACATCTGGATTTGTTTCTTTACAGTTTGAAACAGATGATTGGAGTAAAATTGATAAGGGGAAAACTCAAAAAATAGTATTTCCAAAAGATTTAAAATAAAAACAAGTGTTGCAACAAAAATATATTGATAGAGAAAAAAGTTGGTTAGCTTTTAATGCTAGAGTACTTCAAGAAGCAGGGGATGAAACAGTACCACTTTTAGACCGAATGCGATTTTTAGGAATTTTTTCCAATAATTTAGATGAGTTTTTTAGAGTTCGGTTTGCTGCTATTCGAAGATTAACATTGACCGGAATCTCAGGAGAAAAGTTTTTTAACGGTATTTCAGCTCAGCAATTATTAAATGATATTACGGAGATTGTTATTGATCAACAAGCAGAGAGCTTGGATATTTTAAATGATATTGAAGCTCGATTGGAAAAAGAAAATATTTTTACGATTGATGAACACGATGTTACCGAAGATCAAGAAAATTTTTTAAAAGATTTTTTTGTTCAAAAAGTGAGTCCTGAATTGGTTACTATCATTTTGAACGATTTGGATCACTTTCCAATTTTAAAAGATACCGCGGGTTATTTAGCGGTGAAGTTAGTTACTAAGATTCAGACTCAAGAGGAAGATGTTGATACGAACTCAGAAATTCGTTACGCCGTTATTGAACTCCCAAAAACAATCAACCGATTTGTTGTTTTGCCTCCCGAAGGAGAAAAACAATTTGTAATTATGTTAGACGATGTAATTCGTCTTAACTTGAATAAAATTTTCGATATTTTCGATTACGAAAGTGTTTCTGCACACATGATAAAAATTACTCGAGATGCTCAATTGGATATTGATAGTGATATGAGTAAGAGTATGTTAGAAAAAATTTCTGCGGGTGTAAAAGATCGAAGAATTGGAGAACCTGTCCGTTTTATTTATGATCAAACGATTGACAAAGACACGCTTCATTTTTTCTTAACTAATATGAAAATTGATGCTACCGATAGTATTATCCCTGGCGGTAAATATCATAACAGAAGAGATTATATGGATTTCCCAAACTTAGGAAGGTTTGATCTGTTGTATAAAACGAATCCGCCGTTGCCAATTCCAGGACTGAGTTTGGACGAAAACATAATGAAAAAAATTGCGGTAAAAGATTATTTGGTTAATGCGCCGTACCAATCGTATTCGTATGTTATTAAATTCTTGCGTGAGGCAGCTTTGGATCCAAAAGTAACCACGATTAAAATTACATTGTATCGTTTGGCCAAAAATTCGCAAATTATTAGTTCACTAATCAATGCAGCGAAAAACGGTAAAAAAGTAACTGTTCAAATCGAATTGCAAGCTCGTTTTGACGAAGCAAGTAATATATCCTATGCAGAGCAAATGCAAACCGAGGGTATCGAACTTATTTTTGGAATCAAAGGCTTAAAAGTACACAGTAAGATTTGTGTTATTGAACGATTGGAAGGTAAGAAAATCAAGCGTTACGGAATTATATCTACGGGTAATTTTAACGAAGCGACAGCCAAAGTATATACGGATGTGACACTTTTTACTGCTCATCAAAAAATCTTGAAAGATGTTTCTAAAATATTTGATTTCTTTGATACTAATTATAGAGTGCATCGATACAAACATTTAATCGTTTCTCCTCATTATACAAGAAGTCGTTTCCATAAATTAATTGATAGAGAAATTTCACATGCACTGGCAGGTAGAAAGACATATATGAAACTAAAAATGAATAGTCTTTCTGATACTGAAATGATTGATAAATTATATGAGGCAAGTAGAGCAGGTGTTAAAATTCAATTAGAAGTAAGAGGAATTTGTTCGTTAATACCTGGAGTTCCAGGAATGAGTGAAAATATTGAAGCTATCAGTATTGTAGATAATTATTTAGAACACTCAAGAATTTATATTTTTGGTAACGCAAGTCAAACTGAGGTATATATTTCATCAGCTGATATTATGACTAGAAATTTAGACGGCAGAGTTGAGGTAACATGCCCAATTTATGATGAAGAAATTAAACAAGAATTAATTGATAATTTTGATTTGGGCTGGAAAGGAAATGTAAAAGCCCGATTCCATTCTCAAAAATTAGATAATAAATACAGACAAAAAGGAAATAATCCTGTTTTTAGAGCACAATTAGAAACGTATAACTATTATAAAAATAAAGTCGTACCAGAAATGGCTGTATAATAGCGTTAAAAACATAAATAAATTTACCCACTAATCATTTTTGATGTTAAAAATAAGAAAATACGCCGCAATCGATATTGGATCCAATGCCATGAGATTGCTTATTGCTAATATTGTAGAACAAGACGGTAAAGAAACTCAATTTAGTAAAAGTTCTTTGGTTCGTGTGCCAATTCGTTTGGGACAAGATGCGTTTACTGTTGGCGCCATTTCAGAAGAAAACATTGATAGAATGTGTGATGCGATGAAAGCATTCAGTTTATTGATGAAAGTACACAAAGTAGAGCAGTATAAAGCTTTTGCTACCTCGGCAATGCGCGAAGCGTATAATGGAAAAGAAGTAACTGAAATCATTAAGAAAAAAGCAGGTGTAAAAATTGAAATTATTGATGGCAAAAAAGAGGCTGCAATTATCGCTTCAACTGATTTACATCATTTATTAAAAACAGACCAAACGTATCTTTTTGTTGATGTAGGAGGAGGAAGCACTGAATTTACTTTGTTTTCTAACGGAAAAATGATTGTTTCTAGATCATTTAAAGCCGGAACGGTTCGTTTATTGAATAATATGGTTCACGAAGTAGTTTGGGATGAAATTGAAAAATGGATTCGAACCCATACTGAAGAATATGATGAGGTTACTTTAATTGGTTCTGGAGGAAATATCAATAAGTTATTCAAAATGTCTGGAAAACTTCAAGAAAAACCATTGTCTTATATTTATATTAATTCGCAATATGCTTTTTTAAATTCATTGACGTATGAACAACGTATTGCTGAATTAGGTTTGAACTCAGACCGTGCCGATGTAATTCTTCCGGCAACACGAATTTATTTGAATGCTATGAAATGGAGTGGAGCTAGAAACATTTATGTTCCTAAAATTGGTTTAGCAGACGGAATTGTTAAAGCAATGTATTACGGGAAAATTTAGAAAATCGCTTATGTAATATCCAATCCGAATGTTGATTTTAACAATTCAATGTTCGGATTAATTTGATGCAAACGATTGTAACGATCTTGGTCATTAAAGCTACGTTTGCTTTCAAAGCTTTCATTTACAATTACTTCAATAGTAATGTCGTGGTTGTGCAAATGTCCCTTTAAATAGCCCAACAATCCTAATTTTTCGCTTTCAAAATCTAATTTTGAACCTTCGTTAGGCAATTCAATGGTAATATGCGTTCCATTCAAAACGGGATCATTAATCAGTAATAAAGATTCCATGATTTTATAACCTTTATCTCCTAAACGTTGCGCATATTTATTCCATTGCAATAACATTTCGGTTTCTGTGAATGGCTCTGTAGGCAAATGAAGTGTCTCTTTTGCAACGGTTTTTGAGTTTTCCTCCAATGCTTTTTTCGCACGAATACTCGATAAAGACAGCGCCGAAACTTTAGGTTCTGATTCATCCGAAATAGTAGGTTTTGCTACTTCAGTTATTGGCTCGCTAATAGGTTTAGGAGTTTCAATTACCGCTTCGGGGGGAGTTACGTCTTTAATTTCTGGCGAAGGAACAAATGTTTTTTCTTGTGTTTCAGTATTTTTAACAACTTCAACAATAGAATAGCCTGAATTTTTAAAATGAGTAGGCGGAATTATAAATTGCTCAACTTTTTTTTTTCTCCATCGAAAGTGATGGAGGCCAATTGCATTAAGCAAAGTTCTACAAGTAGTCGCTGGTTTTGACTGACTTTGTATTTCAAATCACAATCATTAGCAATTTCGATTCCTTTCAATAAGAAATTAGCATCACATTTTTGAGCTTGAATACCATACATCTGCTGTGCTTGTTCTCCAACTTCTAATAAAGACAAAGTAGCAGGATTCTTGGAAACCAATAGATCTCTGAAGTGCGAAGCCAATCCAGCAACAAAATGATGAGCATCAAATCCTTTAGCTAGAATTTCATTGAAAGCAACTAATAATTCTGGAATTTTGTTTTCCAAAATCAAATCGGTTACATTAATGTACGTTTCGTAATCTAAAACATTCAAATTCTCTGTCACCGCTTGACGAGTCAAATTGGTGCCGCAAAAAGAAACTACTCGGTCAAAAATTGATAAAGCATCACGCATTGCCCCATCTGCTTTTTGAGCTATAATATGCAAGGCATCATCTTCAAATTGTACCCCTTGACTTGTAGCGACATCGGCTAAATGCTCTTTAGCATCTTTAACTGTGATTCTTTTGAAATCAAATATTTGACAACGCGATAAAATCGTTGGAATGATTTTGTGTTTTTCGGTTGTAGCCAAAATGAAAATAGCGTGTTTTGGCGGTTCTTCCAATGTTTTCAAAAACGCATTAAAAGCTGCCGAAGACAACATGTGTACCTCATCGATGATGTACACTTTGTATTGCCCAGTTTGTGGTGGGATACGTACTTGGTCTATCAAGTTTCGGATATCATCCACTGAGTTGTTGGATGCAGCATCCAATTCAAATACGTTGAAAGCAAAATCTTCATTGGGGTCGTCATAACCAGGTTGGTTAATTTTTCGTGCCAAAATACGCGCACAAGTAGTTTTACCTACACCACGAGGCCCTGTAAATAAAAGAGCAGAGGCCAAATGATTGTTTTCGATGGCATTCAACAAAGTACTAGTAATGGCTTTTTGCCCCACAACATCTTTAAATGTTTGCGGACGGTATTTACGAGCCGATACAATAAATTGTTCCATTGAAAACGTATTAGAAAGCAAATATAGGATATGAATTTTCAAAAAGCAACAGCTTTTTTCTAATTACAAGATGACTTATCCCCAATTTACTAACAATAATCTGAATTTGAATTTTAGCAGTATGAAAGACTAATACAATCAATTATGAATTACGGTAAATAAAATTGTAGATTTGCATCGCAGACCGCCTTATCGCCGTTCGCATTGCGAAGGGAGGAAAGTCCGGACACCACAGAGAAGCATAGCGGGTAACACCCGTCGGTTGGTCTCGAAATTTCGAGATGAATTAGGACAAGTGCAACAGAAAGCAGGTACAGGTAATGCTGTAGTGAAACCAGGTAAACTCTATGCGGTGAAATATCAAGTATATCAGCATCTAAGGGCTTCTCGTCCGTTGCTGAAGGGTAGATAGCTTGAGGCTTGCAGTAATGTAAGTCCTAGATAAATGATAAGGCTCCGTTTATCGGAGACAGAATCCGGCTTATAGGTCTGCTTTTTTATTTAAAAAATGTGATTTTTCGAATTTTCAAAAAAGACATTTCCTGTATTACAACTCCGTTAGGAGTTAAATATTGGTAATTACTAATGAATTTTACAAGAATAAAAGTCCTGTAGGGACGGTATATCATCCCTAAAGGGATTTTTTTGCTTTACGTTAGAGTCTTACCTAGATAGAATCCCTAGCGGGATTATACTTATAAAAACTATTTTTCTTCTTCTTCTTTTTCTTTTTCAGAAGATGGAATCTCAAAAAAACTAAAGAAAGACCCACCATAACTTTTTTGAAAAGAAAAATGAGGCAAATGGTCCATTTTAGTGTATTTAGAATGTTCAATAATTAACATGCCGTCTTCTTCTAAAAGTTCTTTTTCAAATACTAGGGTAACTACTTTTTCAAATGTTTTTTGATCTAAACCATAAGGAGGATCGGCAAAAATAACATCGTAAGTAGTTTTATTTTTTTCAAGAAAAGCAAAAACATCACTTTTGATAGCGGCAATTGCAAAATCAAATTCGCTTGCGATTTGTTTGATGAATTTTACACAACCAAAATCACCATCTACCGAAGTAATTGGGAAACTACCTCTGGAGGCAAATTCAAAGCTGATATTTCCTGTACCCGAAAATAAGTCCAAAACTTTAAGTCCTTCAAAATTAAAATGATTATTCAGCACATTGAATAAGGCTTCTTTACTCATGTCGGTTGTAGGACGAACAGGAAGGTTTTTGGGAGGAGATAGTCGTCTTCCTTTATATTTACCCGAAATTATTCTCATGAATTGAAAAGTATAAAATGGGTTCTGTTCTCTGCTTCTGAGAAAGTATTTTTGGCTTGTAAATCACTTACGTCTACTAAAGACACATTACGAATATATTTATAAGCTAATTGGTAATACTCGCTTTCGGTATCGATTTTACCAATCAATTCCAAAGGGAATTCTTCTGGATTTAAACCTAATTGCTCGGCTGTAAACAAAATGTAATACAAGAAATCTTCAGGAGTAGTGTAGTCAAACGAGTTGAACAACAACAATTTTTGATTTTGTACCACCATAATTTCAAAATGCCCTGAATTGATATGTACAACCATTTTTTTCTCTGGATTGTTTTTAGAAGCAATCAACAACTTAGAAACCAAAATGGTATTGGCATGTTTGTATTCAAAAGTGCCAAATTGGTCAATAAAAAAATTATTGATATTCACATACGGAATATAAACCGTATTCATTTGGCAATTGGCAATTTCGTCAAAAGCAAAAAAATCAGTTTCAAATACTTTGGTATTGTATTGCAAATAGCTTCCTAAAAAGTTTTCGTCAAATAACGGTTCAGGAACAAAAGTGGATAAATTGTTATTGTGTATAATCAGAATTTCATCGTATGATTCTTTGAGTTCAGGATAATCACTAAACGCATCCGCAAACAAATCTTCGGTTTTAGTAGCCTTATGAAAGGTGTCAAAATGTACCTCATTAAATGAAGTAATCGTATTGTTTAGCGTGTCAAAACAACAAAAAGAAAGTCCGTTCAAAGCAACTTGAATGGAAAGTTTTTTATATTTCTTTTCGGTGATGTTTGTATTCATACTATTGGTTTCAACAATGCAAACATACGAAAAATCAATTTCAATGGCAATTTCAAAAAGCAATAAAGAAATCAAACTAATTTAGGAATCCGCTATTTTAATTTATCCTTGATTATTGAATTTCAAATTGATTTTTGTCATTCTAATTGTTTACTTTGCGGTCAAATTAGCACCAATGAATTCCTCCCTGTTTTACAGTCTTTTAAAGAAAAAATTTCCGTTTGAACCTACATACAAACAGGATTTGTTTTTTCAAAAGATTGCTATTTTTTTAACTGAAATGGAAAACAACACCATTTTTGTACTGAAAGGATATGCAGGAACAGGAAAAACATCGGTTATTGCTACCATTGTCAATAATTTAGTTGCGATTAATAAAAAATATGTTCTGCTTGCTCCAACGGGGCGTGCGGCCAAGGTAATTGCAAATTATTCTGACAAACCAGCTTTTACCATTCACAAAAAAATCTACTTCCCAAAGAAATCTTCGGGAGGAGGTGTTTCCTTTACTTTGCAACCCAATAAACATAAAAACACCATTTTCATCGTTGATGAAGCTTCGATGATTTCTGATGTTAATTCCGATTCAAAATTATATGTGAATGGCTCTTTATTAGATGATTTGATTTCGTATGTGTATTCGGGAACCAATTGCAAAATGATTCTGTTGGGTGACACTGCTCAGTTGCCTCCTGTTAATTTAGAGGTTAGTCCTGCCTTAGATACGCATACTTTGGCTGTACATTATGACAAAGAAATAGAATCAATTGAATTAGACGAGGTGATGCGTCAGGAAGAAAACTCTGGCATTTTATTTAACGCTACCGAACTTCGAGAACTATTAAAAGATAGTTTTATTGACGAATTTCAATTTGATGTTCGTAAATTCAAGGATATTGTTCGCTTGGTAGATGGTTATGATATTCAAGATGCGATTCATTCGGCGTATAGCAATTACAGTATAGAAGATACCGCTTTTATTGTTCGTTCCAATAAACGCGCGAATCAATACAACGAACAAATTCGAACCCGAATATTAGACCGAGAAAGTGAACTGTCTACAGGAGACTTTTTAATGGTGGTAAAGAACAATTACTTTTGGTTGAAGGATTCAGATGAAGCTGGTTTTATTGCCAATGGCGACATTATCGAAGTGTTGGAACTATTTGGCATCCAAGAATTGTACAGCTTTAAATTTGCTAAAGTCAAAATCCGAATGGTAGATTATCCAAATCAGAAGCCTTTTGAAACCGTTTTACTTTTGGATACCATTAAAAGTGAGTCGCCTTCATTGACTTATGAAGAATCGAATCGTTTGTATCAAGAAGTGCTGAAAGATTATGAAGGTGAAACCAAATTCAAGCAATTCCAGAAGGTAAAAAACAACGAGTATTTCAATGCGTTACAAGTTAAATTCTCTTATGCAATAACCTGTCACAAATCGCAAGGAGGGCAGTGGAACACCGTTTTTATTGAGCAACCGTATTTGCCTGACGGAATCAATACCGATTATATCCGTTGGCTGTACACTGCCATGACACGGGCTAAAAATAAATTGTATTTGATTGGTTTTAAAGACGAAAGTTTTGTGGACTAATACAAAGTAAAGTACCAAACTCAAAAAATAAACTACATTTGTTATCTAGTTAAAAAAATATGAAAATAATAGCCGTCATTCCCGCACGTTACGCCTCAACACGATTTCCAGCCAAATTAATGCAAGATTTGGGAGGAAAAACAGTCATTTTACGAACTTATGAAGCCGCTATTACTACACAACTATTTGATGATGTTTTTGTGGTTACTGATTCGGATATCATTTTTGACGAAATTGTTTCTAATGGGGGCAAAGCCATTAAGAGTATTAAAGAACACGAGTCGGGGAGTGATCGAATTGCCGAAGCAGTTCAAAACTTAGATGTTGATATTGTAGTCAACATTCAAGGTGACGAACCCTTTATTGATATGGATCCTTTGGAAAAAGTTATTCAAGTTTTCAAAGAAGATACGGCTAGACAAGTGGATTTGGCTTCTGTAATGCGTGAAATTACTAATGAAGCCGATATCAATAATCCCAATAATGTAAAAGTAGTTGTAGATCAAAATGGTTATGCCTTGTATTTTTCCCGTTCTGTAATTCCGTACCCAAGAGAAAAAAATGTAGGAGCACATTATTTTCAGCACATCGGTATTTATGCGTTTAGAAAACAGGCTCTATTAGATTTTTATAGTTTGCCAATGAAATCCTTGGAAGCATCCGAAAAATTAGAGCAATTACGCTATTTAGAATTTGGAAAACGCATCAAAATGGTAGAAACTACTCATGTTGGCATTGGTATCGATACCCCTGAAGATTTAGAAAAAGCGCGTAAAATGCTTTAATTATTCGTTGTTTTCGTGATCAAAATACCCTTTGCTTTTAACTTTGGTTGAGAAAAAATTCAGAAAAAGAATAATAAAGAATAAGAACAACAAGGCTTGTGTGCTCACTAAAAATTTCCCTAAAGTGGTTACAGGATGGAAATCTCCATAACCAATTGATGATGAAGTGATAATGCTAAAATATACTGCGTCAAACCAATTTTGAAAAGGTTTGTTTAAATAGTTTCCACACGAGTAGAAAACCGCATACGCAAATACAATTTCCAAATAATTGAAAAACAATAACAGCATTGATCTTCTGTAAGAACGTGGCCTAGAAAATAAATCAGAAGCAAAAATTAAGGTTGGAATATAAAAAAGGGTTTCTAAAAAAACATAGGTCATCAGTACAATAACCCATTGATAATGTTGCCATTGATTTACTAAAATCACAATAGGAAAGCTCACTTTGAGTATGATATAAAAATCAGTAGCTAAATCTTGGTATTCAATCCCCTTTTTTCTAGAAAAATATTTGATATAAATACCCGGAAATAGTAATTGAGAGGAGGAAAGAAGTAAACGAAAAATCTTTTCTATACCATTGTCGTCTTGATGATCATTATTCCAAATGGATTTTATGTTTTGAATTCTTTTCTCAATTGGATCAAATTCAGCTTGTTTTCCGTTAGATGATTTTCCTAAAAATAATTTTTTGACTGCTTTTCTCATTTGTGCTAAAAATAGTTACCTACAAGTTAGTAAAAAAAATACTAATTTATGTTTTCAATTAGGATTAATTCATTGTGGATTTCAACTTTAGGGATTCGTTTTATTTTAAAATTAGGTTGATAAAATTCAGAACAATATTTTTCATTTCTTGAAGTATCATTTTTTGTTAAAATCATCGTATTGAATAGTATAAACCCTTTCTTTTGAAGTAAAGAACAAAGTCTTTCTGTGAAAAAAATCTCAAACAAAAAAGCAGGCATTTTAGTATCCTGAAAAATATCAACTATAATTAAATCGTATTTCTCTTTGGTTTGCAATACAAATTCAAACGCATCAGTATTCAATAAATTTAGATTGGAGATTTGATCTAAGTTGAAGTACGAATTTGCAATTTTTATTATTTCAGTATCAATTTCAATACCTGTAATTTTTCCTTTATACTGAATTTCATCAGTTAATGTCTTAATTACACTGCCTCCAGCTACACCTAAAACTAAAATGGAATCCATTTTTTTGATTTGGCGAAAGCCAATCTTTTTTAATCCATGTCTCAAAATGCGTTGCAAACTTCCATAAGAATAGTTTGTGTTTTGGGAATCCATAACTAATTCTCCATTAACCCAAGTAACTTCGATTGATTTACTCCAATTCGATTTGGTTTTGTAAATCGTTATTGGAAAGAGATAGCTCAAGAGTTTGCGAATCATATATGCGGGGATTTATTCAAAAATAAGATATTAATTGTTTTTATTTGCAATAAATTTTAAAAGAATGAAGAAACAATTCTATAAGTGGTTATTTTTCAAAATCATGGGTTGGAAAATAGTCGGAACAATTAATCCAGAAATAAAAAAATGTGTGATGATGGTGCTGCCCCATACCAGTGCGCACGATTTTTATTTGGGCATATTTACTCGTGGGATTGTTGGACTTGAAATGAATTTTGTTGCCAAAAAAGAATTGTTTCGTTTTCCGTTTGGGTATTATTTTAGATATATGGGAGGAGCTCCGTTGGATAGGTCAGGAGGCTTGAATAAAGTAGATGCGATTGCGGCGTTATTTGCTACAAAAAAAGTCTTCCGTTTAGCAATAGCTCCGGAAGGAACCCGTAAATATGTAAGCGAATTAAAAACGGGGTTTTATTATATCGCTTTGAAAGCGAATGTTCCTATTATTCCAGTTGCTTTTGATTTTGGAAAAAAAGAAGTGCGATTTGGCCAACCATTGTTACCATCAGGGAATTTAGAATCCGATTTAGAATTATTAAACCAACACTTTGTAGGGGTAAAGGGTAAAATACCTGAAAATGGGTTTCGGGTAAATTAGAAAAATGTTTTACTATTAAGTTGTTTACTTTTACATGCAAATTATAAATTATGAATTTAGAAGAAGTATTTGTTCAAAATAAAGAACAATCTATCCAAGGTCGTTACATTACCTTGAATCATATCGAGCCTATTTTAAACCGATTAAACACCAACAACCAATTGCAGGTTATTGGACAATCAGTTTTGGATAAACCTATTTATCAATATCAAATTGGGCAAGGAGCAATCCGAGTGTTTCTTTGGTCGCAAATGCATGGTAATGAAAGCACTACTACTAAAGGATTGTTTGATTTTTTAAATTTATTACATAGTGGTTCCGATTTAGCGAAGCACTTTTTAAATACATTTACATTTTGTTGGATTCCAATGCTAAACCCTGACGGTGCCACTTTGTACACCCGAGCTAATGCAAATGGAGTGGATTTAAATCGCGATTCTCAAGATCTAACGCAGCCAGAAAGTCAAGTATTGCGTGCTACGTTTGAGCGATTTAAACCTGATTTTTGTTTTAATCTTCATGATCAGCGTACTATTTTTGGAGTGGCCAATACAGGAAAACCAGCTACAATGTCATTTTTAGCACCTTCGTATAATGAAGAACGCGAAATTAATGAATCAAGATTGAAAGCTATTAATGTAATTGCTGGAATTAATCAAGTGTTACAACAATTCATACCAGGACAAGTAGGTCGTTTTGATGATTCATTCAATATCAATTGTATTGGAGATACATTTCAGTATTTAGGAGTAGCTACCATTTTATTTGAAGCCGGTCATTTTCCAAATGATTATGAAAGAGAACAAACTCGAAAATATGTATTTATTTCATTAATTTCAGCTTTTAATATAATTAGCGAAAACGATATAGTTACTAATAGAATCGAAGAATATTTGAATATTTCACAAAATAATCCTGTTTTTTGTGATTTTTTGTATAAAAATGTCAAAATAAATTATGACGGTAAGGAAAAAATCATCAATTTTGCATCACAATACAAAGAAGAATTGATTGACGATCAGATTTGTTTTAATGCTTACATTAATCAAATAGAAGATTTAGAAAATCGTTTTGGTCATGTAGAATATGATGCTCAAGGAGCTATGTATACGGATGATTATGATGCTATACCTAAATTAGATCAAAAGGCCAATTTTTATTTAAATAATATAAAATTTGTTAATGGATTGATAAAAAAATAATAATATCCTCCATTGTTTGATTTTTATGTATATTTTTATTCTTTGTTTTAGTTAATTAATAATATTAATTGAGAAAATTATGAGTAAGTTTCGTTTAGATGAAGTAGATCACCAGATTTTAGATATGTTGATTGATAATACTAGAGTTCCATTTACGGATATTGCTAAAAAATTATTGATCTCTGCAGGTACAGTCCATGTAAGAGTTAAAAAAATGGAAGATGCAGGTATCATTATGGGCTCATCTTTAGTACTTGATTATGATAAATTAGGATATTCTTTTATTGCTTATGTAGGTGTATTTTTAAACAATACTTCTCAAACTAAATTTGTTTTAGAACGAATTAATGAAATTCCTTTTGTAACAGTTGCCTCTGTAACCACAGGTAAATTCAATATCTTCTGTAAAATTAGAGCTAAAGATACTAAACACGCAAAAGATGTGATTTTCATGATTGATGATATTGATGGAGTTTATAGAACTGAAACCATGATTTCATTGGAAGAAAGTATTAATGACAAGAAGCGTTTGATGCATACAATTTTTAAAAACATGTAATGCTTGATGCTATATAATATATAACCTCAAGTTACTGCTTGGGGTTTTTTTATGTCAAATGAATTATAAAACAACAACTAACTACTACTTAAACCATGTATACCCTTCCTAAAATTGAACGTTTTAATCAAGATGTTCTGTCAAAATATCATATTTATAATAGTGTTTTTATTACACTACCATTTGATTCTATTGACAATACTGGCGTTTTGTTGCCTTTATTCACTGAAGTATGTGAAACAGGTTTTAAAAAACAAGAAACTCCAGGAGAGATCGTGGAATTTTTTGCAAAAAAATATTTGCATACTGATTCTGAATCCGATAAAATTGATTTGATGTTTCGTTTTATTCAATACATTGAAAGACAAATTGTGCTTTTTGATGCTATTGAAGATGCTGCTTTTTCTGCGGTAAACAATATGGAAGGAAGAGGTTCTTTGCGCGACATTAAAGAGAAAGCAGATGATAAAAATAGTCAAGAAGAATTAATAGAGTTTCTTGAAAATTTTAATGTTAGAACTGTATTGACAGCGCATCCAACACAATTTTATCCAGGGGCTGTTTTGGGAATTATCAATGATTTGACTGCGGCAATTCGCGAAAATAATTTATTAGGAATTAAGCAATTATTAGCACAATTAGGAAAGACCCCTTTCATCCAAAATGAAAAACCAAATCCATATGATGAGGCCGTTAGTTTAGTTTGGTATCTAGAAAATGTTTTTTATGAAACAGCAGGAGAAATGGTTCATTATCTAGAGAAGAATTTATTTAATGGTAACTCTATTAAAAATCCATTGATAAAACTAGGATTTTGGCCAGGTGGAGACCGAGATGGAAATCCTTTTGTAACTACTGACATTACCTTAAAAGTAGCTGATCGTTTGAGAACCTCTATCTTAAAATGTTATTATGTTGAGATGAGGCGCTTGAAACGAAAATTAACATTTTCGGGTGTAGATATTTTGGTATCAGAGTTAGAGCAAAAATTGTATCGATCTGTTTTTTATTCTAAAGGTGAAATTTTTATCACGCTTGACGAATTTATTTCTCAATTAAAAAGGATTAGAACCATAATTGTTGAACAACATCAGTCGCTATATGTAGATCAATTAGATGCATTATTAATCAAAGTAAATTTGTTTGGGTTTCATTTTGCAACTTTAGATATTCGTCAAAATAGCAAAGTTCATGACGCTGTTTTTAAGGATGTTGTGAATTTCTATATACAATCAGGGACCAATGTATTTCCAACCAATTATTTTAAGCTTTCCGAAAGCGAAAAAATAAACATTTTATCTAATGTTTCTGGAAATTTAAATCCTGAAGATTTTGAAAATGAAATGACAAATTCAACATTAGGTTCTATCCAAGCCATCAAAACAATACAAAAAAATAATGGCGAATTTGGATCAAATCGTTATATTATTAGTAATAATGAAAGTGCTCTAAATGTGATGGAGACTTTTGCATTATTTAAATTAAGTGATTGGGATTTACCTACAGTAGATATTATTCCTCTTTTTGAATCAGTTGATGATTTACAGAATGCACATGAAATAATGGAAAAGTTATATACTAATCCTTCGTATGCAAAACATCTAGAAACTCGAAATAAAAAACAAACCATTATGTTAGGTTTCTCTGATGGAACTAAAGATGGTGGATATTTAATGGCGAATTGGAGTATTTATAAAGCAAAAGAATCGTTAACTGAAATTTCAAGAAAATACGGAATTAAGGTTATCTTCTTTGATGGTAGAGGAGGGCCTCCTGCAAGAGGTGGAGGGAAAACACATAAATTTTATGCTTCTTTAGGTCCAAATATAGAGAATAATGAAATTCAAGTTACTGTTCAAGGACAAACGATTAGTTCTAATTTTGGTACTTTAGACTCTTGTCGTCATAACTTAGAAAATTTGTTAAGTGCAGGTGTTACTAATCAGGTATTCGCTAGAGGAAGGAATGAGTTAACCCTTGATGAAAAAAAGATTTTAGATCAATTAGCTGAGTTAGGGTATGAGAAATATTTAAGCTTTAAAAATCACCCTAAATTCATCCCGTACTTAGAACAGATGAGTACTTTGAAATACTATGCTAAAACTAATATAGGTAGCCGTCCGTCAAAAAGAAGTAAGTCTGAAAATTTAGATTTTGCTGATTTAAGAGCGATTCCTTTTGTTGGTTCATGGAGTCAGTTGAAACAAAATGTTCCTGGATTTTTCGGTGTTGGAACTGCTTTAAAATATTTTGAAGATACCAATCAATGGGATAAAGTTCAAAATCTGTATGATGGTTCATTGTTCTTTAAAACTTTGTTAGAAAATAGTATGATGTCATTGGCTAAATCATTTTTCCCTTTGACGGCTTACATGAGTAAGGATCCTGAGTTTGGCGAATTTTGGCAAATTATTTATAATGAATTTTTGGAAACCAAACGTTTGTTATTAAAAATAGCAGGACACAAAGAGTTAATGGAGAACTATCCAGATGGTAAAGCGTCTATTGATATAAGAGAGCGTATTGTATTGCCATTGTTGACAATACAGCAATACGGATTAACTCGAATCAATGAGTTGATGAAACAAAAAAATCCAGATGAAAAGTTGATTAAGGTATACGAAAAAATTGTAACTCGTTCGCTTTTTGGAAATACTAATGCAAGTAGAAACTCAGCTTAATTCATTGATATGAAAACAAGCCAATTATCTGAAAATGAATATTCAACATTTAACGCTACTTATATCAAAGCGGCAGGCGAAGTTGATTTGATTGAAGAGTTAGAGATTTGTTTGCATGATTTTATTCGGTTTGTGCAAAATATCCCAATGGATAAATTTGATTATCGGTATGCTGAAGGAAAATGGACTATCAAAGAAATAATTCAGCACATTATTGATACGGAACGAATTTTTGCCTATCGTGCTTTGCGAATTTCTAGAAATGATTCAACTCCGCTTCCTGGATTCGATGAGAATTTATTTGCCAATAATACAGAAGGAAATTTAAGAAGTCTTCAGAGTTTGCTAACAGAATTATCAGCGGTAAGGCATTCCAATTTGTTACTTTTTAAAAGTTTTTCTGAAGAACAATTAAAGAGAGTAGGAGTTGCTTCGGAGCATGCTATTTCTGTTAGAGCTATTGGTTTTATGTTAATCGGGCATCAAAAACAACATCAAAAAGTATTTGAGGAACGTTATTTGTAAGAAAAAATGCAAACTAAAAAAGGCTATCTATGAAAATAGGTAGCCTTTTTTGTGTAGTAGTGAATTAATAATTATTCGTCATCCTCCTCTTCGTCGTCTGCGATATCTTCAAAGTCATTATCATCATCGTCATCATCTCCATCTTCCGAATCGCTGTCTGGTTTATCTAGATTATCGTCTTCTGATTCTTCATCACTATCGTCTTCGTCTAGTTCAAGTCCTTTGATTGGCGCTACCACTTCGTCGATAATTACATCATCTTCATCATAGTTTTCAATTCTGTCAGAAAGTTTTGTACTTACTTTAACTAAATAAATAGTATCATCTGTTCTTACTTCTACTGCTTCAACTAATTCGTTTTTTGCATTTTTAAAACGAATAACATCTGAATCATCATAACCATCAGGAAATTTTTCGACTAACAAGTTTAAAATTTCATTGGTAAGTTTAGCGTAGTCAACAATTACTCTTTTCATAAATTGGGATATATTCTATAGGTCTAATAAATAAGCAAAAATTAGAGGTGCTACAATTGTAGCATCCGATTCAATAATGAACTTTGGAGTGTTGATGTCTAATTTACCCCAAGTTATTTTTTCATTTGGAACAGCTCCAGAGTACGAACCGTAACTGGTTGTAGAATCTGAAATCTGACAGAAATAGCTCCAGAATGGAATGTTATGCATTTCCATATCTTGGTACAACATTGGTACTACACAAATAGGGAAATCCCCAGCAATTCCTCCACCAATTTGGAAGAATCCAATTCCATTAGCACTATTTTTTGGATACCAATCGGCTAAGAAAGTCATGTACTCAATTCCAGACTTCATAGTAGAGGCTTTTAAATCTCCTTTGATTACATAAGAAGCAAAGATATTACCCATAGTACTGTCTTCCCAACCTGGAACAATAATAGGTAAGTTTTTTTCAGCAGCGGCGTACATCCAACTGTCTTTCAAGTCAATTTCATAGTATTCTTCTAAAACACCAGAAAGTAACATTTTATACATAAATTCATGTGGAAAATAACGTTCTCCTTTATCGTCAGCGTCTTTCCAAATTTTATAAATATGTTTTTGTAAACGACGGAAAGCCTCGTGTTCTGGGATACAAGTGTCAGTTACACGATTCAATCCTCTTTCTAATAAATCCCATTCGTCTTGTGGTGTCAAATCACGGTAGTGAGGTACTCTTTCATAATGAGAGTGCGCTACTAAGTTCATGATATCTTCTTCAAGATTGGCTCCTGTACAAGAAATGATTTGCACTTTGTCTTGACGAATAATTTCTGCGAAAATTTTTCCGATTTCAGCGGTACTCATAGCTCCAGCCATGCTCACCATCATTTTGGCTCCATTGGCTAATTGCTGTTCGTAAGCTTTTGCAGCATCAACTAAAGATGCAGAATTAAAGTGCAAGTAATGCTTTTCAATAAACTGACTGATTGGTCCTTTACTCATTTTTTAAAATTTACTATTTAAAAATCAAAAGTTACAGTTGACGGTTGAATCAAATATAACAAATTTTTAAATCTCTTTTTGTGTGTATAATTATTTTTTGTTGTAACCTAATATTTTTAAAACATCGTCCGAAGTTTGTTGTTCTGAATATACTTCGGTTGCCAAGATGCCATTTTCATCTCGGTCAATCAAAATGTGTTTGGGCTGTGGAATCAAACAGTGATGTAATCCTCCGTAACCTCCAATAGTTTCTTGGTATGCACCCGTATTGAAAAAACCAATATAAAGTGGTTTTTCTTTATTGTATTTTGGCAAATAAATAGCATTCATGTTTTGCTCTGAATTGTAATAATCATCGCTATCACAAGTCAAACCACCTAATAAAACTCTTTCATAGGTATCATTCCAACGATTCACAGCGAGCATAATGAAACGCTTGTTAATTGCCCAAGTATCGGGTAGTGTAGTGATGAAAGACGAGTCAATCATATTCCATTTTTCTCTATCATTTTGTTGTTTTTGATACAAAATTTGGTAAATCGCACCACCACTTTCGCCAACGGTAAAAGAACCAAATTCAGTAAAAATATTAGGAACAGCTACCTCTGCTTCATCACAAGCAATTTTAATTTGATTGATAATTTCGTCAATCATATATTGGTAATCGTATTCAAATGTCAACGAATTTTTGATAGGAAAACCACCACCAATATTCAATCCATCCAATGAAGGACATTCTTTTTTCAAGGCTACATATACTTTGATACATTTTACCAATTCGTTCCAGTAGTAAGCATTATCATTGATTCCTGTATTAATAAAAAAGTGCAACATTTTCAGTTCCAATTTTTTATTTTCCTTGATTTCTTTTTTATAGAAAGGCACAATGTTTTTGTATCCAATTCCTAAACGCGAAGTATAAAACTCAAACTTAGGCTCTTCTTCAGCGGCAATACGGATGCCAATTTTAAATTTTCCTTTTATTTGTGATTGAAGTAAATCTAGTTCTTCGTAATTGTCAATAATTGGAATTGTATTCTTGTGACCTGTATTAATTAATCGAGCAATATTTTCAACATATTGATCTCTCTTGAAACCATTACAAATAACGTACGTACTTTTGTTAATCTTACCATTTTCCAAAAGATTTTCCACAATATTGATATCAAATGCAGATGACGTTTCAATATGAATATTGTTTTTGAAAGCCTCATTCATAATATATTCAAAATGAGAACTTTTGGTACAATAACAATAGTAATACTTGGCCTCGTATTTGTTTTTTTCCATTGATTTACGAAACCAAGCTTTGGCTTTGTTAATGTTATTGGAAATTTGAGGTAGGTAGGTAAATTTTAATGGAGTTCCGTATTGTTCCACCAATTTCATCAAATCAATATTGTGAAATTGGAGGTTATCTTTGTTTAAAGTAAATTCTTCTTGAGGGAAGTAATAGGTTTGATTGATTAAGTCGAAATATTTTGTATTCATTTAGCTGTCGGAATTTTAGATTAAATAAAGTTGAAATAACAATTAAACTAAAATTCAAACTCTAATATTAGCATACACAATTTGAAGTTTTTCATTTTCGGCTTTTAAGTACTGGAAAATGTCAAAACTAATACTTCCTTTGAAAGCATTTAAGCGTTTCCATATTCTTAAAGAAGGATGGTCACCTAAGGAGCTGTTTAGCTTGAAGTACATTGTATTTTGATTCGTTTTCATCGAGGCAAATGTATAAAAATATATATACGAAATGCAATCCTTTTTGCTAAAAAAAAGATTACGACTTGTAGTCTTGGAAAGCGCTAATAATCAATTCATTATCAACTAATTGATTGATTTTTATTGCGCCAATTCCTTCGATTAAAGCAAATTGAATAGTACCAAATTCATTTTTCTTATCATGAATTAACAGATCAAGGATCGGTTGAATGTCATTTTCTTCAAAAGTAATGTCGTCATAAATGGATTTTATTGTCGATTTTATCTGATGGTACTCCGTTTCAGAGATTAAATTTTTATGCCATGAAATATAACTTTCTAAAATCATTCCAATGGCAATTGCTTCACCGTGAAGTAATGTGGTTTTAGTTGCATTTTCTAGAAAGTAGCCCTCAATTGCATGTCCTAATGTATGTCCGAAATTCAAAGCTTTACGAATGTTTTTCTCCGTAGGATCTTGCATCACAATTTCATTCTTAATTGCAACGGAGCGATGAATTAATTCATCTAAATCAGTAAAGTCAATGCTGTTTAAGTCTAAAAATTGTTCCCAATAGTTTTTGTCAAAAATCAAACCGTGTTTCAACATTTCGGCTAAACCAGAACGCATTTCGTTTTGAGGAACCGTTTCAAGATATTGCGTATCAATTAAAACCATTAACGGAACATTGATTACTCCAATTTGGTTTTTCAAATTACCTAAATCCACTCCTGTTTTTCCGCCTACAGAAGCATCTACCATCGAAAGTAGAGTAGTAGGAATGTTAACAAAGTCAACGCCTCTTTTAAAGGTTGAGGCCACAAATCCGCCTAAATCAGTTACAACCCCACCGCCTAAATTGATGACTAAACTTTTTCTGTCAGCGCCTAATTCGGTTAAGACTTTCCAAATTTCGATACAGGTATCAATGTTTTTATTGATTTCCCCAGCTTCAAATTCGATAATTTCAATAGTCAAATCCGTTTCTAAGTAAGGTAAAAACTTGTGCAAACAAAAGTCGTTTGTATTACTATCTGTAATAATAAACAGATTGGAATACTTAGTTGCTTTCAAATGAGAATTTAAGGCTTCATAGCCTTTTTCATTGAAATGAACGGGATAATTGTTAGCTTGAATTGTTTGCATTGTGTTGTTTTAATTAAGAACGCAAAATAAGGGATTTTTTGATTAATAGTATTGAAAACTCTCTCTATATTTGTAAAAAAATATAACAATTAATGGAAAATATATTCAATAATACACAAATTGCCTTTGCTTTAAAAAGTGATACGGAGTTAGATAGAGCCTATTTTTTATTCAAAATGATTGATAATGAACCTCTTGTCCGCATCGGAACAGCGGTAACTAATTTTGCCATCAAAGCACATTTGCCGGTAGAAGGCTTAATTAGAGCTACGGTTTTTGATCATTTTTGTGGCGGTGTTAACGAGAACGATTGCCTTTCAGTTGTAGATAAAATGTTTACTAAAGGAGTTTCATCTGTATTGGATTATTCTGTAGAAGGAAAAGAAGAAGAAGCACAGTTTGATGCCGCATTGGCAATGACATTAAAGACTATTGAATTTGCCAAAGAACGCCAAGCCATTCCTTTTGCTGTTTTTAAACCAACGGGATTAGGTCGATTGGATTTATACGAAAAAGTGGGAGCAAAAGAAACGTTAACTTCAGCAGAAAAAGAAGAATGGGCTAGAGTAGTAGACCGTTTTGATTTGGTTTGTAAAACCGCTCATTATAAAGATGTTGCTTTGTTAATTGATGCTGAAGAAAGTTGGATGCAAGATGCTGCAGATGATTTGGTTGCTCAAATGATGCAAAAGTACAATAAAGAAAAAGCAATTGTTTTTAACACCTTGCAAATGTACCGTTGGGATCGTTTGGATTATTTGAAAAAATTGCATGAAAAAGCGAAACAAGAAGGATTTTATATCGGAATGAAAATAGTACGTGGTGCGTATATGGAAAAAGAAAATGCAAGAGCAGAAGAAAAAGGATATCCGACACCTATATGTGCTTCAAAAGAAGCGACCGACAAAAATTATGATGCAGCGATTCTATATATGTTAGAGCATATAGAAACTATGGCGATTTTTGCGGGAACCCACAATGAACTAAGTTCGTATACTTTGATGAATTTAATGCAAGAAAAAGGTATTAAAACCAATGATGAACGCATTTGGTTTGGGCAACTATACGGAATGAGTGATAATATTAGTTATAACTTAGCGGCTCATCGATATAATGTGGCTAAATATTTGCCTTTTGGCCCTGTTAAAGATGTGATGCCGTATTTAATTCGTCGTGCTGAAGAAAATACGTCGGTAGCGGGTCAAACTAGTCGCGAATTATCGATGATAAAAACGGAAAGAAATAGAAGAAAAAGTTTGTAATAAAAAGCCATTCACAAGAATGGCTTTTTTATTTAAGAGTTACTAAACTGTAAATTACTCAAATTTTTGTAAATCCCATTTTCTAGAGTTATCAATTCTTGATGAGTACCTTGTTCGGCTATGATACCTTGGTCCAAAACTAAAATTTGATCAGCAGAACGAATCGTAGATAAACGATGTGCAATAATAATACTTGTTCTTCCTTCCATTAATATTTCGAGTGCTTCTTGAACTAGTTTTTCACTTTCGCTATCCAAAGAAGAAGTGGCTTCGTCCAAAATTAAGATACTTGGGTTTTTTAACAATGCTCTTGCTATAGCGATGCGTTGTCTTTGACCACCAGATAATTTCACACCGCGTTCACCCACTAAAGTATCTAATTTTTCAGGAAAGCTTTCAATGAAATTATAAGCATTGGCTTGTTGGGCTGCAGCCAAAATTTCTTCTTCGGTAGCATTAGGTTTTCCGTAGGCAATATTCTCTCGAATAGTTCCGCCAAACAAAATAACATCCTGAGGCACAATACTCATATTACCACGGAGCTGCTCTAAATCGTAATCATAAATATTTTTATTGTCAATTTCAATACTACCTTCTTCAATAGCATAAAAACGTAATAAAAGTGAAGCTATTGTTGATTTTCCAGCGCCACTTGGTCCTACAATGGCTATTTTTTGTCCAAATTGAGCGGTAAAATTAACGCCCTTCAGTACCTTCATTTCTTTTCTAGATGGGTAATGAAAAGCTACATTTTTAAAACTAACATTACCATTAATTTTTTCAATAGCAGTAGGAGTAATAGTATTAATCGTTTCGGGGTTTTCCTCTAATAATTCAAAAACACGTTCAGTAGCACCAATTGCTTTTTGAATTTGTGCGTACAATTCGGCAATACCTCCAAAAGACGCCCCTACAAAAGTAGAATATAAAACAAACGTAATTAATTGTCCTACACTCATTTCGCCAGCAATACTCAATTGCACACCGTACCAAACTACCGCTACAATGGAACCAAAAAGGCAAAAAATGATGAAAGAAGCAAAGTAGCCACGGTATTTTCCGCCTTTTATTGCAATTTGAATAACTTCTTTTATTTTCGTTTTATAGCGTTCAATTTCGTACCATTCATTAGCAAATGCTTTTACAATACTGATTCCTTGCATGGTTTCTTCTACAATAATTTGACTTTCGGCAACTTTATCTTGAACTTTTTTAGAATATCCTCTAATAAATCGGCCAAAAATCACTGCGGCTATAGCTACTAAAGGAACTACTGATAACATTAAAAGTGTTAGTTTTAGGCTTTCTGTAGCTAATAAAGTAATTCCCCCAATTATTAAAATGAATTGTCTTAAAAATTCGGCAATTGTGGATGTTAAAGTATCTTGGATTTGGGTAATATCTGAACTGATGCGGCTGTTCAATTCTCCTACACGTTTTTGAGAAAAGAAAGACATGGGAAGTTTCACCAAATTGCTATATAAAGCCAAACGAAGATTAGCTAGAGTGTTTTCTGTAAAATTGACAAACAAAGACAATCTAAAAAAGGAAAAAATAGATTGCATGAATAAAATACCTACTAAACTTAACGCAATAAAATTAGCTTGTGCATTGTCTTTATTTTTGACACAATCCACTAATAAACCCATCAATTTTGGAAAAGCCAAAGCAGTACCTCCTGTTAATAATAAAAACAGTAAACCCACATAAAATTTCCAACGGTGTTTTCCTGAATATTGAAAAATTAATACCGCTTTTTGAAGTGCGCTTAAAGTAATTTTTGATTTTGGTAAATCGTTTTCTTTGAATCGTGCCATTTGTATTTTGTATAGATTCCAAAAGTACTATTCTCCTTTTGTAAAACAAAAACTTCATAATAAATTAAGTTTTTTTTTAATGTTATTTCAGGATGTTATAAAAAATATAAAATCGTATTTTGATTACTTTTTTTGGTTAATTTTGTCCCAATGAGAATACTATCATTTTTCATATCGCTATATTTTTTTCTATTAGGTTACGAAAATAACTTTGCTGTTAGGGCAAGTAAGTTGCCTTTAACTCATTCTATTGTTACTAATTTTCAACAAAATCAGTTACAGCAATACAAATCAAAAGAAAACACAAATCTTTCTGTTTTTGAATTTACTGACATTGAATTAGAAGAGGATTGTCATAGTAATGATGATTCTTCGGATTTTCAATCTAATTTTTTAGCACAAAACTCTTGTTTTGATAATTGGAGCTCTATTTCTGCGATCTTGTTTCAATCAAATTATCGCCAGAAAGGAAATTTTTCTACCCTTTTTGTAGCTCCGTTCTCTACACCTATTTACCTTAAAAATAAGGTTTTAAGGATTTGAAAAAAAACCTTTAGATTCTTAAATAGTAATTAGTCCAATTAATTGTTACGTAATGCTTTTTTAGCATTGAATACTTTATATCGTCTAGTAAACGTTTGGATTTCTTGTTTTAAGAGTCTGTCTTTTTACATTTAAAAACATTTAATTTTATTTTACCCATGAAGAGAATAGCCTTATTCATTGGCTTTATAGCCTTGTTATGCAATTTAAGTTGCAACCAAAAAAAAGAAACTCGAGAAGAAGAAGAAAAGTACAGTGTAACTAATCCTGTACGAATTGATACTTCATTTACTAAGGAGTATGTTACTCAAATACGTTCGATTAGAAACATCGAATTGAGAGCACAAGAAAAAGGTTTTTTGCAAAATATTTATGTTGATGAAGGACAATTTGTACAAACAGGTCAGTTGTTATTCAGAATCATGCCAAAAATTTATGAAGCGGAATTATTAAAAGCACAATCAGAAGCTAAAGCTGCCGAAATAGAATTGCAAAATGCCAAAACTTTGGCAGATAAAAATGTAGTTTCTAAAAATGAACAAGCCATGGCACAAGCTAAATTAGAGCAAGCTAGAGCAGAGGTAGCCTTAGCAAAGTTACATTTATCATTCACTGAGATTAGAGCGCCTTTCTCTGGAACAATTGATCGTATTCCTAAAAAATTAGGAAGCCTAATTGATGAAGGTGAATTATTGACAAGTCTTTCTGATAATAGTAAAATGTTTGCCTACTTCAATGTGTCTGAACCTGAATATTTGGAATATGAAACCAATAAAAATACGAGGGGAAGTAATACTATCAATTTGCGTTTAGCAAATAATGAACTTTTTAGATACAAAGGGAAAATAGAGGTAATAGAAAGTGAATTCGATAATGAAACAGGAAATATTGCTTTTAGAGCAAGCTTTCCTAATTCTGAAAAATTATTACGAAATGGACAAACAGGTAAAGTAGTAATGACAGTTCCAGTGAAAAATACATTAATTATTCCTCAAAAAGCAACTTACGAAATTCAAGATAAAAAATATGTTTTTGTTGTAGATAAAAACAAGGTTGTTAAGTCGAGAGAAATTAAAATTAAGGGAGAATTACCAGATCTTTATGTGATACAAAGTGGTATTGAAGAATCTGATAAAATTTTGCTAGAAGGCGTTCAAAAAGTAAATGATGGTGATAAGATTAATTATTTGTATCAAAAACCTTTAGACGTTCTTGCTCATTTGAAATTGAAAGCAGAATAGATTAATTATTAAAATACAAAATTCATGTTTAATAAATTTATACAAAGACCCGTATTGTCAATAGTAATATCCCTTGTTATTATTTTTTTGGGAGTGCTAGCAATAACAGGTTTACCCGTAACTCAATTTCCATCTATATCGCCTCCAAAAGTAAATATTACTGCGGCATATCCTGGAGCTAATGGAGAATTAATGGTAAAAGCGGTTGTTATTCCATTAGAAAGAGCTATTAATGGAGTTCCTGGTATGAAATACATCACATCTGATGCAGGAAATGATGGGGAAGCTTCTGTTCAAGTGGTATTTAATTTAGGAACAGATCCTAATCAAGCGGCTATTAATATTCAAAATAGGGTTGCTTCTGTGATTAACAAACTACCTCCATTAGTTGTTAGGGAAGGTCTGAAAATTACCCGTGAAGAACCTAATATGCTTTTATATGTAAATTTATTTAGTAACGATAAAAGTGCTGATCAGAAATTCCTATATAATTATGCGGACATTAACATCCTTTCCGATTTAAAACGTGTTAACGGAGTTGGATTTGCAGATATTTTAGGAAACCGAGATTATGCAATGCGAATTTGGTTAAAACCAGATCGAATGTTAGCCTATAAGATATCGGCCGATGAAATCATGGAGTCACTGAGTAATCAGAGTTTAGAAGCTTCGCCAGGTAAAACAGGAGAAAGTTCAGGCAAACGATCGCAAGCTTTTGAATATGTACTAAAATACAAAGGAAGGTACACAACAAAAGAGGGATATGGAAATATCGTAGTTAGAGCTAACCCTGATGGAGAATTACTTCGATTGAAAGATGTTGCCGATATTGAGTTTGGAAGTTCTATGTATGATATTTATTCCAGTATAGACGGAAAACCTTCAGCTGCCATCTCTATAAAACAATCGTATGGTAGTAATGCTAGTCAAGTTATCAAAGATGTTAAAGCAAAATTAGAAGAATTAAAAAAATCGTTTCCTAAAGGAATGGATTATGAAATCAGTTATGATGTTTCTAAATTTTTAGATGCTTCTATTGATAAAGTAATTCATACCTTGGTTGAAGCTTTTATTTTAGTTGGATTAGTCGTATTTCTATTTCTTGGCGATTGGCGTTCTACATTGATTCCAGCAATAGCTGTTCCAGTTTCTTTAATTGGAACCTTTGCCTTTATGCAATTATTTGGTATCACAATAAATTTAATAACGCTTTTTGCACTGGTATTAGCAATTGGGGTTGTTGTAGATGATGCGATTGTGGTAATTGAAGCAGTCCATGCCAAAATGGAAGAGGAACATCTTTCTGCTAGAAAAGCTACTAAAAAAGCAATGTCAGAAATTGGAGGTGCCATAATAGCAATAACCTTCTTAATGGCAGCGGTTTTTATTCCCGTGGCATTCATGTCGGGGCCTGTTGGTATATTTTACCGTCAATTTTCAATCACAATGGCAACGGCCATCATACTTTCCGGAATTGTCGCTTTAACGTTAACTCCTGCATTGTGTGCTATAATGCTTAAAAATAATCACGGAGTTGTTCGCCGAAAGAATTTAGTAAATCGATTTTTAGATGAATTCAATCATCGATTTAATAATCTGACTTCTAATTATTTAAAAATTTTAACCTTATTTATTAATAGAAGAACACTATCTATTGGAGTTTTATTAGTTTTTTGTACAGGTATATTTTTTATCAATAATAGCTTACCCTCTGGATTCATTCCGGGAGAAGATCAAGGAATGTTCTATGCAATTATTCAAACTCCTCCAGGGTCTTCATTAGAAAGAACGAATGAAGTGGCCGAAAAATTACAAAAAGTAGCCGAAAAAATAGAAGGGGTACAATCTGTTTCTGCTCTTGCAGGATATGAAATATTAACTGAAGGAACAGGCGCTAATACGGGAACTTGTTTGATTAATTTAAAAGATTGGCACGAACGAAATAAAAATGTTGAGGAAATTATTAAAGAGTTAGAAGAACAAGCTAAAAATATTCCTGGCGCCACCATTGAATTTTTCCAACCTCCAGCCGTTCCAGGTTATGGTGCTGCAGGTGGTTTTGAATTACGATTGTTAGATAAATCAGGTTCTGGAGATTATAAAAAAATGGAAACGGTAAGTAAAGAATTTGTGGCTGCCTTAAAAAAACGCCCAGAACTTTCGTCAGTATTTACTTTTTATAGTGCTAGTTTTCCTCAATACATCCTTGATATCGATAACGATCTTGCACAGCAAAAAGGGGTAAGTATCGAAAATGCTATGAATACATTATCAACATTAGTGGGGAGTAATTATGAGACTAACTTTATTAAATACGATAGACAATATAAAGTTATAGTCCAAGCAGCGCCTGAATATAGAGCTTTGCCTGAGGATATTTTAAAATTATATGTTAAAAATGACCGAGATGAAATGGTACCTTTTTCTGCGTTTATGACCATGAGAAAAGTATATGGATTGTCTGAAATAACAAGACATAATATGTACAATGCTGCTGAAATAAGTGGTGCTCCTGCAATTGGGTATAGTAGTGGTACTGCTATTGAAGTGGTTAAAAAAGTAGCCGAAGAAGCACTACCAAGAGGTTTTGGAATTGATTGGGCGGGTATTTCTGCAGATGAAGTAGCTAGAGGAAACGAAGCGCTTTATATATTTCTAATCTGTCTTGGATTTGTTTATTTAGTTCTTGCTGCGCAATATGAAAGTTTTATTCTACCATTGGTAATCATCTTATCATTACCCGCAGGAATATTTGGTGCTTTCTTATTTTTAAAATTATTTGGTTTGGCTAATAATATTTATGCACAAGTTGCCTTTGTAATGCTCATTGGTCTCTTGGGTAAAAATGCTGTTTTGATTGTAGAATTTGCTGCCCAAAAACATAGTCAAGGAGCCTCAATTATTAATGCTGCTATTGAAGGCGCCAAAGTGCGTTTTCGTCCTATTTTGATGACTTCTTTTGCTTTTATCGCAGGTCTAATACCTTTAGCTTTGGCTTCTGATCCAGGTAAAATTGGAAATAGAACATTAGGTTCTGCAGCAGCTGGTGGAATGTTGATAGGAACGGTTTGTGGAGTATTAATTATTCCTGGTTTGTATTACCTATTTGGAAGAATTTCTGAAAAAGTGAAATTCATTAAAAACGAAGACGAAAATCCTTTAACTGAAGAAATTAATAACAATGATTAAATTAAATTTTACTAAATATGCTATTCCGCTAGGCGTATGTCTAGCGGTAATTAGCTGTAAAGCACCTGATATTAAGCCGGTAACTTCTACTGCTGCACTTCCAGAAGCGTTTACTTCTTCTAAAGATACTGCAACATTGGCTACCTTACAATGGCATACTTTTTTTAAGGATAAAAATCTGGTTGATTTAATTGAGGTTGCTTTACAAAACAACCAAGAATTAGCCATTACGTTACAAGAAATTGAAATAGCTAGAAACGATATTCGTGTGCGTAAAGGCGCTTTGCTACCCACTGTAGGTTTAGGCGCAGGTGCAGGAGTAGAGAAAGTAGGACGATACACTAGCCAAGGTGCGGGTGATGCTTCTACTGAAATTACTCCAGGACAAGAATTTCCAGAAGCATTACAAGATTATAAACTAGCAGCTTATGCGCATTGGGAAGTAGATATTTGGAAAAAACTACGCAACAGCAAGAAAGCAGCTATTAGCCGTTATTTGGCTACAGTTGAAGGTAAGAATTTTGTAATTACTAATTTGATTGCTGAAATAGCCAGTTCGTATTACGAGTTATTGGCCTATGACAACCAATTGGAGATTGTAAAGCAAAGTATTGCAATTCAAAAAAATGCTTTGGAAATTGTAAAAATCCAAAAAGAAGCGGCACGTGCTACTGAACTAGCTGTTCAGAAATTTGAAGCTGAAGTATTTACTTCCAGAAGTATGGAGTTTGATATTCTTCAAAAAATCAAAGAGACGGAGAATAAAATCAACTTTTTATTAGCACGTTATCCGCAAGAAATTAAAAGAGACAGATCGAGTTTAGTAACGGCCTTGCCTTCGCAATTAAAAGCAGGAATTCCGGCGCAATTATTAGCCAATCGTCCGGATATTAAACAAGCTGAGTTGGAATTAGAAGCCGCCAAATTAGATGTAAAAGTGGCTAGAGCCGAGTTTTATCCTTCTTTAGATATTTCAGCTTCTGTGGGGTGGAATGCATTCAAGTCGTCTTATTTATTTAAAACACCTGAATCGTTATTGTACTCTCTAGCAGGTGATGTGGCTGCTCCTTTAATTAATAGAAATGCAATTAAAGCCGAGTTTAAAAGTGCTAACTCTCGTCAGTTGCAAGCGTTGTACAATTACGAAAGAACCATTTTGAATGCCTATATAGAAGTCGTTAATCAATTGTCTAAAGTGGATAATTTACAAAAAAGTTTCAATTTGAAAACCCAGCAAATAGGGGCTTTGGATCGTTCTATTTCGGTTTCCAATGACTTATTCAAATCAGCGCGAGTAGATTATTTTGAAGTGTTGATGACGCAACGCGATGCATTAGAATCAAAATTAGAATTGGTTGATACCCAAAAAGAGCTAATTAACGCCTCAGTATATGTTTACAGAGACTTAGGCGGTGGTTGGAAATAAGAAAATTGTTTCAACACAGGAAACTCCATCAGCAATGATGGAGTTTTTTTATGCTCTGTATTTAATTTATTAGTAAGTTTGATTTCAATTAGCTCAAAGTTAGGGGATTTTGCATAGCGTGGGATTGACTTGAATTAATTACTAGGCACGAGCAAGATGCTAGTGCCAGCAGGGGGTAAGTCCTTATTATCTTGAACAGAACGGATATATTAAATACCATTAATATTATGGATATTAAAACATTTAAAGAAAAAACCATAGCGAATAAAATACCAGATAGTTGGTATTCTATAAATAATAGGGTTAAGTTTAATGCTTGTATTTTAGTTGACAATAAATCTTATTGGGAATCTTTTTATTTTGATGAAAAAGGAGAAACTCATAATTTAAATTTATTTAGTAATGAAGATGAAGCATTAGATTATTTGTGGAAGCAAATAGAAAGAATGATGTTGCTGTATAAGTGGAACAGATAACTCCCGCTCTTTGAAGTGCTCCTTTAAAATCAAACGTACCAGACGTCCTTGACATGCACTAAATTTATCTCCTCCGCTGGCGCGAGCGTCTCGCTCGTGCCTACAACCAAATTAATTAAACATATTTATAAACAGCAACTACGGTTGCTTTTTTTGTACTGAAAAATAAATGGGTATTCTAGCCCCGATAGTAGCAAGCTACCGTGTAGCGCGAATAGCGGGACAGCACGGGTTGAGAAGATGAAATGAGTGCTCCTAAAAAAGGTGCTTTCAATTTATACCAACTGTGCTACAGGAAGGATCGTATCAATAATGTGCAATTCCAACAATTGTTTTTGAATGCGCTCTAACAGTGCTAGATCTATTTTTTCTTGAGACCATTCGGTTACAGACAACCATTCTTTGATGTCTGCTTTTTTTTGATGGTAGGTAGTGGCTAAACGATCTGAAATGTTGGGTATGGTTTTGAAATCTCGCGTTTTGGCATTAATAATTTTAAGTAGTGTTGCAATGGCTTCGGGCTGTGAAGCCAGTACTTCTTCGCGCACCGCAATTACAAAACACGGCCAAGGAGTAGGGCAATCGGCTAGGCGTCTAAAAATGCCTTGATCCACTAGCGGTTTTGTCATAAAATGTTCCCACATAAAATAATCCGCCGTGCCATTGGTCAAAGCGGTTACTGCTCCATCGATGGTATTGACAATTTCAAATTGCAATTCATTGGTATTCCAACCTTGGTTTTTGGCATTGACATACGCCATCAATTGAGAGCCAGAACCTAGGCGGGAAATAGCTACTTTGGTGTTTTCTAAATCGGTTAGTGTTTGATAGTTAGAATGTGCTGCCACGTGAATTCCCCAAATTAATGGCGATGCGACATATACTTGGACTATCTTAGTTGGATTTCCATTGACAATATCTTTGAGAATGCCTTCGGTTAAAATCACCGCAATATCAGCACTTCCATCGCGAAGCATTTGGCACATTTTTCCGGTTCCTTCAGGCACATCAGTCCATTGTAAATTGATGTTTTCTTTTTCAAATTCGCCATTTTCAAGGCAAAGATGCCAAGGCAAATTAAAATGTTCTGGAACGCCAACAATTTTTAAAGAAGTCATAAATGGTTTATTGAGCTAATTTATCTAAAGTGTAGGCAATCAATTCATCAACGGCTTTGGTAGGGTCTTCGCTGAAAGTCCCGCTAGCTCTATTGGCAATAATTGCATTTAAAGACAACGCATTATGTCCTAGCAAGGCTGAAAGTCCATAAATGGCGGTTGTTTCCATTTCGAGATTCGTAATTCGGTTGCCTTTAAAATGAAAGTTATCCATTTTGGAATTCAAACCGCTATCTTGAATAGGCAAGCGCAATACACGTCCTTGAGGCCCATAAAAACCGCCTATAGTCGCTGTAATTCCTTTGTGCATTTGGTCACTCTCTATTCTTTTTTCTAATATTTCAGAACAGGCAATGGCATAAGGTCTTCCTTTATTTGTATCCCATTGTGTATGTGTCATAAAAGCGTCTTCCATATCAGTATGGGTTACGGCATCTACTCTATACGAACGCAACATATTGTCTAAACCAATTCCGAATTGAGATAACACAAAGCTATCCACAGGAATATCCGCCTGTATAGAACCCGAAGTTCCAATACGAATGATATTCAAAGAAGTTAAATGTTCTTTTGGCTGACGTGTTTTGAAGTCAATATTGACCAAAGCATCCAATTCGTTCAAGACAATATCAATATTATCAGGACCAATTCCGGTAGAAAGTACCGTTAATCGTTTCCCTTTATAAATGCCTGTTTGGGTTTTGAATTCTCTTTTTTGAGTCGAAAACTCGATACTGTCAAAGAATTGTGTGATTTTTTCCACCCGATCTGGGTCGCCTACAAAAATAATATCGTGGGCAATGTTTTCGGGTTTCAGATTTAAGTGGTACACACTCCCGTCAGGGTTTACTATCAATTCAGATGATTTTATCATTTTGGTTAAGGTGTAAAATTTAACTTCGTAAATTCAATATCGTACTTCGTAAATCGAATTTATCCGCCTACACGTTTGGTTTTAAAACCTTTCTCCTGTAGCATTTTCATTATTTTATCTCGGTAATCTCCTTGAATGATAATTTCTCCATCTTTGAACGTTCCACCCACAGCAAGTTTACTTTTGATTTCTTTGGCTAAAATTTTAAAATCTTCATCGGCACCTTCATATCCTGCAATAATTGTAGTTGGTTTTCCTTTGCGTTTTTCGAATTTACAAATCATGGGTTCAGCTTGAACGTATAATTCGTGTTCGTTTTCGATGACCGCTTCCGGTTCAGTAGCCATTTGGTGATCAGGGAATAGGTTTTTTAATTGTTCTTGTAAGTCCATTGTTAGAATAAATTTTAGAACACAGATTCTAAAAAAAATCTAAAATCTGTGTTCTAATACACTATAAAAAGATGAGTTAAGTTTATTTCTTAATCAATCCTAATTCTACTAAACGTTCATTTAAGTATTCGCCAGCCGTGATGTCTTCAAACTGTTTAGGATGTGTAGCATCAATACATTGTTCCAAACAATTCAGCGGCATATCGCTAACAGGATGCATAAAAAATGGAATCGAATAACGAGATGTTCCCCATAATTCTCTAGGTGGATTAACCACTTGATGAATGGTTGATTTTAGTTTGTTGTTAGTGTGTCTTGATAACATATCACCCACATTAATCATCAATTCGTCAGGCTGTGCCATAGCGTCAATCCAGTCGCCATTATGATTTTGTACTTGTAAGCCTTTTCCTTGTGCACCCATCAAAAGTGTAATCAAATTGATGTCGCCATGAGCAGCGGCACGAACAGCACCATCTTTAGGCTCATCAGTAATAGGAGGGTAGTGGATAGGTCTTAAAATACTGTTTCCGTCTTTGATAAAATTATCAAAATAGAATTCGTCTAAGCCAATGTGTAATGCCAATGCTCTCAAAACATACACTCCAGTTTTTTCAAGCATTTGATAGGCTTTTTTACCGGTCGAATTGAAATTAGCTAACTCATTAACAGTAACGTTTTCAGGATACTCGCTTGCATATTTTGAATCATTACTCACGTATTGACCAAAATGCCAAAACTCTTTTAAATCTCCTGCAGAGCGCCCTTTGGCGTGCTCTTTTCCAAAAGAAACATAACCACGTTGTCCTCCAATTCCTGGGATTTCATACTTTAATTTGGTTTCTAGTGGCAGCGAAAAGAAATTTCGAACTTCACTATACAAATTTTCTACTAATTGGTCATCTAGAAAATGGCCTTTTAATGCTACGAAGCCGATATCTTCGTAGGCTTTTCCGATTTCATTTACAAATTTTTGTTTACGTGCCGGGTCATCCGACAGGAAATCACGCAAGTCAACACTAGGAATGTTTTGCATATTGTATGTATTTAGAACTTAAAAAGCGTAAACGCCTCTCACAAATGTAAGTAATATTTTTAATAAAGAAAATGAAGTCTTTTTATCGGTTACTCAATTGGGCTTTTTCTCGAATGATATCGCCAATTTTTCTATTTTCGATTTTACTTTCTAACCACGAAATAATATCAAGATATAAGAAAGCACGTTTTTCGTAGGTGTTTTTTTCTAATTCAACAAAGCGCTCTTTCATTTTAATAAACTCCTTTTTGATATCTCCAGGATAAATTGAATTTAGGTTTTTCAAGAAGCGAATAATTTCTTTTTGAACTTCGTGTAAGTCGTTCATTTTCAACATAAATTTATAGGTACTCCTCAACTGATTCTCTAGGTAATAATCATTACCCAATTCATAATGTAATATCAAATACAACAAGCGTGAGAAACACATTAAATCTTCTCGCATAGTTAAGTTCTTGTTGTTAATTATTTTTTCTAAATAGAATAGGGACTCATTGTATTTTTCGTTTCCAAAATAAACACACGCAATTTTATAATAAAACAACATTTCGTGATGTTCGTCTAAATGCTCACTATGCTGATTCATTTTGTATAAAACCTCAGGAATCAAGTATTCGCTTTCGGCAAAACTTCCTTCAAGAATGTGAAAATTTAATTTATTGTTGTACAAATAAAGAAACGACAATGAAGCAATATTATCATTTACAGGAAACTTAGGATCGTTTATAGTCTCTTCTAATTGGGTTAAATATTTTTTGAAATTGGTTTTGTATTTCAACATAAAAAGAGATTCCAATAAGTAATGGTTTCCCTTCAAGAAAAATACCGGATTGAGATAAATCATGTTGGGATTATCATAGAAAAGAGTCACCCATTTATGCGCAAATTTGTAACAAGACAAAAAGTCCTGAACTAAGAAACTTCGCCAAAGATTGGCGTTGTAATACCAGTATTTCTCTCGGAAACCAAATTTGTTTTCATCAAATTTTGAGATGTGTTTATTGAAATAATCGTCAATTTGATGGTATTCTTCGTCGCTTTTTACATAACCAGTTTTAAGCATAATGCCGTACAACTGTAGGGATAAATTAGATAATTTACTTGAAATAGTATTGCGATAGTTCAACTCTTTAGCTTGTACCGCTAATTCATCGGCACGTCCTTGAATACTTCGGGTAATGTATTGCGATTCGATTAGTTTTTCAAATTCCACAATTTCATACGCCATGTGTTTTTCGTCATTCTCTAAAGCCTGCTGCTTCGTTTTATCTAAGATTTTCAAACTTTGTTTGTACAAACCTTTGTTGTATAAAATAGTAGCAAAATCAATTTGTTCCCGTAATTGATAGCGAATATTTTGGCTCGGAATATTCAAGCGAATACTTACCAAAATTTGTTTGTACAAATAGGATTTTAAATTGGATAATTGTACTTTTTTGATGCTACCACTTTTTAAAATAAGTTTCTCGTCATAGACTTCGGATTTGTCCAAAATAGTGAACAATTCGATGAATTTTGTATTCGAACTAGTCTCTAAACGACTTGCAAAAATCTTGAATTGGCGTTTCTCTGATTTTGAAAGCGATTTAATTAATACAAATAAGAAATCTTTTTGATGGTTAGCCATTGTAAAATATAAAGATTTAAAATATTGATAATCAATTGCTTATATAGTAATTGTTGGCTTTATAAGCAGTATATTTTAGTAAAATGATTTTTGTTATAAACGATTAAAATCTAATTTTGTTTCAAGATGTGAAATTACATTAAATAAACGAAAATGAATAAAGATAAAGTTCAAATTTTTGACACCACTTTAAGAGACGGCGAACAGGTCCCAGGATGCAAGTTAGATACTGCTCAAAAGCTAATTATCGCCAGTCGTTTAGACGAAATGGGTGTTGATATTATCGAAGCAGGATTTCCTGTTTCAAGCCCTGGAGATTTTTTATCTGTTTCAGAAATCAGTAAGATTGTAAAAAATGCTTCGGTTTGTGGATTAACAAGAGCCGTTAAAAACGATATTGATGTTGCGGCACAAGCACTTCAACATGCAAAAAAACCTCGTATTCACACAGGTATTGGTACTTCGGAATCGCATATTGTTCATAAATTAAATACAACAAAAGAAGATATCATTGCAAGAGCTAAAGCGGCTGTTGCTCATGCAAAATCGTATGTAGAAGATGTGGAATTTTACGCTGAAGATGCAGGTAGAACTGATAATGCGTTTTTAGCACAAGTTTGCGAAGAAGTAATCAAATCAGGCGCTACAGTACTTAATATTCCGGATACAACAGGATATTGTTTGCCTGATGAGTACGGAGCAAAAATTAAATACCTTAAAGAAAACGTTAAAGGAATTGATAATGTGACTATTTCGTGTCACTGTCATAATGATTTGGGTATGGCTACTGCCAATTCAATCGCAGGAGCTATTAATGGGGCACGTCAAATAGAGTGTACTATTAACGGTATTGGTGAAAGAGCTGGAAATACGGCTTTGGAAGAAGTTGTAATGGTTTTCAAACAGCATCCGTATTTGAATTTGTATACCGATGTTAATGCTAGACAATTAAACGAAATGAGTCGTTTGGTTTCTGACAGCATGGGAATGATAGTACAGCCTAACAAAGCAATTGTTGGGTCAAATGCTTTTGCACATAGTTCGGGTATTCACCAAGATGGTGTAATCAAAAATAGAGCGACTTACGAGATTATAGATCCTTTAGAAGTAGGAGTTAATGAATCATCCATTATTCTTACCGCTAGAAGTGGTAGAGCTGCTTTGGCTTATCGAGCTAAAAAAGTAGGTTATGAATTAACCAAATTACAATTAGACGTAGCCTATGCTGAATTCTTAAAATTCGCAGATATTAAGAAAGAAGTAGTTGATGAAGATATCCATCAAATTGTGGAAGCCAGCAAGTGTTTACAGGCTTAATCTATAAATAGAAACAAAATGAATTTAAAAATAGCAGTACTTTCAGGGGACGGAATAGGTCCAGAGGTTACATTGCAAGCTAAAAAAGCCTTGCATGCTATTGGTGTGGTGTACAATCACGAATTTGTTTTTGAAGATGCTTATATTGGTGCGATTGCTATCGAAAAAACAGGAAAACCACTTCCAGAACAAACTTTGAATTTATGTAGAAATACAGATTCCATTTTGTTTGGCGCTATTGGTGACCCTAAATACGATAATGATCCTTCAGCAAAGGTAAGACCAGAGCAAGGATTACTTAAATTGCGTAAAGAGTTAGGTTTGTTTGCTAATATTCGACCTATTAAAGCATATCCTAAATTAATGGGATCATCGCCCATAAAAAGAGAGGTGCTTCAAGGTACTGATTTTGTGGTGTACAGAGAATTAAATGGCGGAATGTATTTTGGAGAAAAACACACGAATGAAGAAGGAACTTACGCTTCTGATTTATGTGAATACAATGAAGAAGAAATTATAAAAATTTCGCATTTGGCTTTCAAAGCAGCACAAAGCCGACGTAAAAAAGTGACTTTGGTAGACAAAGCCAATGTTTTGGAAACCTCAAGATTATGGCGAAGAGTAGTTGCTAAAGTTGCTGCAGAATACCCTGATGTTACTTTAGAGTTTTTGTATGTTGACAATGCTTCAATGCAAATTATTGTGAATCCAAGGCAATTTGATATTCTATTGACTGATAATTTATTTGGAGATATTTTATCTGACGAAGCAAGTGTAATTTCGGGTTCTATCGGGTTAATGTCATCTGCTTCGATAGGAGAAAAGCACTCTTTATTTGAGCCTATCCACGGTTGTTATACCGAAGCAAAAGGCAAAAACATAGCTAATCCAATCGCATCAATACTTTCCGTAGCCTTATTATTGGATCATTTTGGTTTAGTTAGCGAATCAAAGAGAGTAATTGCTGCGGTAGAAAAAGCCATTGTCAGTAATGTCGTCACCGTCGATTTGAAAGTAGATTCTCAATTTGGGACTAATGAAGTGGGAGATTTTGTTGCCAATTATATTCTAAATGAAGGCGATTTGTATTTCAAAAAAGATTTTGTCCAATTAGGACAATCGACAATAGTATAATTATAAATAAAAAGAGAGGTTTGTAAATTTTTGAACTTCTAAAAAATAAGAATAAAAATAATGGAATTAAATAAATACAGTAAAATAATCACGCAAGACGAAACGCAACCTGCTTCTCAAGCCATGTTATACGGAATTGGTTTAACTGAAGAAGATCTTAAAAAAGCGCAGGTTGGAATTGTGAGCATGGGGTATGATGGAAATACTTGTAACATGCACTTGAATGATTTGGCAAAAGAAATCAAAAATGGAGTTTGGGATGCTGATTTAGTTGGATTGATTTTTAATACTATTGGAGTAAGTGATGGTATTTCTAATGGAAATGACGGAATGCGTTTTTCATTAGTGTCCAGAGATATTATTGCTGATTCTATCGAAGCAGTTATGGGGGCGCAATGGTATGATGCTATGATTGCTGTTCCAGGTTGCGATAAAAATATGCCAGGTTCTTTAATGGCAATGGGAAGAGTAAATCGTCCCTCTATTATGGTATATGGAGGATCGATTCATCCAGGAAAATGGAAGGGAGAATCGTTGAATATTGTTTCGGCTTTTGAAGCATTGGGGAAGAAATTTAACAATACAATTACACCCGAAGATTTTAAAGGTGTAATTCAAAATGCGTGTCCAGGGGCAGGTGCTTGTGGTGGAATGTACACTGCTAATACCATGTCATCGGCGATTGAAGCATTAGGAATGAGTTTACCTTATAGTTCTTCTAATCCGGCATTAAGTCCAGAAAAGAAACAAGAATGTGTAGACGCAGGTAAAGCAATTAGAATATTATTAGAAAAAGATATTAAGCCAAGAGATATCATGACTCGTAAAGCATTCGAAAATGCGATTACGATGGTAGCTGTTTTAGGTGGTTCTACGAATGCTGTAATGCACTTAATTGCTATTGCACATTCAGTAGGTATTGAAATCACATTAAAAGATTTCCAAGATATTAGTGACAGAACACCTTTATTAGCTGACTTAAAACCTAGTGGAAAATACTTAATGGAAGATTTACATGAGGTGGGTGGTGTACCAGCAGTAATGAAATATTTATTAAAAGAAGGTTTCTTACACGGCGATTGTTTGACTGTAACAGGAAAAACTTTAGCCGAAAACTTGGCAACCGTTCCTGATTTGAACGATGGTCAAGAGGTAGTGTACGAAATTCAAAAAGCATTAAAACCTACAGGAAATATTCAAATTCTATACGGAAACATTGCAACAGAAGGTTGTGTAGCCAAAATCAGTGGTAAAGAAGGAGAATTCTTTGAAGGTACTGCAATTGTGTATGAAAACGAACACGATGTTATCAAAGGAGTGAGAGGTGGAGAAGTGAAACCAGGTAATGTAGTCATCATTCGTTACTGTGGTCCAAAAGGAGGTCCTGGAATGCCAGAGATGTTAAAACCAACATCGGCCATTATGGGAGCGGGATTAGGAAGTAGTGTCGCGTTGATTACTGACGGACGTTTCTCAGGAGGTTCTCACGGTTTCGTTGTGGGACACGTTACTCCTGAAGCCTATGAGGGAGGAGCAATTGCTCTTATAGAAAATGGAGATGTAATTACAATTGATGCTGTTAAAAACATCATTGATTTAAAAATCTCTGACGAAGAAATGGCTAAACGAAGAGCCAATTGGGTACAACCACCATTAAAAGTAACCCAAGGAGTATTGCTAAAATATGCAAGAGCAGTTTCGAGTGCCTCAACAGGTTGTGTAACTGATAAATAAGAATCCTGAGCGATTGTAAATAATCAAATAGAGTAAGAAAATGAGAATATCAGGTGCAGAAGCCGTTATTAGATGCTTATTAGAAGAAGGTGTAAACTTAGTTTATGGCTATCCCGGTGGTGCCATTATGCCTGTTTATGATGAATTATATAAATTCAGAGAAGAATTACACCATGTTTTGGTACGCCATGAACAAGGAGCAACCCATGCTGCCCAAGGATTTGCTAGAGCAACTGGAAAAGTAGGGGTGGCTATCGCCACTTCAGGACCAGGAGCTACTAATTTAGTTACTGGAATCGCCGATGCGCAAATTGATTCTACGCCATTAGTCTGTATTACAGGACAAGTAGGGAAACATTTGTTAGGTTCGGATGCGTTCCAAGAAACAGATATTATCAGTATTTCGACTCCTGTAACCAAATGGAATTATCAAATTACAGAAGCTGATGAAATTCCGGAAATTATTGCAAAAGCATTTTATATTGCAAAGTCAGGTCGTCCAGGTCCTGTATTGATTGATATTACTAAAAATGCACAATTTGACGAACTGGATTTTAGTTATAAAAAATGCACTAACATTAGAAGTTATATTCCAAAGCCAACGTTAAAGATTGAGCAAGTTAAAGCCGCTGCAGCAATAATTAATAGCGCAAAAAAACCGATGATTGTTTTTGGTCAGGGAATTATTCTTGGCGAAGCGGAAGCAGAATTAAAAGCAGTTATCGAAAAAACAGGCATTCCGGCAGCTTGGACGGTTTTAGGTCTTTCGGCATTGCCAACAGATCATCCATTAAATGTAGGTATGGTTGGGATGCATGGAAATTACGGGCCTAATGTTTTGACTAATGAGTGTGATGTGTTAATTGCATTAGGAATGCGTTTTGATGACCGCGTTACAGGTAATTTAGACACTTATGCCAAACAAGCCAAAGTGATTCATTTTGAAATTGATCCTGCAGAAGTAGATAAAAATGTTAAAACAGATGTAGCTGTTTTGGGAGATGTTAAAGAAACTTTGGCAGCACTTTTACCTCTTGTAGAGGCTAAGACACACGAATCTTGGCATAACGAATTCAAACAAAAATATAAAATTGAATTGGATGCTGTTATTAGTGAGGAATTGAAACCAAACAAAGAAGGAATCTCTATGGGAGAAGCAATTGAGATGATCAACAAACACTCGAAAGGAGATGCTATTATGGTTTCAGACGTAGGACAACATCAAATGTTTACCTGTCGTTATTCTAAATTCAATTCAACTAAAAGTAATATCACCTCTGGAGGTTTAGGAACGATGGGATTTGCTTTACCAGCAGCTATTGGTGCCAAAATGGGAAGGCCAGATCGTGAAGTAGTTGCTATTATTGGTGACGGAGGTTTTCAAATGACGATTCAAGAATTAGGAACTATTTTTCAAACACAAGTTCCAGTTAAAATTGTTGTTTTAAATAACGAATTTTTAGGAATGGTGCGCCAATGGCAACAATTGTTTTTTGACAAACGTTATGCTTCTACAGAGATGATTAATCCAAACTTTATTGCTATTGCCGAAGGGTATTATATTAAAGCAAAGAAAGTAACCAAACGCGAAGATTTGGATGCAGCCGTTGCCGAAATGATAGCTTCAAAAGAATCCTATTTCCTAGAGGTTTTGGTAGAAAAAGAGAATAACGTATTTCCAATGATTCCAACAGGAGCTTCGGTTTCTGATATTCGATTAAGTTAATAGTATGGAAAATAAAACATTCACCATTTCTGTTTATTCAGAAAACAACGTGGGCTTATTAAATAGAATATCTGTGATATTCTTGAAACGCCATATCAATATTTTAAGTTTAAACGTATCCGAATCAGAAATCGAAAATGTCTCTCGATTTGTAATTGTGGTAAATACTACAGAAAAATGGGTACAAAATATCGTAGGACAAATCGAAAAACAAATTGAGGTCATCAAAGCATTTTATCATATTGATGAGGAAACTATTTTCTTAGAAAGTGCGATTTTCAAAATCAATTCGAGTTTATTGTTTGACGAAAGACAAATTCAAAATATCATTAAAGAAAGTCATTCTGAAATGGTTACCGTTTCTAGAGATTTCTTTGTAATATCAAAATCAGGACGCCGTTCAGAGATTGATGAATTACATGCAAAATTAAAACCTTTCGGAATCATGCAATTTGTGCGTTCAGGAAGAATTTCGGTTTCTAAAGAAAAAATGGAAGTCACCAGTTTATTAGAAGAATTAAAATCATAAATTAAATACTTAAAAATGGCAAATTATTTCAATTCATTACCACTAAGATTACAATTAGAGCAATTAGGAGTTTGTGAATTCATGGATCAATCAGAATTCGCAGAAGGTATTCAAGCCTTAGCTGGTAAAAAAATAGTAATCGTAGGATGTGGTGCTCAAGGTTTGAACCAAGGTTTAAATATGAGAGATTCAGGTTTAGATATTTCTTACGCTTTACGTGCTGAAGCTATTGCAGAAAAAAGAGCTTCTTTCCAAAATGCAGCTGATAATGGTTTCAAAGTAGGAACATATGAAGAATTAATTCCAACTGCTGATTTAGTGTGTAATCTTACACCAGACAAACAACATACTGCGGTTGTAACTGCAATTATGCCTTTAATGAAACAAGGAGCAACTTTAGCTTATTCTCACGGTTTTAATATTGTAGAGGAAGGAATGCAAATTCGTAAAGACTTAACTGTTATTATGTGTGCTCCAAAATGCCCAGGTTCTGAAGTTCGTGAGGAGTACAAAAGAGGATTTGGAGTTCCAACTTTAATTGCTGTTCACCCAGAAAATGATCCAAATGGAATCGGTTTGGCTCAAGCCAAAGCGTATGCAGTAGCAACTGGTGGACACAGAGCCGGGGTTTTACGTTCTTCATTTGTAGCTGAAGTAAAATCAGATTTAATGGGAGAGCAAACTATTCTTTGTGGATTATTGCAAACAGGTTCTATCTTATGTTTTGATAAAATGGTAGCTGAAGGTGTAGATGCTGGGTATGCTTCTAAATTGATTCAATACGGATGGGAAACTATCACTGAAGGATTAAAACACGGTGGTATCACTAATATGATGGATCGTTTGTCAAATCCTGCTAAAATTGCTGCTTTCAATGCTGCTGAAGAATTAAAAGATATTATGCGTCCATTGTTCCAAAAACATATGGATGATATCATTTCTGGCCACTTCTCTAAAACTATGATGGAAGATTGGGCAAATGATGATAAAAACTTATTGACTTGGAGAGCTGCAACTGCTGAAACTAACTTTGAAAAAACTCCTGCAGGTAATTTTGAAATTTCTGAGCAAGAATATTACGATAACGGAGTATTGATGGTGGCTATGGTAAAAGCGGGAGTTGAACTAGCTTTTGAAGCAATGACTGACTCTGGAATTATTGAAGAATCAGCTTATTATGAATCATTACACGAAACACCACTTATTGCTAACACTATTGCAAGAAAGAAATTGTTTGAAATGAACCGTGTAATCTCAGATACTGCTGAGTACGGATGTTATTTATTTGATCATGCATGTAAACCATTAATTGCAGAATATGTTAAAAACGCGCCATCTAATTTGATAGGACGTCCTTATAATAACGGTAACAATGGAGTTGATAATAAAGAATTAATTGCAGTTAATAGTATTATTCGAAATCATCCAGTAGAAGAAGTGGGAGCTTGGTTGAGAGAGTCAATGACTGCAATGAAAAAAATTGTATAATAACTTATAACTACAAAACAGGAATTACAACACAACTTAGTAAACTGTCATACGAATTATATCAAAATAAAACCCAAATTTTGAATTAGTTAGCAATTTTGGCTAATTGGTATAACTTGTACAGATTATTTTCACTTCACTTTTAAAAAGTGAAGTGATGTAATTCCTAACTAAAAAAAAACAATTAATTGTTGTTGAATTTTGTTCGTAAAAAGCGAGATAGTATTAACTGTCTCGCTTTTTTAGTTTTTGATAAAAATAACAAATCATACAAATACCAATCAGATTGTTAAATTAATTCAAAATAATTTTATTCTTTCTATTTTTTTATACCAATTTATGAAATAAAATATTTTAGGAATAACAATAGATTTAATACTTTTATAAAAAATAAATGACCCATGAGTTACTATAAAATTGATAATTTCGAACAATATTTCAAACATTACAATAAATCCATTCGCGAACCAAGAAAATTTTGGGGCAAAATTGCGGAAGAAAATTTTACTTGGTATCAACAATGGGATAAGGTAGTTGATTTTAATATGGCTGAGGCCGAAATTAAATGGTTTACCGAAGCTAAAGTTAATATTGTTAAGAACTGTATTGACCGACATTTGGCTAAAAGAGGCGATAAAACGGCTATCATTTTTGAGCCGAACGATCCTTCAGAAGAAGCCCAGCATATTTCGTATAACGAATTGTACGAACGCGTCTCTAAAA
>JBEENX010000013.1:0-44600 GCA_041191945.1 Bacteroidota bacterium
TTTAGCAATACTTATTACTTCTTTTTTAGGAAGTAAGGATTGTTATATGGTTATTTGAAAAATAAAAAAGCAAATTAAAACAATATACAATCCTGATGAAAATCAGGATTTTTTTTTTGAATTTATGGCAGCAAAAATTGCAATACAAGGGATAAAAGGTTCGTTCCACCATCAAGTGGCTCAAGAGTACTTTGGGAAAGAAGTGGCTGTTGATGAATGTTTGTCATTTGAAGAATTGGTTTCGAGCGTATTGTCTGGTAAATCAGACCAAGCGGTAATGGCTATTGAGAATTCGATTGCAGGGCCTATTATTCCTAATTATGCGTTGATTGATAAAAATAATTTGCACATTATTGGAGAACATTATTTGGATATTCATCAAAATTTAATGGCTTTGAAAGGTCAAACCATCGAAGCTATTGAGGAGGTACATTCGCATCCAATGGCATTGTTGCAATGCATGGAGTTTTTAAAACAATATCCTCATATCAAAATTGTTGAAGACAAGGATACGGCTGAAACGGCTCGAAGAATTCATGAAAAACAATTGAAAGGAATTGCAGCCATTGCGAGTAAAGTGGCGGCCGAAATGTATGATTTGGAAATTTTGGCACCAGAGATTCAAACGATTAATAATAACATGACGCGTTTTGTGATTATTAATAAAGAGCAGTCGCTTTTGCCAACCCATGAAATCAATAGAGCTTCTATTAAATTCGAATTGGACCACAAACGAGGTAGTTTGGCCGCGGTGCTGAATGTGATGAGCGATTGCAAATTGAATTTGACCAAAATTCAGTCGTTGCCCAAAATTGAAACGCCTTGGAAATATTCGTTTTTTGTGGATGTAACCTTTGAGAAATACGAAGATTATGCCAAAGCCAAAGCTTTAATTGCTATTATGGCGGAGTATTTCAAAGTATTAGGAGAATATAAAAACACAAAACCTTGAGTTTTAAATAAAATAGAGTAACAAAGATGATCACGACGGCAAAACGTTTAGACATAGTAGAAGAATATTATTTCTCTTCTAAATTGAGAGAAGTAAGGCAATTGGCTGCAGAAGGGAAACCCATCATTAATATGGGAATTGGAAGTCCTGATTTGAAACCTTCGCAAGCGGTAATTGATGCGGTAGTTTTGGCAATGCAAGAAGAAAATGCACACCAATACCAAAGTTATCAAGGCGTACCCGAATTGCGTCAAAGTATGGCTGATTTTTATCAGACGAATTTTGGTGTAGCTGTAAATCCGACTACTGAAATTTTGCCTTTGATGGGATCCAAAGAAGGAATTATGCATATTTCTTTGGCTTTCTTGAATGAAGGAGACCAAGTGTTGATTCCGAATCCAGGGTACCCAACCTATACGTCGGTGACGAATTTAGTAGGCGCAGTTCCGGTGTATTATGATTTGAAGGAAAGCACGAATTGGGAACCTGATTTTGAAGCGTTGGAACAATTGGATTTATCCAAAGTAAAAATTATGTGGGTGGGTTATCCGCACATGCCAACGGGAGCAAGAGGGAGTTTGGCTTTGTTTGAAAAATTAGTGGCTTTCGCCAAAAAACATAGCATTTTGTTAGTCAACGACAATCCGTACAGTTTTGTTTTGAACGACAAACCAATGAGTTTGTTACAGGTTGAAGGTGCTAAAGAAGTGGCCTTAGAATTGAATTCGTTGAGCAAAACCTTCAATATGGCAGGATGGCGCGTAGGGATGGTGTTAGGAAATGCCGCTTGTATTGATGCCGTATTGAAAGTAAAAAGTAATATGGATAGCGGGATGTTTTATGGTATCCAAAAAGGAGCTATTGCAGCATTGAAAAGTGATGCTTCTTGGTTTGAATCGATGAATGCAATTTATAGAAAGCGTCGTGTTTTGACGGAACAATTGGCAGAGAAATTAGGTTGCGAAGTGTATAAAGAAGGAGTAGGGTTATTTGTTTGGGCAAAATTGCCAGCGGGGATAAGCTCAGCAGAACAATTTATCGACCAAATTTTATACGAGAAACATATTTTCATTACGCCAGGAACCATTTTTGGAAGTAATGGAGAAGGATACATCCGATTTGCACTTTGTGTAAAAGAAGAAAAAGTACAAGAAGCGATTGATCGATTTTAGATTGAAGAATAACGATTTTAGATTTCAGATTTTCCTGTGAAATTTTTTATAATTTGAGAGGAATAAAAAAACAAAAAATGAAAGTAGTTGTAATAGGTATAGGTTTAATTGGTGGTTCGATGGTATTGGATATCAAATCGCTGCATCCAGAAGCGACTATTTTAGGGATGGATGCGAATGAGAACCATTTGCAACAAGCCATTGATTTAGGCGTGGTTGAAAAAGCAGGAACGACCGAAGATTTAGCCGATGCTGACTTTGTGATTGTTTCGGTTCCGGTGGATATTGCCTTGGAGTTGTTGCCACAAGTATTGGATGCTGTTGGAGAAAATACGATTGTTTTTGAAGTAGGTTCGACTAAATTGCCTATTTGCGAAGCGGTAGCCAATCATCCAAAACGACGCAATTATATTGCAACACATCCTATTGCGGGAACGGAGTTTTCAGGACCTTCGGCAGCAATAAAGGGATTATTTCAAGGAAAGACGAATATTATTTGTGAGGTAGAAAAAACAACTTTTAAGTTGCAAGAAAAAGCCTTGCAATTGTTTACTGCGATGGGCATGAGAATTCGTTATATGGATCCACAATCACACGATAAACATATTGCTTATGTGTCGCATTTGTCGCACATCAGTTCGTTTATGTTAGGAAAAACGGTGATTGACAAAGAAACCGAAGAGCAGGATATTTTTGATATGGCGGGTAGTGGATTTGAAAGTACGGTGCGTTTAGCAAAAAGTTCCCCAGCCATGTGGACACCGATTTTCAAACAGAACAAACAACAAGTAGTGAATACCTTAGAAGAATACATTTCTAATTTGTCAAAGTTCAAAGCGTTATTAGAAAACGATGATTTTGACGCCATTTACCAAGAAATGCAAAGTGTGAATAAAATAAAAGAAATATTAAACGGAATAAACATTAAAAAGTAATTTTAGAAAAGATGGAGAATAGTAAAGAAATGAGAAATTGGTTGGATGCGTTCAAATTGGATCATCCATTAGTAATTGCAGGGCCATGTAGTGCTGAGACAGAAGAGCAAGTATTGAAAATTGCTCACGAATTGAAAGATTCAGATGTAAGTGTTTTTAGAGCCGGAATCTGGAAACCAAGAACACGTCCAGGAGGATTTGAAGGTGTGGGTGAAATTGGATTGAAGTGGTTGAAAAAAGCCAAAGAAGAAACAGGTTTGTTAATGGGTACGGAAGTAGCTACTGCAGCACACTGTAAATTAGCTTTAGAATATGATATTGATGTTTTATGGGTTGGAGCGCGTACTACTGCAAATCCATTTGCAGTTCAAGAAATTGCTGATACTTTAAAAGGAACTGATAAAATCGTTTTGATTAAAAACCCAGTAAACCCAGATATGGCTTTATGGCTAGGTGGTGTAGAGCGTTTGTATGCTGCTGGTATCAAAAAATTAGGGGTAATTCATAGAGGTTTCTCTACCTACCAAAAAACAAAATACAGAAACATTCCTGAATGGCAAATTGCTATCGAATTGCAAAACAAATTCCCTGATTTGCCTTTAATCATTGACCCATCACACATCACAGGAAACCGTGATATGATTTTGGAAGTGACTCAAGAAGCCTTGGATTTGAACTATGACGGTATGATTATCGAAACGCATAACGATCCAGAAAATGCGTGGAGTGATGCTGCTCAACAAGTAACACCTGCTGCTTTGAAACAAATTTTCAAAGATTTGAAAATCAGAAAACAAAGTGGAGATACGCCTGATTTTGAAAATAAAATGACAAAATTAAGAGCCAATATTGACGTTTTAGATGCTAATTTATTGGAATTACTTGGAAAACGTATGCAAGTAGCTTCTGAAATTGGTCAAGTGAAAAAAGATGCTAACGTAGCGGTTTTACAAAACAGTCGTTGGAATGAAATTCAAGCAAAAATGGTAGCTGAAGGTGCTAAAAAAGGATTGTCTGAAGAATTTATCATTAAATTGTTCAAAGGAATTCACCAAGAAAGTATCGAACAACAAGAAAAAATATTGAATTCATAATTCGTATTTATCAATCCATAAAATCCCTATAGTTCAATGAATTGTAGGGATTTTTTATTACAAGTCGTTGTAAAAACTTTGCACATCGAACTTGAAACTTGAAACAAAATTTTACCTTTGCCGTATGACAGGAATTGTTTATAAATCTACAGGGAGTTGGTACACCGTAAAATCCGAAACAGGCGATTTTGTGGAATGCCGTATGAAAGGGAAATTCAGAATGAAAGGTATTAAAAGTACCAATCCAATTGCTGTGGGTGATGTGGTGGATTTTGAACTGGACGAAACCTCAGATGCGATTACTGGAACCATTCATAACATTCACGAAAGGAAAAATTATATCGTTCGGAAATCGGTAAATTTATCTAAGCAAATCCATATTATTGCGTCCAATATTGATCAAGTTTTCTTATTGATTACGATTGGTAATCCGCCAACCACTACCAGTTTTATTGACCGATTTTTAGTTACCGCCGAAGCGTATGGCATTGAAACTATTTTGGTTTTCAACAAAATCGATACTTTAAATGAAAACTCTTTAGACGAGCAATTGTATATGCAACATGTGTATCAAGAAATTGGTTATCGCTGTTTGCGTGTGTCTTCAACAGAAGGTAAAGGAGTAGCCGAATTAAAACAATTAATGTTGGGTAAAGTGAGTATGTTTTCGGGTCATTCTGGTGTAGGAAAATCGACTTTGGTCAATGCGCTAGAACCTTCCTTGCATTTGAAAACAAAAACTATTTCGGAGCAAAGTAAACAAGGACAACATACCACCACTTTTGCCGAAATGTACGATTTGAGTTTTGGTGCCAAAATCATCGATACTCCGGGTATTAAAGGCTTCGGAATCGTGGATATGGAAAAGGAAGAAATTGGTGGTTACTTTCCAGAATTTTTCAAGTTACAAGACCAGTGCAAATTCAATAATTGTTTGCACAAAGAAGAACCGCATTGTGCCATAAAAGCCGCATTGGAAAAAGATGAAATTGCTTGGTCTCGTTATAATAGTTATTTGAGTATTTTAGAAGGCGATGAAGAGCATTACCGTACCGATGTGTACAATGAAGACCGAATTGCGAGTGATAAAACACGAGATTAATTATGAATTATAAATGGTGAATTGTGGCTGAAAATATTATAAAAACTAAATCATTTAGTTTTGCTTTGCGAATTGTAAAATTGTGTCAATTTTTAAATGTTGAAAAAAAAGAATTTGTTTTAAGTAAGCAATTATTGCGAAGTGGGACTTCAATTGGAGCATTGGTTAGAGAATCAGAACACGCTGAAAGTAAACAAGACTTTATTCATAAATTAGCTATCGCACAAAAAGAAGCTAACGAGAGTGACTATTGGTTAGAATTATTATTTCAATCCAATTATTTAAATGAGTCTCAATTTCAATCATTAAATTCAGATATTGTTGAAATAAATAAGATACTAGCTTCCATTATTATTTCAGCAAAGAATAATTTAAAAAAATAATTATGATTGGTTCCGATAATTTATAACTCACAATTCATAATTTACAATTTTTATGAGAGTAGTATTACAAAGGGTTTCATCGGCCTCAGTTACAGTTGACGAAAAGATAGTTGGAGCAATTCAAAAAGGATTGTTAGTCCTTGTAGGAATTGAGGATGCCGATACCCAAGAAGATATCGATTGGTTGGTGACTAAAATTACGCAACTACGAATCTTTGGAAGCCCCACCCCAGACCTCCCCGAAGGAGAGGGAGTAAAAAATGACGTTATGAATTTTTCGGTTCAAGATGTTGAAGGTGATGTACTTGTGGTGAGTCAGTTTACATTGCATGCAGCGACTAAAAAGGGCAACCGACCTTCCTATATCAAAGCATCTAAACCCGAAGTGGCAATTCCACTTTATGAAAAATTTGTAATTGCGTTAGAAAATAAATTAGGCAAAAAAGTACCCACTGGTATTTTTGGTGCCGATATGAAAGTAGCCTTACTGAATGATGGTCCTGTAACTATAGTTATTGATAGTAAAAATAAAGAATAAATTTTTTTAGTCGAAAAATTCTTATATTTTTGATAAAAAAAATTATGATCTCCAAATTCTTTACTTTTACTTTTTTTATTTTCTTTTCTGTAGCAACTGCTCAGAAGTTAGAATATACCTCTCAAAATATTCCAGATAGCTTAAAGCAAAATGCTAATGCCATAATTCGTTACAATCAAGTAAATATTTTAATTTCTTCACAAGATGATATGAAGATAAATACTAAAAGGATTGTTACTGTTTTTAATGAAAATGGTATGAATGCAATTGATGCAATTGAAGGTTATGACAAAAGAACTAAAGTAACTTCTATTGAATTAACCGTCTTTGATGAGAATGGAAAAGAAATCAAACGAATTAAACGTAAAGATTTTCGAGATCAATGTGTTATTGATGGATCAACCTTGTTTTCAGATAATAGAATACTATTCTTGAATTATACGCCTACCCAATATCCTTTTACTATTGTTTATACTAGTGAAGTTGAAACTTCAAATACCGCTTTTATTCCTAGTTGGTACCCATTATCAGATTACAATGTGTCTCTCGAAAAAAGTATATTAAATGTTAGTTGCCCAGTAGATTTAGGGTTTAAAAGGAAAGAAATTAATTTTTCAAATTTTAAAGTGAGCAAACTTACAGATACATCAGAGCATTTGAATTATGAGTTTGGTGGAATACTAGCGCAAAAGCCAGAGGACTATAGTGTTTCAAATTTAATTTTTCCAAAGCTGATGATGGGACTTGAAAAATTTAATTTGGAAGGAGTTAATGGCTATGCTAAAGATTGGAAAGAATTTGGTAAATGGTATTCAGAAAAGATATTAGCAGGAACTACCGAATTACCAGAAGAAACAAAGACAAAGATAAAAGCGCTTGTTGGAGAAGAAAAGGATGTAGTGAAGAAAGCTAAAATTGTATATCAATACGTGCAAGGTAAGTCGAGGTATGTAAGTATTCAAGTTGGAATCGGAGGTTGGAAACCGATGTTAGCAAGTGATGTAGATCGAGTAGGGTATGGTGATTGTAAAGCATTAACAAATTATACAAAAGCTTTATTAGATGTAGTAGGAGTTCCTTCATATAACACCCTATTGTATGGAGATAACACAAAAACAAATATAGAATCAGATTTTGTTGCTATGCAGGGAAATCATATGATTTTATGTATTCCGAATGAGAATAAAAACATTTTTTTAGAATGCACAAGTCAGGATAGTCCTTTTGGGTATCAAGGAACTTTTACAGATGACAGAGAGGTATTGGTTGTGAAATCAGAGGGTGGAGAAATTATAAGAACTTCGATTTATGAGGACAAAGATAATACTCAAATTAGTAACGGGACTTATACTATTTCGCCAACGGGGGATTTTTCAGGTAAAATCAATATCCAATCTTCAGGAACGCAGTTCAATAAGAAGTCGCAAATTCCATCTATTTTACCTCATCAAAAAGAAAGCTATTATAAGGAATATTGGGATAATATCAATAATTTGAAGTTAGAGAAGATGAACTTTGTCAATGACAAAGAAAAGGTTAAGCTTACGGAAGAATTAGAACTTTCTGCAGCAAATTATGGAGTTATGACTAATGGTAAAATGCTATTTGTAATTAATGCTTATAATCATACTTCTGGTAACGTAAAAAGAATTCGAAATCGTAAGACCCCTTTTGAAATTCAAAGAGGGTATGTAGATAAAGATGAAATTACAATTGAATTACCAGCTCACTTTTCGATTGAATTTTTACCAAATAATTTTGAACTAAACACAAAATTTGGTGAATATAAAACAGAAATTATAAAAAAGAACAATTCAAGTTTGATTTATAAGCGAACTATGTTTCTTAAAAAAGGTCTGTATGCTAATAAAGAATACGATGATTTTAGACTATTTATGGAACAAGTAGAAAAAAATGATAATGCTAAAATAATACTAACCCCTAATAACTAACCATATGAGAATCATGAAACTATTTTTATTATTTATTTTTTTTGCTTGTAGCGTAAAAGGATTGGCTCAAAATTTTGAGTTAGGTAAAGTAACTATTGCTGAACTTCAAGAAAAAAGACACCCCAAAGACAGTACTGCTAATGCTGCTATTCTGTTTAAAACAGGTTCTGTGTATTTTGAGGGCTTAACAACAATAACTCGTGTAAAGACGAAAATCAAAATTTATAAAAAAGAAGGATTTGAATGGTCCAATGAAGAAATTTTACATTATATAAATGGTGAAACTGTATTTTTTTCAGATGCAGTAACTTATAATCTTGTCGGAGGTAAAATTGAAAAAACAAAATTGAAAAAAGAAGGTGAATTTGATCAGAAGATTAATAAATATTTTAGTAATAAAAAAATTGTTATGCCTAATGTTAGAGAAGGATCAATAATAGAATACGAGTATATAGTTAGATCGGGTAATTTTGGATCGTTACGTGATTGGTATTTTCAATATTCTATTCCGGTTAATTATTCTGAATTTAAAGTAAAAATTCCTTATTTCTTAACTTTTAATAAGCGAACAAAAGGGTTTTTATTTCCAAGAATGTCCTCTGAACCAACCTACGATAGGGAAACTTCAGAGGTATACAAGTTAGATAATGTACCTTCTATGAAACCGGAATCGTATGTAAATAATATTAATAATTACAGAGCAGGAGTGTCTTATGAGCTAGCATTAGTTAATTTGCCTGGATATGTGTATAAATCATTTTCAACAGATTGGAATGCAGTAACGAAAACTATATATGAAGATACTGATTTTGGTTCAGAATTGAATAAAACATCCTATTTTGAGGAAGATTTAAAACCTGTACTTCAAGGTTTAAATACAAAGGAAGATAAGATAGAAGCTATTTTTAATTTTGTTAAGTCAACAGTAAAATGGAATAATTATACAGGCTATTCTTGTAACGATGGAGTAAAAAAAGCATACAAGGAAAAAACAGGAAATGTAGCAGAAATTAATTTAATGTTGACAGCAATGTTGCGTTTTGCGGGATTAAATGCCAATCCTGTTTTATTAAGTACTCGTGATAATGGGATTGCACTATTTCCTAGTAGAGCCGCCTTTAACCATGTGATAGCGGCAGTAGAAACCCCAGAAGGGAATATTTTGCTTGATGCAACAGAGAAATACTCCGGTGTTAATGTGTTACCGCTTAGAGATTCAAACTGGATAGGTCGTTTGATTAGAAAAGATGGCACTTCTGAAGAAGTTGATCTAATGTCAAAAAAACTTTCTAATGATATTGTTACAATGAATTACTCCGTCAATTCAAACGGTACAGTTTCTGGAAAATTAAGGAGACAACTTACAGATCATAATGCTTTAGAATATAGACAAAATGTAGAAAATGTTAAAGAAGAAACCTATTTGGAGAAATTAGAAAATGAAAATGATAAGATTGAAATTAAGGAGTATTCAAGAACTAATGAGACAGATGTTAAATTGCCAGTTTTGGAAACATTTTCGTATACAGGTAATAATTTAACAGAAGTAATAGGTGGAAAGATTTATATTAATCCAATGCTGTTTTATACACATCATGAAAATCCATTCAAGCAAGAAGTGAGAGAATATCCAGTAGATTTTGGTTTTCCTTTTATGGATAAATATGCAATTAATATTCAAATACCAGAAGGGTATCAGATAGAATCGTTACCTACTTCAGTTATATTTTCTATGCAAGATGATTTAGGAGTTTTTAAATTTATGACGACTTCTTCGGGTAATACAATTAATTTAGTGGTAATTCATCAAATAAATACACCTATTATATCCTCTGATTATTATGAAATGTTAAAAGAATTCTATCAGAAAGAGATAGACAAACAAAATGAAAAAATTGTATTAGTAAGAATATAATTATGAAAAATAGTTTAGTGTTTATTCTATTTGTTTTTAATTTTTCATTTGCTCAAAAATATGAGTTAGGTAAGGTTACGGTTGAGGAGTTACAAGAAAAAAGGCATTCGTTAGATTCGACAGCATCGGCTGCAATTCTATTTAAGAAGGTAAAAACATTTTTTGATTACAATGTTAAAGATGGATTCATAATGAAAACATCTTATTCATATAAAATAAAAATTTATAAAAAGGAAGGTACGAGTTGGGGAGATTTTGAAATACCATATTATATCGGATATAAAACAATAAGTAAAGATGTTGTTTTTGTCATAGTAGCAAATACGTACAATTTTTACGATGGTAAAGTAATAAAAAGTGAGGTGGATAGTAATGGGAAATTCAAGAATAAAATTAATGAATTTTGGGAAACTAAAATAATTTCTTTCCCTAAGGTACAAGAAGGATCTATAATTGAATTAAAATATGATGTTATTTCTAAGTACTTCTCAGAGTTGCCAGTTTTTCAATATCAATATAAGATCCCAGTTGATTATGCTCAATATATTTCAGAAGTGCCAGGTTTTTATCAATATAAAGCAATTAATTCGGGGTATATAAAAGTTAATTTTAATGATTTTGTAGAAAAAGCTTTTAAAACCTATGAGGATGAATACCGAAAAACAAGATACTTGAACTATCAACAACTTAGGTCTATTTATGAAATTCAAAAAGTTCCTGCATTTAAAGATGAAAAATATGTAAAAAACAGTTTTGATTATTTTGGTAAAGTTGATTTTGAGCTTCAAACGATACATTATCCAGACGAATCGCCAAAAAAGATATCAGAAACATGGGAAGATGTTGCTAAATCTATATATTCTGAAAAAAATTTTGGAAATGAATTAAAAAAAAGTGATTACTTTTTAGATGATTTTAAGAGAGTAATAAAAGATTGTGATTCCAAGGAAGAACAAATGAGAGCTATTTTTCATTTTGTAAAAACTAAGATGATATGGAATAATAGTCAAAGTTATTATACCAAAAATGGAGTGGTTCAATCTTATCAAGGGAGTATTGGAAATTCGGCAGAAATCAATTTAATTTTAACAGCAATGTTGAAAATGGCTGGATTAGAATCTGCCCCAGTAGTATTGAGTACTAGAGATAATGGATCAGCATTATTTCCTAGTAAGATAAAATTAAATCATGTGATTGCTTGTGTTTATTTGGATGGTATTCAGTATTTAATGGATGCGACAGAAAAATATTCGGATATTAATGTTTTACCTTTAAGAGATTTAAATGGAGTTGGTAGATGGATAGGCTCAGATTTGATTTCTAAAGAAATTGATTTGGTTCCTAAGATTCTTTCAAATAATATTGTAACCTTAAATTATTCTGTTAATCCCGTTGGATTAGTTTCGGGGAAAGTAAGACGTCAAATGACAGATTATAATGCATTATTATATAGAAAACGTGTAGAAGATGTGGTAGAAGAAACCTATTTGGAGAAATTAGAAAATGAAAATGATAAGATTGAAATTGAAGGGTATCAGAGAAATAATGCTATAGATATAAATCTTCCGGTTTCAGAGACATTTTCTTTTACAGGATCTAATTTGACAGAAGTAATCGGAGGTAAAATTTATATCAATCCGATGTTGTTTTATACTAGTCATGAAAATCCATTCAAGCAAGAAGTGAGAGAATATCCAGTAGATTTTGGTTTTCCTTTTATGGATAAATATGTAATTAATATTCAAATACCCGATGGCTATAAAATCGAAAGTATGCCTAATTCAGTTAATTTTTCGATGGTAGATAATTTGGGAAGTTTTAAATTTATGACGAGTGCCTCTGGAAATACAATACAAGTTTCGATAGTGTCTCAAATGAATACTCCGATAATTTCTTCAGAATATTATACTATGCTGAAAGAATATTATAAAACAATGATTGACAAACAAAATGAAAAAATTGTATTAGTAAGAATATAAGATAATGAATTTAAAAAACGCACAACTAGACGTAGATAATTGGATTAAAGAACACGGGGTTCGGTATTTTAACGAATTGACCAATATGGCCCAGTTGACTGAAGAAGTGGGTGAAGTAGCTCGTATTATTGCCCGTCGTTATGGAGAACAGTCTGAAAAAGAATCCGATAAAGCTAAAGATTTAGGCGAAGAACTAGCCGATGTGGTTTTTGTAGTATTGTGTTTAGCCAACCAAACAGGGATTGACTTACAAGCGGCTTTTGACAAGAAAATGGATATAAAGTCGGTTCGTGATAAAGATCGTCACAAAAACAATGATAAATTGAAATAATTGTGAATTGTAAATTATGAATTGTAAATGAGTCGTAGTAAATTGCGCCCTAAATAATTTTTTCTTCAAAAGTCAAAACTAATTCATAATTAGAAACATAAAATGAATTTAAAAATAAGTACAAATTCACCATTTACAATTGATAATTTATCATTAAGTATCACGGGTTCCAAAAGTGAAACTAACCGTCTATTATTGCTACAAGCGTTGTTTCCCAACATCACTTTGGCCAATACTTCCAATTCAGATGATAGCGAAGTGATGGGTGCTGCTTTAGCAACCAACAACCAACAACCAACAACCAACAACGAAATAATTGATATCCACCACGCAGGAACAGCTATGCGTTTTCTTACCGCCTATTTTGCTGTAAATGCAGGTCGTGAAGTGGTGCTGACAGGTTCTAGCCGAATGCAAGAGCGTCCTATCAAAATTTTGGTAGAAGCGTTAGAGCAATTAGGAGCTGTGATTACCTATGAAAAAGAAGAAGGGTATCCACCTATCCGAATCAAAGGACAAAAAATAACGGCTTCCAAAGTAACTTTAGCGGCCAACGTAAGTAGTCAATATATTTCGGCTTTATTATTGGTGGCTTCTAAATTAGAGAATGGTTTAGAGTTGACTTTAGAAGGAGAAATTACGTCTATTCCGTATATCAAAATGACTTTGGCATTGCTTAATGATTTGAATATTCAAACTAGTTTTGAAGGCAATGTCATTACCGTTGCTCCAAAACCAGCCGTAGAAACTAAAGAAATGGTTGTGGAGTCCGATTGGAGTTCGGCATCGTATTATTTTAGTATTGCTGCGTTGGCAGATGTCGCTTCAATTACCATTTCAAGTTATAAAGAGAATAGTTTACAAGGCGATTCTGCTTTGGTAGACCTATACAAAGCAATGGGAGTCGAGTCAAGTTTTGACGGAAACCAATTGACTTTGACCAAACAAGCCAATTTCAATTACCAAGACGTCACTTTCGATTTGAATAACACACCTGATATTGCACAAACTATTGTAGTAACCTGTTTAGGTTTAGGAATTGGTTGTCACTTAACGGGTTTGCATACTTTAAAAATTAAAGAAACCGACCGTCTAGAGGCGCTCCGAATCGAATTAACTAAGTTAGGAGCTAACATTTCGGTGACTAATGATAGTTTGACTTTGGTGGCTACCAAAGAAATCAATCCTAATGTTACCATTGCGACCTATAATGATCACCGAATGGCGATGGCATTTGCTCCTTTGGCACTAAGAGTACCTATCTTTATTGAAAATGCCGAAGTAGTTTCTAAATCGTATCCTGATTTTTGGGAAGATTTAAAAAGTTTGGGTTTTCAAATTTCTGAAATATAAACTTTGTGACTTGGCGTCTTTGCGGCAAAAAGTAAAATAAAAGCCAAAACACTTGACAACGCCTGTTTCACAGTTGTATATTTGCACCCTGATTTTAAATGGTTATCTAGCTTATATACATTTAAACGCTTAAATACTAAACTTTTTTAGATGAAATTATCACATTTTAACTTCAATTTGCCAAAAGAACTTTTGGCAGAGTTTCCTGCAGAGAATAGAGACGAGTCTCGATTAATGGTTATTGACCGTAAAAAACAAACAATAGAGCATAAAATGTTCAAGGATGTTATTGATTATTTTGATGACGGAGATGTAATGATTTTGAATAATACGAAAGTTTTCCCAGCACGTTTGTACGGTAATAAAGAAAAAACAGGAGCAAGAATCGAAGTGTTTTTGTTGCGTGAATTGAATGCTGAACAACGCCTTTGGGACGTATTAGTTGACCCAGCTCGTAAAATCAGAATTGGAAATAAATTGTATTTTGGCGACGATGACTCTTTAGTAGCTGAGGTAATTGATAATACAACTTCTCGTGGAAGAACATTGCGTTTTCTTTACGATGGTTCGTATGAAGAATTTAGAAATAAATTGACAGAATTAGGTGAAACCCCAATCCCTAAATACATCAACAGAGAGGTTACTGAAGAAGATGCAGAACGTTACCAAACCATCTATGCCAAAGAAGAAGGAGCAGTTGCTGCCCCTACGGCTGGTTTGCACTTCTCTAAACATTTGTTGAAAAGATTGGAAATCAAAGGAATTAACTTTGCTGAAGTAACGCTTCACGTAGGTTTAGGAACCTTCAATCCGGTTGAGGTAGAAGATTTGTCAAAACATAAAATGGATTCTGAAGAGTTAAAAATTACTTCAGAGGCTTGCGAAATTGTCAACAAAGCAAAACTTGGTAAGAAACGCATCTGTGCTGTGGGAACTACTTCTATGCGCGCTATCGAAAGTTCAGTTTCTTCGCAAAAAACACTAAATCCGTATGAAGGATGGACTAATAAATTCATTTTCCCTCCTCACGATTTCAGCATTGCCGATTGTATGATTACTAATTTCCATACGCCAAAATCAACCTTGTTGATGATGATTTCTGCTTTCTGTGGTCACGATTTAATGAAACGCGCTTACGAAGAAGCCATTAAAGAAGAATACAAATTCTATTCTTATGGAGATGCGATGCTAATCCTGTAATAGAAATTTTAAATTTATAAGAAAAAATCTCGTCAAATTTTGGCGAGATTTTTTGTTTTGGGCGTGACCCTTTTCCTTGCTTTTCCCATCGCTAGGGTCGGGCTATGCACTGCAAGTCCTCGCGTTGTTTCGCTACCGCTTCACACCGCTGTGGGCTTTCCGTTGCTATCCCTCACGCAATCAAAAGAGGAGAGTGCTTTAATTGGCACTTCTATATTCATTAGGAGTAAATCCCACTCTTTGTTTGAAAAGTCTAGAAAAGTGTTGCGGATATTTGAAACCTAATTCGTAAGCAATTTCATTTACAGTTTTGGAATTGCCTAAAATTTGGTCTTTAGCCACATCAATTATTTTGTTTTGGATGTATTCTTGAGCAGATTTCCCAGTTTCTTTTTTAATTAAATCACCAAAATAGTTGGCTGATAAATGAAGTTCATCGGCACAATAGGCTACAGATGGCAAGCCAATTTTGTTAGGTTTATCTGAAGTGAAATACTGATTCAGCACCTCTTCAAATTTTTCTAAAACACCTTTGTTTGCATTTTCTCGTGTTATAAATTGTCTGTCATAAAAGCGATTGCAGTAGTTGAGAAACAGTTCGATATTGGAAGCAATCAATTTCTTACTGTGTTTGTCTACTCCAATTTCTAACTCCAATTTTATTTTTGAAAAACTATCCAAAACGATCTGTCGCTCTCGTTCGGATAGATGCAACGCTTCATTAGCTTTATAACTAAAGAAATTATACTCGTTAAGATTTTTAAAAAGCGATGTCCCGTGTACTAAATCAGGATGGAAAACTAAGGCATATCCCTTTGGTTGGTAAACTTCACCTGTAGTTTCTACTTCCATTATTTGTCCGGGTGCAGTAAAAACTAATGTGCCTTCTTGATAATCGTAATAATTACATCCGTAGCGTAAATCGCCACATTTTATATCTTTTAAAAAAACACAATAAAATCCGTAATAAATTTTAACACGCTTTTGACCATTCCATGATCTTTCGTGTGCTTTTGAAAAATCAATCACACTAATTAAAGGGTGTAGGGTCTCTGTATTATTGAATTCATTATACTGACTAATAGTCTCAAATGTAACTGTATTTTCCATAGTTGTTGTTCTTTGATGAGACAAATTTAGGTATTTAGTTATAGCAATCCTCTTGTAATTAGTACAATGAGTAATATTGGTAGCACAATCCGTAATTAGTATACTTAATTGATAAAAGAATAGATGAATTTTGGTCTTACAATAAATCGTCAATTTTAAAATTTAAAATTTAAACCAGATGAATCGTAGAGATCTTTTAAAAACGGCAGGTTTAGCAATAGCTGGAAGCACATTGTTGCCATTTGATGCTTTAGCCAAAACAGCAAACGACAACAGTTCAAAACCATCTACTAATAAAAGAAAATTAGGAGCTTCTCTTGAGGTTTCGAGTATCGGTCTTGGAGTGCAAAATATGAGTAGAACTTATCAAACTACCATTCCTTCCCGCCCTGAAATGCATAATATCATTAGAACGGCATTTGATAACGGAGTTACTTTTTTTGATGCTGCAGAAGCGTATGGTCCTTTTGAAGTTGAAAAAATTCTAGGAGAAGGCTTGGCTCCAATTCGTGATAAAGTAGTAATTGCAACTAAATTTGGCTTTAATATAGGAGGTGATAATGGAAGACGTTCTGCTTTAAATAGCGAACCAGCACATATCAAAAAGGTGGTTGAGGACATGTTAAAACGACTGCAAACAGACAGAATTGATTTGTTGTACCAACATAGGGTTGATCCTAATGTGCCAATTGAAGATGTGGTTGGGATAATAAAGGACTTGATAAAAGAAGGAAAAGTACTGAATTACGGGCTTTCTGAACCAGGAGTGCAAACCGTAAGACGCGCACATAAAGAACACCCAATCGCTGCTATTCAAAATGAGTATTCATTGTTATGGCGTGGACCAGAAACTGAAATTATTCCGCTTTGTCAGGAACTAGGAATAGGTTTTGTGCCTTGGAGTCCATTAGGAATGGCGTTTTTAACAGGAGCAATTGATGAAAATACGCATTTTGCTCAAGGAGATTTTAGAAGTTATGTGTCCCGTTTTTCTTCTGAGAATTTATTTAAAAATATGGCATTAGTGAATTTGATAAAAAAGTGGAGTATTCAAAAAGGAGCTAGTCCTGCACAAATTTCATTAGCATGGTTGTTAGCACAAAAACCGTGGATTGTACCCATTCCAGGTACTACTCAAATGGCTCATATGAAAGAGAATATTGGAGCAAATAATGTGAAGTTTACTCTAAATGAGCTACAAGACTTTAACAAAGAATTGAATGCAATACAAATTATCGGTGAAAGATTGCCTGCAGGTGTACAAGCTATGTCGGGGGTTGAAGCACCGTTAAAAAAATAATAAGTTAAAATTAACACTATGAAATCATTTATCACAATTTTAATTATTGCATTAGGTATGCAATATTCTTTTGCACAAGATTCAAAATCACCTGCGGTTGAAAAGAAATATTCTGAAACAGAACAACAGATTATAACACTTTCAAAAAACAAATGGCAGTGGATGGCTGATAAAAATATCGAAAAATTAGCACCGCTTTTTGACGACAAATCAAAATTTGTTCACATGAGTGGGACTTGGAAAAAAGACCAAGAACTTGATATTATTAAAACCGGAAGTATTTGGTATAAGGAGGCAAAAGTACATGATACAGCCATCGAACTTTTTGGAAAAACAGCTATTGTTTGGAATAGAATTACCTTAGATGCAATAGTTAGAGGGGGTGAAGTTGTTACTGAATTTACGGTTACAGAAGTATACCAAAAACAAGGAAAAGAATGGAAATTATTAGATTTGACCTTTAGCAGTGTTCGAGATACGCACCAACTCCAAAAATAATAGAAACGCAAACAAATAATTATTTACATATGAAAACATCAATTTTCAGAGTACTATTTTTATTGGTATTCACAACTACTGCTTTTGCACAAAACACTTCTGAGCAAGAAGTAATTCAACTTTCTAAGCAAAAATGGCAATGGATGGCCGATAAAAATGTCGACAAATTAACTCCTTTGTTTGATGATAAATCCGTTTTTGTTCACATGGGCGGAAGTTGGGGTAAAAAACAAGAAATTGACATTATTAAAAGTGGTGGGATTCATTACAAGAAAGCAGATATTCACGAAGTTTCGGTAAATGTTGTTGGGAATACTGCTATACTTTTAAATAAAATCACGTTGCTGGCTGTTGTTGGGGGAAATGAAGTAACTAATCCGTTTATCGTGACAGAAGTGTATGTAAAAGAAAATGAAGCTTGGAAACTAGGTTCATTATCGTTTACTAAGCTTATGACACCTGAACATTAAATAAAACAGAAATGAAAAAAATCATCTTAATTATTTTTTTATTAAGTGGAGGAGTGTATCTGTATGCACAAAACGCTACAAAGGAAGTTCGTACTGCTTCGGGCTATGTTCGAGGTCTTTCAGAAGGTGATATGGTAACTTTCAAAGGGATTCCTTATGCTGCTCCACCTGTGGGGGCAAATCGTTGGCGACCTCCACAACCAGTTGTAGCATGGAAAGGAGTAAGAGAAGCGGGTGCCTTTTGTGCAGATTGTCCGCAAGCAAGTTGGCCTCGGGGTGCTGGAATGTCAAAGACTTCTAATGAAGATTGTCTTTTTCTCAATATTTGGGCTCCAGCCAAAGCTACTAAAAAATCCAAGTTACCTGTTATGGTTTGGATTCATGGTGGTGGATTTGTAGGTGGCAGTGGTGGTGGAAATGATTTTACAGGAGCTGCATTTGCAAAACAAAATGTAGTGTTAGTTTCTTTTAATTACCGTTTAGGTCGCCTTGGCTTTTTTGCTTTTCCAGCTTTAAGTAAAGAAAATCCAGAAGATTATAAAGGAAATTATGGTTATATGGATCAAATTGCTGCTTTACAATGGGTACAGAATAATATTAGTGAATTTGGAGGAGATGCTAATAATGTTACCATCTTTGGCGAATCGGCTGGAGGTGTTTCGGTTCATTCATTATTAACTATTCCTGCCGCAAAAGGATTATTCAAAAAAGCAATTATTGAATCGGGAGGCGGAAGAGATGGAGTGTTAACAGGTCGTCCTATTGATAAAGAAAATAGCGATGTAAATTATCCAATTTCGGCAGAAACTGTTGGTAAAAATTTTGCAAGAAGATACAATATTGAAGGTGATAATCAAGAAGCACTAAATAAACTAAGAGCATTAAGTGCTGCCGAAATTATTGATAATGGCCAAGAAACTGCAGGCACCGGCGGACCAATAACGTATTCTGGACCTATACTCGATGGTCGCTTGGTAACCGAAACGGCTGAAACAGCTTACAAAGAAGGAAGACAACCTCAAGTACCTCTTATTATTGGTTCGAATAGCGCAGAAGTTCCAGCAGGGTTTGTGAATGCAAGTTCTAAAGAGGAATTACTAGCTTTATTTGGAAACTATAAAGAAGAAGCATTAGCAGCTTACGATGTGGATGGTAAAACTGATTTTGCGAAGATGTTAAGTTTAGTCAACACAGATAAAGTTTGGGCAGAGCCTGTTCGTTTTACAGCTAGAGCTTTTGCCTCTCAATCGACACCAGTTTACACCTACCTGTTTTCGTATGTGCCAAATGCCATGAAAGATTGGATGAAATATGGTGCTTCTCATGCTTCTGAAATTGCTTTTGTTTTTGATAATTTAGTAGAACGTAATGGAGTTGCATTTAATGAAAAGGATAAAGCTTTAGCAAAAATAATGAACGTCTATTGGGTTAATTTTGCAAAAACAGGAAACCCAAATGGAAAAGGATTGCCGTTTTGGCCACTTTTTGATACCAATAAAAATGATATATTTGAGTTGAAACAAGATGGGTCATCGGGTACAATTTCGGATTACCGAAAAGCGCGATTGGATGTGATAGAAAAGGCTTTTGAAAGTAATAAATAAGAAAAGATGAAAAAAAGAGCAAAACAGTTGTGGAGCATACTTAGTTTAGGATTGATGATTAATCTATCCATCAATGCGCAATCTCCATCAAAACAAAAGCCGTTAGTGATTGAAGAACAAGGAAGTTTTGCCGTCGGAGGAACTGTAATAACTAACGAAGGAATTTTCGACCCGTACAAACCTACACCCGTAGGTCAAACATTTCATGGTGACCATGCGTATGTATTTTATCAGGTGCCAGTAAAAGCACGTAAATATCCATTAGTGATGTGGCATGGTATAGGTCAGTTTTCTAAAACTTGGGAAACGACACCCGACGGCAGAGAAGGATATCAAAACATTTTTTTGCGTAGAAATTTTCCAGTGTATTTGATAGATCAACCAAGACGAGGTAACGCAGGTCGAAGTACGGCTCCCGCCACTATTAATCCTGTTCCAGATGAGCAACAATGGTTTGGAGTTTTTAGGGTAGGAATTTGGCCTAATTATTTTGATGGTGTACAATTTGCTAGAGATACTGAATCTTTAAATCAGTATTTCCGATCCATGACGCCAAGTATTGGTACTATTGATATTGATGTGAATACTGATGCGGTGTCGTCTCTTTTTACTAAAATTGGTCCTGCAATACTGGTGACGCATTCACATTCTGGCGGAATGGGATGGAAAACTGCACTGAAAAATTCAAATGTAAAAGCTATCGTTTCTTACGAACCAGGAAGTGGTTTTTTGTTTCCAGAAGGTGAAGTGCCAGCTCCAATTGCAAGTTCTGCTGGACCATTGGAAGCAATAGGGATTTCAATGAAAGATTTTATGTTGCTTACCAAAATTCCAATCGTTATTTACTATGGTGATAATATTCCTGAGAATCCATCTCCTAATCCAGGTGCTGATGGATGGAGAGCACGTTTAGCAATGTCAAGGAAGTGGCGCGATGCTGTAAATAAATATGGTGGTGATGTTACGGTAGTACATCTACCAGAAGCAGGAATTAAAGGAAATACACATTTCCCGTTTTCTGATTTGAATAATATTCAAGTGGCTGATTTGATGAGCAAATGGCTTAAAGATAAAGGCTTAGATAAGTAATCGTTTTAGTATGAATCAATATAAAATAATAAGTGCAATACTATTTTTGTGGAGTGTTTCAATGTTTACCAATCCAATTAAAGCTCAAGAAGTAATGGCAATCGAGAAAGGGTTAAGCGTTCAAGAAAAAAATATCATTAGCATTGCGGCATTAACTGCCAAAGGTGATTTAGTGAATTTAAAAATGGCTTTAAATAATGGATTAGAAGTGGGATTGACGGTAAATGAAATTAAAGAAATACTAGTTCATACCTATGCCTATTGTGGCTTTCCAAGGAGTATTCGAGGTTTGCAAACTTTTATGGAAGTCATAAACGAACGTAAAGCTAAAGGTATTATTGATCAAATGGGTAAAGAAGCTTCTCTAATTAAAGCCGACGACAATAAATATGAAAGGGGTAAGAAGGTTTTGGAAGGACTAACAAAAACACCTTCGCCTGAAAAGCTAGTTGGATATGCTGCATTTGCTCCAGTAATCGATACTTTTTTAAAAGAGCATTTATTTGCAGACATTTTCGAAAGAGATGTTTTAACCTATGCTCAACGAGAACTAGTAACACTATCTGTGATTAGCGCTATTGGAGATGCTGAACCTATGTTAAAAGGGCATTTAGCAATCGCATTGAATGTGGGTTTTTCGCCAAAACAGCTGAAAGAATTTATAGCTATTATTCAGCCTAGTATTGGAAGTGAAAAAACAAAAGCGGCTGAAAAAATGGTAAACGAATTGGTGAAGTAACCTCTAACAATAATACAAAATTAAGATATCAAGAAAATGAAAAAATTACTAATACTAACATTAATCATGTCAATAGCATCAATGAATAATTCAAATGCTCAAAACGTACAAACTAAAAATCCATATACTTTGGTTTACGAAGGAGCGATTAAAGAGAATATAAAAGGACAAGTAAATATTCACCCAGTTACTTATAAAATTAAAGATATTTCAATAGTAGCGAATGTTTATACTCCAGCAAATTTTGACTCTTCAAAGAAATATGCCGCTTTAGTAGTTGCGCATCCCAACGGTGGTGTAAAAGAACAAGTAGCAGGATTGTATGCACAACGCTTAGCCGAACAAGGTTATGTTGCTATAACGGCTGATGCTGCTTACCAAGGAGGTAGTGGTGGTTCACCAAGAAATGTAGATAAACCAGCTAATAGAATCGAAGATATACACGCTATGGCTGATTTTATTTCTCAATATCAAGGAGTTGATGCCTCAAAATTAGGATTGTTGGGAATTTGTGGAGGAGGAGGATATGCTTTGACAGCGGCACAATCAGATAAACGTTTTAAAGCTATTGCTACAGTAAGTATGTTTAATTCGGGTATAGTTAGACGCAATGGGTTTATGAATTCTCAAGTAGCTACTATTCAAGACAGGTTACAACAGGCCTCTGAGGCTCGAACTTTAGAAGCTGAAGGCAAAGAAATTCGCTATGCAGCCAATGTAGTTATTACGGACGAAATGGCAGATAAAATGCCGTTTGATTTGTATCGCGAAGGGCATTATTACTATAACAGAACACATGCTCATCCTAATTCTACATTCAAGTATACCATGAGTAGTTTGATGGATTTAATGACTTTTGATGCAAGCACTAATATGGATTTGATTAATCAGCCATTATTAATGATTGCTGGTAGTAAAGCAGATTCATTTTATATGACCGAGGATGCATTTAACAAAGCTACAAATGCTAAAAACAAAGAATTGTTTCAAATTAATGGAGCAACACATATTCAAACTTATTGGAAACCTGAATATGTTTCCCAAGCAGTGAATAAATTGCAGCATTTTTATCAAATTAATCTTTAAAATTTGGTATGCAAAAACAATATACAAGAAAGTTAAATGTGTTTTCTAAATTCACTTGGACTTACCCCCAAATTTTTTTTCACATATCTAGTGAAAAAAGAATGGCTCGAAAAATTCATTTCATTTGTTATTTCAGAGATATTCAAGTTTTTATTACTTAACAAAAAGATTATACGGTCTTTGGTGTAACGTTGTATCCATTCTGATGCCGTAATACCTGTATTTGTTTTGCAAATTTGATTAAGATGTTTTGCTGTAATATTTAGTTCATTGCTGTAAAATTTCACTTCACGATTTTTCATACAATTCATCTCAATTAACTGTACAAATCTTTCATATAGTGTGCCACTTTGTAACGTGCGGTTTCGTCTTGCCAATTGGTCAAGAAAAATATCCCACATTTCATACAAAAATAATTGCATCTGCAATTTTAGAATTTCTGAAAAAAAGCGATTTTCGGTATCAAGCGATTTTTGATATAAGGTTTTAAAATTCTTCAAAATTCTTTCTTTATTCTTTTTGTCAGGTTTTAAAATTGGATTTGCTCTATGATGGACAATGGCATCAATTCCAATATTTAAGTTTGGAAAATTATCTGTTAGTAGATTTTTTTCTACAAAAAACACATTTGCTTTGAAGTTTTTAGAAAAAAATAAATCCGAAATTCGACTAGCTGCAAGCCAAAAAATAAAATCACCTTGCCTACAGTTGAATTTTCGCTCATTGAAAATAAAGTCTACTGTTCCCTGTTGACAATAGATGTGCGTATGATAAAGATTTTGATAGTCTGTTGGGAATTCATCTGCATTTGTAGTATTAAATAATAGGATTCTAGGTTGAATAGTTCTTGCCATTTTACTCTAAATTAAATAAGGCCAAAAATACGTAATATGTGACATTATCTCTGTGTTTTTTGTAACAAATGTAAAATTAACATATTCTAAATTTGGTAAATGAATTTTACAACAAATGAAATGCAACCTAACATAAAATTTTTCAAAAATAAAGTGGTATTTATCACAGGAGCAGGAGGTGGAATTGGACGTGCAACTGCGGCTGCATTCGCTAAATTGGGCGCAAATGTTGTAATTACCGATATTTCTGAAAAAGAAAATTTAGAAACAGCAGAACTAATTAAAAATTTTGAAGGTCAAGTTTTACCTTTAGTTTGTGATGTCACTAATTCTAAAAATATTCGTGAAGTCCTGAATAAAACAATTCAAACTTTCGGGCGATTAGATTTTGCTTTTAACAATGCTGGTATTGAGCATAAAATCCAACCGATGCATGAAGAAAGCGAAGAAGAATGGGAACGTATAATCAATATAAATCTTACAGGGATATTTAAATGTATGAAATACGAAATCCCATTAATGCTAAAACAAGGAGGGGGTGCAATTGTAAATACTTCTTCAAGTGCTGGTGTTCAAGGATTTAGTGGGGGTGCTAGTTATGTAGCTGCAAAGCACGGAATTATTGGCTTAACAAAATCCGCAGCACTAGATTATGCAGCATTAAATATTAGAATCAATGCGATATGCCCTGGTGTTATTGATACTAAAATGATTAATAGACTTGTTGGTGGTACATCTGAAGGTTATCAATCTCTAATTGAAAATGAACCTATTGGAAGAATGGGTAAGGCTGAAGAAATTGCAGCAGCTGTAGTATGGCTTTGTTCTGAATCATCGAAGTTTGTAATAGGGCATTCTTTAGTAATAGACGGAGGACAAATATTAGGTGGTTAATATAATTTATTTACATAAATACTAAATCAAAAAAAATGAAAAAAACAGTACTAATTGCGTCATTATTAATTTTAGTGTCAGGTCAGTTATTTGCACAAAACAAAGAATCAAAAGCAATGGAATTAACAACAGATTTAAATCATTATACATTCAAGTTGAGTGATAATGTAATTAGAGAAAAAGTGTCATATCATAACAAATTTGGAATTTTAATAGCTGCGGATTTATACCTTCCAAAGAATTTTGATAGCGCAAAAAAATATCCAGCAATTATTGTTGGACCACCTTATGGAGGTGTAAAAGAACAAACTGCAGGGGTATATGCACAAAATATGGCGGGACTTGGTTTTGCTGTTTTAGCATTTGATCCGTCATACAAAGGTTTTAGTAGTGGTGAACCGAGAAACACATCTTCGCCAGATGTTTTTGTAGAAGATTTTAGTGCGGGAGTTGATTATATAGGGACACGAAATTTTATTGATAGAAATAAAATAGGTGTTATTGGTTTGTGTGGGAGTGGTGGTTTTTCGTTAGCAGCAGCGGCAGTTGATATTCGAATAAAAGCAGTTGCAACGGTTAGTATGTATGACATTGCGCGAGTAGAAGCTAATGGCTGGAAAGATGGAATGACAGCTGAACAGCGTACTCAAAAACTCAATTTCATTGCTCAATACCGTTGGGACAATTTTGAGAAAGAACCGGAACTTAGACCTCGACCTAATCCAGCAGATGTGCCAAATATAAAAGATTCAATTGGACGTGAGTTTGCAGAATATTATTCAACGAGCCGAGGGTATCATCCAAACGCGAGTTTAGGACATACATTGGCAAGTTCAACATCTTGGATGAATTTCCCTTTACTAACTAATATCAAAACAATTTCTCCAAGGCCTATTTTATTGATAATGGGAGAAACAGCTCACTCAAGATATTTTAGTGAAGATATTTACAAAATGGCATCCGAACCAAAAGAATTGTATATTGTTCCTAAAGCAGGACACGTAGATTTATATGATAAGGTTGATTTAATTCCGTTTGCTCAATTAGAAGACTTTTTCAATAAAAATTTGAAATAATTTTTTTTAAATTATTAAAGCTTGTTTGTCTAATATACAAACAAGCTTTTCATTTTTTTTAATCCGTAAAATTGGTAGTAATATCCGTAATCTGTATCGTTATTTTCTTTTAGTAATTGTAATTTTACAATTTGATTTTAATGAATATAATTCATTAAGATAAAAAATTGTTTGGCAATTAGCTTCATAATTAATTATAGATATTTTGGAAGATAATGGAGGTTTTTACAAATATTATTACGAACTAAATCAATTCAAATTGGGACAAAACTTTAGATGATTATGAGAAAAATTATATTGCTATTTATGGTAATTATTGGCTTAACAAATATGTATGCGCAAAAAATGGAATCAAAGTCGGATATTATTTTTCCTAAAGGGGATAAAATCACTAACGCTAATTTTTCAGGAACAGCTTATTTGCAGATGCTCGTTTCTCATGATAACGATAACCCAACAGCCATAGGTAATGTCACATTTGAACCGGGAGCAAGAACTAAATGGCATTATCATCCTGCAGGGCAAATTTTATTGGTAACAGAGGGTGTTGGATATTATCAAGAAAAAGGACAAATTAAAAAGATACTTCGTAAAGGGGATGTAATAAAATGTCCACCAAATATTCCTCATTGGCATGGAGCAAGTCCAGATAGTTATTTTGTACACATTGCAGTTTCTAATAATGACAAAGGAGCTGCAGTTTGGTTAGATGCTGTAACAGAAGAAGAATACAATCAGTAATTTAAAACAGAGGTGTGCTTATATTCTTTGTGCTAATTGCTGAAATTCGTGTCCAAATTCCATATTAGTTTGCTACTTTTACTTCATAAAATTAGTAGGAATGACATTTGAAAACCACCTTGCTTTTGCACAACAACTCGATGCCCAAGACCCATTAAGGTCGTATCAAAATGAATTCTCTTTTCCGCAAGTCAACGGAAAGAAGGTGATTTATTTTACAGGAAACTCTTTAGGACTCCAACCCAAAAGAGCCAAAAAGTATGTCGATGAGGTAATGAACGATTGGGCAACATTAGCGGTTGAAGGTCATTTTTATGCCGAAAAACCGTGGTGGGATTACCACGAACGTTTTGCTCAACCTTTGAGTAAGTTGGTTGGGGCTTTGCCAACAGAAGTTACTGTAATGAATACGTTGACGGTGAACTTGCATTTGTTGATGGTTTCGTTTTATCGACCAACTCCCCAGCGCTATAAAATCATTTGTGAAGAAAAAGCCTTTCCTTCTGATCAATATTTGTTTCAAAGTCAAGTTTATTTTCATGGCTACAACCCCGAAGAGTCCATTGTTGAAGTGAAGCGTCGCGAAGGCGAACACAACATTCGTTTGGAAGATATTGTGGCAAAAATTGAAGAAGTGGGAGACGAGTTGGCCTTGGTTTTAATTGGCGGAGTCAATTATTATACGGGACAGGTTTTTGATATGAAAACCATCACCGCAGCAGGGCATAAAGCAGGGGCTTATGTAGGTTGGGATTTGGCGCATGCCGCTGGAAATATCGAATTACAATTGCACGATTGGCAAGTGGATTTTGCGGCTTGGTGTAGTTATAAATACATGAATTCAGGACCAGGGAATGCTTCGGGTTGTTTTATTCACGAGAAGCATCACAAAAATTCCAAATTACCTCGTTTGGCAGGTTGGTGGGGACATAATAAAGAGCGCCGTTTTAAAATGGAGCCTCATTTTGACCCTATTCAAAGTGCTGATGGCTGGCAAATTAGTAATTTACCCGTTTTGTCTTTAGCACCTTATCTCGCTTCAGTTGAATTATTTGCAGAAATAGGAATGGAGGCATTAATCAAAAAAAGAAATACAATCACTTCCTATCTAGAATTTGTTCTACACGAAATAGATCATGAAGTTAAAGGTAATTTTGAGATTATTACCCCTTCCCATCCAGAAGAAAGAGGTTGTCAACTTTCGGTTTTTCTGCATGGAGAAGGCCGCAGTTTATTTGATTACTTAATGAAAAACGGAGTGATAGTCGATTGGCGCGAACCCAATGTGATTCGTCTCGCTCCCGTTCCTTTATATACTTCATTTGAAGATATTTATCATTTCGGACAAATTTTAAAAAAAGGAATTTTAGATAAATAAAGTTTTTGGACTTAAAAAAATGATTTAGTAGGTTGGTCTTTTCTAGCATATTGAAAACGATCAACTAGTTTGGGCAAACAATAACCGTCTAAACCATTTACGGTTACTACATTTCCTTTGTCTAATTGAAGCCAGCCGTCTTCATGTTGTAATACTTCATCAAAAAATAATTGTTCGATAGAAGCAATAATGTGAATGGTATCGTTTTCTTGAATGTAATATTCATTTACATATTTGCAGTATAACTGTACAGGGCTTCCTTTTACAAAGGGAATTGAAATTCCGTTTTTGTACTCTGCTTCCAAATTAGTTTTGTCAAATTCTGAAATCCCTAATTCGTAATTAGCCGAGGTATGGTGTGCGTCTTCAATCATGTCAACAGTTACGTGATTGATGCTAAAGTATCCTGTGTCTTTTATATTTTTGTAGGTATCTCTCGGAACAGTGGTTGGTCGCATAATAAAACCTATTAACGCGGGACCACTGCCAAGATGCGTTACACTACTAAAAATAGCCACATTAGAATGTCCGTCAATGGATTGAGTAGCAATTAAATTAGTGGATTTGTAGCCCGTACATGAATTGATTAAATTCAAACGAGGAACTTTGTCCATTGCAGTAATAGTTTCTTTAGATACAGCTTTCATCTGAAATGTTTTTTGCAAAGATAGTTTTGTTTATTCAAATTATCTATTTATTAAACAAAATACAGCAAATAGAAACGTAATTGTAGATTATTCTGTTATATTTGTTTACTAAACTCACATAATATGAAAATTTTCAGAAAAGTACTAGTTGTTGTTAGTTCCATTTTAATACTCCTAATTTTAGGATTGCTAGGTTATGCCTTTTATTCCAAACCCAAATACGAAGGGGAATTACCTTTAAAAAACATTCATAAAGAAACAACGGTTTATTTTGATGAATTTGGAGTGCCTCATATTTATGCCGAAAACAATACCGATGCTATGGAAGCCTTGGGTTATGTTCATGCCCAAGACCGCTTGTGGCAAATGGAGTTGATGCGCCGCATTGCACCTGGACGGTTGTCTGAAATTTTCGGGTCGGTGGCGTTAAAAAACGATAAGTTTTTTGCGGGATTGGGAATTGAAGAGGCTTCGGCCAAAGCCATTGCTCAATTGGATAAAAACAGCCCAAGCTACAAATTGACACAAGCCTATTTGGACGGAATTAATCAATATTTAGAAGAAGGAAAAACGCCTGTTGAGTTTCAGTTACTCGGAATCCAAAAGCAAAAATTTGAGATAAAAGACGTGTACAATATTTTTGGTTACATGGCATTTAGTTTTGCAATGGCACAAAAATCAGATCCTTTGATGACGGATTTACGCAATAAATACGGCATGGAGTATTTGAAAGATTTTGGCTTAGAAGGGGAATTCAATACTACTAAAATCAAGAATGCTAAAGAGAATGTTCAAGAATATTCGGCTATAGCCAAATCGGTAGCCTCGTTGTTAGACCAATCGCCAATTCCGCCATTTATTGGAAGTAATAGTTGGGTGATTGCTCCACAAAAAACCAAAAATGGCAAGGTAATTTTTGCAAATGACCCGCACATTGGTTTCTCTCAACCGGGGACTTGGTATGAGGCCCATTTGGTCACGCCAGATTATGAAATGTATGGCTGTTATTTGGCAGGAACTCCTTTTCCGTTGTTGGGTCACAATCATCATTATGCATATGGATTAACAATGTTTGAAAACGATGATATTGATTTGTACCAAGAAGAAAACAGTCCAAATGATATTTCCAAATACAAAACTCCTTCAGGGTTTAAAGCGTATGAAACCAGGACCAAAACCATTAAAGTGAAAGATACTTCAGATGTGGTTTTGAAAGTTAAGGTAAGTCGTCACGGCTCTATAATTAATAATCTATTGGATGGTTTACAATCCAACAAGCCAGTGGCATTGTCGTGGATTTATACCCAACAACCTATTTTGATTTTGGATGCAGTTTATGCGCTTTCGCACGCTAAAGACAAAACTGATTTCCAAAAAGGGGTTCAGTTGATTGCCGCACCTGGTTTGAATGTAATGTATGGCGATGCCAAAGGGAATGTGGCTTGGTGGGCCACTGGAAAATTGTACAAACACAATGCAGGTGTGAATCCTAATTTTATTCTGGACGGGGCTAGTGGCAAAGACGATATCAAAGAATATTTGGATTTCTCTAAAAATCCATCGGCAGTAAATCCGAGTTGGAATTATGTGTATTCTGCAAACAATCAACCCGAAGCTATTGACGGATTTTCATACCCAGGTTATTATTTGCCCGAAGATAGAGCCAAGCGAATTTCACAATTGCTAGATTCAAAATCGAATTGGGATAAAGAATCGGCAAGTAAAATGATTTTTGATAATACATCGTCGGTGGCACCATCGGTGGTTCAAAATTTAACTGCCGCATTAGAAATTAATAATCTTTCTGCCACCGAGAAAGAAGCTATAGCTGTGCTGAAAAATTGGAAAGGGTCTAATAATGTAGAGGAGGTGGCGCCAACGATTTATAACAAATGGATTTATTTGTATCTAAAAAACACCTTTCAAGATGAAATGGGAGAGGCGGGTTTCAAACAGTTTTTAGGGACTCATATCATGAAACAACTAATCGCAAGACAAATCAGCAATACCCAGTCACTTTGGTGGGACAATGTGACCACTAAAAATATAAAAGAGACTCGAGAACAAATCATAACGAAGTCTTTCAAAGACGCAATTGTTGCTTTGGAAAACCAATTTGGAAAATCCATCCCAACTTGGACTTGGAACAAAGTGCATACAGTAGAACACCAACATCCTTTGGGGAAAGTGAAGGCACTAAAGCCTTTTTTCAATGTAGGTCCGTTTGAAGTTTCGGGTTCAACAGAAGTGATAAACAATTTATTTTTTGATTTCACAGAAGAGGGTGTTTACAATGTAAAAGGAGGGCCTTCAACTAGACGCATTATTGATTTTTCAGATATCGAAAACAGTTGGAGTATTTTGCCAACAGGACAATCTGGAAATCCTATGAGTCCGCATTATAAAGACCAAGCCGAAATGTACACTACTGGAAAGTTCAGAAAAATGAAACTGAACAAAGCTGAAATTGTTAGAACTTCAACAAAATTGGTTTTTATCCCTAATAAAAAGTAAACGATACTAAAGAGGCTATTGCAATAAATGAGTAATTTTGCCTAACTTTTATAAAAAATTGATGCAAACTCCTCAAAAAATTGCAGTTGTTGGTTCGGGATTAGTAGGTTCATTATTGGCTATCTATTTGCGTAAATCAGGTCATACCGTTCATGTGTATGATAGAAGTCCAGATATTCGACAAATTGAATTTTCGGGACGCTCTATTAATTTAGCAATGTCCAATCGAGGGTGGAAAGCTTTAGATGGAGTAGGAGTGGGAGATGCCGTTCGTGAAATTGCTATTCCAATGGACAAACGGGCGATTCATTTGGTGGACAAACTCAATTTTCAAGCCTACGGACAAGAAGGAGAGGCTATTTATTCTATTTCAAGAGGAATTTTGAATCGAAAGATGATTGATTTGGCCGAAGCCGCTGGAGCCGAATTCTTCTTTGAACAACGCATTTGGGACGTTACGCTTGCGGATGCCACTTTGCATATTGGCGAAACAGAACGCGGTGCTTGGGAAGAGAAAAAATACGATATGGTTTTTGGTGCTGACGGTGCCTTTTCTCGAATTCGCCATCGCATGCAACGCCAAAGTATGTTTGATTATTCGCAAGAATTTTTAAAAATTGGCTACAAAGAATTAAATATCCCTGCCAATGCTGATGGGACTCATAAATTAGATCCTAATTCCTTTCATATTTGGCCCCGTGGCGAATATATGTTGATTGCTCTGCCTAATTTAGACGGAAGCTTCACCTGTACATTGTTCATGCCTTTTGAGGGAGAAAATTCTTTGGAAGAATTGAAAGATATAAAGTTGGTAGAAGCCTTTTTTGCTAAAAATTTCCCTGATGCAATTGATGTTATCCCAAAGTTAGCGGAAGATTTCTTTAAAAATCCTACGAGTACTTTGGTAACAATGAAATGTTTTCCGTGGACGTATGAAGATAAAATAGCCTTAATTGGAGATGCTTGTCATGCCATTGTGCCGTTTTATGGACAAGGGATGAATGCCGGTTTTGAAGATATTTCCATCTTAAACGAAATGATGCAGAAGTATGGAGACGATTGGAAAACAATTTTTGACGAATATCAAAAATCAAGAAAACCTAATGCAGATGCTATTGCCGAATTGTCTTATCGCAATTTCATTGAGATGAGTACCAAAACGGCTGATGAAAAATTCTTATTACAAAAGAAAATCGAAAAGTTGTTTTCCGACAAACATCCAGACAAATGGATTCCTTTGTATAGTAGAGTAACGTTTAGTGACCGACCTTATGCCGAAGCGCTAGCTATTGGCGATGCTCAAAATGCTATCATGGAAGAGGTTTTGAAAATACCTAACATTGATACAAATTGGGATTCGGCAGAAGTTGAAAATAAAATACTGGAATTACTTCACTCAAAATAATCAAGCTTCTTCTCGGTGTACTTTGGTAAAGTCGAATGCTGGTGTGCAAATGGCAATGTATTCACAAGGCACTTTAAACGGGTTGGAATATTGAACTCTTGTGTTTTTCTCAATTTTAATAGATTGACCAGCTTCTAATACGACTACTTCATCTTCAATAATAAATTGTTTCTTTCCACTAATGATATAGGTGTACTCTTCAAATTCTGGTGTTTGGAAAGGTTCGCTCCATCCTGCAGGCGCTATCATGTGTGCAATTGAGATGGCTGGATTATTGGTGCTTGCCAATCCGTGGTGTTCTTCTATGAGTTTCCCGTCAGTTGTAGGAACAACGAAAGGGCTTTTTTGTAAAGTGTATTTCTTCATAATGATATAATTAAGACTTATTTTTTAAAAATAAAATAAACAGCTAATAATAGGAAACAAAACCCAATGGCGTGATTCCATTTAAAAGTTTCATTTTTGAAAAAACTTAAGCTAAAGATAACAAAAGTTATTAATGTAATGACTTCTTGAATTACCTTGAGTTGCAATAAGGAGAAAGGACCTCCGTTTTCTCGAAAACCGATTCGGTTAGCTGGAACTTGAAAAAAGTACTCCAACAGTGCTAATCCCCAACTAATAAATATAATGGAGAGTAATCCTGCATTTTCAAACCATTTAAGTTCTTTAAACTTAAGATGTCCATACCAAGCTAATGTCATGAACATATTGGATAGAATCAATAAACCAATAGTAAGTAAACCTTTCATAAATATAGTATTGAATTGCAAAAATAAGAATCTAGCAACAATAAATCATTCCGCATTGCTGAGGAATTTAGACTAAGGAGTCTTTAGTTTTATTACAAATAGTTCCTATCAGTTGTATTAGAATTTGATGGCAAAGTGACCTCCTTATTTTGTCTCTATTGAGTTCTCATTATAGGTTTTTGAGAGGAACTACATCGTTTTTTATGAAAAAAATAAATATTTTATATCTAAATTTTTTTTCTTCTTTTATTGATAAATTATTTTAATATTTAGGGGTTGAATGAGTTTTTTGTAGTAAACAATCGTTTTCGTTATGCATTTTTTATTAAATGAAAAAAAAACAAAAAGAAACGCAATTGGTTTGACTAAAATTAACACCAATTAAATTAAAAAAAGTTTTTTTATTTAAACTAAAAATATAAATTTGCTCCACTACAAGTTTATTTAAACACTAAAAATTAAATTAATTAAAACTATTAAAATTTAAAAAAAATGGCAAACGTTAAAAAAGAAAATGGACCAAAAGGTGGAGGAGCAATTTCAGGAATTATCATCGGAGCATGTATCTTCGTAGGATGGATTATTTGGAATTTTATTATGGGTAATGGAGCAAACTTCGAAGGAGGAGTTAATACAGGGCACCCACTACCAGGAAACTATTTAGCAATGGTATATAAAGGAGGTCCTATCGTTCCAGTATTATTAGGATGTTTATTAATGGTAATTGTGTTTTCATTTGAGCGTTTTGCTGTAATCTCTAAAGCAGCAGGTAAAGGTAATTTAGATGCTTTTATGAAAAACGTACAAGCAAGTATTACTAAAGGAGATATCGATGGAGCAATTGCTTCTTGTGACAAACAACAAGGATCTGTTGCAAATGCAATTAAATCAGCTTTATTGAAATATCAAGATGTGAAAGCAGAAGGTTTAGATAGCGAAGCTGCTGCTGAAACTATTCATAAAGAAATTGAGGAAGCTACATCTTTAGAAATGCCAATGTTGGAGAAACACATGACTATTCTTTCTACATTAGTATCTTTAGGTACCTTAGCAGGTTTGTTAGGAACAGTGACAGGGATGATTAAAGCGTTTGGTGCGTTGGCTTCTGCTGGAACTCCAGATCAAGCAGCTTTAGCAAATGGTATCTCTGAGGCGTTAATTAACACTGCAACAGGTATTTCTACTTCTGCATTAGCAATTATTACTTACAATTTGTTTACTTCTAAAATTGATACTTTGACATATTCAATTGACGAGGCTGGTAATACAATTGTAAATACTTACAGACACTTCAGAAGTTCAAAAAAATAATTAACAATTAATTCTGATGGGTTTTTTTAAATAAAAGAACTCACTAAATTATAAAACAAATAAAGTAATGGCTGTAAAAATGTCCAAAAAAGCTGCGTCTATTGATATGACCGCTATGTGTGATGTTGCCTTTCTATTGCTTACGTTCTTTATTTTGACTGCTACAGCCAAAATTCCTGAACCTTTACCAGTAGATACACCAGCATCAACAGTTCAAACTAAATTGCCAGACACTGATTTAGCTACTATTACCGTAGGAAAAGGAAAAGTTTTCTTTGATTTAAAAGGTAGAGAAGTTAGAAAAAGAACTTTAGAATTAATGGGTCAAAAATACGGAGTTGAATTTACAGAAGATGAGTCTGCTAAATTTGCTTTAATGGAAGGATTTGGAGTACCAATCGCTAATCTCAAGCAAATTATTGCTATGAAGAGTTCAGAGAGAGGTAAAGCAGATCAGCCAGGAATTCCTAAAGATTCTTTAGATAATCAGTTGTCGCAGTGGATTCAAAATGCTCGAATAGCAAATATTGAAATCGACGATAAAGAGTTGCAGATTGCAATAAAAGGCGATGCAAGAGAAGAGTATCCATCAATTAAAAAAGTGATGGATATCTTACAAGATCAAAAAATCAATAGCTTTAATTTAGTTACTGGTTTAAGAGCAAAAGATAAATAATTATTTAAAAGATACTAAAATGGCTGAATTAAATACCGGCGACGGTGGTGGTAAAAAAGGCGATGGTAAGGTAAGAAGTAAAAAATCGGGCTCTAAGGTTGATTTAACAGCCATGGTGGATTTGGCATTCTTATTGATAACATTCTTCATGCTTACAACTACCTTGTCTAAACCTCAATCGATGAGTTTGGGGTTGCCAGATAAAGAAGATAAACCGGATCCAAAGAACCAAGTTAAAGTGGACGAAAATCGTACTATGACAATTCTTTTGGGGGATAACGATAAGTTAGTTCGTTATGTAGGTTTGTTAGCAACTCCTGTTGCTGGAGGAGCTCCTAAAGACTTCTCTTACGGTAAAGAAGGAATTCGTAAAGAATTAATTGCAAGAAAGAAATTAGTTCTTGAATACACAGGAAATAAAGACAAAGGAATGATTGTAATAATCAAACCTAGTAAAAAGTCAAATTATAGAAACTTAGTTGATATATTAGATGAAATGGCAATTGTTGATGTTCCTACGTATGCAATTGTTAATGATTATACTCCTGAGGAAACAAAATTGTTAGAAAGTAAATAAGAGATTCTTGTTGCTCAATAACCTAATAATTAAGAAAAATGAAATTAGATATATTTACAAACCAATGGCTTGATATCGTATTCGAAGGTCGAAATAAGGCTTATGGGGCTTATGATCTTAGAAAAAAGAATACTAAGACCACTGTTAAGGCATTAATTATTGGAGCGATTGTATTTTCGTTTGCAGTCGCAGCGCCATTGATTATGAGCTTATTGCCAGATTCTTCTAGTGATGACGAAGGATTGGATACAAAAATTGTAACCATGAAATTGCCTCCAAAGAAAGAACAGCCTAAAAAAGATCTTCCGCCACCTCCACCACCTCCACCAAAAGTGGATCAAGTGAAATTTGTTAAGCCTGTAGTAGCTAAAGCAGAAGAGGTTACTGAAGAACCACCAAAGATTACTGAAATCAAAGATAAGAAACTAGGTAATGAAACTATCAAAGGAGATCCAGATGCGGAATTAACTGTTGAACCAGTAGGGAATGGTACTGCTGCAGTTGTAGAAGAAGTAGATAATACTATTTATAATACTGCAGGTATTGAAGTAAAACCTGATTTTCCTGGTGGTATGGAGAAATTCTACAAGTTTGTAGGTAATAATTACCAAACTCCTGAAGAAGAAGGATTGAAAGGGAAAGTGTATGTTACTTTTGTAGTAGAGAAAGATGGTTCTTTGACTGATATTAAAGTGATTAGAGATATTGGTTATGGTACAGGAAAAGAAGCAATACGTGTTTTGAACAAATGTCCAAAATGGACACCTGGAGAGCAAAATGGTAAAAAAGTAAGAGTGTTATATTCTCTTCCAATTACTATTCAATCGGCAGAATAATGTTTAAAAACTTTGTTACTAGTTTTCAGAAGAAATCGCTCAAAGGGCGATTTCTTCTCGTTATAGGAATTTTGTTTTTAGTATCCTATTTAGTTTTAGGATTATTAGTTATCTTTATGAAGCATTTCCCTATTCAAATGCAATACAATTATAGAATCGCTTTTGGGGTACTGCTAATCGTTTATTCTTTTTTTAGATTCGTAAGGATAATTAATAATAACAATGATTAAATTATGAGAAATTCTATAAAATTTTTGGGTCTTATTATTTTGTTTTTATTTGTTACTTCATGTAATAAATCCAATCAAAACAATCAAGAAACTATTTTAAAAGGGAATGCAACACTTTTGGTTGACGAAACATTGCAACCTATTATGGAAGATCAAATAGAAATATTTGAAAGCAGGTATGAGGCAAAGATTAAAATGGATGCTAAATCTGAGAATGAAGTTATTCAAGCATTAGTTAAAGATACTTCAAGTATAGCTGTTCTTTCAAGAAAGCTTAATAAAGAGGAGATGAAGATTTTTGAAACTAGAAAGATTATACCAAAGATTACTCCTATAGCTATTGATGCAATTGCATTTATATCTAATGCGGGTACTAAGGATACCTTAATTGCTTTGAGTGATGTTTTGGATTTTATGAAAGGGAAATCAGGAGGTAAAATCAAAGGTTTGGTTTTTGACAACCCTAACTCGAGTACAGTTCGCTATATGAATAATTTAGCAGGCTTATCAGCAATTCCAGAAAAAGGTGTATTTTCTTTTGGAACAAACAATGAAGTTATTAAATTTGTTTCCGAGAACCAAGGAATGATTGGTGTCGTTGGGATGAATTGGCTATCACAGCCTACCCCAGCAATGCAACACTATGTTGACAAAGTGAACATTTTGAGCGTGAAAGGATTGAAAGATTCGGGTTATTATGCACCAGATCAAAATACAATAGCTGAAGGAAAATATCCTTTGGCACGCGATTTGTTTATTGTAAATTGCCAAGGTTATTCAGGATTAGGAATGGGATTTGCTTCTTTTGTGGCTGGAGATATTGGCCAACGAATTATTTTAAAATCAGGATTGCTACCCGTCAAAGTACCTCCTAGAAAATTAGTTATCAGAAAAGAGATTACCAACGATAAGAATTAAATAAATTATAATTATAAAGATGAATAAATTTAAAATTTTTGGATTAGTACTTTTGACTTCCGTTTCAGTTAGTCAAGCTCAAGATATTAATCAAGCAAAAAAGGCTATTGATGCAGAAAAATACGAAGAGGCAAAATCGATTTTGAAATCAATTTTACAAGCAAAACCTTCGAATGGTATGGCTTCTTTTATTTTAGGGAATGTGTATTTAACTCAAAGCATAAAAGATTCGGCTAGAATTTCTTACGAGAAAGGGTTGACAGCATCTGAATCTGCTCGATTTAATAATATTGGTCTAGGACAAATGGATTTGGATAATAATGACATTCCATCTGCCACGGCTAAGTTTGCTTTAGCCACTAAAGATATGCGCAAAAAAGATTTTGAAGAATATGTATATATTGCAAAAGCTTATATGAATGCTTCAAAACCAGATTACAAAAGTGCAATTGCTATTTTAAGTCGTGCACTTGTGAACAATCCTCAAGATGCTCAAGTACTTTTAGCTTTAGGTGATGCTTATTATGGAGAAAGTAATCAAAATGAGGCTTATAAAGCTTATAGAGATGCATTTTCAGCAGACAATACTTTATTAAGAGCTAAAATGCAATTAGGGGTATTGTTGAAAGGAGCAAAATCGTATGATGAGGCGTCAAAAGCCTATAATGAGGTGATTGCTATCAATCCTAATTATGGACCAGTATATAGAGAGTTAGCTGAAACCTATTATAAAATAGCTAGAAACAAACCTTCTAAAGCTGCTGAAAACTACAAAATAGCAATTGATTATTACCAAAAATACATGGATTTAACTGATTATTCGATTCATTCAAGAATGCGTCGTGCTGATTTTATGATTTTGGTAAAAGATTATAGAACACTAGAGGAAGAAGCTAATAAAATGATTCAGTTGGACAAGGTGAATCCAAGAATTTATCGTTATTTAGGATATGCAGCGTATGAAAACGGGAATACTGACAAAGCAATTCAGTCTTTAGAAACATTTACATCCAATACTTCTAATAAAATTATTGCTAAAGATTTTCAAGTTTTAGGATTGGCTAAAATTAAAAAAGGAACTAGTGCTGATGGACTTTCTATAGATCCTGTTGCTTTTGATGCAGGTTTAACTTTTATCAAAAAATCTATTGAGATGGAACCATTAGCAGCAGAAGATTTAAATGAGGTAGGGAAAAAATTATTTTCGCAAAAGTTATTTAAAGAAGCGGCTGCAATTTTTGAATTAGGCACAACAAATCAGGATTCTAAAAATTATCTAGATGATAATTTGTATTTTGGGTTATCGTTGTATTATGCAAATAGTAAAAAAGATAGTAAGCCAGATGCTGTAGCACTTCAGAAAGCAGATGCTGCTTTTGATAAAGTATTGGTGGCATCTCCAGGATATTATGAGGCATTTTTATTTAAAGCAAGAACAAATAGTTTGTTAGATAATGATGCGAATACAATTAAGTATTATGAAGCTTATGTAGCTGCAGTAACTGCAAAAGGAGCTGATGAAGTTGCAAAACCAGCTGTTGTTAAAAAAATAGCAGAGAGTTACAATACTATTGGAGCTACTTATGCTAATACAGATAAAGCAAAAGCAGTAGAGTATTTTAACAAGACTTTGGTAATTGATCCAACAAATGCTTACGCATTAAGTTCAATTAAGCAATTGAAATAAATAAAGTAGTTTAGATAAAAAACCGACAATTAATTGTCGGTTTTTTTATGCTTATTTTTAAGGTAAAGGAAGAGTAGAAATGAAATTTCTAAATGACTATCTTTGCAACTTCAAAAGGAACAAATGTTATCAAAAGAAATACAATTAGAAGTTAATAAAGGAGCGATGTTGCCTTTAATGGAAGAGTTTTATACTATTCAAGGAGAAGGGTCGCATACAGGTACGGCAGCTTATTTTATACGAATTGGCGGTTGTGATGTGGGATGTCATTGGTGTGATGTTAAAGAAAGTTGGAATGCTGAGTTGCATCCTCCAACAAGTGTGGATGTAATTGTTGCGAATGCTACCAAGTATGCAGACACTGTTGTGGTGACGGGTGGAGAGCCTTTAACTTGGGATATGACTTTATTAACAAAAAAGTTAAAAGACAATAATATAAAGGTTCATATAGAAACTTCAGGAGCTTATCCACTTTCGGGAACTTGGGATTGGATTTGTCTTTCGCCAAAGAAATATAAATTACCTACTCCAACTGTATATGACAATGCAGATGAGTTGAAGGTGATTATTTACAACAAACACGACTTTGTTTTTGCTGAAGAGCAAGCCGAAAAAGTGAACAAAAATGCGATTCTTTTTTTGCAACCAGAATGGAGTAAAAGAGAAGAAATGACACCAATGATTGTAGATTATGTTATGAAAAATCCAAAATGGCGGGTTTCTTTACAAACACATAAATATTTGAATATTCCTTAAATTACCACCCTTTTCGTTTTTTCAATTCTGTAATATGTGCTAAATGATGTAATCCATGCCAGGCATATGTTCCAATAATTTCTTTGATTTTGAACGAAGTATTATGTTCTGGATGAATGAATGATTTTTCTAAATCTAAGTCCGAGAGGTTTTTCATTAAATAAGCTAGTCGAAAATGCAACCCTTCTAATAAAGCTAGCGTTGGTTCAATAGGCATATTCAAATTATCTTCCATTTCTCCCCAACGGTCTTCGTAATAAAATTTTATGGTAGGTGCGTCTTCAGTTAAAGCCCATTTAATTCGGATGAAGCAATTCATATGACTATCAGCGCAATGATGAATCACTTGACGGATCGTCCATCCGCCGTCTCTATAGGGAGTGTTTAATTGTTCGTTAGTAAGTTGTGAGACTTCTTGTTTTAATAGCGCTGGAAATTGAGCAATTTCCTGAATGCGTTCTACTAGATATTCTTTGGTGTAAACTTCGGGAGCTGCATATTTTCCAATCGGGTAACGTAATTTATTTTCCATTTTTGCTGAGTATTGATGTATTAAACAGTAAGTTGTGCTAAATAGTCAAAATGATCTCCTTCCATTATGAGTTGACATTGTAGCCCATTGGCGAAAGCCGCATTTTGTAAAGTATTGTAATCTAAGTATAACCAAGGAAATGAATCTTCTGTTTCGTTTTTATAGCGAAGATTAAATGTTAATTCGCCATAATAAGTATCACTTGGAATCCACTTGCCACCATCTTCATCTTCGTCAAACATATAGATAATATCAGAAGAATCAATTAAAATTTGTCCGTTTGGATTAAGTAAACTTTTTAATTTTTGAAGATAAATAGTTGTTTTTTCTAAGGTTTCAAAAATCCCTGTGCCATTCATTAATAACAGAATGGTGTCGTATTTTTCGTTTTCCAAATTCAATATATCAATGGCTTGTACGTTCTTCAATCCGCGAAGGGAACAAGCTTGAATGGCATTTTCGGAAATATCTATTGAATGAACATCTATATTCCGTTCGTTTTGCAAATACAAACTATGGCTTCCTGCTCCACAGCCCACATCTAGTGTTTTCCCTTTGGCTAATTGTAATGCCTTTTGTTCTATAGTTGGCATTTCATCAAAATCTCGAAATAAATAGGCAACATCCATTTCGTCTTCTTCCGATATAGAAGTCGATGTAATGATGTTTTCAGGCTTGTTGTTCGTTTGATAGTCAAGTATTGCTTTTCCGAAAAGATCTTTCATAATGTTATTGCGAGGAACGAAGCAATCTTTCCTCTTTATTTTGATTAAAGTTTCAGTTTTTTTAGTTTCAAGTCGTTAACTTTGCGATTCAACTTGAAACTTGAAACTTGAAAATTCAAATAAACGAACTCGGGAAACTTGCCAAAGATAAGCATATCGAAAATAAAAAGTATTTTGATAAGCTGAAAAAGAAAGCGCCAAAGAACTTGGATTATATCATGCAAGAATTGCACGATGCCGAATTTAAGAGAACGGATTGCTTGACTTGTGCTAATTGTTGTAAAACGACGGGACCTTTATTCACTTCGGCGGATATTGAACGAATAGCTAAACATCTTCGGCAAAAACCACAACAGTTTATTGAGCAGTATCTTCGTATTGATGAGGATAATGATTATGTATTACAATCAGTGCCTTGTACGTTTTTGGATAGTGACAATACGTGTTTTATTTATGATGTTCGTCCAAAAGCCTGTCGGGAATTTCCGCATACCGACCGAAAAAAGTTTCAGCAAATCACAGATTTAACTTTAAAGAATATCCCCATTTGTCCTGCGGTTTATAACATTGTAGAAGAAATGAAAAAGAAATTACCGCTTTAGTACAATAAATATTTTTTTCGAATTTCCTTAAATTGGTCTAAACCTGTTTTCCAGCTTTTTTTAATTTTTCGTTCTGACATGCCTTCTTCAATTTGTTGTTGAAGTTGTTTTGTTCCGGCTAATTTGGTGAAAAACGGTGTAAAAAATTTGGTTTTGTCTTCCGTAGTATTGTATGCTTTGATAAGCCATTTCAATTCGATTTGATTTACAGGTTCAATAGTTGATACATCTTCTCCGTGACAAACAATACCTTTATGTATGGGTTCTTTGGCGCCAAGGTTGGACTCAGGTGTAAAGCTAAATCCGGTATTAGGTAAAAAAGGAGAGCCATAAATTTGAAACTGTTTGTTAGTCCCTCTTCCAACACTAACATTGGTTCCTTCAAAGAAACACAAGCTCGCATATAGATTGATAGCTTGATCGTTTGGGAGGTTAGGAGAAGGTTTTTCTATTACATGATACGAAGCATTTCGGTCATACTGTACACAAGGAATTACCGTTAAATCACATTGAAGTGTTTGTTGGGAATCGGTAGTGGAATGCAACCAATTCTCACCATTAATCATTTGGGCATATTCCCCAATAGTCATTCCATGAAGTACAGGAATTGGGTGCATACCTACAAAACTGCTGAATTCTTTTTCTAAAACTGGTCCGTCAATAATAAATCCGTTTGGATTAGGACGATCTAAAACCAATAGTGGAATATTATTTTCAGCGCAAGCTTCCATAATATAATGAAGACTAGAAATATAGGTGTAGAATCGAGCGCCAACATCTTGAATATCAAAAACTAAAACATCAATCCCTTCTAATTGTTCTGGTTTTGGTTTTTTATTGGAACCATAAAGAGAAATAATAGCCAGGCCTGTTTTGGCATCTTTTCCATCAATAAGTAATTCGCCAGCATCTGCTGTACCCCGAAAACCGTGTTCGGGAGCAAATATTTTTTCGACTTGGATGACATTGGCAATCAAAAAATCTACTAAATGAGTTCCGTTAGTTAGAATTCCAGTTTGATTGCTTACTACTCCCACTTTTTTATTCTTTAATAGAGGTAGGTAGATTTCGTAGTTATCTGCACCTGTTTTGAAATCTGTGGGTTGGGTAGGTCTAATGTGTTTTTGAATGGGAATAACTATGGAATGATCAGTTGTGTTTGGTGTTTGTGCTTTTTTACGAACTGAACACGAACCAGTAATGAAAATAAGTCCAATGCACAAGATAAAATTTTTAAAAAAGACTGTCATCTTAAATATATTAGAGTCAATTAGTGTAATTCGTGTTTTAGCTGTATTTTTGGCTCAAGTTAATACCAAATCACTTGAGTTTAGAATATTTCATAGCCAAAAGATTGATTACTGCTAAAGATTATAAAAGTAGTATTTCTGCGCCAATAATAAAAATAGCAATCGCGGCTATTGCTATTGGAATGGTAATGATGATAGTTTCGGTAGCTACAGGAGTTGGTTTACAACAAAAAATCCGCGAAAAAGTATCGGTGTTTAATGGTCACATTATTATTTCAAATTATGATAATAATCAATCAGAGGCAACGCTGACACCTATTTCCAAAAACCAAAAATTTTACCCTAAGTTCAATTCGGTTACTGGAATTAGTCATATTCAAGCCATTGCCACCAAAGCTGGAATCATCCGTACCGAAAAAGCCTTCGAGGGAATCGTTTTCAAAGGAGTTGGAACCGACTATCAATGGAGTGCCATTAAAGAATATTTAATTGCGGGGCGTTTGCCTAATTTATCAGGGTCACTTAACTCAGAGGTTGTAATTTCTCAATTCTTAGCTGACAGATTGCAATTAAAAGTAGGCGATGCTTTTACTACTTTTTTCATTAAAGAAAATCAAAATAAACTTCCTTCTGTTCGAAGATTTAAAATAACAGGAATCTTTAACTCAGGATTTCAAGAATTTGATGCTACTTATATAATAGGTGACATTCGACATATTCAACGAATTAATAAGTGGACTCCAAACGAAATCGGTGCGTTTGAAATTTTTGTACAAGACTTTAATCAGATTCAGTCTATCGGAGAAGAAGTCTATAAACAAACTCCATCCAACTTGGATGCTAAGACTATAATCGAGAAATACAGTTATATTTTTGATTGGCTTCAATTGTTTGATTTCAATATTATTGTTATTCTTGGAGTGATGATATTGGTGGCAACTATCAATATGGTGGTGGCTTTGTTAGTGCTTATTTTGGAGCGAACGCAAATGATAGGAATTTTAAAAGCACTTGGAGCAGGCGACTGGTCTGTGCGAAAAATATTCTTGTACAATGCTTTTTATTTAATTCTTCGAGGGCTTTTGTGGGGCAATTGTATCGGAATAGGAGTGCTGCTTATTCAAAAATATTTTGGTGTCATTCAGCTTAACCCCGAAAACTACTATGTAAATCAAGCTCCAGTCTATTTTAATTTAGGATATATTGCTGCATTGAACCTGCTTACCATTTCGGTTTGTTTCTTGATTTTATTGATTCCGTCCTATATCATTACTAAAATTTCTCCCATCAAAGCCATTCGTTACGAATAATTTTCAGGGCGTTTCCCTTCGGGCCGGGCTATACGCTACAAGTCCTCGCGGTTCCGCAATGCTTCACCTTGCTGTGGGCTTTTCGCTGCTATCCCTAACGCGGGAGCAATGCTAATCTCAATATCAA
>JBEENX010000014.1:0-41653 GCA_041191945.1 Bacteroidota bacterium
ATATTGAGATTAGCATTGCTCCCGCGTTAGGGATAGCAGCGAAAAGCCCACAGCAAGGTGAAGCATTGCGGAACCGCGAGGACTTGTAGCGTATAGCCCGGCCCGAAGGGAAACGCCCTGAAAAAAATTATTGATGAGCTGCTCTAACTTTAGCCTGCCAAGTAGTGCTTAAATTATCAAAATCTACCTTGATTGCTGGTGGTTGATTTTGCAATCGTCCTGTTTCAAAGGCATTTACTAAGATGGATTCGATTAAGTAATCTTCATTATTTTCGTAAGGATCGTATTTTGTTTTTAAGTTAATATCAAAAACTTTAGCTGTTACGTTAGACCAAAAGGCTTTCCAACCACTTTTGAGATTCGTAATCAATTCATAGGTTGTAGTGCCTGTTTGACGGTGAATTAATTTAACTAGAATCTGTCCTTGTTTACGTGATAGTTTTTTGAGTTTTGCTTCAAATTCATTAGTCAAATAATTTTCAACAATCTTAAAGTATCTCTTTTTTTCCTTTTCAGTTTTAAGACTTTCCATTCCTTTGTTGAGAGCCGTTAAACGTTCGGAAGTTATTTTAGCATACGGATAGGCTTTATACACCCGATTTTGAAGCAATTGAAATTGTTTCAAAGCTTCAACATCCAATTTTTCTTTTCGAACAATAATTTCAGGAAGTTCAATAGTGTCATTTAAAATGGTGTCGTTTTCGGTCAACACATACCCCATTTGTTCTGTATCTTTTTTTACTATTTGTGCTTTAACAGCAGTTGATATAAGTAATAAGCAGATGAAAATTTGAATTCTCTTCATAGGTTGAAAAATTTAAACGCAAAACTAGACATTCTACATACAACTGTAATGCCAAATTTATAATTTAGCAAAAAAATATTTTATGAGCACGGAATCAATATTAAACAACAAGTCGATTACTTTTTTAGAAAACTACCTCAATAATGCGTCACCAACAGGTTTTGAAGCCGAAGGACAAAAAATATGGATGGAATATATAAAACCTTATGTGGACACATTTATCACCGATACCTACGGAACCGCTGTAGGAATAATCAATCCTGACGCCCCTTATAAAGTAGTTATTGAAGGCCATGCTGATGAAATTGCTTGGTATGTCAACTATATTACTGATGACGGATTGATTTATGTTATTAGAAATGGTGGTTCTGATCACCAAATTGCACCTTCTAAACGAGTAAATATTCATACTAAAAACGGAATTGTAAAAGGAGTTTTTGGTTGGCCTGCCATTCATACCAGAATGCGAGGAAAAGAAGAAGCAGCTAAAACGGATAATATTTTTATCGATTGTGGCTGCGAAAACAAAGAGCAAGTAGAAAAACTAGGCATACATGTAGGTTGTGTAATTACCTACCCTGATGAGTTTATGATTTTAAACGAAAATAAATTTGTTTGTCGCGCGATTGACAACCGCATGGGAGGTTTTATGATTGCTGAAGTGGCTCGTTTATTATATGAAAACGGTAAAAAATTACCTTTTGGATTGTACATTACTAACTCTGTTCAAGAAGAAGTAGGACTACGTGGAGCCGAAATGATCACGCAAACCATTAAACCTAACGTAGCTATTGTAACCGATGTATGCCACGACTCAACCACTCCAATGATTGACAAGAAAATTGAAGGCGAAACTAAAATTGGCAAAGGACCTGTTGTGACTTACGCGCCAGCGGTACAAAATAATTTAAGAGAATTGATTGTAAATACTGCTACAGAAAAAAACATTCCTTTTCAGCGCCTTGCTTCCTCTCGTGTAACAGGAACCGACACCGATGCGTTTGCTTATAGTAATGGTGGAGTGGCTTCGGCATTGATTTCACTTCCGTTGCGATACATGCACACAACCGTAGAAATGGTACATCGCGAAGACGTAGAAAATGTGATTAAATTAATCTACGAAACCTTACTAAAAATAGAAAACCAAGAAACTTTTTCTTATTTCAAATAATTATTTTTTTTTGAAGCTATTCCCGCTTTCCGCTATATCTTTATAGTCTGAACTTCGGAAACCTCATTCAAACTATAAAGGATGTCGCTTCAATCGGGGCTAAAAAAAACGCAATTCGAAAGAATTGCGTTTTTAATATTAAATTAGATACTTATCTATTTTTCAAAAACTCTAGAACGTTCTTTTCGATTCGATCATTAATATTAGTAATGTCGGCTTTGACAAACTTCTCTCCTAATATATTTTCGTACAATTCAATATATCTTTCAGAAACTGATTCTATATAAGAATCGGTCATATCTGGAATTTGCTGTCCTTCTTGACCTTGAAAACCATTTTCAATTAACCAACGACGCACAAATTCTTTAGACAATTGTTTTTGCTCCTCTCCTTTATCTTGTCTTTCCTGATAGCCTTCAGCATAAAAATAACGCGATGAATCTGGGGTGTGAATTTCGTCAATCAATACAATTTTTCCTTCTTTGGTTTTACCAAATTCATATTTGGTATCCACTAAAATCAATCCGCGACTCGCGGCAATCTCAGTCCCTCTTTGAAACAAAGCTCTTGTATATTGTTCTAAAACTAAATAATCTTCTTCGGCAACAATTCCTTTTGACAAAATAGCTTCTCTTGAAATATCTTCGTCGTGCGAACCGTTATCTGCCTTAGTTGTTGGCGTTATTATTGGTTCAGGAAATCGATCATTTTCTTTTAACCCTTCAGGCATTGTTACACCGCAAAGCGTTCTTTTACCTGCTGCATATTCTCTTGCTGCGTGTCCTGAAACATAACCACGAATTACCATTTCTACTTTAAAAGGCTCACATAAATGCCCTACAGCTACATTGGGATCAGGTGTTGCAATTAACCAATTGGGAACAATATCTTGAGTCATTTTCATGAATTGCGTTGCAATCTGATTTAAGATTTGTCCTTTATACGGGATTCCCTTTGGCAAAACCACATCAAATGCTGACAATCTATCAGTAGCAATCATGACTAATAAATCATCATTTATATTGTACACTTCACGAACTTTTCCGCGATACACTGATTTTTGACCTGGAAAATTAAAGTTAGTAGTTGTAATTGTAGTACTCATTATATAATTGTGTTGTTTGTAATTGCTGCAAATTTAACATTATTTGACAGAGATAGAAAAGATAAGAAACTATTTATTGTAATAATGTTGAATTAAACAAGTCTAAAATTCGACTATACTCATCCACCCAAGAATACGTTTCTTTAAATCCGTGCGACTCTACTGGAAAACTCGCTAAGCTCCATTTTTTCTTGCCTAATTCAATAAATCGTTGTGATAAACGAACAATATCTTTGTACTCTACATTGTCATCTACCATACCGTGAAGCATCAATAAATTTCCTTCTAAATTATTGGCAAAATAAATTGGAGAACTTTTTTTATACGCCTCTGGATCAGTTTCAGGAAAGTTAAGAATATTACCCGTATACCCATGATTATAATGAGCCCAGTCTGTCACTGAGCGCAAAGCTGCTCCCGATTTAAATTCTTTAGGTGTAGTCAACATAGCCATTAAGGTAATAAATCCACCATAAGATCCTCCATAAATTCCTACCCTATTGGCATCCACTCCACAATTTTGAACTAAAAACTTTTTACCATCAATCTGATCTGTTAAATCTTTTCCTCCCATAAACCTATAAATACCCGTCCTTACATCACGCCCATAACCATCACTGCCTCTATAATCAATATCCAAAACCGTATACCCTAAATCAGCCAATAAATTATGAAATAGATACTCTCTATGGTAGGTGCTCCAATAATTATGTGCATTTTGCAAATACCCTGCTCCGTGGACAAAAATCACAGCAGCTTTATTCGCTAGACTAGTGTTTGGTTTATACAAGCGAGCATTAACAGCTGTTCCGTCTTGTGCTTTAAAAGTAATTACTTCTGGCGCTCTCCATTTGTAAGATTCAAATTCTTTAGTTGTCGAAAACGTAATTTGCTCTACACTACTCCCTTTTTTATTGGAAGACAAATACAATTCCCATGGTTTATTTTTATAAGAATATCTAACTAATAGATTTTTTTCATCTGGAGAAAGAGTAACTTCATAAGCCCCATCGTTAGTCAAAATCGGTTGTAAAACAGCATCCGAGACATTCATTTTATAAAAACCTCGATTCCCTGGATGTGTTTGATTAGTTGTCAAATAGAATGATTTTTTATCTTTTGACAATACTACTCCTCTAACTTCCCAATTACCTTTAGTTAGTTGTACTTTCTTATTAGTTCTTAAATTATATGTATATAAATGAGAGTAACCTGTTTTTTCAGATTGAAAATAAATAGTTTCATTATCTGCTAAAAAACCTAAAGTTCCAGAACTAAATGCATATGACGGAATTCCTGGTCCACTAATCCAAGCCTCATCGTGTTGATGTTCAATTTCTTTAAAGCTTCCGGTTTCTAAATTCAAATTAACTAACCAACGATCTTTGTTATCTTGGCTTCTGATTTCAACAATGGCATACGAACCATTTTCATTATAGATGGGAGCTTGAGCAACAATTAATTTGTCTTTTTTTTCTAAATTTTTATTCTTTTCATATAATTTAAAATACTCTGGAACATCTTGAATATGGCTCAAAGAAGAAAAATTAACTGTATAAACTGTATCCTTTGCTACGTTATAAATACCGAATTTTGTATTCACAAAATTGTTCGTAGAAACTTTTGATTTAGTAGCTTTCGATTTATTGTAACCGTCAGTAGTAATAAACACCTCCATTTCTTCCTGCTTTACCTCAGATTCTTCTCTTAAACGAAAAGTAACAAAATCTCCTTTAGGACTAACTTTAGTAGATTCGATTGTGTTTTTTCCAACAAAATAGGGTTTTGAAAAATCTGATTTAGTATCTTCATTAGCAGTATTCCACTTCTCTTTTTCTTCTTGATCTCGAACAAACTGAAACAATTCTTTTTGTTGTTCTTTCAAAAAAGATTCTTTTTCTTTTGATTTTTCTTCTGATTTTCCCTTCTTGAAATTAGTCAACTGAACTAATGAACCTAGTTTTGTATCGAATTTAAAAATATTATCATTTTGTTTAAAAAACAAAACTCCATCTTCATATCCTACTTGCAAATTGGATACTGACAAACTCGTTTGATATATTTTTTTCATTTTCCTATCCTTATTAGCATACGAAAAAATTTGTCCGCCTTCTAAAAAATAAAAAACACCATTTCCTTCTTTTTCTAAAAATTTTAATTTAGAAAATTTTGCCTCATCTTTTGAAGCTTTTTGAGGACTTTTCATTCCTTTTTTCCAAAAGTAAGTTGAATTCCCTAGTTCTTTATTTGGATTCCAATCAAAATAAATAGTGGTTCCGTCTAAAGACCATCTTTCATTTTCTGGAAGATTTCCAATGAAATCATACCCCTTCATGATCTCCTCTAATTTCAAGGATTGAGCTTGTAAATAGGAGAATCCAAAAATGAAAACAAAAATCAGTACATTTTTTTTCATAGTATTTTAAATTAATTTTCAAATATTTAATAATAACTTAGAGAGGTATTTCGCCACTCCATCTTCATGATTGCTCGTAATCACTTCCAAATGGGATAATTTATTTTTTAAGGTTTCGGGAGCATTACCCATAATAAGTCCTTTACCTGTAGAGACAAGCATCATCTCATCATTGAAGCCGTCACCAAACGAAATAGCGTGATTAAAATTTAGATTTTCTATTTCTAAAATTTTGGCAATAGCCACACTTTTATCAACTCGTTTATCCATAAATTCCAAACAAATAGGAAGACTAAATGCATGATTAAAATTCTCTGGATGTTGTTCTAAAATCAAATCTCTTACCTTTTGTAGTTTGCCATGATCTTCATGGGTAAAGAAAATTTTAATAGCTCCGTAATCGTCTAAATTTTTAAAATCAACCAATTGCGGATGATAAGTCACTTCTTTTTGAAAACTATTTAATTTTTCGTTATGCTTATTCGTTTGCCAAATGTCTTCCCGAAACAAAACGGTAGTAATTTCAGGATCAATATCTAATGACAATACCGACTTCACTAAATCGCTTTCCATATTAATTGAAAAAAGCAACTCTTTCTCTGGAGAATGAATTCTGGCTCCATTGGAAGTTACCAAATACAAGGGTACTCCCAACTTTTCCACTAAAGGCATGGCGTCTAAATGATGACGTCCTGTCGCTACGACTATTAAATAGTTTTGGCGGTGTAATTCTTGAAAAACAGACTGTGTATAATCTGAAATCGAATGATGATTATTCAACAAAGTACCGTCTAAATCACTGATGATGACTTTACTATTTTCTTCTGTCATTTTTTAAATTAATCGACTCTTTTAGTCGTTATTTTCTATTTTTTTATAGGCTTCGATTACTTTTTTAACCAAGCGGTGGCGCACCACGTCTTTGTCATCCAGATAAATTATTCCAATACCCTCGACATCTTTCAAAACCAAAAGCGCTTCTTTTAAACCTGAAATGGTTCGGCGAGGCAAATCAACTTGCCCAGGATCACCAGTAATCATGAACTTAGCATTCTTACCCATACGGGTTAAAAACATCTTCATTTGAGAATGAGTAGTATTTTGGGCTTCGTCCAAAATAACAAAAGCATTATCCAAGGTTCGCCCACGCATAAAAGCCAAAGGAGCAATTTGAATAATCCCTTTTAAAATATAATCTTCTAATTTTTCGTTGGGTAACATATCGCGCAAAGCGTCATATAAAGGTTGCATGTATGGGTCTAATTTCTCCTTCATATCTCCAGGTAAAAAACCTAAATTTTCTCCTGCTTCAACGGCTGGTCGAGTCAAAATAATTCGCTTCACTTCTTTCTCCTTCAAGGCTTTAACAGCCATAGCCACACCCGTGTATGTTTTACCTGTTCCTGCAGGACCAACAGCAAAAACCATATCGTTTTTACCTAAAGTATCTACTAATAATTGTTGATTTGGAGTCAAAGCCTTAATAAGTTTCCCTCCTACACCATGAACTAAGATTTTATCATGGCCTTGGATTTTTCTATCTTCTTGACCATCTCCTAGAATTACTCGCTCAATAACATTATCATCAATATTGTTGTACCTTGAAAAATGAAGCATTAATCGCTGAAATCGTTTCTCAAACTCATCTAAAACTTCTTTTTCGCCAAAAGCTTTAAGAGTCGTTCCACGAGCTACTATTTTTAACTTGGGATAGTATTTTTTAATGGTTTCCAAATGAGCATCTTGAGCTCCCCAAAACTCCTTTGGAGCAATATCTACTAATTCAATTATTCTTTCGTTCAAAAGCAGTAATTTTAATATTTTATTTCATTTTGAAGCATTACTAAATAATTAAAACTATAAATTAGAAAATGTATTTCTTTATTTCGTTTTTGAAATTACTATTATTAGCTTTGCAATTCTCAAATTTAATGAAATTTAGGCTTACCCAACCCCAATAGTTATAAACAAAATTATGTCAATAATTACCCTTACTACCGATTATGGCTTGAAAGATCACTTTGTGGGTGCTCTGAAAGGGAAAATTATATCTGAATTTCCTGAGGTAAACATTATTGATATTTCTCATGATATAGATCCTTTTAACATACTCGAAACAAGCTACATAATTGGAGCAGCTTATAGTAGTTTCCCAAAAGGAACTGTTCATATAATTGGTGTGGATAGCGAACGAAATAAAGAAAATCAACACATTGCCATCCAATGGAATGATCACTATTTTATTGGGGCCGACAATGGCGTTTTGAGTATTCTGACCCAAAAAGTGGTTCCGCAAAAGATGGTTTCCATTACCATTCACGATCGTTTGCACAATGAAGCTACCGATTTGGATGTTTTTGTAAAAGTAGCTTGCCATTTGGCAAAAGGTGGATTGCTCAATGTTATTGGTAAAGAAATAACACAATTAAAACCTGTAACTGGTTTACAGGCCACTGTGACCGCTGATCATAAAGCCATTAAAGGGCATGTAATTTACATAGACCATTTTGGTAATGTAGTAACCAATATTTCCAAAAAACAGTTTCTCGATATTGCTAAAGGAAGACCTTATGAAATTGTCATGAAAACAAAAAACATCAAAACTATTTTACCTCACTATTCTGCAATTGCAACTAATGAAAATTATTCTATGAAAAATTATGAAGGTGAAAAATTAGCTATTTTCAACGAAGCAGGTTTTCTTGAAATTGCCGTTTTTAGAAGCAATCCTTCTAAAGTGGGTTCAGCAAATAGTTTGCTTGGTTTAGGATATAGAGACGTTGTTTTAATTGAATTTAAAAATTAGCCTTTGTCTATGTTGGTACGCATCGTAAAATTGAGTTTTCACGAGGAAAATATTCCTGCATTTCTAGAAAATTTTGAATTGGTTAAAAATCAAATACGAAATTTCCCTGGTAATCGTTTATTAGAATTGTATCAAGACAAAAATAACGCATCGGTTTTCTTTACATATAGTTATTGGGAAAGCGAAGATGATTTGGAAAATTACAGAAAATCGGCGCTTTTTAATGAAGTTTGGGACTTTACAAAAAAATTATTCAATGATAAACCCGAAGCTTGGAGTGTTGATAAATTAGCAAGTTTAATATAAAAAATGAGTTTAAGATTACTTCGTGCCTAGCAATGAAAGTATTAATCACTCGAAATGACAATATGAAATCAATCGTATTACGTGAAATAAAATCGTTTTTTGGTTCGCCAATAGGCTATTTAGTAATTGCCTTATTCCTCATTTTAAATGGACTATTTCTTTGGGTTTTTGAAGGAGATTATAACATCTTAAACTCCGGTTTTGCTGATTTGACTCCGTTTTTTACTTTGGCGCCATGGGTTTTCATTTTTTTAATTCCAGCCGTGACAATGCGTAGTTTTTCAGACGAAAAAAAGCAAGGCACTTTAGAACTTTTACTTACCAAACCCTTAAGTGTTTGGGAAATTGTCAATGGGAAATTTTTAGGTGCCGTATTTTTAATTTGTTTAGCAATTGTCCCTACCTTTATTTATGTAAAAGCGATTTCTTTTTTAGGATTCCCCGAAGGAAACATTGATATGGGAAGTACTTTAGGCTCGTATTTCGGATTGCTTTTTCTTATTGGAGCGTACGCTGCCATTGGAATCTTCACCTCCACAATTTCTGATAATCAAATTGTTGCTTTTATAGTGGCCGTGTTTTTGTGTTTTCTGTTCTTCTTTGGTTTTGAAGGATTGGCATCACTAACTCCTAGTTTATCAAATGTAATTGCTTATTTGGGTATGCAAGATCATTTTAAAAGTATGAGCCGTGGAGTTTTAGACACCCGAGATATTCTTTATTTTGCAAGTATCATCGTCGTTTTTCTTTCTTTGACTGTTAACCAATTAAAATCGTTTCAATCCTAATGAATACTGCAACTAAAAACAGGTTTAAATCGGCAGGAATTACAATCGCTATTGTATTGGTTTTAAATATAATAGGAAGTGTATTTTTTTATCGATTTGATTTAACAAAAGACAAAAGATACACCTTATCCCCTACTTCTTTACATATTCTTGAACAGGTCAAAAATCCATTGTATCTCAAAGTATACATGCAAGGAGAATTACCTGCCGAATTCAAGCGATTACAAATTGAAACACGCCAAATGTTAGAAGAATTTCAAAGTTATAATTCTAATTTAGTGTTTGAATTTATTGATCCTTTGGAAGATGAAGAAAAAAGCATGGACAATATCAAAGAATTATACCGTAAAGGACTTATTCCTATCAATATTTCAGTCGATGATAAAGGAAAACAGTCACAAGCTATGGTTTTCCCTTGGGCAATTGCTGTTTACGACAACAAAGAAGTCAATATTCCTTTGTTAAAAAACATTATGGGAGCTTCTACTACAGATAAAGTCATTGGTTCGGTACAACATTTGGAATATTCAATTGCCGATGCCCTAAATAAAATTACAACTGCCAAACAAAAGAAGATTGCCATCATTAAAGGAAACGGCGAATTGCACGAGGCCTATATTGCTAAATTTTTATTACAAACCAAAGAAAGTTACCACATTGGCCCTTTTACTTTAGATTCGGTAGCCAAACAACCAGTCAATACCCTTGAAGCATTAAAAAAATACGATGTAGCTATTATTGCAAAACCTACAGAAGCTTTTTCGGAAAGCGAAAAACAAGTATTGGATCAATACATTGTCAATGGTGGAAAAACAATTTGGTTAATTGATCAGGTCAATGCCGAAATGGACAGTTTGTATAATCCCACAGGAAGCACTTTAGCATTTCCTAGAGACTTAAACCTGAATGATTTTTTCTTTAAATACGGGGTTCGAATTTATCCTGATTTAGTCAAAGATGAACAAGGAAGTCCTATAAAATTAGCTTCAGGAGAACAGGGAAGTGCTACTCAATTTCACGAATTCAATTGGAAATTTGCGCCTTTAGTACATCCGCAAAGTAACCATCCTATCGTAAAAAATTTAGGTGGAATCAAATTTGATTTTGCGGATGCTATTGACACTTTAAAAAACGGAATTAAAAAAGTCGTTTTATTACAGTCTTCCCAGTATTCTAAACGAATTGGCACACCTACCGAAATTAATTTGAATAGCGTTAACGAAGAAACAACACCTGCTGACTACTCAAACAAAGGTACTATTCCATTGGCTGTATTATTAGAAGGTAATTTTCATTCGATGTATGAAAACCGAGTGTTAGCTTTTGACCAAAATAATTTTCAAGCCAAAGGAAAACCTGGAAAAATGATTGTTATTTCAGATGGTGATGTCATCAAAAACCAATTGGATAAAAATTTATTTCCGGTAGAATTAGGTTACGATCAACGTACTGGAAATTTATACGACAACAAAGATTTTCTGATGAATTGCGTCAATTATTTATTAGACGATAACGGACTTATTAACATTCGTTCCAAAGATTTAGATTTACCTTTATTAGATAAAGAAAAGGTCTATGAAAACTATACCTATGTAAAATTCCTAACCATCGGACTACCAATATTTATTTTAGCGCTATCTGGCTTTCTTTTCACTTCCATTAGAAAAATAAAATACAGCCGATAGATGTTAATAAAAAATTTTCCATACTAAACTAGTTTAAGATATATTTGTAAAAAAGTATATCCCAAAAAAATATAAAATATAACAGATGAAATTTATAGTATCGAGTTCGTACTTATTAAAACAATTACAAGTTCTAGGAAGCGTTATCAATAGTAACAATACTTTGCCTATTTTAGACAACTTTTTGTTTGATTTGAATAACAATGTATTAACCGTATCTGCCTCTGATTTAGAGACGACCATGTCGGCTACTTTAGATATTGATTCTACCAGCCAAGGAAGCGTTGCTGTTCCTGCAAAATTGCTTTTGGAAATTCTTAAAACATTTCCAGAACAACCGTTGACTTTTACCGTTGAAGAAAACAGTACGATCGAAATTAGTTCTAATTCTGGAAAATATGCTTTGGCGTATGCACCAGGTGAAGAGTTTCCTAAATCAGTTAATTTAGACGAGCCTTCTGTAACTTTAGTTCCTGCCGAAGTTTTGGCAACTGCTATAAGCAAAACTATTTTTGCAGCTGGAAACGACGATTTACGACCAGTAATGTCTGGAGTATTTTTTCAATTTTCACCACAAGGTTTAACTTTTGTAGCTACTGATGCTCATAAATTAGTAAAATATGCGCGTACAGATGTAACTGCTTCTCAAGTAGCTGATTTCATTATGCCAAAAAAACCGTTGAATATCTTAAAAAGTATTTTAGGTACTTCGGATGCTGAAGTAAAAATCGAATACAACGATTCTAACGCGACTTTCTCATTTGACAATTATTTGTTGATGTGCCGTTTAATCGATGGAAAATATCCAAACTACGAAGCGGTTATTCCTAAAGAAAATCCAAACAAATTAATGATTGACCGTTCTCAATTTCAAAGTTCAGTACGTCGTGTAGCGATTTTCTCTAATAAAACTACCCATCAAATTCGTTTGAAAATTGCAGGTGCTGAGTTGAACGTATCTGCAGAAGATATTGACTACTCTAACAAAGCCGAAGAGAGATTGACCTGTGATTATCAAGGAGATGATATGCAAATTGGGTTTAATTCTCGCTTCTTAACCGAAATGCTGACTAACTTACAATCCGATATGATTATGTTAGAAATGTCATTACCTAACCGCGCTGGAATCCTTACTCCAGTTGATGGTTTAGAAGAAGGTGAAACCGTTACTATGTTAGTAATGCCTGTAATGTTGAATGCATAAAACTAAACACCAAAATTGAAATAAAAAACCGCTATACTTTTTGAAGATAGCGGTTTTTGTTTTTTACAAATCATTATTCCATTGGAATTGACAAAATTGGAATTTCAAAATCTGTGGTTAATTTTTTAGTTAAGCTTGGTTTAAAAAGCCCTTCAAAAAAACCTCTTTTATAAGGCAATAACGTTAGAACATCGATATCCTTATACATAATAAAATCCAAAATTGTTGCTTGTACATCATCACTATCTATTACAAAAAATTCAATTGGTTCTGATTTGAATTCCTCTTCCCATTTTGCAATTGTTGCTTTTGAGACATCTGAATCTGAAGTTTTAACATACAAACATTTGACTTTTGCTTTGGCTTTATGTGCTAATTCCAAAACCGATTGTAATGCCTTTTTATCTTTGGCTCTAAATCGAGTGGTAAAACCAATTATTTTAATTTTACTAAATAATGCATCATTAGGAATACAGTAAACAGGCACATTAGATTGGTTAACTAACGAAGCTGTATTAGTTCCAATGAAAAAACTATCCCAACCTGAAGCTCCAGATGTACCCATTACTACATAGTCTATTTTCTCTTCTTTGATTGTTCCTTTTATATTGGAGATTAAATCGCCATCTTTTAATCGGTGAGACATTTTAATTTTATCTAAATGATGCGTCTCGGCAATCGCTCTCAATTTGGGAATTTCATCTTTAAACATATCAAATTCGCTTAATTCAACCGAATCATAAATCGCAGCATAATTCTCAGGAAAAAACTGATTATCAAAAACGGGAAGTTCAAATGTATGCAACAAAATAAGCTCTCCATGAACTAATTTTGCAAATTCCAAAGCATGTACAAAAGCATTATTAGAGGCTTCTGAAAAATCGGTGGGAAATAGAATCTTTTTCATTTTTATAAATTTTATGATTTCTTACCTCTAAGTTAGTCATAATAAAAACAATATAACATGATAATTATCAGTAATTTACAATTATTTAACACCTATAACGACTTCATAAACAATAATAAGATTACCAACGGAGTTTTATTATATTTGTAGCATAGAATAATACAAAATGATATACAACGATTCCATAGTTGCCTTAGCAACACCTTCGGGAGCTGGAGCAATCTCAATAATACGAGTTTCTGGGCAAAATGCCATTGAAATTGGGGCTAGTGTTTTTAAATCAATTAAAAACAAAAACCTAGTGCAACAGAAATCTCATACCTTGCATTTGGGTCATATTATTGACGATGGAAAAACCTTAGACGAGGTACTAATTTCAATTTTTAAAGGACCTAACTCCTATACAGGAGAAAATACCATTGAAATTTCCTGTCACGGTTCTACTTATATCCAACAGCAAATTATTCAACTATTACTACGAAAAGGGTGCCGTATGGCTAATGCCGGTGAATTTACTTTAAGAGCCTTTTTAAACGGAAAATTAGATTTATCGCAAGCCGAAGCCGTGGCTGATTTAATCTCGTCAGACAACGAAGCTTCGCATCAAATTGCTATGCAGCAAATGCGTGGTGGCTTTTCTAACGAAATTGCCAAACTACGCGAAGAATTATTGAATTTTGCTTCGCTCATCGAATTGGAATTGGACTTTGCCGAAGAAGATGTTGAATTTGCTGACCGAACTCAATTTCACGAATTATTAAACCGTATTGAATTTGTTCTCAAAAGATTGATTGACTCTTTTGCGGTGGGAAATGTGATTAAAAACGGGATTCCTGTTGCTATTGTAGGCGAACCCAATGTAGGAAAGTCTACCCTATTGAACGCTTTATTAAATGAAGAACGCGCCATTGTTTCGGATATTGCTGGAACTACACGCGATACTATTGAAGACGAATTAGTCATTGGAGGCGTTAGTTTCCGATTCATTGATACTGCTGGAATTCGCGAAACTAAAGATGTGGTGGAGAATATTGGAATCCAAAAAACATTTGAGAAGATAGATCAAGCAAAAGTAGTTCTTTATTTGGTTGATGGTTCAGAATTGATGGTTGATGGAGCTTTAGACACACTAATTGTAGCTTTAAATAAAACACAGAATCAATACCCGCAAAAACCAATTGTAATTGTTATTAATAAAAAAGATTTAATTTCTGAAAAAATCACCATTGCAATAAACGAAAAACTAGCAACCAACAACCAACAACTAACAACTATTTTTATTTCTGCTAAAAACAAAGAAGGTATCGATGAACTCAAGAACAAATTACTTTCCTTTGTAAATACAGGTGCTTTGCGCAATAACGAAACTATTGTGACCAATACCCGTCATTATGATTCGCTACTCAAAGCATTGGATGAAATTCAAAAAGTAAAATTCGGATTGGAATCCAACCTATCTAGTGATTTAATGGCTTTGGACATTAAAGAAGCGTTATACCACTTTGGACTTATCACAGGTCAAGTTACTAATGATGAGTTACTTGGAAATATATTTACAAATTTTTGTATCGGAAAATAAACATATTTCACACTTATGAAAAAATATTATTTACATAACGGAACCGAAAGCTCAGGTCCTTTTAGTTTTGAAGAACTAAGAATAATGAAAATCACTAAGACCACTCCTGTTTGGTTTGATGGGATGGAAAAATGGAAATATGCAGCTGATATTGAAGAACTGCACGAATTAATAGCTACTACCCCTCCTCCTTTTCAGGTTGAGGAAGTTCCAACTCATCAGCCTCAAAAAACAACTTCTAATGCTGCTTTTTTAGGGCTTTCAAAAAATGGATTCATTGCCGTTATCGTAATTATCTTAATTTTTTCTACTGTTATATTTAATATTGTCCAAAACAACCGAAGCGAAGAATTAGAGGCAAAAAACAAAAAGACTGAACTGGAAAACAGACAGTTTTTATTACAACAAAAAGAAATAGAAGAACAAAAAAGACTGCTTGATGAACAAGAAAAAGCAGAAGCTGAACGCACTGCAAAAGAAAAGAAACAAACTATTGCTGACCGCATCTCAGCTATAGAAAATGAAATGGCTGTAACCAAAGATGACCTAGATACGGCTAAAGAAAAATTGGCTAAAGCCAGTGATTTCAAAGTATTGCGAACTTCGGCTGAGAAAAGCGAAGAACTAAAAAAATTAAAAAATGAAATTGCCGATTTCGAAAAAGAATTAGAAGATTTAGAAGCAGAGCAAAATCGTTTGAATTTAGAACTCGAAAAAATCAAATAGTTTAGTTTTCAAAATAATCGCCATCAACATACAACCATTCTCCATTTTTAAATACAAATCGAGAATGCTCGTGATGCACTTGTAATTGTTTATTAGGGTCTAAATAACAGGCTTTAAACTCTACGGTGGATTGTGTAACGTTGATTATTTCTAGTCGCTGCCATTGATTTTGAGTAGCCCAACTTACAATATCCTCCTTTGCATAATATCTTCTATGAGAGGGAGCTGTAGTTGCAATTAAATAATCTGCATCATGAATTACATAAGCGACATACCGCGAGCGCATTAAAGCCTCGGCGGTTGGCGCTTTTTGGATTCCCAACACAATCGGCTGACAACATGCATCAAAAAAAACACCCGAGCCACAAAAACACTTTTGATTTGCCATTAATTTAACTCGTTTATTTTTTGATGCAATTGATTCAGCAATACTTGGTATTTACTAATTTCGATTAAATCGGCGTCATCATCAGAAAAATCAATAAAATCATCTAATTGCTGACTTATTTCTACCAATTTATTATTGGCTTCTTTGCCGTTTTTAGCCGCAATTAAATCAATTATTTTTTGCACTTCTTGTTGTAATAAATTGAAATCGTTGTGTCCCATAGTGAGTTAATTAGTTATTTCATCTTGCTTATTAGCGTTAAATTGCTTTGTAATTTCCTTTAGTTTATCTTTACGAACTTGGGCTGCTTTTTTGAGCTTAGCCTGCTCTTTGTGCAATTTATCATTATGCTTTTTGATATTCTTTTCGTTATTTCTACCCATAATTTAACTAGAGTTGTTCTCGTTTAATTTCCTCCAAAGACTTTTCGGTATAGATAAGTCCATTAATAATATTCATTCGCAGTACATCTAAATCATCGTATTCAAAATACTTAGCCCAAGAAGTTAACTCAAATAAATTCCGAATTTGTTTGATTCTCTTAGCGGTTTCAAAACTAGTTCGAAGCACCGCTTTTTGATTGTAATTGGGATTATTCTTATGTTGGTAATTTACTGTTTTCTTTTCAAAATTAGCTTCTAAATAGTAGAGTTTATCAATGGAATTATCTGGATAAAAATCAGTCCAAAGTGCAAAACCTAGTTTGTGTTTTGTGGGCAACTCTACCTCCATTGGTTCTAATCGCCATTTACTATTGGCGAGCCTACCCCAATGATTAGACAAACGGTACATTCCTTCTTTTGTATAATAATACAAACTTCCCGCTTTACTTTCATATTGAACCGATAATCCTTCAATAGCTGCAAGTGGTACTTCGTTAAAAACACAAAAGGTATTTTTAAAAGAGTTTGGCTTTGGATAAAATTGCTCTCCCATAAAACAAAAGTACGCATAAAGCCTATTTTAAAAAAAATAAACCGAAAACTTAAAATAAAATGTACCTTTGCAAAAAAATTCGTTTTTAGGAGCTAAACTCCTCAAAAAACATTAAAAAGACATATTGTTATCTTTAATTTATGAAAAAAATAGTTGAATACCGAAAGTTATTAAATGTAGACAAAACCGTAGAGCTTAAAGATTTGAAAACCATTTATCGCAATGCAATGAAAGATGCACATCCCGATAAATTTCAAGGAGATGAAGCCGGTTTAAAAGCAGCTGAAGAGAATAGTAAAAAAATTATTGAGGCGTATCACTTTTTAGTAAGTATCAATCCTGAAACAATCAAGCAAAATTTACCTGAATACACTGAAACTATTAGTACTTCAACAATTACAGACTATAAATTTGTAGATGGAAGATTGATTATCGATTTTTCAAACGGCAGTGTTTATGAATATATTAGTGTTCCTAAAGCTACGTACATCAAAATGGTAAATGCTGATTCTCCAGGACGTTTTGCTAAAAGACATATACTAAATAACTTTACTTGGAGAAAAACTTCTAATCAAGAATAATAATTTGATTATATTTTAAAAAAGCATCTTAGTTATAAGGTGCTTTTTTTATAGAACAATACATTTGAAGTATCAACAATAACTATAACAAAAATTTAAGTTCAAAAAATAGTGATACTATATATTTTTAAATATTTTTGCGAACTTAAATCACTTAACAAACTTATAATGAAAAAAATAATTTTATTACTTTCTGCTACCGTAGTTTTAGTTGCTTGTAGCAAAGCTGGAAAAGACGAATACATCATTTCTGGTACTGCAAAAGGAATCGAAAATGGAAAAACCATTATTCTTGAAACACAAGACGAGACAGGTTTAGTAGCAAAAGATACTGTAAAAGTAGAGAATGGTAAATTTGAAATGAAAGGTAAAATTTCAGAGCCAGCTTTTTATACTATCAAATTAGAAGGAAACCCTGCTCCAATTCCCTTCATCTTAGAAAATGGTGAAGAAGTAACAATCGAAATCAACAAAGACAGCATTCAAAAATCAAAAGTTTCAGGAACGTATAACAATGATGAGTATGCTAAATTCAACGCCGAAATCACTAAAGTTCAAAAGAAATTAGTTGATTTTCAAACTAAAAATACGCCAGCTATGCAAGCTGCGCAACAAGCTAAAGACACTGCAACTATCAATAAATTGATGCAAGAATTTGGTAAAATCCAACAAGAAGTAGGTGTTGCTTCAAAAGCAAAATACTTAACGTATGCTGAATCACATCCAAAATCATTCATCTCTGTATTAATCCTTCAAGGAGTTTTAAATGACCCAAGCACTGATATTAAAAAAGCAGAGGCTATGTTCAATAACTTGGAAGAATCATTACAAAACACAAAACCAGGTAAAGCTGTAAAAGAAGCTTTAGGAAAGTTAAAAGCTGGTCCAGCTGCAGCACCTGCTATTGGTGGAGCTAAATGAAGAGCCGATTTTTCGGCGCCTAATCCTGAAGGAAAAGAAATTTCTTTAAAAGAAAGTTTAGGTAAAGTAACTATTGTTGACTTTTGGGCATCATGGTGTGGACCTTGTCGGAAAGAAAATCCTAACATGGTAGCTATTTATAAAGAATTTCATTCAAAAGGATTAAATATTGTAGGCGTATCTTTAGATAAAGATATTAAGGCATGGAAGAATGCAATTGCAAATGACCACTTAACTTGGATTCAAGTATCCCACCTTAAACATTGGGAAGAACCTATAGCGAGACAATATAATGTTGAGTCTATTCCTGCAACATTTATTTTAGATGCCTCTGGAAAAGTGATTGCAAAAGATTTAAGAGGTAGTGATTTACGTAATAAAATTGCTGAACTTTTAACAAAATAAGACTTTCAAATACTGTAAATAAAAAATCTTCCTAAGGGAAGATTTTTTATTTTATTCAATACCAACACATTAAAAATAATAGACAAATTAAGTCTTATTTTAATTTGTAAACACAAAAACAGTTTATATATTTGCAACCTCTTAGACAAACAAAATGGCCTAGTCTAAAAATGGGGAGATACTCAAGCGGCCAACGAGGGCAGACTGTAAATCTGCTGTGAAAACTTCGCAGGTTCGAATCCTGCTCTCCCCACAAAAAAGTCCCAATTAATTGGGACTTTTTTATTTTATATGAACAGAAGATTACAACTTTCTAAATCGTTGCATTACAAATAATATCACGATAGGAATGGTTAATAAAATAACCATAAAAGTATGTTCAAATAATAATTGAGGCTGTTCAATCAACGTAATTACATAGCCACCAACAGCTCCTCCAAAATGTGCCGAATGCCCAATGTTATCGTTCTGCGATTTCATTCCGTAAATAGAATACAACAGATATAAAATACCAAATAAATAGGCCGGAATAGGAATTACAAAAAACAAACCCAACATCATATCCGGTTGTAATAAAATAGCCGAATACAACACTCCTGTTACTGCTCCCGAAGCCCCAACAGCACGATAACTATAATTATTTTTATTAAAAATATAAGTCAATAGATTTCCAAAAATCAAACTTCCCATATAAATTAGAACAAAAACCCAATTGCCTAAATAAGACAAAACCAAAGGTGCAAAAAACCAAAGTGTCATCATATTGAACAATAGATGCGTCATATCAACATGTAAAAACCCCGAAGACACCATCCTGATTTGTTCTCCTTTATGAATACTTCCAATATGAAATTCGTATTTTCTAAAAAACGAAAGATCATTAAAGCCTTTATAACTCATCAAAACAGTAATAGCAATGATTACAATCAATATCATATTCATATCACTTTATTTATAGTGAAAGGTAAAGATAGCAATTCGGTTAAATTAATCCTGTTCTATTGTAAATTTAAATTCTCATTTATTTTTGAGTTATATTTGTCAAAAATAACCTCATGCAATTGCTAATTTTCATTATAAGCTTCCCTTTACTTTGGATTATTTCGATACTTCCATTTCGTGTATTTTATTGGTTTTCAGACTTGGTATATGTATTAGTATACTATGCAGTAGGTTATCGAAAAAAAATAGTCCGTTATAATTTATCAATTGCATTACCTCATTTGACAGAGCCAGAGCATTTAATTATAGAAAAAAAATTCTATCGCCACATGTGCGACATGTTTTTAGAAATGATAAAAACTATGTCCATTTCATCTGAAGAAATGAAAAAGCGATTCAAAATAACCAATATTGAATTATTAAAAGAATACGAACAAAAGAATAAAAGTATCATATTATTGGCTTCCCATTTTGCAAGTTGGGAATGGCTATTATCAATTAATGAAAGTACATCGTTCAAATGTTATGGTGTTTATAAAAAAATAAACAATAAATATTTTGATGCGAAAGTAAGAGCGATTCGATCTAAATTCAAATCAGAATTGGTTACCACCGACAAAACAATTGCTTTAATTAACGAGAATGAAAAAAATGGCATTGTAAGTCTTTATGGTTTAGCCAGTGACCAATCGCCACAAATTCATAAAACTTTTCATTGGCAAGAATTTATGGGAATTGAGGTCCCCGTTCATACTGGAGCCGAGATGCTTGCAAAAAGATACGATTTAGAAGTGGTTTTTGCTAAAGTAAAAAAAGTAAAACGAGGATTTTATGAAGCCACATTTGTCCCAATCTGTGAGGCTCCAAAAACAATTCCGGACTATGGAATCACAGACGCCTACCTTAAGGAAGTTGAAAAACAAATACTTGAAGCACCCGAATATTATTTTTGGACACACAAAAGATGGAAACATCGTAGATAAAAAAATCCCCTTTCTTTTCAGAAAGGGGATTTTTATTTGCAATAATAAACTAATTAAATTCCAGCAATTACTTTTATTTCGTCAATGATTCGTAATGCTAAAACATCTGCTTCTTGTTGTGATGGCGCTTCCGTATAGATTCGGATTATTGGTTCTGTATTAGACTTTCTCAAATGCACCCATTCGGTAGCGAAATCAATTTTTACTCCGTCAATCGTTGTGATATCTTCATTCTTGTATTTTTCAGTCATCGCAACTAAAATGGCATCCACATCAATTTGAGGAGTCAATTCGATTTTGTTTTTGCTCATATAATATTCAGGATACGAAGCACGCAAGGCCGAAACTGTCATTTTTTTGTTTGCCAAATGAGTCAAAAACAAAGCGACTCCTACCAAACTATCGCGTCCATAATGCAATTCAGGATAAATAATTCCACCGTTTCCTTCGCCACCAATAACAGCCTTATTCTTTTTCATTAACTCTACCACATTCACTTCTCCCACAGCACTTGCTTCATAACTTCCTTTATGAGCATTAGTAACATCACGCAAGGCACGAGAAGATGACATATTCGAAACGGTATTTCCAGGTGTTTTGCTCAACACATAATCAGCACAAGCGACCAAAGTGTATTCTTCTCCAAACATTTCGCCGTCTTCAGAAATGAAAGCCAAGCGATCTACGTCAGGATCTACTACAATTCCAAGGTGTGCTTTTTCTTTGACAACCAATTCTGAAATATCAGTCAAATGCTCTTTTAACGGTTCAGGATTGTGTGGAAAATGTCCGTTTGGTTCACAGTACAATTTCACTACTTCAACCCCCATTAATTCTAATAATTTAGGAATAATAATACCCCCAGAAGAATTGACTCCATCTACTACTACTTTGAATTGAGCTGCTTTTACGACATCTACATCCACCAAAGGCAAGTTCAAGACTTCATCAATATGAATGTCCATATAGGCATCGTTTTCTAAAATAGCTCCTAGCGAATCTACATCTGAAAAATCAAAAGCTTCTGCTTCTGCAATTTCTAGAATTTTTTCTCCTTCCACTCCATTTAAAAACTCTCCCTTTTCATTCAATAACTTCAAGGCATTCCATTGTTTTGGATTGTGAGAGGCAGTTAATATGATACCGCCATCTGCTTTTTCTAAAGGTACTGCTACTTCTACTGTTGGTGTAGTAGATAGCCCCAAATCAATCACATCAATTCCTAGCCCGATCAAAGTATTTACTACTAAATTATGAATCATTGGTCCCGAAATTCGGGCATCACGACCAATCACTACTGCTAATTTTTCTTTACCCGAATAATTTTTCAACCAAGTTCCATACGCCGAAGCAAATTTAACTGCATCAACTGGAGTCAGGTTATCTCCTACTTTACCCCCGATTGTTCCTCGAATTCCTGAGATTGATTTTATTAAAGTCATCTATATCTGAATTAAATTTTTTGTTTAGAAATACAAATATAAAAGTTAGCGTTTAGCAAAACGATATATTTGGTAAGTTTTTATCCAAATTGGAATTCTTTTGTAAACTGAACTTTGTATATTTGGAAAGCAACAACTTGAAAAACGCTATGAATTTTCTTGCCCATATTCATCTTTCTGGAGAAAACGAATTCATCAAAATTGGTAATTTTATGGCCGACGGCGTTCGGGGTAAACAATATGAGAATTTTCCTCAAGAAATTCAAAAAGGAATTTTGTTGCATCGCGCCATTGATACATTTACAGATGCGCACCCCTTATTCAGACAAAGCACTAAAAGACTTCATTCCCGTTACCACCACTATGCCGGAGTCATCGTTGATATGTATTACGACCATTTTTTAGCTAAAAATTGGGAAAACCATTCATCTGAAAATTTAGAGAATTATTCGAATCGTTTTTATCAATCTTTACTCGATAATCATACTTTACTAACTCCAAAAACTCAAAATTTATTACCCTATATGATAAAATACAATTGGTTAGTAAATTACCAATCAATCCCTGGGTTAGAGCGTATTTTGAGTCAGATGGATCAGCGTACCCAAAATCAATCTTTGATGCGGTTTGCAGGAGAAGAACTCGCTGCTCATTATGCTCTTTTTGAAGAAGAATTTTCTCTTTTTTATAAAGAACTACAACTATTCTCAGAAAACAAATTAAACGAATTATGAAAGCAATTTATACTAACGCCTGTTATTTTCTCTTTTTATTTATTTCTAGCATGTCTGTTGGGCAAACCGGAGTTGTAGCAAGTAATGCCATGGTGGTATCGGCTCGTGAAGAGGCTTCCAAAATAGGTGTTGCAATTCTTAAAAAGGGAGGTAATGCTTTTGATGCTATGGTTGCCACCGAATTAGCTTTGGCAGTAGCCTACCCGTATGCCGGAAACATTGGCGGAGGAGGCTTTATGGTATACCGAAAAGCCAATGGAGAAACTGGAACATTGGACTACCGTGAAAAAGCACCATTGGCTGCAACAAAAAATATGTTTTTAGATAAAGACGGAAAAATAATTAAAGGAAAAAGTACCGAATCTCCTTTAGCTATTGGAGTTCCTGGAACAATTGCAGGAGTGTTTGCTGTGCATGAAAAATTGGGTTCGTTACCAATTTCTGAAATCATGAAGCCTGTAATTGAATTAGCTGAAAAAGGTGTTGTTGTTACTAAAAAACAAGAAAAAAGTTTGAATACGTATCGGGAAGCTATCATCAAGGCTAATGGCAATAGGACCAAATTTGCAACTGTCTTCAAAGAAAATGATACCATCAAATACCCTGCTTTAGCCGAAACATTAAAGCGTATTGCAAAGAATGGGAAAAATGAGTTTTACAAAGGTCAAACCGCAGGTAAATTAATACGCTATTTTAAACAAATAGGTGCCATTATTACGAAACAAGATTTGGCACAATACGAAGCAAAATGGAGAAATTCGCTTGAATTTGGATACAAAGATTTGAAAATAATATCCATGGCACCACCAAGTAGTGGCGGAATTTGTTTGGCACAAATTATGACAATGATAGCACCCTTTGATTTGTCCAAAATGGGACATAATTCTCCTGATGCAATACAAGTAATCGTGGAAGCAGAACGAAGAGCATATGCTGATAGAAGTTTCTTTTTAGGTGATCCTGATTTTGTGAAAATTCCGCTAAAAGAATTATTAAATACCGATTACCTAAAAGACAGGATATCTAATTTTAATTTAAATAAAGCTACTTTATCCACTGATATAAAGGAAGGTACAGTAACCTATAACGAAAGCACAGAAACCACTCATTACTCCATTGTGGACTCTTTCGGAAATGCTGTTGCTGCTACAACAACCATTAATGACGCATTTGGTTCTAAGTACTATTGCGACGAATTAGGCTTTTTCTTGAATAACGAAATGGACGATTTTAGTGCTAAGCCAGGCGAACCCAATTTATTTGGCTTAGTGGGAAATGAAGCTAATAGCATTGCTCCTAAAAAACGAATGTTGAGTTCTATGACCCCTACAATTGTAGAGAAAAACGGAAAACTATTTATGGTGGTGGGATCTCCAGGAGGTTCTACTATTATCACATCTGTTTTACAAACGATTCTAAATGTCTATGAGTATAATTTGAGTATGCAAGAAGCGGTCAATGCACCTCGCTTTCACCATCAATGGCTACCCGACTTGGTTACTTTTGAACCCAAAGCTTTTGATACAAAAACTTTGGAAACTTTAAAATCAAAATCGTATTTAATCAACGAAAAAACAACTCCAGTACTTGGCAAAGTTGATGCTATTTTGGTTTTGCCTAATGGAAAACTGGAAGGTGGCGCTGATTTTAGAGGAGACGATACAGCTGTTGGATTTTAATTACTACTTATGAATTTTATTGCCGAATTAGAAAACGAATTCACCACTAAGCAGCATTCAGAAAATGCGGTAGCTATGGCTAAATACATGAAAAATTTATTTCCTTTTTTCGGAATCAAAACTGATGAAAGAAGGGCTATTTTTAAATTGGCTTGCCAAAAACACCCAACTGAAATTAGTAATAAAGCAAGAGCAATCGGGTGGGAACTCTTTTTAAAAAAAGAGCGCGAACTTCAGTATTGCGGCATTGAAATCATTATTAAGACTTTGAAAAACAAATATGTAGTTGAAGACATACTTTGGATTGAACAATTTTTGATTACTAATTCCTGGTGGGATAGCGTGGATACAATTTCCAAATTCATACTTGGCGCCTATTTGCAACAATTCCCCTCTGAAATTCCCACTGTTGTAGAACGGTTTTCCAATTCAGAGAATATGTGGTTAAACCGAAGCGTTATTTTATTCCAACTTGGTTACAAATCACAAACTGATTTCAAACTATTGCAATCATTATGCTTAAAACACAGCCATTCCAATGAGTTTTTTATTAGGAAGGCAATTGGTTGGGCGCTTCGAGAATATGCCAAGACTGACCCAGAGGCCGTTCGGCAATTTATATTACAATCTAACTTAAAGCCTTTGAGCAAAAAAGAAGCTTTAAAAAATATTTAATTGTAATTTAGCGCGCTGAAAAATCATCTGATGCTAAAGAGAGCTTTACATAAAATAGAACAAACCATTGCTTGGTCAAGATCAAAATTGGGCGATAAGCAATTTATCTTTCTATCAGCAGTACTTGTTGGTATATCAGCAGCATTTGCTGTAATTGTATTAAAAGCTTTTGCGCACTGGGTATTCACTTTTGCTACTTATGTAAGTCGTATTCTAAAATTAGGCTTTTTCAATAGTTTCTTACCTATTATCGGGATTTTATTAACGGTTTTTGTAATCAAAAAATTTTTAAGCGGCACCATTCAAAAAGGAACCTCTCAAATTTTGTATGCGGTTGCCAAAAAAGCCAGTATAATTCCCCGAAAACAAATGTATGCGCAAATTATCACCAGCTCGTTAACTGTAGGCATGGGTGGTTCTGCAGGATTAGAAAGTCCCATTGTAATTACAGGTGCTGCCTTTGGATCTAATTATGCCCAAAAATACAGATTGAGCTATAAAGACAGAACCTTGCTTATTGGATGTGGCGTTGCTGCTGGTATTGCCGCTGCGTTTAACGCTCCTATTGCCGGAGTTTTATTTGCTATTGAAGTGCTATTAGTTGATGTAAGTATTTCGGCCTTTACACCCATAATGATTGCGGCTGCTACAGGTGCCTTAGTTTCTGTAATTGTATTGGATGAGAGTATTTTACTTTCGTTCAAACAACAAGAAGACTTTAACTATCACAATATTCCATTTTATGCGTTTTTAGGAGTGTTCACGGGTTTAATTTCTATTTATTATTCTCGAAATTTTCAACGAGTAGAACATTTCTTCAGCCGTTTAAAATTAGGTCCGTACAAAAAAGCACTGTTTGGGTCTACCCTTTTGGCTATTTTAATTTACATTTTCCCAACGCTTTTTGGCGAAGGATATGAAAGCATCCGAATTTTATCTGAAAGTGACCCTGGACAATTATTAGAAGACACTTTGTTTAGTAGTTTTAGAAACAATAGTTGGGTACTATTACTCTTTGTAGGCTGCACTATGATGCTTAAGGCTTTTGCTTCAGGCTTAACTATAGGGAGTGGTGGAAATGGAGGTAACTTTGCTCCATCCCTATTTTTAGGGTCGTATGTTGGGTTTTTCTTTTCTAAATTAATTAACCTTATTGGCTTAACCAAATTACCCATCAGCAATTTCACTTTAGTTGGAATGGCTGGTATTTTGAGTGGTTTATTTCACGCACCTTTAACCGCTATTTTCTTGATTGCCGAAATTACTGGAGGCTATAACTTGATGATTCCTTTGATGATTGTTTCCTCGATTAGTTTTGCTATCTCGAAACGATTTGAAAAACATTCCATGGATGTGAAGAATTTAGCTAAGAAAGGTCACGCCTTTACCAGCAACAAAGATGCTAATGTATTATCTACTTTAGATACTAATTCGATTATTCAAACGGACTATTTAACCGTTTCGCCTAATGAGAATTTAGATAAATTAGTGGACTTAATTTCTAATTCTACGCAAGTTGTTTTTGCTGTAGTGAATTTAGAAAATGAATTGGTTGGAGTAATCTATTTTAATGATATCAAAGAAATCATTTTCAACACCTACCGAGTGAAGTATACCCAAATTAAAGAGATTATGACTGCTCCCAAACAAATTATTATTCCAGAAGACAGTATGGAAGTGGTTATGAATAAATTTGAGGAAACGAAAATGGCTTTTTTACCTGTACTCAAAAACGGTAAATACTACGGATTCATTTCGAAATCACTCGCTTTAGAAGCCTATCGTACCAAACTAAAATCGATGACTATTGAGTAATTCATTGATAATCTAAAGACTTGATGATTTTACTGTTTATTTTAATAGAAACTTCACCAGTGTTGTACCAAAAAAATCAATCAAAATGGTAACTTTGTTTTTTTGTAAAAATTATGGTAGACACAAACAATACTATTGACGTTCAAGGCGCACGCGTTCACAATCTAAAAAATATCGATATAGCTATCCCTCGGGAGCAGTTAGTCGTGATCACAGGGCTTTCGGGTTCAGGAAAATCGTCTTTGGCATTTGATACTATTTATGCTGAAGGACAACGTCGTTATATCGAAACTTTTTCGGCGTATGCACGACAGTTTTTAGGAGGATTAGAACGTCCGGATGTGGATAAAATTGACGGACTTTCGCCAGTAATTGCCATTGAGCAAAAAACAACCAGTAAAAGTCCGCGCTCGACTGTAGGAACTATTACTGAAATCTACGACTTTTTGCGTTTGTTGTTTGCTCGTGGGGCTGATGCTTACAGTTACAATACGGGAGAGAAAATGGTTTCGTATTCTGATGAGCAAATCAAAGAGTTAATTATTCAGGATTTTACAGGAAAACGAATCAATATTTTAGCGCCTATTATTCGTGCTAGAAAAGGACATTATGCCGAGCTTTTCCAACAAATAACCAAACAAGGATTTTTGAAAGTTAGAGTAAACGGCGAAATTCAAGATTTGGTTAGCGGCATGAAATTAGACCGTTACAAAACCCACGATATTGAAATTGTTGTAGATCGACTTGTTGTGGACAACAGCGAAGACAACCAAAAACGACTGTCAGAAAGCATCAATACCGCCATGCACCACGGTGAAAACGTATTGATGGTTTTAGATCAAGACTCGAATGAAGTCCGTTATTTTAGTCGAAATTTAATGTGCCCAACGACGGGAATTTCGTATCAAAACCCAGAACCTAATTTATTTTCTTTCAATTCGCCAAAAGGTGCTTGTGCGCATTGTAACGGATTAGGAACTATAAACGAAATCAATCGTAAAAAAATAATTCCAAATTCGAAGCTATCGATTAAAAATGGAGGGTTTGCCCCTTTAGGCGAATATAAATCGTCTTGGATTTTCAAGCAATTGGAAATCATTGGCGAAAAATACGGCTTCAAATTGACTGATGCAGTGGAAACCATTTCGGAAGAAGCCATGGAAATGATTTTGAACGGCGGTAAAGAAAAATTCACAATTAATTCCAAAGATTTGGGAGTAGCGCGCGAATACAAAATTGACTTTGAAGGTATTGCTCATTTTATCAAAAACCAACACGATGAAAGTGGTTCCAGCACCATTAAACGCTGGGCTAAAGAATTCATGGACGAAGTGAAATGCCCGGAATGTGAAGGTTCTCGATTGAAAAAAGAAGCGTTGTTCTTTAAAGTAAACGATAAAAACATTGCCGAATTAAGCGATTTAGACATTTCAGATTTGACCGCTTGGTTTCAAGAATTGGAAAGTCATTTGTCTGACAAGCAAAAAACCATTGCTTCTGAAGTCATCAAAGAAATCAAAGACCGATTGGCGTTCTTAATGAACGTAGGCTTGAATTATTTGGCGTTAAGCCGAAGTTCAAAATCACTTTCAGGAGGTGAGGCACAACGCATCCGATTGGCGACACAAATTGGGTCGCAATTAGTAGGCGTATTGTATATTTTGGATGAACCGAGTATTGGATTGCACCAAAGAGACAACGAAAAACTAATTCATTCTTTGGAGCAATTACGAGATATTGGCAACTCGGTTTTAGTGGTAGAACACGACAAAGACATGATGGAACGTGCGGATTATGTGATTGACATTGGTCCGAAAGCTGGAAAATTTGGTGGCGAAATCATCAGTCAAGGAACGCCAGCTGAGATTTTAAAAAGCAATACCATTACTGCCCAATTTATGAATGGGAAAATGAAAATTGAAGTTCCTAAAAAACGTCGCGAAGGCAACGGAAAATTCCTGAAACTAACCGGAGCTACGGGAAATAATTTGAAAAATGTTTCCATAGAATTGCCTTTGGGTAAACTCATTTGTGTGACGGGAGTTTCTGGAAGTGGAAAATCCACTTTGATAAACGAGACCCTCTACCCTATTTTGAACGCTTATTATTTCAACGGAGTAAAAAAACCACAACCGTATAAAAAAATTGAAGGTTTAGAACACATTGATAAAGTAATTGACATTGACCAAAGTCCGATTGGGCGTACGCCAAGGTCTAATCCAGCTACTTATACCGAAGTATTCTCTGAGATTCGTAACCTATTTACAATGACTTCAGAGAGTATGATTCGAGGTTATAAAGCCGGGCGTTTTAGCTTTAATGTGAAAGGCGGTCGTTGCGAAACTTGCGAAGGTTCAGGCGTGCGAACTATTGAGATGAACTTTTTACCCGATGTGTATGTGGAATGTGAAACCTGTCAAGGCAAACGTTTTAACAGAGAAACTTTGGAAATTCGCTACAAGGGAAAATCCATTTCGGATGTGCTGAACATGACAGTCGATGAAGCAGTGCCTTTCTTTGAAAACATTCCGAAGATTTATCGCAAAATTAAAACCATTCAAGAAGTGGGATTAGGGTACATCACTTTGGGACAGCAAAGCACAACCCTTTCAGGTGGCGAAGCGCAGCGTATTAAACTAGCGGGCGAACTCTCTAAAAAAGATACCGGAAACACGTTTTATATTTTAGACGAACCTACAACGGGACTTCATTTTGAAGACATTCGGGTATTGATGGATGTAATCAATAAATTGGTTAATAAAGGCAATACCATTTTGATTATTGAGCACAATATGGACGTCATCAAATTGGCCGATTATATCATTGACATTGGCCCTGAAGGTGGAAAAGGCGGCGGCCAACTCGTTGCCAAAGGAACTCCTGAAGAAATTAGTAAAAATAAAAACAGTTATACTGCGCAGTTTTTGAAAAAAGAATTAGCTTAGTATTTCAAAACCCTAGCCCTGATGGTAGCGACATCCTTTTTAAAGTAGACTGAGGTACTCGAAGGCTACTTTAAAAAGATATAGCGAACAGCAGGAACAGCTCCAAAAAATAAAAAAATGAGACTACAAGATTTTGATAACGATGAAGATAAAGTAATTCAGGATAAACTGAAACAAAAAACATGGAACGAGATTCGCACCAATGACAGTTGGGCTATTTTTAAAATCATGTCCGAATTTGTAAATGGTTATGAAACTATGGGGCGTATTGGTCCTTGCGTGACTATTTTTGGTTCCGCTAGAATAAAACCTGAAGATCCCTATTACTTACTTGCAGAAAAAATTGCTTATAAAATCAGTAAAGCTGGTTATGGTGTCATTACTGGTGGTGGTCCTGGAATTATGGAAGCTGGAAATAAAGGCGCTCATTTAGGTGGAGGTACTTCAGTAGGATTGAATATTGAATTGCCTTTTGAACAACACTACAATCCATATATTGACCGAGATAAAAACTTGAATTTTGATTACTTCTTTGTTCGCAAAGTCATGTTTGTAAAATACTCTCAAGGGTTTGTGGTAATGCCAGGAGGTTTTGGTACTATGGACGAACTTTTTGAAGCCATGACTTTGATTCAGACTAAAAAAATTGGACGTTTTCCAATTATTCTGGTGGGTACCTCATTTTGGTCTGGTTTGATTGATTGGATTAAAACCGTTTTAATAGAGCGTGAAAAAACCGTAAGTGCAAGCGACTTGGATTTATTTAAAATTGTGGATACCGAAGATGAAGTAGTCGCTGTTTTAGATGCATTCTATAAAAAATACGATTTAAGTCCTAACTTCTAAAATACGGTTTTTCAAAATTATCTGAACTGTTTTCGAATAATAGCTTGTATATTGTATTTAAAACTTAGACTTTTGAAATCATTTCTAAAAATAGCATTTTGTTCACTGATTGCATTAGCTTCAAACAAGTTGATTGCTCAGCATCAATGTAAAATGAATGTTGAGTTGAATGCAGAGAATAAAATTCTTAGTGTTCAACAAGAAATCACTTTTTTCAATCAGTCTAACGATACTATTAATTCCATTGTTTTAAATGATTGGAACAATGCCTACTCCGATAAGAATACTCCTCTGGGAAAACGATTTTCGGACGAATTTTACAGAGGATTTCATTTGGCTAAAGAAGAAGAACGTGGTAGTACCACAAACTTGACCATTTTAAATGAAAATAATTTATTTCTTTCTTGGCATAGAACAACAAAAAATCCTGATTACATAACTGTTGACTTACGTGAAAAACTAGCTCCAAATCAAAAAACGACGATACATCTAACTTATTTTTCTAAAATACCGAGTAATAAATTCACCAAATACGGTTATGCCCAAAATGGAGATTTGAATCTTAAAAATTGGTTTCTAAGTCCTGCTCGATACGAAAACAAAGCCTTTGTAAAATACAGCAACAGTAACCTAGACGATATTGCTAACGGAATTTGTGACTTTGCAATTCATTTCAAAATTCCGAAAAACCTTGTTTTAACTACCGATTTGAATATTACGGAACAAACGACGGGAGATAAAAATCATTTTGATTATTTTCTAGAAGGAGAAGACAGAACTGATTTTAGTTTATTTATAGAGTCTAAATCGAGTTTTAAAAGTTATTCTAATGAATTAAACGAAGTTATATCAGATATTACAAATAGCAAATTAGATGAAATTCAAAAAATTATCATTATCAACCGAATTGCTAATTTCACCAATGATTTTATTGGGATCTATCCCCATCCAAAAATTGTAGTATCACAAACTAATTATGATCGAAATCCATTTTATGGTTTAAACCAATTACCTTCATTTTTAAATCCGTTTGAGGACGATTTTTTATTTGAAATTAAATTCTTAAAAACCTATTTAGATACCTATTTAAAAAATAGTCTGCATTTAGACCCAAGAAAAGACAATTGGATTTATGATGGATTACAAATGGTTGCAATGATTAAATACATTCAAAAATACCATGCTGAAAGTAAGATGTTAGGTAATGCTTCACGATTCAAGCTTTTAAAAAACTACAACATAACTAATTTAGATTTCAACAAACAATACAGCTATTTTTATATGCTAATGGCGCGTAAAAATTTAGATCAGGCATTGGCTAACCCAAAAACTGATTTAATTAAATTTAATGAACAAATTGCAAGTAAATATAGAGCCGGATTGAGTATTTTATTTTTAGATGACTATTTAGAAAATAATATTGTATCTAATAGTATTCACCAATTCTACGAACGAAACAAAAACCAACAAATTTCAGGAACTGATTTTGAAACCATACTGAAATCAAATTCTCAAAAAAACATCAATTGGTTTTTTACAACTATTGTTAATTCCCGTGAACTGATTGATTATAAATTTTCTAAAGTATCTGCAACAAAAAACAGCATCACTTTTTCTGTGAAAAATAAAACAGAAATTCCTATACCTATTCCTATTTATGGATTAAAAAAAGGAAATATTGTTTTTAAAGAATGGTTAGACTTAAAAGAATGTGATAGTACTTTTATAATAAAAAGAAACAATGCTGATAAAATTATTTTAAATTATAAAAATGAAGTTCCCGAATACAATTTGAGAAACAACTGGAAAAAACTTGAAGGTTTTTTTCCAAATAATCGTCCTATCAAATTTGTATTTATGAAAGATCTAGAAGACCCTTACTACAACCAGATTTTATATGTTCCATCTCTAACTTACAATTATTATGACGGGCTATCACCGGGATTACGCCTCCATAACAAAACGATTTTGGACAAACCATTTATTTTTGATTTAAATCCTACGTTTTCTTCAAAATCGAAAAATATCTCAGGAAATGGCACAATGATACTCAATGAAAATTTTAGGAACAGTAGACTATATGCTATTAGATACAGCCTTACCGGAGCCTATTTTCATTATGCCCCTGATGCTACCTATACAAAAATAGCACCCACTGTAGAATTAAAAATTCGCGAAAATAACTTTAGAGACAACCGAAAACAAGTATTAGTATTTCGTCAAGTTATCGTAAATAGAGAAAAGAGTGAATTCATTACCTCTAATTTTGGAGAAAATTATTCCGTATTCAATGCTCGTTATTTTAATACTAAGACAGAAATAACCAATCATTTTAGTGCTAGTGGTGATGTGCAATTTTCTAAAGAATTTGGAAAAATTGCTGCCGAAGTCGAATTTAGAAAACTATTTGAAAGTAATAGACAAATCAATTTACGTTTATTTGCAGGAGCGTTTATTTACAATAAATCCAACTCTGATTATTTTAGTTTTGCATTAGATCGGCCTACCGATTATCTTTTTGATTACAACTTTTATGGAAGATCAGAAAGTTCGGGTTTATTTAGCCAACAATACATTCAGGCAGAAGGTGGATTCAAGTCTAAATTGAGCGTGCCTTTTGCTAACCAATGGATGATTACTGCTAATGGTAGTTTTAATATTTGGAATTGGATTGAGGTGTACGGAGACCTCGGAATTGTGGAAAATAATTTCAACAAACATTATTTTGCATACGATAGCGGCATACGATTGAATTTAGTAACCGATTATTTTGAGTTATACCTTCCATTTTACTCTAATAATGGATTAGAAATTAACCAAAAAAACTACAATGAAAAAATACGTTTTGTAGTTACTTTTTCGCCAAAAACATTAATCAATTTATTTAATAGAAAATGGTTTTAAGAAAAATCATTTTTATGTTGTTTAATTGAATTTTTATTTAACAAATATTTTATTTTTAAATAATAATTCAACAAAACGTCTTTATTTTAAAAAATAATTACAAATAATTAAATTATATTTTTTTAAATAAATTATGAAAACAACTTGATTTTAAGTAGTTTTGTGCATTAAGTCATCCTTTTCTATCATGATAAAAGAAAAAACAACTACAGCTTTAACATTTGAAGACTTTAAAACAGAAGTTTTAAAAGACTACAAAATTGCCGTAATAAGCAGAGAATGTAGTCTACTAGGCCGCAAAGAGGTGCTAACTGGAAAAGCTAAATTTGGTATTTTTGGTGATGGAAAAGAAGTCCCACAATTAGCTATGGCTAAATTTTTTAAAGACGGCGACTTCCGTTCAGGCTATTATCGAGATCAAACCTTTATGATGGCAATTGACAAATTGACAATCAAACAATTCTTTGCTGGTTTGTATGGACATACTGATTTGGATTATGAGCCTATGTCGGCAGGAAGACAAATGGGGGGGCATTTCGTAACCCATAGTCTAAATGAAGATGGTTCTTGGAAAAACTTAACCAAACAAAAAAATTCAAGTTCAGACATTTCTCCAACAGCAGCCCAAATGCCACGGCTTTTGGGATTAGCTTATGCTTCAAAAATATACCGTCATGTCCCTGGAATAACTAATGCTACTAATTTTTCTAATGAAGGAAACGAAGTAGCTTGGGGAACTATAGGTAACGCGAGTACATCTGAAGGGGTTTTCTTTGAGACAATCAATGCGGCTGGTGTATTACAGGTACCAATGGTAATGAGTGTTTGGGATGATGAATATGGTATTTCAGTACACGCAAAATACCAAACTACCAAAGAAAGTATTTCTGAAATTTTAAAAGGATATCAAAGAGAAGAAGGCACTAATGGATTTGAAATTTTAAAAGTAAAAGGATGGGATTATGCTGATCTAGTAGCAACTTATGAAAAAGCAGCTGATTTAGCCCGTGAAGAACATGTTCCTGTATTAGTTCATGTTTCTGAACTCACTCAGCCCCAAGGACACTCGAGTTCGGGTTCTCATGAACGATATAAAAGTACCGAAAGATTAAATTGGGAAAAAGAATATGATTGCATTCGTCAAATGCGATTATGGATGATTGCTATCAATATTGCATCTCCTGAAGAATTAGACGAAATTGATGCTAATGCTAAAAAAGAAGTTCTTGAAGGTAAAAAAGAAGCATGGAAAGAATTCATTGAACCAATCGTAAACGAACAAAAAGAATTGATTTCGTTACTTGAAAAAGTAGCTGAATCTAGTCAAAATAAGACTAAAATTCTTCAATATGTTTCGGTTTTAAAAAATATTAAAGACCCTTTAAAAAAGGAGATTTTAAGTACCGCTAGAAAAGCGATTCGTTTGATAATTAATGAGAATGGTAAAAATGAGGTGGCAGAATGGATCCAAAACTACACTAAAATCACTCAAAGAAAATTCAGTAGTCATTTGTATTCTGAATCTAATGCTAACATTCACTCCGTTCAAGCTGTTACACCAAAATACAACGAAAACGCCATTGCAGATACTGATGGACGAATGATTTTGAGAGATAATTTTGATGCGTTATTCAGTAAGTACCCTGAAGCTTTAGTCTTTGGCGAAGACGCAGGAAATATTGGAGATGTAAATCAAGGTTTAGAAGGGATGCAGGAAAAATATGGCTCCCTTCGGGTAACTGATGCTGGTATTCGAGAAGCAACTATTATTGGACAAGGTATTGGATTAGCGCTTAGAGGACTGCGTCCTATTGCTGAAATTCAATATTTAGATTATTTACTCTATGCTATACAAATCTTGAGCGATGATCTAGCTACCTTACAATACCGAACAGCTGGCAGACAAAAAGCACCGCTAATTATTCGTACTCGTGGACATCGTTTAGAAGGCATTTGGCACTCTGGTTCGCCAATGGGAATGATTTTAAATGCCATTCGAGGAATTCATGTTTTGGTTCCTAGAAACATGACTCAAGCTGCGGGATTTTACAATTCTCTTTTAGAAGCTGACGAACCTGCTTTGGTAATCGAATGTCTCAACGGATACCGATTAAAAGAGAAAACACCTTTGAATTATGGCGAATTCAAAACTCCTATTGGAATTGTAGAAACATTGCGAGAAGGAAAAGATATTACTTTGGTTTCTTATGGTTCTACTTTACGATTAGTAGAACAAGCTGCAAATGAATTAGCCGAAATAGGCATTGATTGTGAGGTTATTGATATTCAATCTTTATTACCTTTTGATATCAATAAAGATATTGTAAAAAGTATAGCCAAAACCAATCGACTACTGATTATTGACGAGGATGTCCCTGGAGGAGCTTCGGCTTATATTTTACAACAAATTCTAGAAGAACAAGACGGTTACTCGTATTTAGATAGTAAACCACAAACATTAACTTCAAAAGCACACCGTCCTGCTTATGGAACCGATGGTGATTATTTTTCAAAACCATCCACCGAAGATATTTTTGAAAAAGTATATGCCATGATGAGTGAAGTACATCCTAATCAATATCCAGATTTATATTAAACTAAAAAGGCTACCATTTGGAAGCCTTTTTAGTTTATAATCGACGCTATTGCATATCGTAAAAACGACTGTTATTTCCTCGTCTATTCTTTTTGAATGGATTGAAATCAAAAGTTACATATAATTCAAAAGTATTGTAAGTTGTACTTGCTATTTTCTTAGTGCCTATATCAAATGAATAATTAGCTCCCACTTCAATTTCTTCAATAAAAACACTAAACGATGTTCCCAATTGCGAGATAGTAAAACCATCGTATTTATTAAAATGCTCATTTAATCCAAAAGAAACATTACCTAAAATTGCTTCTTGATACAAATCAATTCTTGTTTTAGCACCTTGTTTTGCAAAAGAGTTATACAAATACAAATAGGAATTTTCAGGTAAAAAAGCGCTTTGTCCATACGGATTCAAATCTTTTTCATAACCTGATTGAACCGACATAAACAAGTCTTTTTTATTACTAGTATCACTATTAAATGATGTCTCAGGACGATTGATATGCTTTAAATTTAATCCAAAAAACATGTTCCTATTATTATGAACCACTGCTCCTGCACCAATATCTACATAATTAATTTTATTATCTATAGTAACAGGATCTCTAGTAATTCCCGCTATATAGCCTGTAAGAACATTGATTTGATCTTCAAATACTAATGAGGAATAATTCAGTCTATTATTACCGTAACCTACAGTTATGGATGGATTGAAAGTCCATTCGTAAGTCAATTGTGCTTTATAGATATAATGAATATTAGCCTGAGTAGTAGAATACCCTAACTGACTAATTTTTGTAGAATTAACATCTAATGCCAACGAAAACTCATTATTATCAAAATAATGTGTGGCAAAACCGAATCTAGATTCAATTTTACTTGCATCATTATAGCCTTCTGAATTGTAAATTACTCCGGCTTTAGAGGAATCACCAAAACCGTAAAAACTAGGATTAACAATTCCCATTACTTTATTCTGGTTTTTTATAGCAAAATCTTGCCCAAAAATAGGGAGACAAAAAATAGCAGCAAGAAATGTATATATATATTTAGTAGTCATAATTTTTACTATTTAATTAGGATAAAGTGTCCTTCTTTTTCAATTATTGTATCATTAATAGTTTTAGCCATGATATAGTAACGATAAGTCCCATTAACCGGTTCTGAATTTACTTTTTCTACTCCATTCCAGCCCCAATCAGTTGGAAGGGATGCGGTATCAGAACTAACTTCATAAATAAGATTACCCCAATTATCATAAATATACATACTTACTTCTTTTAGCCCCAATAAAGAAGGTCTAAACAAATCATTAATTTCGTCATTATTTGGCGAGAAAGCTGTTGGCAACATAATTTTAGCTCCTTGTCCCACTGTTACAATTTTTGAAATAGATTTAGAACATCCAAAATGATTATATACAGTCAATGTAACTGGATACAAACCGTCTAATGCATAGGTATGGAAAGCCGTTGTAATACTTTCTCCAGCACTATTTAAATTAATATCTTTTGGATTATGAAACACACTATACGGACTATTATCTCCAAAATCCCAAACGATATAATCGTATTCTGCTGGTATATTCGATGCAGTCAAGCCATTCGTAAACTTCACACTTTCATTAACAGAAATAACACCATAATTTACAAGATTTACCGATGTATAATTTAATTGGGTTGGACTAATTAATGTTGTTGATATTGTTTCAGTATCCCAACAATTTTGTTGATTTAACACCTTAATAATTCCTGTTGGCGTTGTAGGATTACTGATTGACAATTCATACACATTATTACCCACATTGGTATGAGGCACAATTACATTATTGTAATAAAATGTCAAATTAGGATCTAAACTAGTCACGGTAACTCTTACTTTTCCTGGAGTATTTGCACACAAACTATCATCTAAATTAATTGCATCTATATTCAAGTTCCCATAATCATAAATTGTAAATGGATACGGACTTGTAGTACAATTATTAGTATCACTAGCTGTCAAATAATACAAACCTGCTTGTAAATTACAAATATTAAAATAGTTATTATTTAAAGGTACAACTGTTCGCAATGTCTGCGATATTGGATCTAAAAACTGTAATACAAAAGAGCTATAAGTTCCACTTCCTCCAGTAACACTAAAATTAGCACATCCTAAGGTTCCTGTACAATTGACATTCGTAGACGATTGTAATGTAATTTTTACAGGAAGCACAGGTAAAACCGTATAAGTATTCGATGGTATTGGACAACCAATAGCATCAGTACCTGTAATTGTATAATCACCCGAATACAACCCTGTTATACTAGCTTGATTTTGTTGAAATCCATTTGGACCCGTCCAATGAATTGCGTAGCTACTTGAATCTCCTCCTACAATAGTCAATTCAATTTTACCGTCTTTACTGTCGCTACAAGTTACATTACTCACTCTTACATTCGTTAAAGATATTGGAGTAGAAACCTTCAATACGCCATTCTTAATAATTGGACATGGTGAAGTTTCAATACGATAATTAAAAATTCCAGATACAATAGGTGCACCTACAATAGATACAATACCTGTAGTTATATCAAAAGTACTCGTTACTCCGTTTGGCAACCCAGTAACTGTTACCCCCGTAGCTCCTGTCAATAAATATTTAATAGATAAAATTGGAGAATTATAATTATTTTGACATATTGATTGACTATCAGTCCCTGCGGCAGAAATTAAATTAATAGACACAACACTATCAATCTTAGTTACTGTTGCATTGACTGTTTTGATACAACCTGTTGTGGCAATTGGAATGGTAACCACTCCACTTTGAGTTGGATTTCCTTTAATTGTATATATACCTGTTGCATTATCATATGACAATGTAATTCCGGGAGGCAACAAACTTGCATTAACTCCTGTAGCACTTCCTCCTATTCTAAAGGTAATTGGTACTATTGGAGCATTTTGACACACCGATTGAGTTATAGCCCCTGAATCAGGTAAGAAGGTAATAGTAGCCTCTGGACTAACACTAATACTAAAGGTATTATCTCCTACCGGACCACAAAACGTACCTACAGGAGTAATTGTGTAGGTTTGTAAAGAAGGTACCGCTACTGTAGGTGTTCCAGAAATCGTTAAAATCCCTGTTGTAGTATTCATTGTATATACAATACCTGAAGGCAATGCTGGAGAAATCGTAACATTAGAAATTCCTGTATATACATTAAAAATTATTGGATCTATAGGTGAATTTTGACAAGTTGCCTGAACATAATTTATTGTTTTATATGAAATTGTTTTAGCAGCAACGGTAATTACTCCAGATTCAAGATCTCCACAACTTGATAACGAAGAAATTACATATGGAAAAGTTCCTATAGCTGTAGGGGTTCCCGAAATAGTAAATGTTTTGTTAGTAACATTATATACTCCTGTCAATCCATTTGGCAATCCTGTGACATGAGCATCTATAACAGAGCTATCAAAAGTAGATACTATTGGAGTTATAGATCCGTCACTAATACAAACTGTTCTAGTTGTTCCAACTCTTAAAATTGGTATTCTATTTATATTAATTCGTACTATTCTTGAAACTGGTAAACTACACACATCATTTTGTGCGGTTATAGTTAAATCCATAAAACCTTGATTGATATCTACTAAACTTGGCGTAACCTTAGGTTGTCTAGCATGTATATCAGAAATAATTGTTCCTGTTCTCGATGTCCAAACATAACTTGATTGATTCTCTATTATTGTCCCTAAAACAGTAACATTAGTATCGTATTCACAAATTGAAGCTTGATTCACCACTGTAATTACTGGTGATTTTACTAAATTTAATCGTAATGACGAAACCGATGCGGTAGTTGCAACACAAGGCGAAATTGGTGTAGCTGCCAATGTTAAAGTTATTGGCAATCCATTTTGAATATCGGAAGCGCTTGGAACGTAGAATGGATTTGGTACAGTAGCATCTTCAAATGTACCCGTCCCAGAACTAGTCCAAAGTAAACTACTATATGTTCCCGTCTCAGCCGTAGCTCCACCAATTTGAAAACGCTCTCCACATTGTGTCAAATCAGGTCCTGCATTGATTACGGGTGATTTAATGAAATTAAGTCTCAATGATTTGGACTGAATTTCACTACATTGACCTGTGGGAGTAGCTGATATCGTTAAAGTAACAAAACCATTTGATTTATCAGCCGCTGATGGTATATAAGATGGATTATTCACCCCTCTTGTAGACGATATAAAGTTTCCTGTACCACTAGTTGTCCATTGCACAGAATTTACGTCATACGAATTAGAAATAGTAGTACCACTTATGTCATATACATTCTCTGTTTCACAAATAGCAGCACTTGATACTGCCGTTATTACAGGTAAACTCTGGATTGTAACTGTTTTTGTAGCGGTTAAAATTGTATTACATGGTGATCCACTATTGACTCTTAACGTAAATACAACTGATCCAGCAGCAATATCAGCCGCAGACGGAGTATATGTAGGTGTCAATATAGTAGTGTCATTTAAGGTACCCGCACTCCCTGATGAAGTCCATGCTAAAGTAGAATATCCAGTAGTTCCTCCTGTATCTGGAATAACATAAGATGTCAAATTCTCACAAATTGTTACTGCTGGTCCAATATCAACCGTAGGCATCGGCACAAATTGAATATCAATAGATCGTGTACTTGACAAATTACAGAAAGTAGCCGTTAAAGTTAAAGTTACTTTACCTCGACTTATGTCTGCAGCATTAGGTGTGTATGTTGGAGTTAATGTATTGCTATTTGTTAACACACCAAAACCATCATAAGTCCATGAAAAGGCAGAATAATCTACAACTTGAACATCTGTATTTCTTAGTGTATAAGAAGTGGTATTCGCACATAATTTAATAGGTGAGTTCACTGCTATAATTGGAGGCAAATCAATTCTAGCCTGTACTGGTTTAACAACCGAACATCCATTTGCATTGATTGCTTTGATATAGTATATCCCTGCTACATTTACAAAACTAGGATTAGCTAATTCAAGTGCAGCAGCTGAATCCGTATAATACCCTAAAGTTAAAGAGGAACTTGAACCTGCTGTTACTGAGGCTGCAGTCAAATCTATTGTAGAAGGTGAGCAAACTCCTGGTGGATTAGTGATATTCAATACTGGTAACGTCTTCACTGTAACAGTAACCGGTTGAATAGACGAACAACCATTAGCATTGGTTCCCTTGATATAATACGTCCCTGTAGCACTCACCGCTGTGTAATTCGATAACGAAGTACTCGCTGAGGCATCGCGCCAATACGTGTAGGTCAAACCTGAAGAAGAACTAACCGTAACAGCAGCGGCACTCAAATCAACGGTGGCTG
>JBEENX010000015.1:0-40965 GCA_041191945.1 Bacteroidota bacterium
GAGAAGGGTATTGGGATGTTTCTACCTATCTTGGCTATCGTATTATTAGGTTTTGCTAATAAGGCCATCAAGAAGGATGAAGATCTTGTAAAATCTGTGGATCGATTGAGATAAACCTATAAACTTAGTTTATTAGTGCGACGAAAACCCGAATGATTACATTCGGGTTTTTCATTTTTATTTGTAACTAAAACCAACCCTTGTTTTTAATCATTTTTCTTACATTTGAAAAATAATACGATTCCAATCCAGCATGAACAATACAATAAAAATATACTTGGCCGATGATCATCAAGTACTTCTCGATGGAATTCAATTCCTCCTAAAAATGATTCCAGACTTTGAAATCGTTGGATTTTCATTAAACGGAAAAGACCTCCACAACAAAATAGGCACAACACAAGCAGATGTTTTAATTTTAGATCTCAATATGCCTGATAAAGACGGGATTGAAATTATTAAAGAATTCAACGAGAAAAAATGTTCCTGTAAAATAATTGTTCTATCTAGTTATGACGAACTAAAATTAATCCGAGAGGTAATGAGACTAGGAGCTAATGGCTATCTCACAAAAAGTTGTGCTGGAGAAAATATTATTGAAGCAGTTTACTCTGTTTATAAGGGTGAGGATTATTTCTGTAACTCTGTTCGTGAAAAAATATTTCATTCTGTGACCAAAGACAATAAAAAAGTAAACAAGGAATTTTCTTTTAAAAATCTTATACTAACAGAGAGGGAATTAGAAATCATCACACTCATTGCATTAGAATTTAGCGGTAAAGAAATTAGTGACAAATTGTTTATTAGTACCAATACTGTAGAAACACATCGAAAAAATATTATGAAAAAAATTGGAGCAAAAAATACTATCGGATTAGTTAAATACGCCATCAAAAACAATTTAATCAAAACATAATATCTTAACCTGTTGGGTGTAATTAAAATTTGAAATGATTTTGCCACGAATCATCAAATTTTTTGAAATAACTATTCGATTACATTCAAATTATCATCAAAGATGAACTAATTTTTATCTTTATATTTTAATAATTCGAGAATTAGTGGCTAATAATTCAAAAAAAAAAAATAATTAATTAAATAATTACACCCAACGGGTTAATATCTTATATTTTTTTATGCTCCTAAAAAAATGGCTTTTCTTTTTTAATATCATTACTATTCTCATCAATAGTAATCATATCATTGCTCAAAAAGGTACCACTACTAAAGAAAATTTATCTCGAGAGTTAAAAATTGCTATTCAGCTAATGCGAAGTGGTAGTTATGATAAGTCCTTAATCAAATGTAGGTATATTTTAAGAAATGCTATTTCTTTAAAAGACAATGATTTGATTGCGGCTACTTACAACACTATTGGTGGCAATTTTGATTTATTTTCAGAGCCTGAAAAATCGTTCTTTTACTATAATAAAGGACTAATTTATGTCGAAAAAACAAATAATTTCAAATTAAAAAACCTATTACACAACAATCTCGGAAATATCTACTGTTTTGATAAAAAAGAATATATAAAAGGAATTTACCATTATAAAAAATCCTTAGAATATAGTACAAAAGTAAAAGATACCTTTGAATTAATTCTTACTAATCTCAATATTGCTTGGTCTTATTTTGACATTAATCAATTTGATCAAGGGTATCCTTATTTAGATTTTGTAAACCAACACCATCAAAAACACGGAAGTGACTTAACCGAAGTTGCTGTACCTATGCTCAATGCTATTTACTATAGCGATAAAAATAAAAAATCAAAAGCCATATCTTATTTTAAACAAGCAATTGCTTTAGGCAATGCCGGTAATGAAAAATTTGATCTCGCACTTACCCATCAAGAATATGCTAAATTCTTAAAAAAAACCGGACGATATAAAGAAGCTTATGAGCATTTGGTTTTATACAATACTATTACAGAACAAATCAACAACCAAAAAAAGCTCTACAAAGAAAAGCAAGAAGGTTTTAACCTTGAAATTGAGGAATACAAAAGAGAGATTGAAAAAATTGAATCGGAATACAACGCACAACAAAAACTTTTAATAGAAGAAAAATCAATAGCAAAAAAGAAACTCAGCATCCTTATTATAATCATTTTAATTGGCAGTATACTATTTTATTTTTATGTTCAAAATTCTCGACTCACTCAAAGAAATAGACTCAACTCGCTACGAAATAAAATCCAGCAGAATATTATTAATGCTACCTTATCTGGACAAGAGACAGAAAGAAAAAAAATAGCTTCTTTTTTACATGATAATATTAGTGCATTGCTATCTTCAGCAGGATTACATCTTACTATTTTTAGTAAAAAACACGATGCTACAAATGAAGAGATTAGTAAAACAATTCTTTTGCTTAAAGAAGCACACGATAAAGTCCGAGATTTATCTCATGAATTAATTCCCTCTCTTCTAGTTCGTTTTGGCCTTTTTTATGCTTTGGAAGATTTGTGCGAAAAAAATTCTAATTCAATTATATCTTTTGAATACGAAAGTTATATTGCTAAAACAACTCGATATCAAGAAGATTTCGAGATTAAAATATATTTCATACTTACTGAACTCATCAACAACACGATTAAACATAGCGAGGCAACTATTGGTAAAATTGTTCTAAAACAAAATGATCATGGATTAAAAATTCAAGTATTTGATAATGGAAAAGGGTTTAAAACAGACCAATCTAATTTTTTCGAAGGATACGGAATAAACCAAATTAGAGCTAGAGTAAATGCCATGAGAGGAAAATTAATAATTAACTCTAAGTTAGGTATGGGGACTATTATCACGATACAACTCCCTATCGAATAATTATACTCTTTTTTCAATTTCAATAATCTCTAAATCTTTGATTGCTTTTCCATCAATCACAAACCGAAGCATGGTTCGTACTTGATGAAAACCACTCTTACCCGCCGCACCAGGATTCATGTGCAACAAATTGTGTTTTTTGTCAAATTGCACTTTTAAAATATGGGAATGTCCACAAATGAATAGTATAGGAGGATTTTGTGCCAATTCTTCTCGAATTGCAGGATTGTATTTTCCAGGGTACCCTCCAATATGAGTAATCCAAACAGAAACTTCTTCACAAAGAAATCTAGTATTCAAAGGAAACTCTAAACGCGCTTGAGCGTCATCAATGTTGCCATAAACAGCACGTAAGGGTTTTATTTTTTTGATAGCATCCGTCACTGCTAAATCACCAATATCTCCTGCATGCCAAACCTCATCCGCTTGAGCGACATATTTTAAAATAGTGTCGTCAATGTAGCTGTGCGTATCGGAAAGTAAGAGAATTTTTTTCATTGTGATCGAACTAATACCGCCAAAGTTAAAACTTAAAAAGCGATAAAAAAAGCATACAAGAACTTCCTTTTTAGGTTTTGCCTAACTCAAAAACTTTGTACCTTTGGAACTTCAACTTTGTGACTATTCAACTTGAGATATTTTATACATTTAGCTTACAACGGAACACCTTATCATGGTTGGCAGATACAGCCTAATGCTGCGTCTGTTCAGGAAACTCTGAACAAAGCATTTTCTGTTTTGCTGCAATCTGAAATTAATCTAATGGGGGCAGGACGAACGGATACGGGAGTTCATGCTAGAGAAATGTATGCTCATTTTGATTTCGAAGGCGCTTTTGATATTCCGAACTTAGTACACAAACTCAATTCTTTTTTACCAAAAGATATTGTGATTTATAATATTATTCCCGTTCACGATGAGGCACATACTCGATTTGATGCCACCAAAAGAACCTATGAATACCATATTCATCAAGTAAAAAATCCATTCCTAGATGAATTAAGTTGGTATTTTAACCAGCCTTTGGATGTGGATTTAATGAACCAAGCCGCTCAATTACTATTTAATTATAACGACTTTGAATGTTTTTCTAAAGTCAATACCGATGTAAATACATTTGATTGCACTATTTTTGAGGCGCATTGGGCTCGAAGTAGAGACGAACATGAAAACAACCAACTTGTGTTTACGATTTCGGCCAATCGTTTCTTGAGAAATATGGTGCGTTCTATTGTAGGAACACTAGTCAATGTGGGGTTACATAAAATTACATTAGACGATTTTAGAAAAATTATAGAAAGTAAAAGCAGGGAAAAAGCAGGATTTTCAGTTCCGGCACACGGTTTATATTTAACAAAAATAGAGTACGATTACATCAACCCATAGCCCTGATAGCAGCGACATCCTTTTTAGATGAGGACTGAGGCTCTCGAAGTCCACATCTAAAAAGATAAAGCGGATAGCAGGAATAGCTACACAAAATATTATGAAAGCAAAAGCATTCGATATTCGATTATTCAAACGAATTTTAAAATATACTAAGCCATACCAATTGAGGTTTAGAGGAGTTATTGCATTTGCTATCTCACTATCTGTTTTTGCGGCTTTACGCCCGTATTTATTGAAACAAACCGTTGATGAATACATAAAACCTCACGATCATCAAGGACTACTAGTATACATTTCTATGATGGGAATTGTACTTTTAGCCGAGGTTTTCTCACAATACTATTTTGTGTATTGGGCCAACTGGTTAGGGCAAGATATTGTGAAAGACATTCGAACCAAATTGTTCAAGCATCTTCTAAGTTTCCGAATGAAATATTTTGACCACGTGCCTGTGGGACAATTAGTAACTCGTTCTGTATCTGACATTGAAGCGATTGCTCGTATTTTTAGTCAAGGACTTTTTATGATTATTAGTGATTTGATGAAGATGTTTGTGGTATTAATTTTCATGTTTTATATGAACTGGAAATTGACTTGGATTGTGATTGTGGCAATGCCAATTTTGGTTTTCTTTACTCGAATATTCCAACGTAAAATGCAGGTCGCTTTTGAAGAAGTGCGAACCGAAATTGCCAACATGAATTCCTTTGTACAGGAGCGTGTTACAGGAATGAAAATTGTACAGTTGTTCAACAGAGAAGACATTGAATTTGACAAGTTTAAAAATATCAACGACAAACACAGGAAAGCGTGGATTAAAACCATTTTATACAACTCCATCTTCTTCCCTATTGCCGATATTATTTCGTCATTAACCTTAGGTTTTATTGTTTTGTATGGTGGTTTCAAAATTTTAAACGGAGACACTTTTACCACTTTTGGAGATTTATTTTCGTATACTATGTTCATCGGAATGTTATTCAATCCGTTGCGCCAAATTGCCGATAAATTCAACGAAATGCAATTGGGAATGATTGCTGCTAATCGTGTGTTTGATATTTTGGATACCCAAGACCAAATTCAAGACACAGGAACTATTGAAGCCCCTATTTTCAAAGGAGATATCGAATTTCAAGATGTACATTTTGGCTACATTCCAAACGAAGAAGTGATTAAAGGAATTGATCTAGAAGTCAAAGCAGGACAAACTATTGCCATTGTGGGGTCTACAGGCGCAGGAAAATCAACCATTATCAATTTATTGAATCGTTTTTATGAAATCAACAGCGGAACGATTTGCATCGACCACCATAACATCGAAAATTACACTTTAGATTCGCTACGCAAGCAAATTGCGGTGGTTTTACAAGATGTTTTCTTATTTGCAGACACCATTTACAACAATATTACACTTAACAACCCGAGTATTTCTCGCGAAGAAGTTTTGGCTGCAGCCAAAAAAATTGGTGTACACGATTTCATCATGAGTTTGCCTGACAATTATGACTTTGATGTAAAAGAACGAGGTGTAATGCTGTCTTCGGGACAACGCCAATTGATTGCTTTTTTACGTGCTTTTGTGAGTAATCCAAGTATTTTAATTTTGGACGAAGCCACTTCTTCCATCGACACCTATTCTGAAGAATTGATTCAACGTGCTACCGAAACGATTACCGAAGGTAGAACTTCTATTGTAATTGCCCACCGATTAGCCACCATTGTGAATGCGGATAAAATTGTAGTGATGGACAAAGGATTGATTGTAGAAGAAGGGACACATCAAGAATTAATCAACCGAGAAAGTGGTTACTACAAGAACTTATACGACTCTCAATTTTCCGTAGCTAATTAAACTATAACAGAGGTTTATATTCCGTTGCTTTTTTCGAAAATTTGTTAGTTTTTGACTTTATAGGTTCGAAAATTTCACATAACAGAATAAATCCTTAAATTCGCAACATCAATTAATTTAGATAAACTTATACACATGAAATACGATATTATTGTTTTAGGAAGTGGACCTGGAGGATATGTTACTGCCATCAGAGCTTCTCAATTAGGCTTTAAAGTGGCTGTAATCGAAAAAGAAAATCTAGGTGGTGTTTGCTTGAACTGGGGATGTATCCCAACAAAAGCCTTATTGAAATCAGCTCAGGTTTTTGATTATTTAAAACACGCTTCTGATTACGGATTGACTGTTTCATCATTTGATAAAGATTTTTCTGCGGTTGTAAACCGTTCAAGAGGAGTAGCTGAAGGAATGAGCAAAGGAGTTCAATTCTTGATGAAAAAAAATAAAATCGACGTTATTGATGGTTTTGGTAAAATCAAACCAGGCAAAAAAGTTGATGTAACAGATAAAGACGGTAAAGTAACAGAGTACAGCGCAGACCATATCATTTTGGCTACTGGAGCACGTTCTCGTGAATTACCTAACTTGCCTCAAGATGGTGTAAAAGTGATTGGATATCGTCAAGCAATGACATTACCAAAACAACCAAAATCAATGATTATTGTAGGCTCTGGAGCTATTGGAATTGAATTTGCACATTTTTACAACTCAATGGGAACAGAAGTGACTATTGTAGAATTTATGCCCAACATTGTTCCTGTTGAAGACGAAGACATTTCAAAACAAATGGAACGTTCTATGAAAAAAGCGGGTGTCAACATTATGACCAATTCTTCTGTAGAAAAAATTGATACTTCTGGAAAAGGCGTAAAAGCGTTTGTTAAAACAGCTAAAGGAGAAGAAGTTTTAGAAGCTGACATTTTACTTTCTGCTGTGGGTATCAAAACCAACATTGAAAATATCGGTTTAGAAGAAGTAGGTATTGCTACTGATAAAGATAAAATCTTAGTAAACGCATACAACCAAACGAATATTCCTGGTTATTACGCAATTGGAGACATTACTCCTGGGCAAGCTTTGGCTCACGTAGCTTCAGCAGAAGGAATTAACTGTGTGGAAAAAATTGCTGGATTACACGTAGAACCAATTGATTATGGAAATATCCCAGGTTGTACTTATGCTACTCCAGAAATTGCTTCAGTTGGTTTAACTGAAAAAGCAGCTAAAGAAAAAGGATACGAATTGAAAATTGGTAAATTCCCATTCTCTGCTTCTGGAAAAGCAAAAGCAGCAGGGGCAGCAGATGGTTTCGTAAAAGTAATTTTCGATGCCAAATACGGAGAATGGTTAGGATGTCACATGATTGGTGCTGGTGTTACAGATATGATTGCTGAAGCAGTTGTAGCTCGTAAATTAGAAACTACAGGACACGAAATCTTAAAAGCGATCCACCCACACCCAACTATGAGTGAGGCAGTAATGGAAGCTGTAGCAGATGCTTATGGGGAGGTAATTCATCTATAAATACGATATAAGAAGTACGAAGTAAAAAAATCCGATTGTTTCTCAATCGGATTTTTTTATGCGTTATTTTTTTTCGTATCTTTCGTAAGTAAGAACTAACCACTAACCTATCCCTATCATGAAATGGAAAGCCGCATTAAGTTTAATCATTTGCATCACCTCTTTTTCATATTGTCAACAAATTGATGAAGAAACAGCTATCAAAAAACTATTAGAAAAAGAATCAGCCACATGGCGTGCTAAAGATGTAAAAGGTCATACTGATTGTTGGCACATACAACCTTATAGCCGAATCTTAGTTTCTTTACCTAATGGACAAACTATAGACGTTCCTCCTACAGCCATGCAAAATGAAAAGCCTGAAAGTATGGGTAATGGCGGATTTGCTGTCAACTCCAATTACAAAATGAGCATCCATAAAAATAATGCTTGGGTAAGTCATGACGAACTATCGACTGATGCAGAAGGCAAACGCACTTGGTCGTATGAAATTCGACTATTAGAAAAAATAAAAGGACAATGGAAGCTAGTGGGACAATCACTTCATATCTACAAAAAAGAGTAAAAAACATCTTCTTATGAAAATAGCACTTTTTTCAAATGAATTCCCTCCTCATATTTATGGTGGAGCCGGTGTACACATTGATTTTTTAAGTCAAGAATTGGCTAAATTAGGCGAAGTGGAAGTTCGCTGTTTTGGAGAGCAATCAGAGAATACTGCGAATATGCATATACAAGGTATTAGCTCTTGTTTGAACAAAATAGAAGACGCTTCTAATTCTCACATCAAAATGTTTCATAATTTGAGCCGAAACGTAGAGATGTCACAAGCTACACCTCAAGCCGATGTGATTCATTGTCATACTTGGTACACCCATTTGGCAGGTGTTTTCACTCGCGAATTACTACAGGTACCATTGATTTTAACCACACACAGTTTAGAAACGCATCGCCCATGGAAAGTAGAGCAATTAGGCAATGGTTATTTTCTGTCCCGTTGGATCGAAGATACTGCTTACAAAACCGCTGATGGTGTTATTGCGGTAAGCGAACAAATGAAACAGGATGTTATTGAAGCCTACCAAGTTGATCCTGAAAAAGTAACTGTAATTCACAACGGAATTGATCCTGAGTTTTACCAACCTACTTTTGACCAAAGCCTTTTGTTGGAATACGGAATCAATCCCGATATTCCTTTCGTCTTATTTGTGGGACGAATTACCCGTCAGAAAGGGATTTCGCAACTCATCAATGCCGCAAAGTATTTTACTGAAAATTGTCAAATTGTACTTTGTGCGGGAGCGCCAGACACCCCCGAAATTGCTGTGGAAACAAAAGCCTTAATTACCGAATTACAATCGCAACGAGAAGGGGTTATTTTGATTTCAGAAATGCTTCCTCGCGAAAAAATAAAAGTACTTTACAGTCACGCCCGAGTATTTGCCTGCCCTTCTTTATACGAACCTTTTGGCATCATTAATTTAGAAGCAATGTCTTGCGAAACTCCTGTTGTTGGAAGTGCGGTTGGCGGTATTCCTGAAATCATCGTAGAAGGCGAAACAGGGTATTTAATTCCGCTAGAAAGTGTTTCAAGAACCGATTTCAATCCGGCTCGTCCCGAAGAATTCCAAAAAGAATTTGCTGCAAAAATCAATGCATTATTAGAAGATGAGACTTTGGCTACACAAATGGGAAAAGCAGGACGCAAAAGAGTTTTAGAAAAATTCAGCTGGGAATCTATTGCTAAAACTACTTTTAATTATTATCAAGAAGTAATCAATCGCTTTGAAAAAGAAAAAGCATAAAAACATACCTTTGTTCAAAAATACAATTTCATGCAACATATCATAGATAGATTCATCAGTTATGTCACTATTGACACGGAATCTGATCCAAATTCAGCAACTACACCAAGCACCCAAAAACAATGGAATTTAGCTCATAAATTAGTCGAAGAATTAAAAAATATTGGGCTACAAGAAGTAACTATTGACGACAAAGCCTACATTATGGCAACTTTACCCTCTAATGTCGATTTTGAAGTCCCTACTATTGGATTTATTTCCCATTTTGATACCTCTCCTGATTTTTCGGGCGCCAATGTTAAACCGCAAGTCATAAAAGATTACGATGGTGGAGATATTGTATTACATGCAGACAAAAACATTGTTTTGTCTCCAAAATATTTCAAAGATTTATCGCAGTACAAAGGACAAACCCTAATTACTACAGACGGGACAACATTATTAGGTGCCGATGATAAAGCAGGAATTACGGAAATTGTATCGGCAATGGAATACCTTATTCAGCATCCAGAAATCAAACACGGTAAAATACGAATTGGTTTCACTCCCGATGAAGAAATTGGCCGTGGCGCTCATCATTTTGATGTAGAAAAGTTTGGAGCTGATTGGGCTTACACTATGGACGGAAGTCAGGTAGGCGAATTAGAATATGAAAATTTTAATGCGGCTGGAGCCAAAATTACGTTCAAAGGAAAAAGTGTGCATCCCGGTTATGCCAAAGGAAAAATGATTAACTCTATGCTGATTGCCAATGAGTTTATCAATGCGTTACCAAAAGGCGAAACTCCAGAACAAACCAGAGGTTATGAAGGGTTTTTCCACGTACACCATCTCAATGGAAGTATTGAAGAAACGGTTGTAGAGCTCATTATTCGCGATCACAACAAAAAGAAATTTGAGAAACGCAAAGCCTTAATTGAAAAAATCACAAACAAAATCAATAAAAAATTTGCCAAACAATATGGCGAAGATATTGCCATTGCGGAAGTTACCGACCAATACTACAATATGAAAGAAAAAGTGCTACCAGTGAAACACATTGTAGATATTGCAGAGAAAGCAATGAAAGAACTAGGCATTAAACCACTGATCAAACCCATCCGTGGCGGAACTGATGGTTCTCAATTGTCTTACAAAGGATTGCCTTGCCCTAATATTTTTGCTGGCGGACATAACTTTCACGGAAAATACGAATACGTTCCTGTAGAAAGTATCCAAAAAGCCATTGGTGTCATTGTTAAAATTGCCGAACTGACCGCAATTCAATAATAACCCATAAAAAAAGCTCCCGATGGGGAGCTTTTTTTATTTTCTCTTTGAGATTATTTCTTATTCAAAGCAGCACTCATTTCCATTGAAATAGCAGAACGCTCCATTTTTAATTTTCCCGACATAGTTTCCACAACCACTGTAGTTTCAGCTAATTCAGCTATTTTACCGTGAATACCACTTTTAGTGATGATTCTATCCCCTACTTTTAAGCTGCTTTCAAATTCTTTCTCTGCTTTAGCTCTTTTTTGTTGCGGTCTAATCATAAAGAAATAGATCACTACAAACATTAATAAGAACGGCGCAAACTGACTTAATTGTCCCATAATTTTATTTTTTTAATGTGTTACATCAAGCCTCTTCCGGCTTTGATCATTTTTTTATTGGTTTGAAATTCTTTTACTAAGTTGTCCAAAATTCCGTTGATAAAAATACTACTTTTTGGCGTAGAATATTCTTTAGCCAATTCTAAATATTCGTTCAAAGTCACTTTTACTGGAATGGATGGAAATTTCAACAATTCACAAATTGCCATTTTAAGGATAATGGTGTCAATTTCGGCAATACGATCCATGTCCCAGTTAGGCGTTTTTGAATCAAATTCTTTAGCTAATTCTTTTTCGTTCAAAACCGTTTTTCTAAACAAATCTTTAGCAAAATCTTTGTCATCAGCATCTTTAAACAATTTTGGCACTCTAAAACTGTCATCTTCTGCTGATTTCATTGCCTTTAATTGTTTCACAATATGGGTATTTACCACCGGGATATCGTCAATCCAAGTCAACTTATCATCTTCTAAATACTCGTACAACTTTTCGTTTGGAACAATAATTTCAGAGAAAACATCAATCACAAACTGTTTGTCTTCTTCAAAAGTATTAACCGTATTACTCATGTATTTAGCATACAATTTACTTTCTTTCAATGAATTTAAAAGTAGATTAATATAATCATCATGAATATTCCAATTGGTAATTTTTCTGTTTTCCAAAGCAATACTCAATGAATTATTGTCTTCCAATAACTGAAAAATAGCGTTGTTGATGAATTTATTATTTGGATTTCGTTCTTCTGGAGTAGCCAAGTGTTTTTGACTAGATAAGTGTAAAAAGACTTTTTCCTTTTTTGCCATTTCAATTAAAGAAGAAAGCATAATCAGGTATAAATCTTGAATAGCATCGATGCTGTAAAATAGAAATTTTTCTTGACCTTCTAAATTATCCGAACCGTTTTGGTGCATGGCATAAATGGATTGCATAACCTTAACGCGAATGTGTCTTCTATTTACCACTTTATAAGAACTTTTAATAAATTAGTCAGCAAAAGTAGGTATTTCATCCCTTAAAATAAAATTTAAATTCTTTTTTTAAAGAAAAAAAAGTCCGTTGTAAATCAACATTTTAATGAATCACTCTTACTTTAACATTCAATTATTCTTTTTATTCCTGTATATTTGCGGGGCAAAAGAGCAGCGATAAAATGAAAGAATTAGGTTATTTAAATAAGTACTTTATCAAATACAAGTTTAGTTTTTTACTAGGTATTGTAACAACCATTATTGCACAATTCTTTTCGCTATACACTCCTAAACTTATCAGTAAATCTCTTGCAGCAATTGAAGAATTTGATAAACTTTCAAATGCTAAAAAAACTTCTGTAACAATAGTATCTCATTTCAAAGGTGAATTAGTAACCAATATTTTATTAATTATTGGCACGACTATTATTGCTGGTTTTTTGACTTTTTTAATGCGTCAAACGTTAATTGTAATGTCCCGTCATATTGAATTTGACTTAAAAAACGAAGTCTTTAGACAATATGAGAATCTATCGCAGCAATTCTACAAACAAAACCGAACCGGTGATTTAATGAACCGAATCAGTGAAGATGTTTCTAAAGTCAGAATGTATGTAGGACCTGCCGTAATGTACACCATCAATACCTTTATCCGCTTTGCTATTGTAATTGCCTATATGTATAATGTATCGCCACGATTGACATTGTACACCCTTTTACCCTTACCAATTTTATCATATACCATTTTCAAACTCAGTTCGGAAATCAATAAAAGGAGCACTACTTTTCAGCAATATTTATCGAAAGTTTCTAGTTTTACTCAAGAAATTTTCTCTGGAATACGCGTAATTAAAGCCTATTCTTTAGAGAATCAACACCAAAACAACATGATTGATTTGGCTAACGAAAGTAAAAACAAAAGTTTGGATTTGGCTCGTGTGCAATCCTTATTTGGCCCCTTAATGATGGCATTGATTGGAATTAGTAACTTAGTAGTGATTTATTTTGGTGGCTTAATGTATATGGAAGGTACTATCAAAAGCATTGGTACCATTGCCGAATTTATCTTATACGTCAATATGTTAACTTGGCCAGTAGCCTCTTTAGGGTGGGTTTCGTCTATGGTTCAAGAAGCCGAGGCTTCGCAAAAACGTTTGAATGAGTTTTTGAAAATTGAACCTGAAATCAAAAATACAAATCCAAATCATTCTAACATAGAAGGAAGTATTGCTTTCAATAATGTAAGTTACACCTATGAAGATACGAATATCAAAGCCATTCAAAATATCTCATTTACAGTTCATAAAGGACAAACGTTAGCTATTTTAGGAAAAACAGGGTCGGGAAAATCGACAATTCTTTCTTTAATTTCAAGACTTCATGATGTAACCGAGGGAGAAATTAATATTGACGGAAGTCCAATTCAAGCGCTCAATTTGTACGATTTACGAAACAGCATTGGTATTGTACCACAAGATGCATTCCTGTTTTCAGATAGTATCAAAAACAACATCAAGTTTGGAAAAGAGGATGCTACTGATACTGAAATTGAATCGGCTGCAAAAAGCGCTGTAGTGCATGATAATATTATAGGCTTCAAGAAAAAATATGAAACCATTCTAGGCGAAAGAGGAATTACACTATCGGGAGGACAAAAACAACGCGTATCTATCGCAAGAGCTATTATCAAAAATCCTCCTATATTGCTTTTTGATGATTGTTTATCAGCAGTTGACACCGAAACTGAAGAAGCTATTTTGAATAACCTAGACGAAATTTGTAAGAACAAAACAACAATTATTGTGAGTCATCGAGTTTCCTCAGCTAAAAATGCCGATCAAATTATCGTCATTGACGAAGGTAAAATTATTCAACAAGGTTCTCATAATCAACTAATAAATCAAGAAGGATATTATGCGGACTTATATTTGAAACAACTTTCGGAAAAAGAATTGCTATAATTTTTTGTTTTATCAAATTATTTTTTCATTTTTGAATACCATATAAACCCTAAAATGAAGAACGGATTATGAGAGAAAATGACTTATTAGAAAAAGAAGAAATATTTTCTAAAGTTTTAAGAGCTGGAAGAAGAACCTATTTTTTTGATGTAAGAGCTACCAAAGCTGATGATTATTACATCACTATAACTGAAAGTAAAAAATTCACAGAAGAAGATGGCTCATTCCATTTCAAAAAGCATAAAATTTATTTGTACAAAGAGGATTTCGCTGCATTTACAGAAATTTTAGGCGACATGACTTCGTATGTATTAAATCACAAAGGAGAAGAAGTAATTTCTGAAAGACATCAAAAAGACTTCAAAAAGGAATATAGTGCTGACAACTCAGACGACGAAGTTACCCCTCAAGTAACTAATTTTACCGATATTGATTTTGATGACATTTAATCAAAATCAATAAAAAAGCCCAAAATCAAATGATTTTGGGCTTTTTTATTTAATATTTTGCAGGAACACCTGGTTTTGGTAATGATTTTTGAATAAACTCTCTTAAATCATCGTTTCCTTTCATTAAATCTTCTTTCCTAAGATACATCATATGTCCACTACGATATCCTTTCCAAGACATTCTATCTTTTAGTCTACCACTAGGATCTAGTTGCCAAAGATTATATTTAGCATTAAAATAATCACAAGCACCATCAAAATAACCCGATTGAACCATTACGTGTAAATAAGGATTCTGCGCCATAGCCTGACGTAAGTTTTCACCCGTTTGATCACCAGTAGTATCCCATGGATGCACAGGCCCAAACATATTATATTTCATATCAGTTTTATATCCTAAATTATTACGAAGGTAAATATTGATGGCGGGCGTAAACGAATGTAACCACGAAGTTAGTTCCGAATTAAAATCTGGATTATCACCAGCATCTTTTCTATCAATCCCTTTATAACGAGAGTCCAATCTACCTACTGTAAATCCTTTATCTCTTAATAATTCTTTCCAGAAATAATCCAACGGAACATCTAAATTATTCTGTAAAATCACTTTTTCGGATACTCCTGAATAATGAGCCATTTTAGACGCTATTTCTTTTCGTTTAGAATCTTCCAAAAAGCCTCCTTTACTTAAAGCAGGAATCAATTCATTAATCGTGAAATTTTCTACTTCAGGAAGCATTTCTGTTAAATCTTTAGATTGCAAATCCGTAGAAAGCTGTTTGTGATACCAAGCAGTAGCCGCATAATATGGTAATCGTAAAGCCGCTTTTGATACAACACCTCGTTCAATTCCTAATGTAGTTGGAGAAACTAACACTACACCATTCAAGTACATCCATTGACTGTTTTGTAATTCCAATGCTAAACCAGAAACTCTTGTTGTTCCATAACTTTCACCTATAAGATATTTTGGCGAAGCCCAACGATTATTTCGAGTTACAAAGGTTTTAATCCATTCTGCTAAGTACTTAACATCTGCATTTACTCCAAAAAAAGTAGACTTAGGGGTCTCTTTATTTGTAATTCTTGAATAAGCTGTATTTACTGGATTTACAAATACAATATCAGCTACATCTAGAATAGAATATGGATTTTCCTTAATTCCATAAGGTTGAACAGGATAGCCCTCATCATCTATATTTAACAAACTAGGGCCAGTATAAGCAATTTGCATCCAAACGGAAGCTGAACCTGGACCTCCATTAAAAGAAACTACCAAAGGACGACTCGCACGATCCTTTACATCAGAACGCTCATAATATGTATAGAACAAACCAGCGATTGTTTTTCCTTCTTCGTCCCAAACAGGCATCGTACCTGTAGTAGCTTGATACGGAACTTTTTGCCCTTTGATCGTGGTTAAGTGTGACGTAATTACTTTTTCATCAGGATTAAATTTAATATTCGATGCCAAACTTTCAATTTTTTCAGTTGGAACTACAGTTGGCGCATCTGATTTTTTAGATGGTGTTTGAGCAGTCACTAAAATGAAAGAACTTGTCAACGCAAAAGAAAGCAATATTTTTTTCATAATATATCGTATTTATGCTGTTAAACAATGTTGATTAAACAAACAAATGTAATATAAAACGGTAATAAATTACACTATACAAACCAGTTAAATAGTAGTACAAAAAAAAATCCCAAAGCATTTACTTTGAGATTTCTATCAATAACTTTAAAGATCAATTACTTCACATCCATCAACTCTACGTCAAAGATCAAAGTCGCATTGGGCGGAATTACACCTCCAGCTCCACGAGAACCGTATCCTAAATGAGATGGAATTACAAAACGAGCTTTATCACCTACTTGCAACAAAGCAATTCCTTCGTCCCAACCTTCAATAACATTGCCTCTTCCTAATGGAAATTCAATTGGTTTTTTGCGTGCATACGAACTATCAAATACTTTTCCGTCTGCCAATTGTCCCGAATAATGAACTGAAACCGTTTTACCATCTTCGGCTTTTTTACCAGAACCTCTTTGAATAAATTGGTAACGCAAACCACTCGCTGTTTTTTCAAAACCAGCAGCTAATTTTTCCATTTCAGCTTCGGCAGCAGCGCGTTCGGCTTCAATTCGTTTTGCACGAGCTCCTTCAAAAGTTCTAAAAGCTTCTACTGCATTCCATTGCTCTGCTTCTGCTCCAATTCGAATAATTTCCAACGTTTCTAAAACATCACCTTGTGCTACAGCATCTACTACCTCTTGTCCTTCTACAACATGACCAAAAACAGTATGTTTTCCATCTAACCAAGACGTTGGAACGTGAGTGATGTAAAACTGAGAACCATTGGTACCAGGACCTGCATTAGCCATTGCCAAAACTCCTGGGCGATCGTGCTTTAAACTAGGGTGAAACTCATCGTCAAATTTGTATCCTGCATCTCCCGTTCCAGTTCCTTGAGGGCAACCACCTTGAATCATAAAATCAGGAATGACACGGTGAAATGTTAATCCGTCATAATATTTAGTCCCTTGTGGTTTCACTTTGTTTTCTAAATTTCCTTCTGCCAAAGCCACGAAGTTCCCCACTGTACCTGGCGTTAAATCATGCGTTAATTTTACTAAAACCGAACCTTTAGCGGTGTTGAATTTAGCGTATATTCCATTTTCCATTTTTGTTGTTTTTTATTAAAACGCAAAATTACAATAATATTATAGAACTGACAAAAACTTCTTGGGCGTGCCCTCCGCAAAAGCTCCGGTCGGGCTGTACGTTCTTATCTTTTTTAGGTAGTCTCGAGAGCCTCGACCACCTAAAAAGGATGCCACTGCCATCCCTCACGCAAACTCAGCCTTCGCAAACAAAATTCATTATTAAAAATACGCTAAACTTTGTACCTTTGCCCCTTTCCAACTTTGTATTCCATAAAAATGCGCATAGATATCATTACTGTACTTCCCGAATTATTACGAAGCCCTTTTGAAGCCTCTATTATGAAACGTGCCATAGACAAAGGTTTGGTAAAAGTTCATATCCACAATTTAAGAGATTACACTACTAATAAACAAAAAAGTGTTGACGATTACCCTTTTGGAGGAGGCGCTGGAATGGTCATGACCGTCCAACCTATTGACGCTTGCATTACGCATTTAAAAAGTGAACGAGAATACGACGAAATCATTTATATGTCGCCAGATGGCGAAACGCTGAATCAAAAAATGGCGAATACCATGTCGATGTATGAAAACATTATCATTTTGTGCGGACATTATAAAGGAGTAGATCAACGCGTGCGTGACCATTTTATCACCAAAGAAATTTCTATTGGCGATTATGTTTTAAGTGGTGGCGAACTAGGAGCCTTAGTTCTTTCAGATGCTTTAATCCGATTAATTCCAGGCGTTTTAAGTGACGAGACTTCCGCTTTAACAGATAGTTTTCAAGACGGTTTATTATCAGGCCCTATTTATACTCGCCCAGCGGATTATAAAGGCTGGAAAGTTCCCGAAGTATTAACCAGTGGTAATTTTGCCAAAATTGACAAATGGCGAGAAGACATGGCGTACGAACATACTAAAAATCGCCGTCCCGACTTATTAGAAGAGTAATTCTTATTTTTTTATAAATTTATAATTGATAATTCATAATTTATATTTAATTTCGCACCCGCATTAGACCAACCTCTGGCGAGAACCGTGAATGTTGCTCTATTTTAAACCATAATTAAAAATATCATGGCAGATTTAATGAAATTCGTTAAAGACGAATTTGTAACAAGAAAAAATTTCCCTGATTTCGGTGCTGGAGATACAATCACAGTTTACTACGAAATTAAAGAGGGTGAAAAAACAAGAACTCAGTTCTTTAAAGGAGTGGTTATTCAAAGAAGAGGTTCTGGAACTACAGAAACTTTCACCATCCGTAAAATGTCTGGAGCTATTGGTGTAGAGCGTATCTTCCCAGTTAACTTACCAGCTTTGCAAAAAATTGAAATCAATAAGAAAGGTGCTGTACGTAGAGCTAGAATTTTCTACTTCAGAGAACTTACTGGTAAAAAAGCAAAAATCAAAGATAAAAGAAGATAGTATTTTATCGATTAATCATAAAAGTCCCAACAATGTTGGGACTTTTTTTTGCTAATTACGGAGCCAAAAATTCTCAAATTAGGAATTTTACCCCCATAAAAATAACAATTTGCAAATAAGGTGTTTAATCCCTGAAAATATTCGTTTTTATCCAATAGTACGAAACGTTTTTACATCTGATTTTCATATATTTGCCCCGCTAAAAAAACGAACTAAAACGTTTTAGTAGCAAAACCATAAATAGATTCGATTTTAAAAATAAAACAATGGCACAGAAATCCAAAATTTTTTACACGCTTACAGACGAAGCCCCTTTGTTAGCAACCTATTCTTTTTTACCTATCGTTCAAGCTTTTACGGCAACATCTGATATTGAAATTGAAACAAGAGACATTTCCTTAGCAGGAAGAATTTTAGCTAATTTTCCAGAGTATTTGGCAGAAAACCAAAAAACAGGAGATGCTTTAGCTGAATTAGGTCAATTGGCTACAACCCCTGAAGCGAACATTATTAAATTACCAAACGTTTCTGCTTCAGTTCCACAATTGAAAGCTGCCATTGCCGAACTACAATCTCACGGATATGCTTTACCTAATTATCCTGAAGAGCCACAAAACGAAGAGGAAAAAAATGTAAAAGCAAAATATGCTAAAATATTAGGTTCTGCTGTAAACCCAGTGTTACGTGAAGGAAACTCCGATCGTAGAGCACCAAAAGCAGTAAAAAATTACGCCAAAGCAAATCCGCATTCCATGGGAGCTTGGTCATCCACTTCAAAAACACACGTAGCTTCAATGGAAACGGGCGATTTTTACGGAAGTGAAAAATCAGTAACTGTTGCCGATGCTACAGATGTTAAAATTGAATTCGTTGGAAAAGACGGAAGCACTTCAGTTTTAAAAGCAAGTACCCCATTAAAAGCAGGAGAAATCATTGACAGCTCAGTAATGAACTTGAATGCTTTAAAATCTTTTGTAGCCAAAACAATTAAAGAAGCTAAAGAACAAGGTATTTTACTTTCTGTTCACTTAAAAGCTACTATGATGAAGGTGTCTGACCCAATTATTTTTGGCGCCATCGTTGAAGTGTATTTCAAAGATGTTTTTGAAAAATATGCTACTTTATTTGCTGAATTAAACATTGATACCCGAAATGGTTTAGGTGATGTATATGCAAAAATTGCAGGACACGCACAACAAGCCGAAGTAGAAGCCGCTATTAATCAAGCTATTGAAAACGGTCCCGCTTTAGCCATGGTAAACTCTGATAAAGGAATCACCAACCTTCATGTTCCTTCTGATGTAATTGTAGATGCTTCTATGCCAGCTATGATTCGTACTTCAGGACAAATGTGGAACAAAGACGGGAAACAACAAGACACTGTAGCTATTATTCCAGACCGTTGTTATGCAGGTGTTTATACTGCTACTATCGATTTTTGTAAACAAAATGGTGCTTTTGATCCAACTACAATGGGAAGTGTTCCTAACGTAGGTTTAATGGCTCAAAAAGCAGAAGAATATGGTTCTCATGATAAAACATTCCAAATACAAGCGGACGGAGTGGTTCGTGTAGTAGATACCAACGGAAATGTATTAATGGAACAAGCTGTGGAAGCAAAAGATATTTTCAGAATGTGTCAAGCCAAAGACGCTCCAATTCAAGACTGGGTTAAACTAGCCGTAAACAGAGCGCGTTTATCCAACACACCTGCTATCTTTTGGTTGGACGAAAACAGAGCACACGATAGAGAATTAATTGTAAAAGTTCAAAAATACCTAAAAGACCACGATACAACTGGTTTAGATATTCAAATTCTATCTCCTGTGGCTGCTACTAAAGCTACTTTGGAAAGAATTGTAAAAGGATTAGACACGATCTCAGTTACAGGAAACGTATTACGTGATTATTTAACGGATTTATTCCCAATTTTAGAAGTAGGAACTTCAGCTAAAATGTTATCTATCGTTCCTTTGATGAATGGAGGAGGTTTGTTTGAAACAGGTGCAGGTGGTTCTGCTCCAAAACACGTAGAACAATTCGTTGAAGAAGGATACTTACGTTGGGATTCTCTAGGAGAATTTTTAGCTTTAGGTGCTTCTTTAGAACACTTAAGCCAAACCTTAAACAATCCAAAAGCATTAGTTTTAGCTGAAACTTTAGACGTAGCTACTGAAAAATTCTTAGCTAACGATAAATCACCTGCGCGTAAAGTAGGACAAATTGACAACCGTGGTTCTCATTTCTACTTAACTATGTATTGGGCAGAAGCATTGGCAGTACAAGATAAAGACGCTTCTTTGAAAGCTACTTTTGCTCCTATTGCAGCTGCTTTCATCGAAAATGAAGTTACAATCAATTCCGAATTAATTGGAGCACAAGGGAAACCACAAACTATTGGTGGGTATTACCAACCTAATCCAGAATTAACTAGTAAAGCAATGAGACCAAGTGAAACATTCAACGCTATTTTAGCAAAAATCGCTTAATACAAACTCATTACTAATAATTTAAAAAGGCAACTATTTCAGTTGCCTTTTTTATTTTAACGCTTGTTTGAAAAATTTCTCACAACTTTTACTGAAATTTGCATTGCTTTTCAATATAATAATCAAACTATGATTTCAAAAAAAATTAGTCTATTGTGTTTGTTGTTTTTGAGTTGTTTATTGGCTACCGCTCAAGAAAAATTCACACTAAGTGGCACTATTAGCGACAGCAATAGCAACGAAAACTTGATTGGAGTCAACCTTTTTATTCCTGAACTAAAAACAGGAGTAACGACTAACGAATATGGTTTTTATTCCATAACCATCCCTAAAGGAAATTACAGCGTCCGAATTAGTTATATGGGTTACCAAACCCTTGAAGAAACTCTACAATTAAGTCAAAACACAAAAACTAATTTTAAATTGTTGACCAATGAAAACACTTTAAAAGAAGTTATAATAACGGATACTAAAACGAAAACGGATATTCGGAAACCTGAAATGAGCGTTAATAAACTTTCTATTGTAGCTATCAAAAAAATGCCTGTTGTTTTAGGTGAAGTTGATGTTTTAAAATCCATTTTATTACTTCCAGGTGTAACCAACGCTGGCGAAGGAGCGTCTGGGTTCAATGTTCGCGGTGGTGGAGCCGACCAAAACTTAATTCTGCTAGACGAGGCTACTATATTTAATTCGTCTCACGTATTTGGTTTTTTTTCCGTTTTTAATCCAGATGCCATTAAAGATTTAAAATTATACAAAGGCGGTATCCCAGCACGTTTTGGAGGCAGGGCTTCTTCTGTTTTAGATATTTATCAAAAAGACGGAAGTAGTAAAGGATTCCATGCCAATGGAGGTATCGGATTAATTTCAAGTCGGCTTTTAATAGAAGGGCCTTTGGTAAAAGATCGAGGCTCTTTCTTAATTGGAGGTCGAAGTTCGTATGCGCATTTATTTATGAAATTATCGAAAGACCAAAAGAATAACGCTGCTTATTTTTATGATTTAAATACTAAAATGAGCTACAAACTTAACCCGAATAACAATTTGTATTTATCTGGTTATTTTGGGCGTGATGTGTTTAGTTTAGCCAATAGTTTTACCAATATTTACGGAAACTCCACCCTTAATTTGCGTTGGAATCACTTATTTTCTGACAAACTATTCTCTAATTTATCTTTAATTTATTCGGATTATTATTATGGTCTTGATTTGAATTTTGTAGGGTTTCAATGGGATTCTGGAATCAAAAATTACAATGTTAAATACGATTTCAAAAACTATATTTCAGACCGATTCAAATTGAATTATGGGCTTAATGCCATCTATTATGATTTTAATCCGGGTACCATAAGACCGTCAAGTACTACATCGGGAATTAACTTTTCGCAACTGGATAAAAAATACGCATTTGAACCTGCATTGTATATCAATGCTGAACAGGAATTATCTAAGAAATTTTCGATTTCTTATGGATTAAGATACAGTTTGTTTTACCGTTTAGGACAATCCAATTTGAATGTGTATGCTAATAACAATCCGGTAACTTTCAATACCAATATGCAAATTTATGAAAAGTCAACCCCTATTGGCACACAAACTTTTCAAAAAAATGAGGTCTTAAAAAGCTACAACTATTGGGAACCTCGTTTTTCTTTGGCTTACCAATTAAATGAAAAACAATCGGTAAAAGCCAGTTACAATCGTATGGTGCAATACCTCCAATTGATTTCCAATACCTCTTCTCCTACTCCTTTGGATGTTTGGACACCAAGTGACACTTTTATAAAACCACAAATTGCAGACCAAGTGGCTTTGGGATATTTCAACAATTTTGCAAATGAAAATTATTCCTTAGAAGTGGAAACCTTTTACAAAAAAGTACAAAACCGAATTGACTATATCGACGGAGCTGATTTGATTGCCAATAATGCTTTGGAACAAGTTATTCTTAATGGTCAAATGCGATCGTACGGGTTAGAAGTTATGCTAAAGAAAAACGAAGGCCGTTTGAATGGTTGGATTTCTTATACTTTATCTAAATCAGAACAACAAACTCCAGGAAGAACAGCTCTTGAATCAGGGATTAATAACGGAAAATGGTATAATTCGGCTTATGACAAAACACACAATTTAGCAATAACCACTAGCTTCTTACACAATGACAAATGGACTTTTGGATCTAATTTTTCTTTACAATCAGGACAACCTGTAACCTATCCAAATGGTCAATACCAATACCTTGGTATTACGATCCCTAGCTATGGACTAAGAAATAAAAACAGACTTCCTGCTTATCATCATCTTGACATATCTGCTACATTAACGCCAAGAAAAAACAACAATCATAATTGGAAAAACGAATGGGTTTTTAGTATTTATAATGTATACAATAGAAAAAATGCTGCCGCAATTAATTTTAGACAGAATAGTGAAACCAGAGATAACGAAGCTGTTAAGACATCAATTTTCGGAATAGTTCCTGCAGTAAGTTACAACTTTAAATTTTAGGATTATGAAAAAAATACATTTCTTTTGGGTGGTAATTTTGAACTTTTTATTTCTCGGTTGTGAAGAAGTAATTCCTTTACATTTAGAAACAGCACCTCCAAAATTAGTTATAGAAGCGGCTATAATTTGGAAAAAAGGTAGCAGTGGTACTACTCAAAAAATAAAATTGAGTACAACAACGAGCTTTTACACTAATACACCTAGTAAGGTTTCAGGTGCTACTGTTTTTATTAAAAATAGCCACAACACAATTTTTAACTTTATAGAAATACCTGCTACTGGAGAATACAAATGTTCGAATTTTGTTCCTGTAATTGGCGAAAATTATACTCTCACAGTAATAGCTGATGGAAATACGTATGTTGCCACAGAAACTTTACTACCTGTTGCGTCAATTACTAGAGTGACACAAAACAACCAAGGAGGATTTAGTGGTAAAAATATTGAATTAAAAGCATTTTATAATGATCCTGCAAACACCACTAATTATTATCTGTATCGTTATACTTATTCTAATCAAGCTACTTCAAACTTTTATGCTGATGATGATAATTTTTTTAATGGTAATGAATTTTTTAGTATTTCTCAAAATGACAATTTAAAACCAGGAGATAGAGTTGAAATCAATCACTATGGTATTTCGAAAAGATATTATAATTATATGAATATTATTGTAACTATTGCAGGTAATAGTGGAGGCAGCCCTTTCCAATCTCCTCCAGCTACTGTAAGAGGAAATATTATTAATAGTACTCATCCAGAAAATTTTCCATTAGGCTATTTTTCCTTGAGCGAATATGATACCGTAAATTATACTGTACAATAAATACATCAAATTCAACATCTATTTTATCCAACTTTATCCCCCTTAATTAATTTAATATCTTTACATTACTAAAATAAATCAAAATGTCTTCACATCACATTGTTAGAGATGACCAAGAACCCGCTTTAATCATAGCAAATGGAGCTGCATGTCAATCTGAATTATTGGGACAATTATTAGAATGGTCTCCATTAGTTGTTGTACTTGACTCCGCTATAGAACGCGTGATGGAATTAGACATCAAAGTTGATATTTTATTAGGAGATTTCGATCGGAATTTTAACCCAGAACAATACAAAACCAAACAGTTCCCAATTGAAATTATCCACACCCCAGATCAAGACAAAACAGACCTAGAAAAAGCATTTGATTATTTAATTTCGCGCAACATCACTGCTGTAAATGTAGTTTGGGCTACTGGTAAAAGAGCAGACCATACCATAACCAATATTACCAACATCATCCGGTATCGCGATACTTTGAAAATTGTAATTTTGGACGATTATTCCAAAATATTTTTATTACCTAAAAAATTTGAAAAATGGTACCCAGCCAAAACACCTATTTCTTTAATTCCAATAGGCCATGTTACTGGTATCCATTCTACTAACCTTTTCTACCCTTTGCAAGGAGACAATCTTACCATAGGGATTCGAACTGGAAGTAGCAACCATGTTGCACAAGATGGTATAGTAACCATTGAACATAACGAAGGAGATTTATTACTTATGGAATGTATGGATTGATTTTCTAAATCAGATTAGAATTTCTTACTTTTACTGTCCATAAAAAAATAAAAAAATGTTTACTACTCTTCCTATTTTATTCGCTTTTATAATCGCATTAGCCATCGGAATATACATTGGCAAACTCATTTTCTCTGCTAAAATGCAAGCTGAAAAAATTAGTTTGGAAGAAAAAATTGTAGCGGGTCAAGCCCAAATTCAAGACTTTAAAGAAACTCTAGAAAAAGAGAGAAACGAGAAGGAAGCTATCCGAAACGAAAAAGACAGTTTAGCCATTCAGCTTTCTAAAAAAGAAGTCGATTTTGAAAATCTTTGGGAACGCAATAAAGAACAAAAGCAAGAAGTAGAACAGCTTCAAGAAAAATTCACCAAAGAATTCGAAAATTTAGCCAACAAAATATTAGACGAGAAATCAAATAAATTTACCGAACAGAATAAAGAAAATCTACAAAATATTTTATCACCTCTACAAGATAAAATTCAATTATTCGAAAAGAAAGTCGAAGACACTCATAAGGAAAGTATTGATTACCACGCCGCTTTACGCCAACAAATTCTTGGCTTACGCGAAATGAATCTCCAAATGAGTAAAGAAACCATCAATTTGACTAAAGCCTTAAAAGGCGATAGTAAAATGCAAGGGAATTGGGGCGAATTGGTTTTAGAACGCGTTTTGGAAAAATCAGGTTTGGAAAAAGGACGAGAATATGAAGTCCAACAAGCATTTACAACAGCAGATGGCAATCGGGTATTTCCTGATGTGGTGATTAATTTACCTGATGGCAAAAAAATGATTGTCGATTCAAAAGTATCTTTGACAGCTTACGAAAAATATAGCAATGAAGAAGATGAAGAACTGAAAGCGAATTACCTCAAAGAACACGTTACTTCCATCAAACGCCACGTAGAACAATTAGGAACCAAAAATTACCAAGACTTGTACCAAATTGAAAGTCCTGATTTTGTTTTGCTATTTATCCCTATCGAACCCGCTTTTGCTATGGCTTTAAACGAAGACACTTCATTGTACAACAAAGCTTTTGAAAAAAATATCGTCATCGTAACTCCAGCTACTTTATTGGCTACTTTACGCACTATTGATAGCATGTGGACCAATCAAAAGCAGCAAGAAAACGCTTTGGAAATTGCGCGTCAAGCGGGAGCTCTATACGATAAATTTGAAGGTTTTGTAGCCGATTTAATTAAAATTGGTAAAAAAATCGACGAAAGTAAAGTGGAATATGCAGGAGCGATGAACAAATTAGTGGAAGGAAAAGGAAACTTAATTAGTAGTGTCGAACGTTTGAAAAAAATGGGAGCCAAAGCCAAAAAAGCACTTCCCGACACCATTTTAAATCGGGCAGATAAAGACGAAAATCAACTAGAATCATAAACTATGAGCACTACTTTTAAAACCGTAGCATCATCCTACATTAGTATTTCAGAACTAATGCTCCCTTCGCACACTAATTTTAGCGGCAAAATTCACGGAGGTTATATTTTATCGTTATTGGATCAAATTGCGTTTGCATGCGCCTCTAAATTTTCAGGCAATTACTGTGTTACAGCTTCTGTTGACACGGTTAATTTCTTAAAACCTATTGAAGTTGGCGAACTAGTTACCATGAAAGCTAGCGTTAATTATGTAGGTAAAAGCTCGATGATTATTGGAATACGAGTGGAAGCCGAAAACATCCAAACTGGAGTAGTTAAACATTGTAACTCCTCTTATTTTACAATGGTTGCCAAAGACAAAGAAGGCAATAGCGTGCCTGTTCCTGGATTGATTATTTCCAATCTAAAAGAAGTACGTCGTTTTTGCAATTGTCTCAAACAAATTGCTTTGAAGAAAGAAAGAGACTTACACGAAGAAATTTTTGATTACAGTTCTATTGAAACTATTGAAAGTCTCAAGAAATACAATGTTTCAATCGAATTGAACTAGATTTCAATTTTCTTTGGATTTAATCCTAAAATTCGTAACTTTAGATACAAACTCCTTTAGTTATGAAAAAAAGTATATCCCTACTTTTTCTTTTTATTAGTTGTTTTTCTGTTGCTCAAGAAAAATGGACAACGCAATCTGGCACAATTAATTTTGAAGCCTCTGTTCCGCTTTTTGAAGAAGTAAGCGCACAAAATCATTCTGTCAAATGTGTTTTAAATACAGAAGAAAAAACCATTACTTGTGTAGTAAAAATTAAAGATTTTAATTTTAAACGCGATTTAATGAGAACACATTTCAACGAAATTTATATGGAAAGTGATCGATATCCAAGAGCTGTTTTTAAAGGGATTATATCCAATTTAGACACAAATAAAATTAGTTCAGAAGGAATTGTTTTACCAATCAACGGGAAAATAAAAATTCATGGAGTTACACAAAATATTACTGTAAATGCACTAATTAAGAAAATGGCACGTAGCCTACAAATCACAACTGATTTTAACTTGAATACAGATGATTTTAAAATCGAAATTCCAACTATGATTTTACCAAAAATTTCAAAGACAGTTCATACTCATTTGAACTGTACACTACAACAAAATTAGTGCGATAAACAATGGCGTAACGCTTTTTCTAAATCAGTAAACTGAAATTGAAATCCCATTTTCTCTATTTTATCAGAGGCTACTCTCCTACCTCTTAAAATCAATTGTGCCATTTCTCCTAACACTAATTGCAAAACAAAAGCAGGAACATTAGGTAACCAAATGGTATAACCCAATACTTTAGCTAAAGCAGCCGAAAAACTGGCATTAGTAGTACCGTCATCTACAGCCGCATTGTACGGCCCTTTCATTTCAGAATTGGTGATTGCGGCTAAATAAATACGACACAAATCGTCAATATGAATCCAAGGCATGTATTGTTTTCCAGAACCTATAGCACTTCCTAATTTATAACGAAACAGTGGAACCAGTTGCTGTAAAACACCATCTCCTTTGCCTAAAACTAATCCTGTTCGGATTTGCACTGTTCGAATTCCTAAATTGTGAATAGGTACAGTTGCTGATTCCCATTTTTGACAAACCGTTCCTAAAAAATCTGAAGCTGCTGGAGTAGTTTCTGTACAAACTAATTCGTCATTGATAGCCCCATAAATTCCAACACCAGAGGCCGAGATGAAGGATTCTAATTGCTTATTGTGTTTTTGCAAACAAGCATACAATAGCTGGGTAGATTTTTCGCGACTATCTAAAATTGCCTTTTTACGACCTGCAGTCCATCGCTTAGCTCCAATATTTTCACCCGCTAAATGAATTATATAATCAGCATTCAAAATGGCCGATTCATCAATAGTTCCCGCTTCAATATCCCATTGAAAGTACGAAATTCCCTCCGATTTTTTTTTAGGGGAGCGACTCAAAATAGATACTGAAAATCCGTTTTCTAAAAGTAACTGTGTTAACTTTTTACCAATAAATCCAGTCCCGCCCGTCAATACAACATTTTTTTTCATTTTATAAAACGTTTCTTATTTTGAATTCATCACAAATATAAACAAATATTTTGTTTAACTTTTGTATTATATCGTTAAACATTTTATATCTTTATACTCTAATTTGAAAACAAATTGAAAATGGCTACTAAAAAACCAACCTTGACAAAAGACAAAATAGTATCAATGTTCATGCAAGACACCCTTGAAAACAATGGAAAACCAAAATCAGTTTATCATTTTGCAAAAGCAAATGGATTGACCGAAGCGGAGTTTTATACCTTTTTTGGTGGACTTGAAGGAGTAGAAAAGGAAATTTTCAATCTCTTTTTAGAAAAAACTTTGGAATTATTAGATAAAGACAAAGATTATGAATACTATGACATGAAAAGTAAAATGCTAAGTTTCTATTTTACTTTCTTTGAGTTGTTAACGGCTAATCGTAGTTATATTGTTTTGAGTTTAAACGAAAGCAAAAATCCATTACAAGGGTTGATGCAGTTGGCTAGTTTACGAAATGGTTTCAAAAATTTTGTCAGTGGAATCATCTCTGACGAATACCGATTGAAACAAGAAAAATTTCAAAAAATTCAAGAAAAAGCCTTGCAAGAATCGGCTTGGTTTCAATTAGTAATGACCTTAAAATTTTGGTTAGACGATAATTCTGCCTCTTTTGAAAAGACAGATCTTTTTATCGAAAAATCGGTAAAAGCTTCTTTTGAATTAATGAATACAGCTCCGTTAGAAAGCCTCATTGATTTTGGAAAATTCCTTTTCAAAGAAAAACTACAACACAACTAAATGAAAACTATAGATTATATTCCTACTTCTAAAATAGAACGCGCCAGCAAATTAGTACAAACTGGTGCCAAAGTAGGAGTCAATTATTTAAAATACTATAGCGAAAAAGTAGTCAACCCTACTCTAAATCGCGATAAGCTAAACGAAGATAATGCCGAAGATATTTATGACGGACTTAAAAGCCTTAAAGGAAGTGCTTTGAAAGTAGCTCAAATGTTAAGCATGGACAAAAGTTTCTTACCGCAAGCTTATGTCGAAAAATTTTCATTGTCACAATTTTCAGTTCCGCCACTTTCAGCTCCTTTAGTATTAAAAACATTCAAATCGAACTTAGGCAAAACTCCTTATGAAATCTTTGACGAATTCGATCCTAATTCGGTTAACGCAGCGAGTATTGGACAGGTGCATTTAGCAACCAAGAATGGTAAAAAATTGGCTGTGAAAATTCAGTATCCTGGTGTAGCGAATAGCATTTCGTCTGATTTGGCTTTGGTAAAACCTATCGCTATCAGAATGTTCAATTTACAAGGCAAAGATTCAGACAAATATTTCAAAGAAGTAGAAGATAAATTAATTGAAGAAACCAACTATTTGTTAGAACTGAAACAAAGTCAGGAAGTGGTAGCTGCTTGTTCTAAAATTGACCATTTGATTTTCCCTAATTATTATCCTGAATATTCATCAGAACGGATCATTACTATGGATTGGATGACAGGATTGCATCTATCTGAATTTACCAAAGAAAACACCAATACCAAGGTTGGAAATCAATTGGGCCAGGCACTTTGGGATTTTTATATGTACCAAATTCATGTATTGCGCAAAGTACATGCCGACCCACATCCGGGGAATTTCTTAGTCAACAAAAATAATGAATTAGTGGCTTTGGATTTTGGATGTATGAAAGCCATTCCGAATGACTTTTATACCCCCTATTTTGAATTGATTAAAAAAGAAATTATAGATAATAAAGCACTTTTCAGCGAAAAATTATTCGAATTAGAAATCTTACGCACCGATGATACTCCTGAAGAAGTAGCCTATTTTACCGCTATGTTTTATGATTTATTGACTTTGTTTACACAACCTTTCCAATCTGACACTTTTGATTTCTCTGACGAGGTATTTTTTCAAAATATTGCACAGCTCGGAGAACGCTTTGCTAATGATACAAACCTAAGAAAAATGAATGGAAATCGAGGTTCCAAACATTTCATTTATATGAACCGAACCTTCTTTGGTTTATACAATTTATTATTTGATTTGAAAGCTGAAATTGTAGTACACAATTATCAAAAATACATTTGATGAAAAAAGAATTAACTGATATAGAAAAAGACCGTATCATTGAAATGGCTTGGGAAGACCGAACCACATTTGATGCCATTCAACTACAATTTGGGTTAAAAGAACAAGAAGTGATTGACCTTATGCGCACTGAAATGAAACCGTCTAGCTTCAGAATGTGGCGCGCCAGAGTACAAGGTAGAAAAACAAAACATGAAAAATTACGTGATTTTAGAGAAGGACGTTTTAAATGCAGTCGTCAACGACAAATAAATAACAATAAAATAGCGAAACGCTAAATCATACAAAATGAAGAAAATACTAATCATTGGCGGAAGCAAAGGAATAGGCAATGCAATTTTGCAACAACAATTAGAAAACAATAGTGTTTATACAATAAGTCGTACTGCACCTGAAATTTCACATCCAAACCTAACGCATTTTTCGTTAGATGTTTTGCAAGACGTTCTTCCTGAAATTGAAAGTTTGGATAGCGTAATATATTGTCCAGGTTCGATTACACTAAAACCTATTGGAAGTTTGAGTATTGACGATTTCAGAAATGATTTTGAAATCAATGTAATTGGAGCAGTAAAAGTGATTCAGAAATACTTGCCTGTTTTGAAAAAAGGAAATCAGCCTTCTATACTATTGTTTAGCACGGTTGCGGCCAAATTAGGTATGCCCTTTCATGCGAGTATTGCTACTGCAAAATCAGGAGTGGAAGGATTAGTAAAATCGCTTGGAGCCGAATTAGCTTCGAGTATTCGTATCAATGCCATAGCGCCTACAATTACAGACACCACTTTGGCTTCGGGAATTTTGAGAAACGACCGAATGAAAGAAAATATGATAGAACGTCACCCTATGAAAGGCTATTTACAGGCAAAAGAAGTGGCTGAAATGGCTGACTTTTTGATTTCTGAAAAAGCAAAATCCATCTCAGGACAAATATTCGAAATGGATTATGGTATTGTCAGCTTTAAAATTTAATAAACACCTCAAAAATACTAAATGAAAAACTACGAAAAAAAAGAAGAATACAATACCAAAATTACTGAAATTCTATCCGATAATTACAAAACTATAATTGAAAATTTAGGCGAGGATGTCACTCGTGAAGGTCTTGAAAAAACACCCGAAAGAGTAGCTAAAGCAATGCAATATTTAACCCATGGTTACGGATTAAATCCTTTAGAAATAGTAACTTCAGCTATGTTTACGGAAGACCACAAACAAATGATTGTAGTCAAAGACATTGAAGTGTACTCCATGTGTGAACACCATATGTTACCCTTTTTTGGAAAAGCACACGTAGCTTATATTCCTAATGGTAAAATTGTTGGCTTGAGTAAAATTCCTCGTGTTGTAGATGCTTTTGCTCGTAGAATGCAAGTGCAAGAACGATTGACAGACCAAATCAAAGACTGTATTCAAGAGGCATTAGAACCTCTTGGAGTGGCCGTTGTGATAGAAGCCCAACACATGTGCATGCAAATGCGTGGTATTCAAAAGCAAAATTCTGTGACAACAACTTCTTCGTTTACAGGAGCTTTTGAAAAAGACAAAACACGTAAAGAATTCATCAGTTTAATTTCAAATAAATTAAGCTAAAGAATTAAAATTATTAGTTATGGTTAGGTTGGAACTCCCGAATTACTTTTCAAGTTATCGGGAGTTTTTTTTATGAAATTATTTTAAAATACCTGCTTTATAAGTAGCAATCGCTCGGTCTCTTGCCATCGCATGATCTACCATAGGTTGGTCATAGCCCAAATCAAATTCTTTAATCCATTGTCGAATGTAAATCCCTTTTTCGTCAAATTTTTTCTGTTGAATATCCGGATTAAACACTCTAAAATAAGGAGCGGCATCACAGCCTGTTCCAGCTGCCCATTGCCAATTTCCCACATTAGCTGCCATTTCGTAATCCAATAATTTTTTAGCAAAATAGGCTTCACCCCACTGCCATTCAATTAATAAATGTTTGCAAAGAAAACTCGCTACCACCATACGCACTCGGTTGTGCATATAACCCGTTTCGTTCAATTGACGCATTCCAGCATCGACCATTGGATAACCTGTTTTCCCTTCGCACCAACGTTTGAAATCGTCTTCATTATTGCGCCATTCAATTCCATCGTAAGCCGACTTGAAATTCCTATTTTGCACTTTAGGAAAATGAAAAAGAATTTGCATAAAAAATTCTCTCCAAATTAATTCACTCAAGAAAACAGCATTCTTTTTTGCAGCCCAATTCACTAATTTCCGAATACTAACGGTGCCAAAACGCAAATGAGGAGACAAATACGAGGTACTATCTAAAGCAGGAAAATCACGTGTTTCATGATAATTACTAACTAACTTTAAGTTATGAGGCTTTACCTTAATTGAACTTGGAACAAAACCTATTTGTTCCAAACTCGGAAAATCAAATTCACTTTTTAAAAAATTAGAAAAAAGCGGTACCAAATCAAATTCTGTAACAGGAGCCATCGATTTGTATTTTTCTAACCATCTGTTTTTAAAGGGAGTATATACTGTATAAGGTAATCCATCTGCTTTTACAATCTCAGCTTCTTCAAAAATAACTTGGTCTTTGAATGAGAATGTTTGTACACCATTCAAAGTCAATAATTCGGTAACAGCCGCATCTCTTTGTATAGCGGAGGGTTCATAATCTTTATTCCAAAACACTTGTTTAATAGCATATTCTCGCAATAAAGATGTCCAAATATCAATTGGTTTTCCCTTTTTGACCAAAAGAGAACTACCTACTTCTTGTAACTTTTGATTAATACTAGCTAATGATTCGTGTATAAAGCCTACCCTCACGTCGTCATTGGGTAAACGCTCCAAAATAGTTTCATCAAAAATAAATACAGGAATAACAGGACATTGAGATTGTAAGGCTTGGAATAAACCTACATTATCATCCAATCGTAAATCGCGTCGGAACCAGAAAAAAGTAACCTCGTGTTTAGCCATTATTTGTATTGAATATTTCGTCTACCTTGACTTTTCGATAATCAAAAATAGCTTTCAATTTATTTTTAACTACCAAAGCATTCATAATTCGGCCAATAAAACCTAAAGGCAAAGCATAATGCACTAAATCTGTCATCAAAACACCATTTTCAGTAGGCTCAAAAAAGTGTTTGTGATGCCATAAAGTATAAGGTCCAAAACGTTGTTCGTCAATAAAATAACTATTGTCTTTCACAAAGGTAATTTCAGTTACCCATGTCAGTTTAATTCCAAAAAGTGGTGATACTTTATATTGAATGATTTGTCCTGCATACATACTTTTCTCATCAAAATCAGTAATTTGAAATCCCATAGATTCAGGTGTGATTTTTTGTAAATTTCGTGGACTAGAAAAGAAAGCCCAACATTCTTCCAAACTAGCATTAACATACTGTTCTGTTTTTTTAGTATAAACTTTCATATTATATTTTATAGTATTTAAATGGGACAAACAACATTCCGAAGCATTCTCCGTGTTCTTTCCCCAAATGTTTGTGGTGTACTTTGTGTGCTTTTCGCAAACCAATTAAGTACTTATTATTAGTGTTTTTAAACCACTTAAAGCGTTGATGAATTAAGACATCATGAATCAAAAAGTAACACATTCCGTAGAACATAATTCCGAGTCCAATGAAGAATTTATAATTCAATCCACCCTCTACCCCAAAGTAAAAAAGTAAAATGCTAGGTATAGCAAAAATGACAAAGAAAACATCGTTACGCTCAAAAATAGCGGCATATTTAGGTTGGTGATGGTCTTCATGAAAATACCACATAAATCCATGCATCACATATTTATGAGTACACCAGGTAACACATTCCATCAATAAAAAAGTAACCAAGAAAATCAGAAAAAATTGGATTTCATTCATTGTATTTAGAATTAAATTTTAAACTAATTTTAATTTATACGTCACAAAAGACTGAGCAAGTAAGCCTGCTTTGGTATAATTAGAAACTCGTATTCGAGCGGTTCCAATTTTATGGCTTGGTGTTTTTTCTAATTTATTCAACAACTTTTTGTAGTACACATAAGCCGTATAAACACCAAATTTAGCCTCCATAGGCAACTTGGTTATTCCTTGAAAAGCTACTCTAAAATCTTCCTGAATCTCCCTAATAATGGCACGTTTTGCTTTTTCATCAAAAGAATTTAAATCTACTCCTGGAAAATAGGTGCGATTCAATACCAAGTTATCGTCTTTTAAATCTCTTAAGAAATTTACCTTTTGGAACGCCGATCCTAATCGCATAGCCTCCTCTTTCAATGCATTATATTTTTCAGCATCTCCATTTACAAAAACTTGTAGACACATCAAACCCACCACATCGGCAGAACCATAAATGTATTCCTCATATTCTTCTTTGCTGTGGTATTCGGTTTTTACCAAATCCAATTTCATACTTTTTAAGAAAGCCTGAATTAATTCATCTGAAATATTATAGCGCTTTACCGTAATTTGAAACGAATTTAAAATCGGATTCAAGCTAATTCCAGAATGATATGCTTTGTAATATTCCGCTTCAAAATCAGTGATCAAGGTTTCTTTTTCAAAACCATGAAAAGAATCTACAATTTCATCCGCAAAGCGCACAAAACCATAAATACTATAAATTGCCTCTCTTATACTTGGCGAAAGCATATAAACGGCTAACGAAAATGAAGTACTGTAATTTTTAGTCACTAGTTTGCTACATTTAAACGATACGGTGTCAAATAATTGTTTCATAGTTAGGTTTTTGAAAATTGTTTATTAATTAATTCTGACACTAATTTACCTGAAATTAAAGCGGGTGGAACTCCAGGACCAGGCACGGTCAATTGTCCTGTAAAAAAGAGATTATCTACTTTTTTACTCTTTAACTTGGGTCTTAAAAATGCGGTTTGTAATAAGGTATTTGCCATACCATAGGCATTTCCTTTATACGAATTATAGTCTTGTACAAAATCATTTTTACAAAACGATTGTTTAAAGATAATATTTTTTCGAACCTCTTGTTGTGTCAATGACTCCAAACGATCCATAATTTTATGAAAATATGCTTCACGCAAAGCTTCAGTATCTTCAATTCCAGGGGCTAACGGAATCAAAAAACAGGCCGATTCCATACCTTCTGGTGCTGTCGAAGGATCAGTCACTGAAGGAAAACTGGCATAAAACAAAGGTTCTGCAGGCCATTTTGGCGCATCATAAATATCTTTAGCATGCTGATTAAAATCAGTATCAAAAAACAAAGCATGATGCGAAATGTTCTTTATTTTTTTATTGAATCCCACATAGAACAATAAAGATGAAGGTGCAAATACACGGCTATCCCAATATTTTTCAGAATATACTCGGTATTGTTCTTCTAATAATGTTTCTGTATGATGATAATCAGCACCACTTAAAACCACATCTGAATAAATTTCGGTTCCATTAACCACAATTCCTTTGGCAGTTTTATTTTCGACAATAATTTTTTCAATGGCTGCATTAGTGACAAATTTCACTCCTAATTCGGTAGCTAAACTTTCCATACCACGAACTACGTCAAACATTCCAGTTTTTGGATGCCAAGTTCCCAAACCAAAGTCAGCATAATTCATAAAACTATAAAAAGAAGGTGTATCCGAAGGTTTGGCTCCCAAAAACAAAACCGGAAATTCTAAAATTTGAATCAACTTTTCGTTTTTGAATTTTTTGCGAACATCTCGACTGATGTTACTAAAAAATTGGCCTACTTTTTTAGCTGTTTCCAAAGTAATGAGTTCCAAAGGCGATACTCCTGGACGATACACTAAATCCTTAATGGCAATATCATAATTGCTTCGAGCTTCAGCCATAAATTGTTCCAAAACAACTCCGCTACCCTTTTCTATAGATTCAAAAGTAGCTACAATTTCAGGCAAATTATCGGCTATAGAAATGAATTCGTTGATTCCAAAATATACTCGATAAGCAGGAGACAATTTAATCAACTCATAGTAATCGGTTGTATTCTTACCAAAATCAGCAAAAAAACGATCAAAAACATCTGGCATCCAATACCAACTTGGTCCCATGTCAAATGTAAAACCATCTTGTTTTAACTGACGGGCACGGCCCCCTATCGATGCATTCTTTTCATAAACAGTCACTTTATGCCCGCTTTGGGCCAAATAACTGGCTGCTGCCAAGGAAGAAAATCCAGATCCAATGATAGCTATTGTTTTTGATAAATCCATTAATTGTGTTTTTTTTATATACCCCTTGTTTATACTGCCGCTACTAATGATTCTATAGAATCAAAAACCAATAGTTGCTCTGAAAATTTTGTTGAATCAATATATGCTGCCATTCGACCTGTAAACCAGAGTTGTGTAGTATCATCTTCTAATTCTTGTTTCATTTGGTCAATATAATCATTTACTAAATCTCTATTAGGCTCTACAGTCAAATACGAAACAAATACGATCGAGTCAAAATGCTTTTTAAGATCTTTCAAATTAATAATAGGCATGCTTTCTCCTAAATAAATGCATTTATATCCTTTTGCAAGTATTTCATAATTCAAATACATCAATCCTAATTCATGTATTTCATTCATTGGTAAAGACAAAACAAAAACTTTATCGGTACAAGTAGGTTTTAACACCTGCAACTGCTCTGTTTGAATGAGTAATTTTTGCTTAATTAAAAAGGTAATAAAATGCTCATGAGCTGGCGAAATGGTATCTGTTTGCCACAACACTCCTAATTCATGCATCAAAGGAACTAATACTTCATAAAAAATCTCACGAAACGATTTTTCAGCCATCAACCAATTGTAGGTTTTAAAAAATAATTCTTGATCAAAATGCATCATTGCCATTTTGAATTCACTCAAGGCATGATGCTTAGCGGTCTTATTTGTTACAATTTCACGAACAAGATTAGGAATATCTTCAGATTTATAAGTAGCTATTTTAGATATTTTATATCCGTAATTGTGCAACAAAGTAATATTAAGTAACTTTTGCAAACTTGCTAAATCATACAAACGAATATTCGTATCTGTTCGCATTGGTTGCAAGATATTGTATCTTTTTTCCCAAATACGGATAGTATGTGCTTTGATTCCTGATAAATTTTCGAGATCCTTGATACTGAATACGTTTTTAACGTTGTTCATTGTTTTTTAATTTTTGTTAAACAAATTTAAACTAAAAAACAATACGAAGCTAATTTAAAAACAAACTGTACGCTATTTTTGATAAACGAGTCTCACAATTTAGCAATAAGTCATAAAAAAAGCCTCTATAAGAGGCTTTTAACATATTTGCATTTAAATATTATTTGCTCAAATACATTTTTCTTCGAGAATACAATTCATAGAATTGATCGTCTTTCAAGTCGTCAATAAACAAGATACTTTCTCCTGTCGATTTCATCTCTGGACCTAAAGCTTTATTTACATTATGAAATTTACTGAACGAAAAAACAGGTTGTTTGATAGCAAATCCTTTCAACTGCGGATTGTATGTAAAATCAGTTACTTTATTAGCCCCTAACATTACTTTAGTGGCGTAATTCACATATGGTTCGCCATACGCTTTAGCAATAAAAGGAACCGTTCTAGAGGCTCTTGGATTGGCCTCAATAATATAAACAATGTCATTTTTGATGGCAAACTGAATATTGATTAATCCAACCGTTTTCAAAGCAACCGCTATTTTATGAGAATGGTCTTTAATTTGTTGCATCACAAATTCACCCAAGTTAAACGGTGGCAAAGTTGCATTACTATCTCCTGAGTGTACTCCACAAGGTTCAATATGCTCCATAATTCCAATGATGTATACGTTTCCGTCAGCATCGCAAATAGCATCAGCTTCGGCTTCAATTGCACCATCTAAATAATGGTCTAATAATAATTTATTTCCTGGTATTGACTTCAACAAACTAATTACATGTTCTTCTAATTCCTGTTTGTTGATGACAATTTTCATCCCTTGACCTCCCAATACATAAGAAGGACGTATCAATAATGGGAAATCTAATTTATCTGCTAACGCAGACGCTTCATCAGCGGTTTCTGCAATTCCGAATTTAGGGAAAGGAATATTCAATTCTGTTAATAAATCAGAAAAACGCCCTCTATCTTCGGCTAAATCCAAAGCATCAAAGCTTGTTCCTAAGATTTTTACTCCGTATTTAGATAATTTCTCTGCTAATTTCAAAGCCGTTTGACCACCTAATTGTACAATTACTCCTTCTGGTTTTTCGTGTTGGATAATGTCGTAAATATGCTCCCAGAAAACAGGCTCAAAATACAATTTATCAGCCGTATCAAAATCGGTTGAAACCGTTTCAGGATTACAGTTAATCATAATCGTTTCATAACCACATTCTTTGGCTGCAAGCACCCCGTGAACACAAGAGTAATCAAATTCAATTCCTTGTCCAATTCTATTTGGACCTGAACCTAAAACGATGATTTTCTTCTTATCGGTAACAATACTTTCGTTGTGAACATAACGTTCTCCGTTTGGCTTTTCAATTTCAGCCTCGAAAGTGGAGTAATAATATGGTGTTTGTGCTTTAAACTCAGCTGCACAGGTATCTACTAATTTGAATACACGGTTGATATTCATATCCATACGCAAGGTATGCACTTGACTTTCCAAACAACCCATCATGTGTGCAATTTGTCTATCAGAGAATCCTTTTTGTTTGGCTTCTAGCAACAATTCTTTTGGTAAAGATTCTACTTTATACGAAGCAATTTCTTTTTCTAAAATAAATAATTGCTCGTATTGTTTCAAGAACCACATATCAATTTTAGTAATTTCGTGAATACGGCTCAACGGAATTCCCATCGCAATCGCATCATAAATCACAAAAACACGATCCCAACTTGCATAAGTCAGTTTCTCTATAATTTGTTCGTAATTCGTATATCCTTTTCCGTCAGCACCTAACCCATTTCTTTTAATTTCCAAAGATTGAGTCGCTTTGTGCAAGGCTTCTTGGAACGAACGACCAATTCCCATTACCTCACCTACTGATTTCATTTGAAGTCCTAATGTTTTATCAGCACCTTCAAATTTGTCAAAGTTCCAACGTGGTATTTTTACAATTACATAATCCAAAGTAGGTTCAAATAAAGCCGAAGTAGATTTTGTAATTTGATTTTGCAATTCGTCTAGGTTGTATCCTAAAGCTAATTTCGATGCGATTTTAGCAATTGGATACCCTGTTGCTTTAGATGCCAATGCCGAAGAACGAGACACACGAGGATTAATTTCAATCGCTACAATGTCTTCTTTTTCGTCTGGAGATACTGCAAATTGTACGTTACAACCTCCAGCAAAATTTCCGATGCTACGCATCATCAAGATGGCCATGTCACGCATTTTTTGGAAAGTAGTATCCGATAGGGTCATTGCTGGCGCTACCGTGATAGAATCTCCAGTATGGATTCCCATTGGATCCATATTTTCAATAGAACAGATAATAACTACGTTATCATTCTTATCTCTTAACAGCTCTAATTCATACTCTTTCCATCCCAATAAAGCCTTATCTATCAATACTTCGTGAATTGGAGATGCTTCCAAACCTCTTGTCAATAACTCGTCAAAATCTTCCTTTTTATGTACAAAAGCCGCTCCTGTACCTCCCAAAGTAAACGATGGACGAATAACTAACGGAAAACCGAACTCCTGCGCTATTTCTTTTCCTTGTAAAAAAGACGTAGCTGTTTTGGCAGGTGCATAAGGCACTCCAATTTTATTTAATAATTGTTTAAATTGCTCTCTGTCTTCAGTAATATTAATGGCGTTCACATCAACCCCAATTAATTTTACTCCAAAATCCTCCCAAATTCCTTTTTCTTCTGCTTCTAAACACAAGTTCAACGCCGTTTGTCCGCCCATTGTTGGCAATACCGCATCAATTTGTGGATGTGCTTTTAATATTTCGATAATTGACTTGGTTGTCAATGGCTTCAAATAAACATGATCGGCCATAGAAGGGTCAGTCATAATCGTCGCTGGATTTGAGTTGATTAATATCACTTCGATTCCTTCTTCACGAATAGAACGTGCTGATTGTGAACCAGCATAATCAAATTCGCAGGCTTGACCAATTACAATAGGACCGGAACCTATTATCAAAACGGATTTAATGGATGTGTCTTTTGGCATTGTAATATAATTTGTGTGTTGTTTTTGAGGTTTTGTAATTCGATTTAAGTTACAACCAAGATAAGCGCAACTGACTAAAACGTATTCGCTTAAATTTTCAAAAAAAAGCCGTTACTAAAAAATAGTAACGGCTTAATATTGATTATAGAATAACCATTATTTTTTGTGTCTAGGTTCGCTAGAAACAGTCAATTTATGTCTTCCTTTAGCTCTTCT